>NZ_QTZF01000006.1:0-264266 GCF_003462545.1 Coprococcus sp. OM06-34AC
TCAGACGCGGGTCCATCTCATACCACCGGAGTGTTTTCACACTGTGTCATGCGGCACCGTGCGCTTATGCGGTTTTACCAATCGTTTCCAACTGCTATCCCCCTGTATGAGGCAGGTTACCCACGCGTTACTCACCCGTCCGCCACTAAATCGGCCGGAGCAAGCTCCAGCTTCAATCGTTCGACTTGCATGTGTTAAGCACGCCGCCAGCGTTCATCCTGAGCCAGGATCAAACTCTCATTAAAAAGTTTGTAAATCCTATGTCAGAAATCATACTAGCTTGTATTTTTCCTAACCATCTTTACTGTTATTGGTTTGTTGGATCTTTGATATCATCTCTGATCCGACGTTCTTGAAATTCTTGTTTGGAATTTCAGGGTTGTCATGTTGTTAATTTTTCAAGGTTCTTTGTGTTCTCGCCTCTCAGCGACAACTTCTATATGTTATCACATCTGAAGTTCTTTGTCAACAACTTTTTTATCTTTTTTCAAGACCTTTTCGGTTGCTGATGTCTGACCTCTTCGGCGACAACTTTTAAATATTACCACACCGAAGTGTGTATGTCAACAACTTTTTTCAGGTAATTTATAATCATGTCTCAGTGACATATCATGTTGTATACCTATAAAAGCTGTCGTCTGCTGCCTGCTCATGCGACAGCTTTTATAAGATACCACCACTGCAATCTTATGTCAAGGACTTTTTTTATTTATCTGACAATTGTGTGCAATTGTTCTAAACAGCCTCCCCTACATATGGCAATCTACCTATTCTTCCTCTGGATATGTAAATCGCCATGATCTTCTGAACTCTGTCATCATATCCATGACATCCTTTGTATATTCCAGATACATATCTCCATCACCGGATATCGCACTCTCCATGTCCTGAAGCTCATACGCAAGGGCATCCGCATTTTCTCCGGCTGCAACAATCTCAGTTTTGCCTGTATCTGTGTATGTGACCTTCGCCTCCCACGCTCTTGGATACTCCATCACCTCTATATATCCATTTTCACATGATACCATTCCACGTTTCGGCTGCTTCGAGTGAAGGGACAACATAACGGTTGCCATCTGTCCTTCCTTATTCATAAGCAAAAGTCCTGCCTGCTCATCCACTCCAGTAGGCGCAGGCTTAACCTGTGAAAGAAGCTTGTCTGGCTTTGAGTCCATGAACCACCTTATAAATGACAGGGCATACACACCTATATCCAGCATTGCCCCTCCCGCAAGGTTTCTGTTGAAGAATCGATTGTTCATATCATAGTCTTTGAAGCTTCCAAAATTCATGGTTATGAGATTGACTTTGCCAAGTGCACCCGAGTCCAGTAGCTCCTTAAGTTTTCTGTAAATAGGCATATGATAAATAGTCATCGCTTCGCCTATGATCACATTGTGCTGCTCTGCCAGTTCCAGCATATCTCCAAGTTCACCGCTGTTCAATGTTATAGATTTTTCCACAAGTATATGTTTTCCATTCTCTATCGCTCTTCTCATAAACTGTATGTGTGTATTGTGTGGAGTCGTTATATATATCACGTCCACTTCCGGATCCGTGAACATCTCATTGTAGTCTGAATAAACCTTACCTATGCCATACTTCTCAGCAAATGCCACCGCTTTGTCATACGTCCTGTTACCAACCGCATAAATGTTCCTGCCATTCTTTTTGAGTGCCACTGCCATCTCATTTGCAATAACTCCTGTTCCGAGAACTGCCCATTTGATATCTTTCATGTCTGTTTCCTCCATATATAATTATGTATTTGGATTGTATATACACTTTTATTCGACAGTATTCCTCTCAGAGAACCTTCCATATCATCCACAGATATATGTCCAGATATCTCTCCGTCATCCTTGGCATCCACGAGTTCTCTCGCCAGCGATATCTTGAGATGGTGAAATCCCTTCAGCTCTATTCGTTTGCAGAATCTCGACACCGAGGCCTCGCTGACACCGCACTCCTTTGCCAGCTCCCCGACTGTCATATCCACAACCTCCTTGGGATTCCTGACGATATAATCGCCTATTTTCTTTTCTGTATCAAAGAATGAATCCATAGATGCGCATATCTGATTTATAACTGATCCTTCCATATTTTCCTATTTCCTTTCTTCTTTCGAAAATAATCCATCATATAGTGTCTTCTATACAATGCCACTAACAATTTTCTCAGTTAAATTTGTTTTCATATTTGTTGTAGGCTTTAAATCTATTTTCATACCATTTACAACTCTACCATTCTTCTACCATCCAGTCAAACAAATGTATTTTCGCTTGAAACTCATTTATCAAATAAAAACAGAGTATCCGGAACCCCTATCACGATACTCTGTTTTGAATGACTTTCTTCTATATAAATATCTATTCGTTTTATTCGCCATGTGCAATATTTCTTGCTACGTATACACCGCTTGCAGATGCGTGTGAAAGGGAGTGTGTTATTCCGCTGCCATCTCCTATGATATACAGTCCCTTATATCTTGTCTCGAGCTTATCATCTACTTCAACCTCCATGTTATAGAATTTGACCTCAACTCCATACAACAGTGTATCTTCATTTGCCGTTCCTGGGGCTATCTTATCAAGAGCGTAGATCATCTCGATTATTCCATCCAGGATTCTCTTTGGAAGGACAAGGCTCAGATCTCCCGGTGTGGCATTGAGCGTAGGTGTGATGAACGCTTCCTCTATCCTGCTCTGGGTGGATCGCTGTCCCCTTATGAGGTCGCCAAATCTCTGCACTATTACACCGCCGCCCAGCATGTTGCTGAGTCTCGCTATGCTCTCGCCGTATCCGTTGGAGTCCTTGAACGGCTCTGAGAAATGCTTTGCCACAAGGAGCGCAAAGTTTGTATTATCCGTCTGTTTTGCAGGATCCTCATAACTGTGGCCATTTACCGTTATGATTCCATTAGTATTCTCAGTAACCACGGCGCCCCTTGGGTTCATGCAGAAAGTTCGTACCTTGTCTCCATACTTCTCCGTTCTGTATACTATCTTGCTCTCATAGAGCTCATCCGTCAAATGTGCAAATATAGCTGCAGGAAGCTCTACTCTGACTCCTATATCTACTCTGTTAGATTTTGTAGGCACATTAAGGTCCTTGCACACTGTCTCCATCCATTTACTTCCGCTTCTTCCAACGGATATGATACATTTGTTACAAGCAAATATACCCTTCTTGCAGCATACACTATATGTTCCATCGTCCAGCTTTTCCACAGTCTGTATAGGTGTGTCAAAATAAAACTCTACCTTGTCCTGAAGATATGCATACAGATTCTCTAGAACTATATAGTTGATGTCCGTGCCAAGATGTCTGACCGAGGCATCCAGCAAATGAAGCCTGTTCTGCAGACACACTGTCTTGAATCTTGTGCCGGCAGTGGAATAAAGCTTCGTACCCTCTCCGCCGTACTCCATATTGATATCATCCACATACTTCATGAGGTCTATGGCCTCGTTCTTGCCAATGTACTCATACAGACTTCCGCCAAAGTCATTTGTAATGTTGTACTTTCCATCGGAAAATGCACCTGCACCACCAAATCCGCTCATGATCGAGCAGCTATCACATCCCACGCAGCTCTTGATCTTTGTGCCGTCTATCGGACATTTTCTTCTCTTAAGCTCATGTCCAGCCTCAAACACTGCAACCTTGAGATCCGGAGCCTGCTTTGTCAGCTCATATGCAGAAAATATTCCTCCTGGTCCCGCTCCAATAATTATCACATCATACCTCATACGCGCACCCTCCAAAATCATTTTATATTTTTTGTTAAAACCCCATCCATACTCTGTATCCACACACATATTTTTACACAAAAATATAGTTGACCACGGCAATCCATGTCGTAGTCAACTATTATCGGTAGCTGGTAGATACGCCCAACCATATTATGGGCTTATACATATATAATTGTAATTCTTTCGTCATAAAAAATGATTGCACTATTCATATTTACTATATCTCACGCAAAATATCTGTGCTCATGTGGATGCCACAAACTGATCGTCCACATTGCATCCTTAAAAATTATAGCATATTACATTTAGTTTGCGCAAGCTCAACCGTCGCAATGCTCATTATATATATCATAACGATGCTATGATTGCCGCGATGAATGTTCCAAGCAGGATTAATATGCTTATTACCAAAAGCACTTTCATAAGCGTTCTTTTCCGCTTCCTCATGTTTTCTAAAACTCCGGTTGAATAGAACACCGCAACCAGCAACGCACCTATAGCAACTCCCATAAGCGTCCCCATCAAATAATCATAGACTGGAAGATTGTTATCTCTGCTGATCACCATCATCGTCAGTCCTGCAATGAGCGAAACCAATCCCACTATGCTGATTATACGCAATCTCATCAGCAATGTATTCTTCTCATTTTCTGCATAATCCGCTACAAGCTGCAATCGCTCTTTCTCTTCCTTATTCACGTCCTCACCCTTTCTTTCTCCATCAATGATATCCCTGATATCAACATCATAGAAATCTGCCAGCTCCACCAAAATACTGAGATCCGGCATATTGCTGCCTGTCTCCCACCTTGACACACTGCGGCTTGTTACTCCAAACCACTCTGCAAGTTGTTCCTGGGTAAGCTGTTTTTCCTTTCTCAGTTCTCTTAGGAATAAACCGGTCTTTTTCTGATCCATATCTGTTGCCTCCTTTCTATTGAACATCAGCCCATTTTAAGTTGCCTTCGGCAAGGGCTGATGCTACATGTCAAGCTTTTGCTAAAAACTTGACCCATTCATTGACAGAATAGTGTTTTTCGAGTGTTTTTTACAGGACATGATGCGGGAATTGGCTATTTTCAGCTAATATGTAAATGCACCAGATCACTAAATCAGGTTTAGTCTTTTTTATCATTTTAAGTCCCATACATAAAAATATAGTTGACCACGACATTTTTATTGTCGTAGTCAACTATTATCAGTAGCCGATAAATACCCCAGCCATATTATAGATCTATACGTATTATATTATTGTTTTTCTTCTATATTGCGTCTCTTCTATACAAATAATAGTTAGCTATTTTTATAATTACCACCATATCCGGCACCATACTGAGCATTGCCATTCGGATTGTAATTGGCATTGCCATTCGCCGGACCATTGTACTGGGAATTGCCATAACCGGGGAGTAGAAATTTTTCATTTACTCCCCAAAATAATATTTAACAATGTTCTATATTATAATTCTTATAAATCTAGCTATTACAATATATAATCTCCAATTATTGAAATTATTTTCAGCTACTATATATCACATTCTATTAGACACACTTTTTATTTTTGTTTCTGCTTTACATTTATTATTTAACGATTCATTTTTTTATTCAGATAAACTACATCTGAATTTTGCTACTATATTATCATCATTCAAGTACTCATCATAATTATACTTGGTTATTTTTTCAAATGCATTTTCTTCCATTATATAAAACTTATTAACGCTATACAGTTTATGAGATTCTAAACTTTCTTTGTATTTCTTATTAAGCTTGTCAAGCATTTCTTTATTATCATCTGTGTTGAGAATAAAGATTTTATTCATTGCAGAAACATTGTTATCATATTCCGAATTATTCTTATCTTTAACTTCAGTTATCTCTGAATATACTTTTACATTTTCTGAATTAACTATTTTTACTATAATATTTTTTATATATGATTCATAATCATCTCTTAATAATAGATTCAAATAATCATCAGTTATAATCTCTTTATCATCTATCTTAGAAACCGTTACTGTTACAATATCACTTTCTGTTAGTCCTTGGGGATAAACTATTAATTGTTCATCTTGTAGCGAGTTTGGCGCAATATAACCTTCATAAATAAATTCTTCATCATATTCACTATCTAAATACTTATATAATTCCTCAATTCTTTTGATTGCAATCCTCTGTGAAGATAACAAATCATCATAATTGGTGGATAATCCCGCTTCCTTTAATATTTTCTTCTGTCTACTTGTTAATTCTACTTGAGAATTCTTCTGTGAATGTTCTGTTTTTATTTTTACACCACACCCTACTAAACATATAATAAAACAACAAATCAAAAATAATGCACTTTTTTTTCGCATGTCGCTATCCTTTCCAAAACATAATATTATCCTTATCTGTTTTTTCAAATGCTACTCGAGTATCTATAATTGCTTTATGAGTTTCTTTAACTAAAGTATCTAATTGTGTTTGAACATTATTTAAAGTTTCTATAACGTTTTTTATTTTTCGACGTTTTTCAACTTTTCCGTGTTGCCCTCATAATTACAGGATGCTATAATCGGGACATGTGTGCTAACCGTCTATCGGTAGCACCTTTTTCTGTATTCACATTAACACGCATCTACGTGTATGTCAAAGTATTTTATCCCCTGTACCCTTAATATCCTATCTGTAAATCTCCTGTCCTTAGATCTTCCCTCTGAGATTTTTATGTCATTTGTAGGGTCAGAGCTTATTTTTTGCTCTAAATTAGGGTCAAAATAGGGTCAAAACCCATTTTTAAGCAGAAAAAAGACCTCCGAGGGCGAACCCTCGAAGGTCTGAAAATCCTTTATTTATGCGGTTTATCAAAGATTACTCGATGATAGTTGCAACTCTTCCTGAACCTACAGTTCTACCACCCTCACGGATAGCGAATGTAAGACCCTGGCTCATAGCGATTGGGTGGATGAGCTCGATTGTCATCTCTACGTTATCACCAGGCATGCACATCTCTGTACCAGCTGGAAGGTTACATACACCTGTAACGTCTGTTGTTCTGAAGTAGAACTGTGGACGATAGTTGTTGAAGAATGGTGTATGACGACCACCCTCGTCCTTTGTCAGAACGTAAACCTGTGCTGTGAACTTTGTATGACATGTAATTGAACCTGGCTTACAAAGAACCTGTCCTCTTACGATATCCTCTCTCTTGATACCACGAAGAAGGGCACCGATGTTATCACCAGCCTGACCTTCGTCAAGGAGCTTTCTGAACATCTCGATACCTGTTACTGTTGTCTTCTGGATCTCTGGCTTGATACCAACGATCTCAACTTCATCATTGAGGTGAATTACACCAGCCTCTACTCTACCAGTAGCAACTGTACCACGACCTGTGATTGTGAATACGTCCTCTACAGGCATGATGAATGGCTTATCTGTATCTCTCTGTGGATCTGGAATATATGAATCAATTGTATCCATAAGCTCCATGATCTTGTCTCCCCAAGGTCCCATTGGATCCTCAAGAGCCTTAAGAGCTGAACCCTTAACGATAGGACAATCATTGAATCCGTACTCCTCAAGCTGCTCTGTAACTTCCATCTCAACGAGCTCGATAAGCTCCTCATCGTCTACCATATCACACTTGTTAAGGAATACAACGATGTAAGGAACACCAACCTGACGTGAAAGAAGGATATGCTCCTTTGTCTGAGCCATAACACCATCAGTAGCAGCAACAACAAGGATAGCACCATCCATCTGAGCTGCACCAGTGATCATGTTCTTAACGTAGTCAGCATGTCCTGGACAGTCAACGTGTGCGTAATGTCTCTTCTCTGTCTCGTACTCAACGTGAGCTGTAGAGATAGTGATACCTCTTTCTCTCTCCTCTGGAGCCTTATCAATGTTCTCGAAATCTGTAGCTGTGTTACCAGCAACTCTCTCTGAAAGAACCTTTGTGATAGCAGCTGTAAGAGTAGTCTTACCGTGATCTACGTGTCCGATTGTACCGATGTTACAATGTGGCTTACTTCTATTAAACTTTTCCTTTGCCATGATATAAAATCCTCCTTAAAATTTTACCCCACGCGGGTTACTCGGCTAAAAATCATTATATAGAAAATACTAGAGATTTTCAACCATTTTTTATCTCTTTATACCAGCAGGCTAACGATATGTAATCTTTAACCTGCCAGCATATATAATTTTTTATTTATATGACCTGAAAGACCAGGAAAATGTCTTTCGTCAAATATCTTACTTAGAATGCTCTGCGATAACCTTCTCCTGAATGCTCTTTGGACACTGAGCGTACTTCTCAAAGAACATTGAGTAGTTACCACGACCCTGTGTTGATGAACGAAGCTCTGTTGAGTATCCGAACATCTCTGCAAGTGGAACGAATGCTCTGACGATCTTACCACCGCCGATATCATCCATACCCTCGATCTGGCCTCTCTTAGCATTTAAGCTTCCGATTACATCACCGAGGTACTCCTCAGGCATTGTAACCTCAACCTTCATGATAGGCTCAAGAAGAACTGGGTCAGCCTTAGCCATAGCCTCCTTGAATGCCATAGAACCAGCGATGTGGAATGCCATCTCTGATGAATCGACCTCATGGTATGATCCATCGTATACGTTAGCATAAACACCAAGTACTGGGTAGCCGCCAAGGATACCAGCCTTAGCTGCCTCTTCGATACCCTCTCCAACTGCTGGGATGTACTCCTTAGGAATAGCACCACCGACAACTGTTGACTCGAACTTGAATGTCTCCTCACCGTTAGGATCCATAGGCTCGAACTTAACCTTACAATGACCGTACTGTCCACGACCACCTGACTGCTTAGCATACTTGCTGTCGATATCAACTGGCTTTGTGAATGTCTCCTTGTAAGCAACCTGAGGTGCACCAACGTTTGCCTCAACCTTGAACTCACGGAGAAGACGATCAACGATAACCTCAAGGTGAAGCTCACCCATTCCGGCAATGATTGTCTGTCCTGTCTCTTTGTCTGTATGAGCCTTGAATGTAGGATCCTCCTCAGCAAGCTTTGCGAGTGCCTCACCCATCTTACCCTGATCATTCTTGGTCTTAGGCTCGATAGCAAGCTCGATAACTGGCTCTGGGAACTCCATTGACTCAAGGATAACTGGATGCTGCTCATCACAGATTGTGTCACCTGTAGTTGTAAGCTTGAAACCTACAGCAGCTGCGATATCTCCTGAGTAAACCTTATCAATCTCTTTACGAGCGTTGGCATGCATCTGTACGATACGTCCTACACGCTCCTTCTTATCCTTTGTTGCATTCAGTACATATGAACCTGAGTTCAGTGTACCTGAGTAAACTCTGAAGAATGCAAGCTTTCCAACGAATGGATCTGTCATGATCTTGAATGCAAGAGCTGAGAATGGCTCATCATCTGATGAATGACGAACAACCTCGTTACCGTCTGGATCAACACCTGTGATATCAGGGATATCTGTTGGTGCTGGCATGTACTCGATAACACCGTCAAGCATCTTCTGAACACCCTTGTTCTTGTAAGCTGAACCAAGGAATACAGGAACTGCCTCACATGCGATAGTTGCTCTACGAAGAACCTTCTTCATCTCATCGATTGATGGCTCCTCGCCCTCAAGGTACATCATCATTAAGTCGTCATCTAACTCGCAGATCTTCTCGACAAGGTTCTCATGCCACTTGTCTGCAAGCTCCTTAAGGTCATCAGGGATAGTTGTGATCTCGATGTCCTCGCCCTTATCATCTTTGTAGTAGTATGCTTCCATCTCGAACAGATCGATCAGACCGATGAAGTCTGACTCTTTTCCGATAGGGATCTGTACTGGAATTGCATTCTTGCCCAGACGATCAATGATTGTCTGAACTGAGTAGAAAAAGTCTGCACCCATTTTATCCATCTTGTTGATGAATGCCATACGAGGTACATTGTATGTGTCAGCCTGACGCCATACGTTCTCTGACTGAGGCTCTACACCAGCCTTAGCATCGAATACACCTACAGCTCCGTCAAGTACACGAAGTGAACGCTCAACCTCAACAGTGAAGTCAACGTGTCCCGGAGTATCGATGATGTTGATTCTGTGCTCTAACGCGCCAGCCTTTGGTTTGTGATGATCCTCAAGTGTCCAATGGCATGTTGTAGCAGCTGAAGTAATTGTTATACCTCTCTCCTGCTCCTGCTCCATCCAGTCCATGGTAGCTGTACCGTCATGAGTATCACCAATCTTATAGTTAACACCAGTATAGTATAAGATACGCTCTGTAAGAGTTGTCTTACCGGCATCGATATGAGCCATAATACCAATGTTTCTTGTTCTGTCCAATGGATATTCTCTTCCAGCCAACGGATTGTCCTCCTTTTGCTATTTTTCGTAACACATCTATTGTGTCCCATATACACATAAGCATGCATACAAATGCATTCTCACACAGACAATTAGAATCTGTAGTGAGCGAATGCCTTGTTTGCCTCTGCCATCTTGTGCATGTCTTCTTTTCTCTTTACAGATGCACCTGTGTTGTTAGCTGCATCCATGATCTCCTTCGCAAGTCTTTCTTCCATAGTCTTCTCACTTCTTGCACGTGAGAAAGCTGTTAACCAACGAAGTCCGAGAGCCTGTCTTCTGTCAGGTCTTACATCGATAGGTACCTGGTATGTTGCACCACCGATACGTCTAGCCTTAACCTCGAGGAGTGGCATGATGTTGTTCATAGCCTCTTCGAATACCTCTAATGCAGGCTTACCAGTCTCTTCTGCGATACGATCAAATGCACCGTAGACGATCTTCTGTGCTACACCCTTCTTACCATCTAACATAATGTTGTTGATAAGCTTTGTAACGACCTTATTGTTGTAAATTGGATCCGCTAATACGTCTCTCTTTGCGATATGTCCTTTACGTGGCACGGTTCTTCCCTCCTTAATTATTTATTAAATCTTCGGTACTCACATTCTCTCTATAATTATGGAATGTGTTCGTGCTGTTATCTGTCTTAACTGTTTCTATCTGAATTATTATCTATATAAAAACATGACCTTACCAGCACAAATTAGAATTGTGTTCTAGCATGTTTTATTTTGCATCCTTAGGACGCTTTGCACCATACTTTGAACGAGCCTGACGTCTCTTTGCTACACCTGCTGTATCAAGAGTACCTCTGATGATATGGTATCTTGTACCAGGTAAGTCCTTTACTCTTCCACCACGGATAAGTACAACGCTATGCTCCTGAAGGTTATGACCCTCACCTGGGATATAACTTGTTACTTCGATTCCGTTTGAAAGACGTACTCTGGCGATCTTTCTAAGAGCTGAGTTAGGCTTCTTAGGAGTAGCTGTCTTAACTGCTGTACAAACTCCTCTCTTCTGTGGTGAGCTTGTCTCTACTGGCTTCTTCTTAAGTGAGTTGAAACTTCTCTGAAGAGCTGGTGCAGTTGACTTCTTCTCTACTGTCTGTCTTCCTTTTCTAACTAACTGGTTAAATGTTGGCATGTTTTCACCTCCTGTATATAAATTTAAAATGATAAAGCATGTTTTTACGCATGCTTTATCATTATATAGTCGAGTATTTTCTCTGTCAAGCATTTATTTGACAAATATTTTCTTAACGAACTCAAAGACTCTCTCTGTTTCCATTGCCAGTCTGGCTTGATCAAATTCTGTATAACCTTCATTTACAAGAAACGCCTGTCCCATTATATATTTGTGCATTTCCTCATTTATCTGATCTGCAACAATCTCATCACAGTGAAGTGTCTCAACTAACATCTTCTCTGTCCTGGTATCCTTAAACAGTCCATGTCCCGAGTCATTGTCTGCAACGAGCTGTCTGAACAACACCCTCTCACTGTCTGCAAACTCACAGACAATAGTGGTCTGGCTGACATAATCCGCATTCTCTTTCTTACACAGACTTGTCTTCAGGGAACCGTAAACCTCATTTATACGCTCTGTTGTAATCTCTATAACAGCTCCCATATCAACAAAATTCTCATATATTGGTTGTGTTGAACAGGAAATCTCTTTTGCCAGTTTTCTTGCTGTTATTGCGGCAATTCCTTCTCTTCTGGCAAGGTTATACGCCGCTTCTAATATACCTTCTTTATTGATTTTCTTTACAGCAGCCATATTATTCCATTTCTTTCTTACTAAATATTTCCAAAAAGAAATCCGGCATATTCTATTTCTCACAGGTATATCTGAATACCTTTATGAGAAATTGACATATCCCGGATTCCCCTTATATCCTTCATGTCGAGCAGCTTCGCAGCCACTACTTTTTTATATACATCCAATCAAATGAGTGATTACTCTTCGTCAGCATCTCCGGCTGTATCAAGGGTCTCAAATACGATCTCCTCTGAATTTACATTCTCTAACTCTTCGTAATCATCTGTATCCTCATCTTCATCAAAGAAGTTAAGCTCTTCCATATCAGTGTCAAGCTTTACTGAACGATATCTCTTCATTCCTGTACCAGCAGGTATAAGCTTTCCGATGATAACGTTTTCCTTAAGTCCGATAAGTGGATCAACCTTACTCTTGATCGCAGCATCTGTAAGAACCTTTGTTGTCTCCTGGAATGATGCAGCCGACATAAATGAATCAGTTGCAAGTGATGCCTTTGTTATACCAAGCATTATCTGTGTTCCAGTTGCAGGCTCCTTGCCCTCTGCGATAAGCTTCTCATTTGTATCTTCAAACTCAAGCAGATCTGCCTGTGTTCCTGGAAGATAATCTGAATCTCCCGGCTCATCAATTATGATCTTCTTAAGCATCTGTCTTACGATGATCTCAATGTGCTTATCATTGATATCAACACCCTGAAGTCTGTAAACCTTCTGAACCTCACGGAGCATGTAATCCTGAACTGCACGAACACCCTTTATCTTAAGGATATCATGTGGATTAACTGATCCCTCTGTAAGCTCATCACCAGCCTCAAGTACCTGGTCATCAAGAACTCTGATACGTGAACCATAAGGAATAAGATATGCCTTTGACTCACCTGTCTCATCGTTTGTTATGACAACCTCTCTCTTCTTCTTGTTGTCACGGAGCTGTACCTTTCCGCCAAACTCTGCAATGATCGCAAGTCCCTTTGGCTTTCTGGCCTCGAAAAGCTCCTCAACTCTTGGAAGACCCTGTGTGATATCGCCACCGGCAACACCACCTGTATGGAATGTTCTCATTGTAAGCTGTGTACCAGGCTCACCGATTGACTGTGCAGCGATAATTCCAACTGACTCACCAACCTGTACAGGCATTCCTGTTGCCATGTTCGCACCGTAGCACTTTGCGCACACACCGAGGTGTGACTTACATGTGAGGACTGTTCTGATCTTAAGCTTTGCATCTGATCTTACAACTTCGTTTCCATCGTCATCCTTAACGGTGAATGGAACGCCGTTGGCATCGACACCCTTCTTAACAATGAGCTCAGCTCTCTTAGGAGTTACCATATGATTTATCTTGACAAGCATGTTGCCCTCTGCATCATATACAGACTCTGCAAGGTAACGTCCTGTGATTCTCTCCTGAAACTCCTCGATCATTTCCTTGCCCTCTCTGAAGGCCTCAATGACCATACCCGGAATTGAATCTCTTCCTATACTACAATCAGGCTCTCTGATTATAAGATCCTGTGATACATCTACAAGTCGTCTTGTCAGGTATCCTGAATCGGCTGTACGAAGAGCTGTATCTGACAGACCCTTACGAGCACCATGCGCCGAAATGAAATACTCCAGAACGTCAAGTCCCTCTCGGAAGTTAGACTTGATTGGGAGCTCAATGGTCTTACCTGTTGTATCTGCCATCAGTCCTCGCATACCTGCAAGCTGCTTGATCTGCTGATTAGAACCACGGGCTCCAGAATCAGCCATCATGAATATATTGTTATATTTATCAAGACCTGCGAACAGGAGATCCTGCAGATGCTTATCTGCCTTCTCCCAGATCTTAACTACTGCCTGATATCTCTCCTCGTCTGATACAAGACCACGTCTGAACTTCTTGGTGATTTGGTCAACGAGCTTCTGTGCATCCTCAAGGATATCCTTCTTCTCATCAGGCACCTTCATATCTGAAATAGATACTGATATAGCACTTCTTGTTGAATACTTATATCCTATTGCCTTGACATCATCAAGAACCTCTGCAGTCTTTGTTGCACCGTGTGTATTGATACACTTGTCAAGGATTGGCTTGAGCTGCTTCTTTCCTACATGGAAATCTATCTCAAGCTTCAGAGCGTTCTCACGAACAGTTCTGTCTACATATCCGAGATCCTGTGGAATGATCTCATTGAAGAGGAGCTTTCCAAGTGTTGTATCGATAACACCTGTAACTTCCTCGCCCTCGAACTCACCGGTTCTTCTTACATGGATCTTGGTGTGAAGTGTAATTCCACCATTCTCATATGCAAGTATTGCCTCATTCTTGGACTTAAAATATCTTCCCTCTCCGATCTCGCCTTCCTTTTCCATTGTCAGATAGTAGATACCAAGTACCATATCCTGTGAAGGAACGGCAACAGGCGCACCATCTGATGGCTTCAGCAGGTTGTTAGGTGAAAGCAGAAGGAATCTACACTCAGCCTGTGCCTCTACTGTAAGTGGAAGATGGACAGCCATCTGGTCTCCATCGAAATCGGCATTGAAGGCTGTACATACGAGTGGGTGAAGCTTTATAGCCTTACCGCCTACAAGCACTGGCTCAAATGCCTGGATTCCAAGTCTGTGAAGTGTAGGGGCACGGTTAAGCATAACCGGATGCTCCTTGATGACATCCTCAAGAATGTCCCAAACCTGTGGCTCAAGCTTCTCTACCATCTTCTTTGCCTGCTTGATATTGTTTGCCTTACCTGTAGCTGTAAGCTCCTTCATAACAAATGGCTTGAACAGCTCGATAGCCATCTCCTTAGGGAGACCGCACTGGTAAATCTTAAGCTCTGGTCCAACTACGATAACTGAACGTCCTGAGTAGTCAACTCGCTTACCAAGAAGGTTCTGACGGAAACGTCCCTGCTTACCTTTCAGCATCTCTGAAAGTGACTTCAGTGCTCTGTTACCAGGGCCTGTTACCGCACGTCCACGTCTACCGTTATCTATAAGTGCATCAACTGCCTCCTGAAGCATTCTCTTCTCATTTCTCACGATGATCTCAGGAGCACCGAGATCAAGGAGTCTGCGGAGACGATTATTTCTGTTGATGATTCTTCTGTACAGATCGTTGAGGTCTGATGTTGCAAATCTTCCACCTTCAAGCTGTACCATAGGTCTGATATCTGGTGGGATAACAGGTATTACATTCATGATCATCCACTCAGGTCTGTTCTCTGATGTTCTGAATGCCTCCATTACCTCAAGTCTCTTGATGATCCTTGTACGCTTCTGGCCGCTGCATGTCTCAAGCTCTTTCTTAAGCTCTGCGCTCTCGGCATCAAGGTCTATTGCCTTGAGAAGCTTCTGTATAGCCTCTGCGCCCATCTCTGCAACGAATGAACCGTAACCATACTCCTTCTCTGCCTCTCTGAACTCCTGCTCGTTGAGGATCTGCTTGTAAGCAAGCGGAGTATCCTTTGGATCTGTTACTATATATGATGAGAAGTACAGTACCTTCTCAAGCACTCTTGGTGATATATCAAGGATCAGTCCCATACGGCTAGGGATTCCCTTGAAGTACCATATATGTGATACGGGAGCAGCGAGCTCAATATGTCCCATACGCTCTCTACGAACGTTGGACTTTGTTACCTCAACTCCACACTTATCACACACGATTCCCTTGAATCTGATCTTCTTGTACTTACCACAATTACACTCCCAGTCCTTCTGTGGTCCAAATATTCTCTCACAGAACAGACCGTCCTTCTCAGGCTTAAGTGTTCTATAGTTGATAGTCTCAGGGCGCTTTACCTCACCATGTGACCATTCTCTTATCTTTTCAGGAGATGCAAGTCCGATTTTTATTGCGTCAAAGTTCAATGACTTTTCCTGTTCTGCATTGTCTACATTGTATTCTGGCATCTTACAAAGCTCCTTTCTTATTCTTCCTCATTATTATCCATATAATCTGAATCGCCGAGGTCTTCCATATCACTTATATCGCCGTTCTCATCAACCTCTGAGAATCCGCTTGCCTGAAGCTCATCTGCGTCATCGCCTCTGAACACCTCAGGTGCATCGCTCTCATCCATATCATCGTCTCTGTC
The DNA here is from genome assembly GCF_003462545.1 of Coprococcus sp. OM06-34AC. Classification (NCBI taxonomy): domain Bacteria; kingdom Bacillati; phylum Bacillota; class Clostridia; order Lachnospirales; family Lachnospiraceae; genus Coprococcus; species Coprococcus sp. OM06-34AC. The sequence continues at coordinate 15,988 of NZ_QTZF01000006.1, forward strand.
TGATGATCTGTCGCTGAGAAGTCTCTTGATACTTGTGTTGTAATCATAAGCTTCCATGGTCTCGCTGAGATCAACTTCAACCATCTTCTTGTTGCCTTCCTCGTCCTCTTCCTCTCTTACGACTCTTACATCAAGTCCGAGAGCCTGGAACTCCTTGAGAAGTACCTTGAATGACTCAGGCACACCAGGTGCTGGTATATTGTCGCCCTTGATAATAGCCTCATATGTCTTAACACGTCCTACAACATCATCAGACTTAACTGTCAGAATCTCCTGCAGTGTGTATGAAGCACCATAAGCCTCAAGAGCCCAAACCTCCATCTCTCCGAAACGCTGTCCACCAAACTGAGCTTTACCACCCAGTGGCTGCTGTGTTACCAGTGAGTACGGACCGGTTGAACGAGCATGGATCTTATCATCAACCAGATGGTGCAGCTTGAGGTAATGCATGTAACCGATAGTTACAGGGGCATCAAAGTTCTCACCTGTTCTACCATCACGGAGCTGAACCTTACCTGTTCTGTTGATAGGCACGCCCTTCCACTCTGCTCTGTGGTCTCTGTTCGTGTAGAGGTAATCCATAACCTCAGGCTTTACTGTATCCTTGTACTTAGCCTCGAAGTCTTCCCATGTACCATTTGCATAGTCATTGGCCATCTCCAGTGTATCCATGATGTCAAACTCTGTAGCACCATTGAATACAGGAGTGGATACCTTGAATCCAAGAACCTGTGAAGCAAGTCCGAGATGGATCTCGAGGACCTGTCCGATGTTCATTCGTGAAGGAACGCCCAGTGGGTTAAGCACGATATCAAGAGGACGTCCGTTTGGAAGGAATGGCATATCCTCAACAGGGAGCACTCGTGAAACTACACCCTTGTTACCATGACGACCAGCCATCTTATCTCCGACCTGGATCTTTCTCTTCTGTGCTATATATACTCTGACCTTCTTGTCTACGCCTGCCGGAAGATCGTCTCCATCAGCACGTGTAAATACCTTTGCATCTATAACAATACCGAATGCTCCGTGTGGAACCTTCAGTGATGTATCTCTTACCTCTCTTGCCTTCTCACCGAAGATGGCACGAAGAAGTCTCTCCTCTGCTGTCAGCTCAGTCTCTCCCTTTGGAGTAACCTTTCCAACGAGGATATCACCGGCACGAACCTCTGCGCCGATTCTGATGATACCATTCTCATCAAGATCCTTGAGGACATCATTTGACAGACCTGCAAGATCTCTTGTGATCTCCTCCTTACCAAGCTTGGTATCACGAGCCTCACACTCGTATTTCTCTATATGAATTGATGTGTATACATCATCCTGTACAAGTCTCTCGCTGAGAAGAACCGCATCCTCGTAGTTGTAACCTTCCCATGTCATGAAACCGATCAGTGGGTTCTTACCAAGTGCGATCTCTCCGCCAGATGTTGAAGGGCCATCTGCGATAACCTCTCCAGCCTTTACGTGGTCACCCTTGAACACGATAGGTCTCTGGTTCATACAGTTACCCTGGTTGCTTCGTGCAAACTTGATGATGTGATATACATCCTTTGTTCCATCCTCATCTGCTCTTACACAGACCTCTGTGCTGTTTGAATATTCTACAACACCATCTCTCTTGGCAACGACGCAGACACCTGAATCTACAGCAGCCTTTGCCTCCATACCTGTTCCAACCACTGCTGACTCTGTCATCATAAGAGGAACCGCCTGACGCTGCATGTTTGATCCCATGAGGGCACGGTTAGCATCATCGTTCTGAAGGAATGGAATCATCGATGTAGCAACTGAGAATACCATCTTAGGTGATACATCCATGAGATCAACCTTTGACTTAGGGAACTCGGTTGTATCAGCTCTGAATCTTCCTGATACATTGTTCTTGACAAAGTGTCCATTCTCATCTATAGGCTCATTAGCCTGTACTACTCTGTATCTGTCCTCCTCGTCTGCTGTAAGGTAAACAACCTCATCTGTAACAACAGGGTTAGAAGGATCTGTCTTATCAAGCTTTCTATATGGAGCCTCAACGAAACCATACTCGTTGATACGCGCATATGTAGCCAGTGAGTTGATAAGTCCGATGTTAGGACCCTCAGGGGTCTCGATAGGACACATTCTACCGTAATGTGTATAGTGTACATCTCGGACCTCGAATCCGGCTCTGTCTCGTGAAAGTCCACCAGGACCAAGGGCTGAAAGTCTTCTCTTATGAGTCAGCTCTGACAGAGGGTTATTCTGATCCATAAACTGTGACAACTGTGAACTTCCGAAGAACTCCTTAACAGCAGCCGTTACAGGCTTGATATTGATGAGGGACTGAGGTGTGATAGACTCAGCATCCTGTGTTGTCATTCTCTCTCTTACAACTCTCTCAAGTCTTGAAAGACCGATTCTATACTGGTTCTGAAGAAGCTCTCCAACCGCTCTGATACGTCTGTTGCCCAGATGGTCGATGTCATCGTCATTACCAATGCCATACTCGAGGTGAATGTTGTAATTTATGGAAGCAAATATGTCTTCCTTTGTAATATGCTTTGGTACGAGGTCTGACATGTCTCTCTCTATGGCAGCCTTGAGCTTCTCTGTATCATCGCCATACTCCTCGAGGAGTCCCTCGAGAACCGGATAATATACTCTCTCCACAATGCCAAGCTCAGCAGGATCAAAATCCACATAGTTGGCAATGTTGACCATCATATTAGAAAGAACCTTAACGTTTCTCTCCTCTGTCTGGATCATAACATAAGGAACTGCTGCATCCTGAATTGTGTCTGCAAGCTCCTCTGATACTGTTGTTCCAGCTTCAGCGATAACCTCTCCTGTGCTAGGATCGATAGCATCCTCAGCAAGGACATGTCCTGCTATACGAGCCTTGAGAGCGAGCTTCTTGTTGAACTTGTAACGTCCAACCTTTGCAAGATCGTATCTTCTCGCATCAAAGAACATAGCATTAATAAGGCTCTCTGCATTCTCAACTACTGAAGGCTCGTCCGGTCTGATCTTCTTGTAAAGCTCTACCACGCCCTCTGCATATGACTTTGCAGGATCCTTGTTAAGACTCTCCATGATCTTTGGCTCCTCGCCAAATAAATCTATGATCTCCTGATCTGTTCCAAGACCAAGTGCACGGATAAGAACAGTCACAGGTACCTTTCTGGTTCTATCCACACGAACATAGAATACATCGTTGGAATCTGTCTCATACTCCAGCCATGCACCTCTGTTAGGAATTACTGTACATGCATACAGCTTCTTACCAACCTTATCATGTGTTATATCATAGTAAATACCAGGTGAACGCACTAACTGGCTTACTATAACTCGCTCTGCACCATTGATAACGAATGTTCCTGTCTCTGTCATAAGAGGAAGATCACCCATGAATATCTCATGATCTGACATCTCCTTAGCATCTCCGACTCTGAGTCTGACCTTGACTCTGAGAGGCGCCGCATATGTTGCATCTCTCTCCTTGCATTCCTCGATACTGTACTTCAAGTCATCTTTACAGAACTGAAAATCTACGAACTCAAGACTATACTGTCCAGAGTAATCAGTGATAGGAGAAATATCCCTGAATGCTTCCTTCAGACCGTCAGTTAAGAACCAGTTGTATGAATTCTTCTGAACCTCTATGAAGTTAGGCATCTCCAGGACGTCCTTCTGCTTAGCGTAGCTCATTCTGTAGCCTTTTCCAGACTTGACAGGACTAATTCTGTTCTTTTCCATCGACACATTCACCCCTTGGAATTTATTTTTATGCTTTTTAAGACAAACCTTAGTTTAAATAAGTGTTTTAAAGCCATTTATCACCATATTATGATGCGTATGCACACGAAGCCATAATAGTGACAGTTTACTATCCTAACAGCAAATGCAATATTTGTCAACTATATTTTGGAATTTTTTTAGATTTTTTTATTAATTGAGAAAAGATGTATAGAAAAACCGGCCCGGCGGGATGAGATCCATCTCCGCCAGGCCGAATAAAGTCTGATAATAAAATAAGGATCAAATTACTTTAATGTAACCTTAGCGCCCTCAGCCTCGAGCTTTGTCTTAGCTTCCTCAGCCTCTTCCTTAGTAGCGTCCTCCTTGATTACCTTTGGAGCACCATCTACAGCGTCCTTAGCTTCCTTAAGACCTAAGCCTGTAAGCTCACGAACAACCTTGATAACCTTAACCTTGTTAGGACCAACCTCTGTAAGCTCTACGTTGAATGAATCCTTCTCCTCGGCTGCTGCTGCACCGTCTGCACCTGCTGCTGCAACTACAACACCTGCTGCTGCTGATACGCCGAACTCCTCTTCACAAGCCTTAACTAAGTCGTTTAACTCTAATACTGATAAACCTTTGATTACTTCAATAATTTCCTGAGTTGTCATTATGTTTTTCCTCCATATAATATAATTTGTTATTTTGTAATGCATCCACACATCATTCTCGTATCATGCGGATACCCTTTGTCCATGATATAGACAGTTGAATATCTGACAGCATATGATCCCGGCAGTGCCGATATATACATCAGATGTTCTATCAGGCTTAATATTAAGCCTCCTTCTGCTCTGCGATCTGCTTGATAACACGAGCGAAGTTTGCGATAGGTGACTGGATACTTCCAAGGAACTTGGAAATAAGCGCGTCTCTTGAAGGGATCTTTGCAATAACCTGGATTCCTTCTGCATCGTAGAATGTACCTTCTACAACGCCGCCCTTAAGCTCAAGAGCTGGGGCATTCTTTGCGAAGTCTGCAAGAACTCTTGCAGCCGCTGTAGCGTCATCCTTGCAGATTGCAAGACCAGTTGGTCCCTCTAAACAACCCTTAAGGCCTTCGAACTCTGTTCCCTCGATAGCGAAGTTAACCATTGTGTTCTTGTATACCTTGTATACAACACCAGCTTCTCTTAAATTCTTACGGAGCTGTGTATCCTGCTCAACTGTAAGACCACGATAGTCTACAACTACTGCAGTAGCAGCGCCTTCAAGATTTGCCTTGATCTCTTCTACTATTGGCTTCTTTAACTCTACCTTTGCCATAATGCGCCTCCTTATTTTACTAATGACTGCACATTCCAAGATATAAAAAAACTCTCAAAGCCCTAAGACCTGAGAGTAGATTGTTAATTCAATAACGATATCTTTCCTCGGTAGGTGATATAACATCTTACGCCCTGGGGCACCTACTGTCTTCGGCAGTTCATCGTTGCTTAATGTAACACACTGCAAATGCAATGTCAACAATTTTTTTATTTTTTACCCGGCCTGACTCAAATCCGTTTATTGCCAGGCTCACGCTCACGCGCCGATCGTCTCGTCCACAGCATTTGCTATTGCGTCTGCTATGGCTTCAAAATTGTAATCATACAGGTAATTGTCGTAATCGTTGTTGATAAAGCCTGTTTCTATGAGCACTGCGGGCATTTCAGTCCGGCGCAGCACCGCCAGCCCCGGCCTCTCCTCAACATTTATATTTCGAAAGCCCAGCTTTTCAAGCTCGCTGTTGATCTCCTGTGCAAGATTGTATTTCACTCCGCTTTTATCGTAGACAAGGGTCTGCACTCCGCTGTACTTGTTGGCCTCCGGTGCAGAGTTGCGGTGAAGCGATATAAAATAATCTGCTCCGCTCTCATTTCCCTTCTGTGCTTTGCGGACCGGAGAATCGTATACATCCTCCGTTCTGGTGTATACCACATCATATCCCCTGCGGGTGAGTTCATCCCCAAGTGCCAGCGCCAGGTTCAGGTTATCGTTTTTCTCAAGCCTGCCCTCATACGATGCACCGTTGTCATATCCGCCGTGCCCGGCATCTATCATAATTTTTGTTGCCATATAAAACATCCAGCCCCGGTTGTTTATTCCATTTATAATATGTAACAACCGGGGCTGTGATAACACGTTTATTCAAGGTTTATTATTTGAACCAGAGATCCAGATCCACGTCTCCGGATATACCGTCAACGGTTCCGGACTCGGTGTACTGCCATCCTGTATATTTGTATGGGAAATTAGGAACATTTGCATAGTGTGCAAGCCACAGCTCGTAATCCCCGAGTCTGTCCATGTCAAGGCACTGTGCGAACATATTCCTGCTGGCATATATCATCGGCGTGTAGCCTGCCGCCTTTATCGTCTCACAGAAGCCGACTATGCCATCCGTTCTCTCATCATTCGATGCGTTGTCGCCTCTCGCCTCACTGTCGCCGATAAGCTCCGAGTCGATAACTATAGGATACTTGACGTTCATCTTGCCTATCTGTTTGAGGACAAAATTCGCTTCCTCTACACCCTCGTCATATGTTATCGCCTGGGTGAAGAAGTAAAGCCCTGTCGGTATTTTGTATTTGATGACGGCCGCCTTGCTGTCCTCAAAGCTTGAATCCAGCATCAGTCCGCCCTGCGTGTAGCCTCTGTAACCCACTCTGAGCATAACAAAATCTATGTCTTTGTTCTTCGCCAGAGTCTCCCAGTCTATGTCTGACTGGAATGTTGACAGATCCACACCCACCAGTGTGTCCTTTATATTGTCATCGCTGTAATGCATATATCCATCGTCGCCCGTGTAGAACTTCTCAACATCGAGATTGTTTCTCTCCACCTTGTCGCTGATCTTGTACAGCAGCGCATCAGGGCCGAGTTCTCCGACATTGATGTACGCTGTCGGTATATAGTTCCAGTAATTGTCATATATAAGACTGGTTATCTCCGTATCCTCGAGCGTATATCCCGATTCATAGGAAAGCCCCGGAGATGCCTTGGAGTTGGTAAATCCTCCCGCTCTTCCTATAAATATTCCTATAACAATTCCAGCAATAAGACATACCGATCCAACCAGTATGCACCAGTTTCTGGTAAATTTCTTTATCTGTTGTGTGTCCATATCTCTACCTGTCTCTTCCTTCTTAGCTTAGTCCGCCTTAGTCCGCATACACTGATTACATATTATCAAGGAAATGTTCCGTGCCAAGCCGCAAATGTATGACCTTGTCATACTTCTTCTTTATGGCATGTCTGAACCTTCTCGCCTCACTGTGTGAGAACATTCTCTCAAGATCCGCTTCTCTGAGTATCGGTTCATCACAGAGTATCTTGTACTTGATGTTCCAGTCATACATAAGACTTGTGCAGTTATCTATGCTCACCCGCAGCATCGTTCCTTTGTTTTTACCCATGAACACGCTTCTGTTCCATCTGTGTTTTGCAACCGAATTCTTGGCATCAAATACAACCTCAGCCCCCGGATACTTCTTCCATATCGCATCCAGGAACAACTTCAGCTTGTCCTTGTCAAAATATCTCATCATATCGTATACAACAAACAGGATCGCCACATTCTGAGGCTTCTGCACTTCATCAAGCCATTCGTAATCAAATATTGAACTTCCTATGTTGACCTCTCTGTCCCGGATCTCCATGTATTTTCTTCTTATATCTATGCGCTCCGGGAGATCAACATTGTACCACTTTATACGGCCGTTATCCACACGGGAAAACATGGTATCCAGTTCGCATCCGACATTGACGATAATTCCGTCCGCATATCTGTTTATGAAGTTTCGGACCCTCTCGTCCACAGCAACCAGCCTCTCCATCATGACTGTCCTGTCGTAAAATGTGTATCTGGCATTCCTCTTCTTATGCTCGATGCCTAATTTGTCCGTGAGCTTTATGGCCTCGTTGTCCTCATATAACTTTGGATAACGCTCCGCCATCATCGCCCTGCACCAGATGTCATTCTCTATGTCAGCAGGTACAAAATCCGAATCTCCCTTGATGCAGCCGGCGATCTTCTTCATGATGGTCTTGCACTCCGGTATGAGGGGATGCTCGAGATAATCGTGTGTCACCGCATAATACTGATAGTAATGCACCTTCATATTCGTCCTGCTCGCGTTATCATACAGCCTTCTGGCATAGCAGTTGAGCATGTCGTCATTTGTCGTGAATATATCCATCTCATCGCATATATCCGTTATGTCGTAATACACGGGACTTGTCATATCCGTCCTGCCTGCCGCATCCTTCACCCAGTAAGCAGAGAGGAAATGCTTTATCCCCGGCGTGTAGTAATATCTGTACATAAAACGGCTCTTGTCACTCATCTTCTGTTCAAGCTCCGTGTCCTCAAATTCCGTGTCAAGAACCGGGGAGCACAGTATGAGCTTGTCCGGTCTTCTCCTGCCCTTCTTCCACAACTGTATGGCAAGCGATAACGCCAGACAGCCTCCGGATGAATGTCCGAGAAGCACCAGACGCTGGACATCCTCCGAGTCACACAGCTTGTCATACGCACCCGTAAGCATATCCAGTGCCTCTGTCACCGAATGCTCCGGCGCAAGCGGGTATATCGGAACCACCGCCCCATAGCCGGTTCTCTCCACCGTGTCGAACACAAACTTCCATTCATTGTGTGTTATCCTCGACACAAATCCTCCGCCGTGTATATACATGAAGAACTCCGTCGCCCTGCCGTCTTTAGGCATCACATAAAAGCACAGTCCGCCCTTCTCAAACACCGATCTGACCTTAAACTTATCTTCATTATAAGAAGGCGGATTATAATCCTCTTTTTTGTGAAGCTTAACCGCTGTTTTATATATGTCAGAGGCTTTCATATGCCTGTCATCAAGCATGACGTGCCCCATCTTTTCTATTGCAATAGTTAAGTAATTCTGACTCTCCATTGTCCACCTTTCCAAATGTCCGGTCTACAACTCTCTTTCAGTTATTTTTGCACATGTCAATAATATAATCAAGAAATGATTTTATTTACTGTTGCAATATTGTCAATTTATGATATTATAATTGCGGTAAACAGGATGCATACAGCATAGAAAGGCAAATCTTATGAATATTACGATGTTAAAGAGTAAGATACACCGCGCAGTTGTAACTCAGGCTGAGCTCAATTACGTCGGCAGTATAACTGTAGATTCTGAGCTTTTAAAGGCCGCCGGAATCCTTGAGTATGAATTAGTACAGATTGTTGACATAGAAAATGGTAATCGTTTCGAGACATACACCATAGCCGGAGAGCCGGGATCAGGAGTTATGTGCCTCAACGGTGCTGCTGCCCGTCAGGTCCAGGTCGGAGATCACATCATTCTCATGTGCTACGCATCAATGACACCTGAGGAGGCAAAGGAGCACACGCCTAAGGTCGTATTTGTAAATGATGACAACTCCATCTCACGTATTACCGATTACGAGAAGCACGGAGAGCTTTTCAGCTAGATCCTATATAGAATAAAAAGAACTATTCGTTTTAACTAAAGACGAATAGTTCTTTTTTATATTCGGATATGACCGGTCTTATCTGTCGGCATCTTCAAGGATAAGTCTGCACATCTCCGGCACATTTACCTCATCCATAATTATGTCTGCTTTTATGTCTCTGTCGGCATCATCCACCGGGGATATATTGGAGTGTACATAACAGGTGTGGAGTCCGACCTGCTTCGCCGCCAGCACATCACATACCGCGTCATTTCCCACCATTATGGATCTGTTCGGATTGATATGATTTCTGTCCAGGAGCTGCTGATAGAACGCTGCATCCGGCTTCATTGCACCGAAATCCGAAGAGAGCGATATATCTGTAAAATATCCCTCTATGCCAAGTGACTGAACCTCAGGGAAGGTGAAAACTCTCTGTGCATTTGACAGAACGTATAATTTCTTTCCGGCCTGCTTGAGCTGTTCGAGCATATCCGTCACGCCGTCATACAGTCTTATATATCCTGTAGACGCCTTGCGGAACTCCTGAGCCGCAGCCACTGTCAGCTCTGCACAATCGGACGGTGTCTGATCTTTTTTCAACGTGAGCTGCTCAAATACCTCAAGTATCTGTATCTCAGGGAATTTGAACCTCTTCTTTGCCATGGCCTGTTCTGCGCGTCTGATCTGTCTCTTGTACCTTGATCTGAGTCCTGCCGGATTGTATTTCACTCCGTGCTGCGCATAGAACTCACACATATGTTTCCACACAGCGATGTCCTCCTCATCAGTGTGAATGTCTATCAATGTTCCATATAAGTCAAATATAATATTGTCGTACACGTCATACCTCCGGGTAATTCTATATTTTTTAGCGATAGCAGGCTCTCGCACCGCCAATGTATTTTGCACGGGTTCTCGCCATAACCACATGTGCACTTCCAACCATGCTGTGCTCAGATCTGACCGGAACGGCCACCGGCGCAAGATGCATGCCTATGAGAGTATCTCCTATATCAATGCCTGCCTGTGCCTGTATAGCCTCGATAGCCACTGGCTCCTTCATATCTGCGTATGCCGCTGTGGCAAATGAACCGCCCGCCTTGAGCTGTGGCACAACATTGACTATCGGTATCCTGTTCGCCTTTGCATATTCCTTCTCAACTATTATTGCCCTGTTCAGATGTTCACAGCACTGCGCCGCCATGTAGACACCTGTGTCTTTGAGTTCATCGAGTATTGCTCCCGCTATACATTTGCCGATCTCCTCACTGGAGAATGAGCCTATCCTCATATTTGCAACTTCGCTGGATGAGCAGCCGACCACCAGTGCATCGCCGGGTTCAAGTCCCGCAACTGCAATAAGATCCTTCACAGCGCCGCGGACCTCATCTTCGATCTCCTTCAAATGGTCAAAGGCTTCTGTTGAAACGCCCTGTCCCGCAGGTCTGAGTCCTTCCTCAATGCTCGTAGGTTCAGCTTTCTCCGGCTCAGAAATATCCTGAACCTCCTCATATTCATCCTTATCTATGGACACCGGCACACCGGTCTTGCCGAGCACAGTCACGCCGCCGTACCATGTGCTGTCCACCTTGAGCACATCGTCCACTTCATATTCCATTGAGTATTCATCTTTCTTTTTTATTATCTTCACCATCTTTGCCATGTCACAGATCTCCTTTCCTGTACATTTGCATTTACATGCGCTTTATTATCTTATATAGAAGAGAGCCATACATGACTCTCATAACCTTTTCGTATTCGTCCCGTGTCACGTACTCTCCGTAGGTCATCATCTCATATGTAACACCGGCTTCTCTGACCTGGTAATCCAGGCAGGACAGGCCATTGCGCTCGTAGAACGCCTTTCTCCGGCACCTCTGGTCGTAATTCGGCGCATTCTCATCAAGGGGCTCGATATTCAGAAACAGCTTCTGATCCGGATACTCTGCTCTCACCCTTTTTAATATTGCAGAGCCGTATCCACCATCTCTTGCCGATTCATCTATCGCAAGGAACATGAGCGTTTTCACCCTGTCATCACCTATCACATATGTCAGTCCGACAAATCTGCCCGAGTCCACAACCGCACGAAACCTCGCCTTTCCCTGTCTGCATCTTCTGGTGAGCATCCACATAGGAGGTCTTTCTTCACTTGGGAACGCAGTCACGAACAGGTGTTTTACCTGTTTTCTATAATTATCAATATCAACAAATTTTAATTCCATATTATAACCTTCCAAACTCAGTCGTTCTATCTGTCAACATATTTTATCTGGACATCTCCCGATGTGGTATCGACAATGCACTTGTTTTCATTTTCCATATGGGACTCAGGTATGTCCACCTCTCCGCTCTTGCTGTTCACAAGGAAACGTTTCTCCGACAAGAATGATATATCCACGTTACCACTCTCCGTCGCAAACCAGAGCATATGTCCATCGCACGCATCTACATTTATATCTCCTGAAGATGTCATGAACTGTCCAACCTTTGCCGCCTTTATATTATACCCCTCAAGCAAACCCTTGCCCGCGGATATTATGACATTGTCGCCGTGGACGTTCATTATCGAAAAGTCACCGCTGCTGCCATTCACCTTCACACTGTCCGCATCCACAGAAGCCATGGTGACCTCACCGGAATCTGTGACGACATTTACATTTTCTGCGGTTATATTGGACAGATACGCTCCGCCATTCACCTCAGTTACTTCAAATGTCCCACAGGATATCTGCACACTGGACACCAGAGTTCCCGTCTTCGAGGTCATGGATATATCTCCATACTCTCCCTCCGGTATACTCACCACGACATAAGGATCGTCTCCAAAGCCTATGTCTGAGCCAAATATCCTGTTGTCGGCACAGGTCATGACCAGCGCATCATCCTGCACCGTCACGGAATGTACGACGTCGGGCGAATCAAAATATGTGATGTGACATTTGTCATCGTCGGATTCCACCAGTTTCACATCCATGTCGTCTGCCACCTGTATGTTAATGTCCCGGAACTTCTCAGTTATGGTCATCTCTTTTTCTGTGTAAGAGCTTTTCGCTTTTGCCTTTTTTTCTTCTTTCATCGTCATACGCGCCTGTCTTCCAAGCCCGGCGGATATGATCACCGCAGTCAGCATGACTCCGACCACCAGAACAACTATGGCCCGCATGATCCATTTTGCAACTTTCAAATGCATTTACCTCAATACAAATATGTTTTACATCCACCCCATTATATATACAAAACGGATGTATTGCAAATCCTGCAATACATCCGCGTGTTGTAACTCTATAATTCTATATATCCAGTGCCATGTGGTTCATTATTTCTTAACCACAGTATTTTTTGCAGCACTCCATGTTGAATAATATGTCACCTTGCCGGTATCCTGTGCCCAGGCGGTCACTTCCGGCATATTCACCGTGGCCAGCATCATAGCCGCCGACAGTGCAAATGCCATAAATCGTTTCATCCTTCTCATAAGCCTCTCCTTTTATTCACATAATTTTTTTGACAACATTCCGGAAAAATTATACCGCCGATGGAACCAGGCCCCTCCACTATCTCTGCCTAAAATAGAAAAAATCCACAGGTCGGCTGACATTTGCCAGATATCCTGTGGATTCTTAGACTTCATTATCACTATACAATTATTTCCCCAGCGTGTTCGCCCTGTTGTCGATATTCTTCTGGAAGTTGATGACCTTATGGTCGTATGGCTCATCCATCAGCTTGGACTGGATCATAAAGTCCGCTGTGGCTTTGTTGTTCGCCATCGGTATGTCGTACACCTGAGCGATACGGAGCAGAGCCTTCACATCCGGATCGTGTGGAGCTGCGGTCAGGGGATCCGAGAAGAAAACCACGAAATCTATCCTTCCCTCAACAATCTTCGCACCTATCTGCTGGTCTCCTCCAAGCGGACCGCTGTTGTAGCCCTTCACCTGAAGATTTGTCCTGTCTGTTATCATGCGGGCTGTAGTTCCCGTTCCACACAACTCATGCTGGCTCAGTATGTTCCTGTTGTCCTCGCACCATCTGATGAGCTCTTCCTTCTTCGCATCATGGGCGATAAGAGCTATCCTTTTCTGCTTTGGTATGGTCATTGTGATGTAATCTGCACTCATGTCTGTACCTCCTGTTCCTGCTATTTGCGAGCAATACTCCCATACCCTTACTCTACCCAATCCATCCATCATTTTCAATATAAAACACTATAATACAGAAAAAATTTACTGCATTATTACATTTGCAATTTTGCCGAACTTTCCTCTGTTTTTTCTCCCATCTGTGTGGTATTCTCTTATAGGACGCTTTATAAATTTAAGTATTCTTACTTATTACATTATTTCATAAAGAGATACACAGACAAAACCATATGTCTGTTCAATTATAGTTTAAGGAGATTCACAAGATGAGAAAAATTGGCTTTGACAATGACAAATATCTGTCCATGCAGTCTGAGCATATCAGAGAGAGGATCGGACAGTTCGGAGACAAGCTGTATCTGGAATTTGGTGGAAAGTTATTCGACGACTATCACGCATCCAGAGTCCTTCCAGGATTCGCTCCGGACAGTAAGCTTCAGATGCTTCTCCAGCTTGCAGACCAGGCTGAGATGATCATATCTATAAATGCTGCCGACATAGAGCGCAACAAGATCAGACACGACCTCGGCATCACTTACGATCAGGATGTCATCAGACTTATAGGCGTATACAAAGAAAAGGGACTGTATGTGAGCAGTGTGGTAATCACCAGATACGCTGGACAGTCTTCTGCGGATGTTTTCCAGAAGAAGCTTGAAGCAATAGGGATCAAGGTTTACCACCACTATTCAATCGACGGATATCCAAACAACGTAGAAAAGATCGTCAGCGATGAGGGATACGGCAAGAACGAGTATGTTGAGACTACCAGACCTCTCGTCATCGTCACAGCACCTGGCCCTGGAAGCGGCAAGATGGCTACATGCCTCTCCCAGCTCTACCATGAGAATAAGCGCGGTGTGAAGGCTGGCTATGCAAAGTTTGAGACATTCCCTATCTGGAATATTCCTCTCAAGCACCCTGTAAACCTGGCATACGAGGCTGCAACCGCCGACCTCAACGATGTGAATATGATCGATCCGTTCCATCTGGAAGCATACGGTGAGACCACAGTCAACTACAACCGTGATATAGAGATCTACCCTGTCCTTGCGGCTATGTTCGAGGGAATCTACGGACACTGCCCATACAAGTCACCTACAGACATGGGTGTCAACATGGCAGGAAACTGCATCGTTGACGACGAGGCTTGTCAGGAGGCTTCAAAGCAGGAGATCATCAGAAGATATTATCAGTCCGTGAACAGATTTGTCAGAGACGAGGCTACAAAGGATGAGGTCTACAAGCAAGAACTCATCATGAAGCAGGCAAAGATCACCGTGGATGACCGCGCCGTTGTCCCTGTTGCTAACAAGCTTGCCGAGGAGACCGGTTCTGCTGCCGCTGCACTTGAGCTGCCAGACGGAACCATCGTCACAGGTTCTACCTCAGACCTTCTCGGACCTTCATCAGCAGTCCTCCTGAATGCCATCAAGATACTTGGCGGCATCGACAAGAAGACACACCTGATCTCAAGAACATTTATCGAGCCTATACAGAAGCTCAAGACTCAGTACCTTGGCAGCAAGAATCCAAGACTCCACACAGACGAGGTTCTCATCGCCCTGTCCATGTGTGCAGTATCAGATCCAAATGCCAAGCTTGCTCTGCAGCAGCTTCCAAAGCTTGCCGGATGCCAGCTTCACACATCTGCCATACTGTCGGCGGTTGATATGAACACATTCAAGAAGCTTGGAATCGAGTTCACGAACGAAGCGGTGTATGAGGGTAGGATGTAAGCGCATAATATTTTCGCATTTTTATGAATAAACGGCAGAAAGATACAAAATAATTTAAAATTGTATCTTTCTGCCGCTTTTTTGCTGTTTAGCGATAATTTTGTGATATTTTGAACATCCAGCTACTCTCCAGATAAAAACAGTGTGTTATCTCTTCTCCTTATACATCATGAGATGTGCCACCATAAGAAGTGCACTGGATATCCAGATCGACTTGAACCCCAGATGCAGCGTGCACACGCCGCCAGCTCCGGCGCCAAGTGCGAATATGATGATGATTCCATAATAGTGCATGGCCTTTCTGAGTGCCCCAGACTCTTTGTCCCTGAGGTATACCGACAGACTCTCCGTTCCGCTTCGGAGATTTCCTATACACATCGTGCTGGCATAGCCGTAGCCATTTACCTTTCTGAAAGTCTGAACCTGCATGGAGCAGGCAAATGACACAAGCATCGTGGCGAGCAGATTGAACCTCACCGGTATGAATCCAACCGCAAACAATATCACGATCTCCACCAGCACAACTATCTGTCTCCAATGTATGCGGGATGCATTCTTGTATCTATGGCTTATCCTCTCCGCCACCAGCACGCCAAGTGCAAATGCGATCAACGGAAAAAGGTATCTCAATGCAATCTTAAAATCTCCCATCATAAGATGCTGGCTCATGAGAACCACATTTCCTGTCTGGGCGTTGGAGAACACCTCATCTCTGGCATTGTATGTATATGCATCCTGAAAACCTCCTGACAGTGCAAGTATGGCACTTAACAGAAATGTCTCGGATGTCTGTCTGAGTTCATGTTTCTTTCTTAGCATGGTATTTGTCTCTTTTCTCTCCTTATTGAATCGATAGGGCACACTCAGCCCAATAAATCGCAATTCAATTAAATAAGATAGCACAAAATTCTTTTTTTACAAGTGGACATACAGCAGAATGATTCCAGCGAAACAAATCAATTATCTAGAATTGATATGATTGTTTAAATATTATAGAATTGGAAGAAATTTGCAAACGCTATAATTCGCAAACATAAAAACCGCCAGGATACACTCTCGCATGTCCTGGCGATTCATCAATATTTTAAATTATTTTATCTACATTGCCTTCTTATATATCTCAGCGATCTCCTCCTGTGTGAATACCACAGGGTTGTTAGCTATGCTGGCTGCCGAAACCTTCATACAGTTCTCAGCCATCCAAGGAATATCCTTCTCCTCGATTCCGAGATCTGAAAGCTTGACATCCAGATCAAGATTCTTCAGAAGAGTTCTGATCTTCGGTGCCAGATCATCCGCCGTGATACCACCAAATATTCTGGCGATCTTCGCAAACTTGAAATGATCTCCCTTGTAGGATGCCTCGATGATAACCGGTGTCAGAGCTGCGAGATCTTTGATGTGTATGCCTCCATGCAGTGGCACAGTGCATCAAATCCAACTGCCGCAAGCACATGCTTTGGCATGGTCTTCATGCAATCCGGATCCACGATGGATACCTTTGCCACGATGGCATTGCATCTGAGTGACTTCTTGTCGCCATTTTCCGGATTGGTGAGAACCGCAAATCCATTTCCCTCTGAACCTGTTCCACAGGTTGTAGGAATAGGAAGTGCCGTATCGCTGACCCAAGCGAAAATACAACCTCAACCTGATATCCGGCGGAAAGGGAATGGAGAACATCGTAAGCTGGGTATACATATCAGAGGATATATCCACATCCACATTCTTGAACGGAGGGGAACCTGCGGACTTATTCTGAATACCGGCAGATATATATTTGAGGAGGACATAACCGATGAGATCGTCAGGCTGTGTCACCTATATTCGTTCCCGCTGTTCACCATGCCATGGGACACAAGGATATTTGATATAACCCACGACTACTACAACAGGATATTTGAAGACTCCAGGGATGACGGCAACATGACCGCAGCATTCCAGAATATCCTCATGGGGAATTCTCTGACCGACGAGCAGACTGACACAATAAAAGGCTCCGGATTCAACAACGGCTGCTACAACGTTCTGTCCATCGGTACAGAAGCAACAGATGAGTTCATGTATATCCTGCAGAAGGTCTGCAACAATACAGATCTTGTCTTCCATGCATTTGTATATGATGGCAATCCGACAGTTATCCTGAGATGCCCTTCCTCCGGATCCATCGCAGACAAATGCAGTGACATCGCAGAGCAGCTCGGTGGTGTCATAGAGTACGACAAAACCCATCACTCAGCTCTGACGGACACTCTGTACGAATATCTTAAGTGCAGCGGCAGTGTTCAGCACATCTCTGAGAAAATGTTCTGCCACAGGAATACGATAAATTACAGGCTCCGGATAATAAAAGAAGAGCTGGAATATGATCTCTCCAATGCGGAGGTCAGATTCCAGCTCATGGCTGCATATAAGCTCAGAGAGATACGAAAAGTATAACTCTCTCCAATTATATCCATTACATAAAATGTGCATACACCGACGCGAGTATGACCGTGAGTATTCCTGTAACTGCAATCGACAGACTGCTCATGGCTCCTTCAACCTCGCCGATCTCCATAGCCTTGGCAGTTCCGATGGCATGGGCTGATGATCCCAGGGCAAGTCCCTTTGATATAGGTTCTTTGATACGGAATATCTTGAACACGATCTCTCCGATTATATTGCCGATCACTCCGGTCACAACTATGACTGCAACCGTGATGGTCACATATCCGCCAAGTTCTTCCGAAACACCCATTCCGATAGCTGTGGTTATGGACTTCGGAAGAAGTGTCACATAATCTTTATGGGAAAGCCCCATGACCTTACACAACACAAGGACTGTAGTCAGACTCGTTATAACTCCGGCAACTATACCGCCGAGCACAGCCTTATAATTGTGCTTTAAAAGCTCCCACTGCTCATAGAGTGGGATTGCAAGACACACTGTAGCCGGTGTGAGGAACCAGCTCAGATACTTTGCGCCTTCATTGTACACGTCATAATCCACGTCAGCCACAACCAGCACCACTATAGTCACTATGATGGACACCAGCAGTGGGTTAAGTATAGCTATCTTAAGTTTCTTTTTAAGTACACTTCCAAACATATATGCCAGAAGGCTTATAGTCACCCCTGCAAATATGGACGATTCAAACATATCACTCATTTTCAGTCTCCTTCTTCCTGTCTCTCCTTATTATAAGCTGTGATACCCAGCCTGAAGCAAGCATGACCGTTATGATAACGACCACCGTTATAACGCTGACTGGCACAAGCACAGGCTTAAGCGTTCCCCACGACGACATAAGGCCCACACCGGCTGGTATGAACATGACCGGCATGATCTCTATGAGAAACTTGCCCACACTCTTCACATCGTCCAGCTTGAGGATCTTGGTCTGTAGGCAGATAAACATGATAACCATACCATATATACTCGCCGGAATCGGTAGTGGAACTATGTACTTAAGTATCTCACCGATAAAGGATATGGCGAGGATTATAAGAAACTGCTTCAAATATTTCATCTTTTTTGTCTTCCTTCTATATATTTATCATGCACATATGGAGCAACGATTCATAACTTTGGTATACATGCCTGTATACAGCCTCCGCATGTCGGGCCTTTTTCACAAAAAAGGAGGTTCGATACACAGATATAATTACTCTGTATATTCAAACCACCCTTTAACCCTTTGATTATTATATTCTCACTCTGATTTTATTCAATAGAATATCCTGCTTTTTCTAATTTTTGATAAATATAACAAATTTTTTAATTCAATCTGAAAATATTTCGTAAATATTTCTATTGACTATTATTTTTTGCAGGAATCTCATCCTATGAATTTTTCATGATCACTGTGTTCACAATATCCGCCGCATGCTCGCACACATCCATACAGTTCTCTATGCAGGCATATATGTTTTTCCACACGACCACAGTCCTAAGGTCACTCTCACCGTACAGTCTGTGCATATTCTCCACATACAATCTGTCTCCCTGCTCCTCAAGATCATTTACCCTGATTATGCTCTGCCCAATGGTCTTTGAACTTTTGAATCTCTTCAATTCTCCGATCACATCCTGCAGTGCCTTGATGCACTCGAGGAGCAGTTCTACCATCTGGGGGACATCCTCTCTGATAGTATCCACATTGCACATATAAATCTGTAGGAACACATCCTCAACAGCATCGGTAATATCATCCAGATAGTTAGACAGGGCAACCAGATCCTCCCGTTCAATCGGTGTTATGAACGCCTGACTGAGCACAGTCATC
This sequence comes from Coprococcus sp. OM06-34AC, assembly GCF_003462545.1. Taxonomy (NCBI): domain Bacteria; kingdom Bacillati; phylum Bacillota; class Clostridia; order Lachnospirales; family Lachnospiraceae; genus Coprococcus; species Coprococcus sp. OM06-34AC. The sequence goes on from NZ_QTZF01000006.1 coordinate 35,365, forward strand.
ATCTTATGTTTCTTGCCATCGGCCTTCTGCTCAAGCTCATGCATACGATCAAGATTTTCCTTGATGGTGTCCACCGAAAAATCCACGACTACGTTCTTCAGAAACTCCGCAGCCTGATACGAGATCTCCACACATGTATTCAGATTTTTAAAATAAAACTCGTCCTTTTTCTTCTTCATAGTTTTTCTCCTTATAATAAAAACTCTGTGTTTGTAGGTGGTTGAAAAACTCATACGCTGCAATCGTGTAAGTGATTTTTGCATTACCAAATCAGGGGAATACGCAGCCGCCGGTCCTTAGGTGGAGCCTCAAGCGGCACCTTAGTACCGCTGCAGGCTAAGTTAAGTGGGAACGACCCCTGATTGGTATGTCAAAATATCACTTGCACTTCTCAGCCTGCATTTTCAACCACCTACAAACTACCCCAGCCACACGATCAGCAGCTTTGCCATGCCATATCCTATGACACCGCAGCCAGGGAATGTGAGCACCCAGGCGAGCACCATATCACGCACCACCTTGAGGTTAATCGCAGATGCCCTCTTCTCAGCACCCACGCCCATGATGGCTGTCGTCTTCACATGGGTGGTGCTGACCGGGATTCCACATACCGTCGAGAGCAGGATACAGAGTGCCGCCGACAGATCAGCCGCAAATCCCTGGTATTTCTCAAGCTTTACCATATCCATTCCAACAGACTTGATGATCTTCTTTCCTCCAATTGATGTTCCAAGTCCCATGACAACCGAGCAAAGTATCATCATCCATATTGGTATCATTACATTTTCTGCACTGCTCTGTCCATTTACGAGAAACAGCCCAAGCAGGAGAACTCCCAGGAACTTCTGACCGTCCTGGGCTCCGTGCATGAATGCCACCGCCGCCGAGCCGGCCACCTGTGCTTTTGAGAAGAAAGCATTTGTCTTTCTTCTGTCAAAGCGGTAACAGATAACCGCGAGCAGCTTGCACACCACAAATCCGACTGCGAATCCGAGAACGGTTGACAGCACAAGACCATATATTACTTTTATCCACTCTGAAGGATTTACACCGTCCAGTCCTCCCTGAAGTGCTATGGCTGCGCCCGTAAGTCCGGCTATCAGTGCATGGCTCTCACTTGTTGGTATGCCAAATGCCCATGCACCGATTGCCCATATTACGATCGCCGTCATTGCCGCACACAGAGCGATCATAGCTGAGTCTGTGTCACCGCCGAAATTCACCATGTTCTTGATAGTCATGGCTACCTTTGAATTGACAAGCGACATGATAAGCACCCCAAGGAAATTGCAGGCAGCCGCCATAATTATCGCCTTATCCACATCTATACATCTGGTAGACACACACGTCGCTATGGCATTTGGTGCATCCGTCCATCCATTTACCAGAATTACTCCAAGTGTCAGCAGGACGGCGATCAAAAGCGCCGGATGGCTCACAACCTGCTCTGCAAAATATGAAAATGTAATATTCTCCAGCATGTCTATCTCCTATTATCCTGTATGGCCTTAATGATCTGTATTATCGCAGTTGGTGCAAATGCAAGTCCCGCTATCTTCAGCACATCCGCTGCTCCAAGACTTACCACGCTGAACAGACTGTGAAGTCCCGGTATGAACAGGACCGCAGCCAGAAATGCCACTCCGGCTAAAAATGCATATACGCTGTATTTATTTGATCTAAATCCAAGCTTAAACATCGACTCCTCACTTCTGCAGTTAAAACCATGGAACAGTCTGGCAAGTGTCAGTGTTGCAAATGCCATGGTAGTGGCTTTTGCCGGACTTACCGGCAGTCCAAGATGGAATGCTGTCATGGTCGCTACAGCGATGAGAAGGCCCTCCGAGAGCATCTTTGCCATAAAGTCAGATGTCAGGATTCCCTTCTTAGGATCCCTCGGTTTTTCTGATAGCAGCGATGGGTCAGCCGGCTCCATTCCTATCGCGAGCGCAGGAAGAGAATCTGTGAGTAGGTTGATGAACAACAGATGTACCGGTGCAAACGGAACAGGCAGGGCGGCTATCGAGGTGTAAAGCACCGCCAGTATTCCAGCTGTGTTTCCTGACAGCAGGAACAGTATCGCATTCTTTATGTTCCTGTATACATTTCGTCCATTTGACACAGCCTTGATGATGGTTGCAAAGTTGTCATCTGAGAGGATCATGGCCGCCGCGTCCTTGGACACCTCCGTGCCGGTTATTCCCATGGCAACACCTATGTCTGCCTTCTTGAGTGCAGGGGCATCATTGACACCATCGCCTGTCATGGCTACTATATTGCCGTTCTTCTGCCATGCATCGACTATCCTTATCTTATTCTCCGGTGACACCCTGGCATATACAGATATCTTTGTTATGTCACGTGCAAGCTCCTCATCAGACAGAGCGTCAAGCTCCTCTCCCGTGAGTGCCATGTCCCCATCTTCGTATATTCCGATCTGCTTCGCTATGGCAACCGCTGTGATCTTGTGGTCTCCGGTTATCATGACCGGCTTTATGCCCGCACGCCTTGCATCGGCAACCGCTGCCATAGACTCCGGGCGTGGCGGATCCACCATGGACACAAGTCCAAGGAATGTAAATCCATACTCAGTATCAACTCCCAGTACCTCATCACTTTCCTTATATGCAAATGACAGTACACGGAGGCCATTCTCTGAGAATGCCTTGTTCTGAGCCTTGATCTTCGCTTTTTCTTCATCTGTCATAGGCTTTACGCCATCGCTGTATCTCACGCTCACGCATCTGTCAAGCAGCACATCCACAGCACCCTTGGTGAGTATGGTCGGAACCCCATGAAGCAGATACTTTGTACTCATAAGCTTTCTGTCCGAGTCGAACGGAACCTCCTCCATTCTGTCCATGCAGTCCCTGAGTACATCCTCCTTCAGACTCCATTTTACAGCCTCCGCAGGAACAGAGATACCTGTACCATCCGTCTCCATGCCTGGCATCATGTGGACCTGACGGAACATCTCAAGCAATGCATATTCCGTCGGATCTCCTATTCCTTTTCCATCCACTATGCTGGAATCATTGGTGAGAACCGCATCATATAGCAGATACCTGTGGAGCTGGTTATGGGAATCAAGCTCCTCCGGCTTGTAAAGTTTTCCATCCAGATATATCTCCTGCACGGTCATCTTGTTCTGTGTAAGTGTTCCGGTCTTGTCTGAACAGATGACTGACACGCATCCAAGACTTTCAACCGCCTTGAGGTTCTTGATGATCGCATTCTCCTTCGCCATCTTCTGGGTGCCAAATGCCTGCACGATGGTAACTATCGAACCAAGAGCCTCAGGTATAGCTGCAACTGCAAGGGCGACTGCGAACATCATGGAATCAAGCACCGCCATCTTCCTGTATATACAGAGGACAAATACCAGCGCGCACACGATCATGATGAATGCCGCAAGCCTTGCACTGAACTTGTCAAGACTCTCCTGAAGCGGAGTCTTTCTCTCCTTTGCCGCATTCATAAGTCCTGCGATCTTACCGAGCTCCGTATCCATTCCTGTTCCGGTCACAAGCACCTCTGCTCGTCCGTATGTAACAAGACTTCCTGAATACACCATATTTGTCCTGTCTGCAAGAGGCACGGAACCTTCTATTATTGCATCATTCTTTTCCACATTTGTAGATTCTCCGGTGAGTGAACTCTCATTTACCTGGAGTGAGAAGTTCCTGAGTATCCTTCCATCGGCAACTATCATATCGCCCGCCTCGAGCAGCACGATATCACCCGGAACTATCTCGCGGGACGGAAGCTCCTGCTTCACACCATCTCTCATAACTTTTGCATTTGGGGATGAAAGCTGTTTCAAACTGTCAAGCGAACGCTCGGCTTTCACATGCTGCACCGTTCCAAGCACAGCATTCATGACGAGTACCGCCAAGATTACTATGGTACTCTCGATATTGTCAGAAAACATAGAAATGACCGCTGCTATGATCAGTATGATCACCAGCAGGTCACAAAACTGGCTGAGGAACACCTGTAATGTGCTCTTTCTCTTGCCTTCCTGGAGAACATTTTCTCCCTTTTCACTGCGGATCTCCTCTGCCCGCTCCGTCGACAGTCCGCGGCTGTCTGTCTTGAATTCTTTTAGTAATTCATCACCGGAACAGTTCCAAAAATTTTTCTCTGTCATACACACCAGACTCCTTTTCTTCTTAATCTCTGTAAACAGGTTGTGTGTGTCATGCAAAGAAAAAGGAACGAGCCCTTCATTGCATGATAAACACACAATAAAAGTCTCGTTCCTTTCAAGTTCTATATACGCTACTATATATACTCCGAAAGCGTGCGTCCCGGTTCCCTGCACAGGTATGTCCCAGCCAGAAAACGTGATGACGAGATCGCACAACATCTTATAACCGATGTGAACTACTCCCTGATATTTCCGACATAATAACACGGGAACCCTTTGATTGTCAAAGGATTCCCGGCTAGTATTTGGTAAAGAATTTATAAACTTTTAATTCAACGCATCATATCCGCTCTCCTTTGTACGGATCTTAGTTGCAGTACGGATCTCGTAGCTGAATATCTTGCCGTCTCCAACCTCGCCTGTATATGCCGCCTTCTGGATAGCCTCGATGGTCTTCTTCTCCCATTCCTCAGATGACACAACTATCTCAAACTTGATCTTCGGCTGCATCACCACATCTACCTCCGTACCACGGACAAGCTTCTTATATCCTCTCTGTGCTCCGCATCCCATAACCTGAGATACTGTAATTCCATTTACATCTATGGCATTCAACGCTTCCTTGACGTCCTCAAAGACCTCCTCGCGCACGATAGCCTCAACCTTTATCATCATAATGATATTCTCCTTTCACTTTGCCAAATTTCCAGAATATGCAGGCAATTGCGAACATAGTATTCTTATTTTGTTGAGCTGATTTAGAACTACCAACTCAGGGATATACGAGGGCGCCGGTCCTTAGGTGGTGCCCCCAGGCAGCGCCTTAGTACCGCTGCAGCCTGAGTTAAGCGGAAGCGCTCCCTGATTGGTATTCTAAATCAGTTCAACACTCTATACATATCCAGTTCGCAATTGCATCCTCCTACGAATCAAGTCCATTGAATGTTGGATATGCACTCTCACCATGCTCTGAGATATCCAGACCTACCTTCTCTTCTCTGTCTGTTACACGGAGTGGTGTGAAGAGTCTCACGATTCCAAGACAGATAAGTGTTCCGACTACGGCAACTACGATCGTAACCACAATGCCAACAAGCTGCATCAGGAACAAATGTACATCTCCGAATACCAGACCATCCCAACGAGCTACACTGTTGATCGAGCTCTTTGCAAATAAACCTGTTGCGATACCTCCCCAGATACCGCCGATACCATGACATCCAAATGCATCAAGTGCATCGTCTATCTTCAGCTTACCCTTAAGGAATGATATTGTAAAGCAGCAGATCGGGCTGACAAGCGCACCGATGATGAATGATGACCAGATCGGCACAAATCCAGCGCCAGGTGTTATAGCCACAAGACCGACAACAAGACCTGTCGATGCACCGACCAGGGTAGGCTTTCCATCCTTTATCACATCTATTATCATCCATGAGAGCATTGCGCTGGCACTGGCAATTGCCGTTGTCATGAATGCATGTGCTGCAAGACCATTTGCGCCGAGGGCACTTCCGGCATTGAAACCGAACCATCCAAACCAAAGGATGAATGCACCGAGTGCTACAAATGGAATGTTGTGAACTCTGTATGCTGTGTTCTCATATCCCTTTCTTCTTCCAAGGATGATAGAGAATACAAGAGCGCTCACACCTGAACTTATATGTACTACATTTCCTCCCGCGAAATCAACTGAACCGATCTCTCCGAGGAAACCACCCTGGCCCCATACCATGTGAGCCATCGGATAATAAACGATGATCGACCAGAGCATGATGAAGAAGAACAACGCCTTGAACTTCACACGTCCGACCAGTGAACCGGTGATAAGCGCCGGTGTGATCATGGCGAACATCATCTGAAATGCAACGTATACAAGATGAGGTATATTGTCCGCATAAGGACCAGCCTCATCCATCTTTATCCCGTTAAGTGCAAACCACTTGAGATCTCCTATAACACCTCCGTGATTAGTGCCAAATGAGAGTGAGTAACCGAACAACACCCACATGACAACTGAAAGTCCCATGATGGCCGTACATGCCATGATGGTATTTACAACATTTTTCCTCCTGACGAGGCCTCCGTAGAAGAATGCAAGTCCGGGTGTCATGAAGAACACCAGAGCCGCACAGATCATAATAAAACCAGTATCTCCCGTATTCATAGTTTCTTCCTCCTTAACCTTTATTCACCCGAAGGATGCGATATCTCATTCTCCCGGTACTACATACGCGAAAAGGCGCCAAACGAATCTTTTCGATTCATTTGACGCCTTTGTCGTGATTTATAATAGCAGACTTCAGAAAATAATGCAAGAGGTAATTTTAAATTGTTTTTCTCAAGCTGTTTTGTTGTTTTTATGAAGTTTCTTAACCAAGTCTTTGTTGTCGGCTCAATTTCGATATACTGGACTTTTTTACGGCGTGCTATCCTACGCCACCCCTGTAGACTCCATTCCAGTCTTGCCAGCTGCTGCCATACTTGCATTTGCCGTAACCGGGATATGTTCCTTATATGCAATTACAACATCCCGCATGGATGGCACTGACACACTCTCTGTCTGCCAGAACCGCTCTGTAACCACGGATATTGCATGTGTGATATGTCTGTAATCATTCTCGCATCCCAGAGCCTCACTGACATACCTGTCATGCATTTCTCTGAGATATTCCACTATGTCTCGCCCATCATCTATGCTTTCCATATTGACACCTACTGAAGATATCGTCTTATTCACATAGTCATGCAGCTCTGTCTCGTACTGGCAGTGTTCTCTAAGATTCCCAGGAAATATACTGTTGTGCGGATATGTGAATGAATCTGCCACGTAGTGAACAAGCTTTCCGAGAAGAAAGCTCTGTCTTATAGTTCCCATTCCGCCTTTTTCAAGTTTCTTTGTGAGTTTATTTGTAAGTTTTTCCATATACTTTTGGACATTTTCATAGTTGTGTCCTCTAAGCTTCTCCTCGCCATGGATGCTGCCCCTGAAATAAGTCAACATATTGATATCCGGCTCTATGCTGCCAAATATGAACGCCGCCTTCTTCAGCTTAGATGCGCCGGCATCCATATGATCCATAATATATCTGCTCAGATTCATGTGGTCTGCTGTTCTCATATTTAACGCCTCCTGCCTGTTCTGCCATCAAGCACAGCTTGATAAGCTTCTCATGTACAAATGTATCCTCTATACCTTTTTCGTTGTATATAGTGTAAACGATAGATATAAAATCCACAGGAAGAAACTATAAATACTTTCTAAATAGACCGTAAAATATTCAGAAATTCATGGCAATTAAGAGAGTTCCAGCAGTGATGCATACCACGCCAACAGCCGCTTTCTTGGTCAGCTTTTCATGGAACACGATTCCTGAAAATGCAATGGTGATGAGCATGCTCAGCTTGTCTATCGGTACTACCACGCTTGCCGGTCCGTCCTGAAGTGCCCTGTAATAACACAGCCAGGATGCTCCCGTGGCTATTCCGGAGAGCGCAATAAACAGCAGCTCCTTCATCTCTATGCCATTTATCTCATGCTGTTTTCCTGACACAAACACCATAAGCCAAGCCATGACAAGAACCACCGTTGTCCTGATCGCCGTGCCCAGATTTGAGTTGATATCCGATATCCCTACCTTGCCGAGTATCGCTGTCAGACTGGCAAAAACAGCTGAGAGCACGGCGTACAACAGCCAGCTGCCATGCAAAAGTCCCATTCCCCGCTGTTTCTGTGCCACACTGCCACCGTCTGTTGACATATGTTCGACATCTTTCCCTGACAGCTCCTGATCATCTGCAGTTTTCTTTTTGGTGATCATAAGCATAGTGCCCACACCTATCATAACTATTGAGATACCCTTAACCCAGGTGATCCCCTCATGTAGGAATATAAGGGCAAGCAGAATCGTGAGCACGGTGCTTGATTTGTCTATGGGAACGACCTTGTTGATATCCCCTTTCTGCAGCGCCCTGAAATAACACAGCCAGGATGCGCCGGTTGCAAGGCCGGAGAGGACCAGAAAAAGCAAAGTCTTGCCGCTGATATATGTGTCTGCAGTCCAGGCTCCTGTGACAAGAACCATCAGCCAAGCAAACAGCAGAACCACAACTGTCCTTATGGCCGTCGCCACATCAGAATCCGTCTTTCTTATACCGCATTTTGCAAGTATCGCCGTGATTCCCGCAAAGAACGAAGAACCAGCAGCAAATAATATCCACATTTTACGCGCCTCCCATTTATATGTGACCGTAAGACACACTTACATTTATCATTTTGTATCATCTTTATAGCTAACAGGAAAATGATTAGAAAAAATTTTGATCTTTGATTAAGGTTGCGGGCGTAACAGTTACTGCAAAGTGATTTATTCTACAATGGCGGCGTCCGTCAGTCTGGAATAGTGAGCAGTATATTTCCGTAAAAACAGCAAAGCCGCCCGGTTTCGGACGGCAAATTGGCACAGGCTGTGTTTTATACTCCCCAAAGCAAAGCCAAGCACTTTTCTATTGCATATAAGTTCAAATCCTTGTTTTCTCGCTTTTCTCAGTCTACCCGCAGCATACGGTAACCGACGCCGATATGCGTCTGAATGTATTGCGGACTGTCCTTTTGCGACTCCAGCTTTTTGCGCAGGGTCGCCATAAACACCCGCAGAGAAGCAATATCTTTTTCCCAGCTGCTGCCCCAAATCTGCTGCGTGATATAGGTGTGCGTCAGCACCTTTCCGACATTATGAGAGAGCAGACACAAAAGCTTGTATTCAATCGGGGTCAGGTGCAATTCCTCCCCATTTAGATAAGCACAGCCGGCAGCATAATCAATTTTAAGCTTGCCGTTTTGGAAAACGGGTGAGTCGGCGTCGCCGCTTGCCTGAAGCAGCAGCAGCCGTCTTTGCGTGACCCGAAGGCGTGCCAAAAGCTCCTCTATGGAAAAGGGCTTTGTCAGATAGTCGTCCGCCCCGGCATCCAGCGCCGTAATTTTGTCTTTATCCTCGCTGCGCGCACTGATCACAATAATGGGCATATTTGACCATGAGCGGATGCTTTCGATCACCTGTGTGCCGTCGATATCCGGCAACCCCAGATCCAGCAGAACGATATCCGGGTTATGGGAGGTCGCTTCTATAATAGCGCTGTGTCCGTTCTCCGCGGTCAGGTAGCGGTAATCGTGCGCCTTTAATGTTGTTACGATCAGATTGCGGACGGGACGGTCGTCCTCCACAACGAGAACAAGGGGTTTATTCATTCAGAGTCACCTCGCTGAGCGGTAAAGTAAAGGTAAATATGCAGCCGTGCGGTACGTTATCCGTAAGCGTCAGCGTTCCGCCGTGCAGCTCTACGATAGATTTACACAGGGTAAGCCCGATCCCGAAGCTTCTGCGGCTGTCTGCAACGGTATTTTTCCCGGTGTAAAACATCTCAAAAATATGCGGTTTCATATCGTCTGCAATTCCGTTTCCGTTATCGGCGACTCGGATTACGGCATCCCCGCCCTGTTTTTCGGCACTTACGCAGATCTCGGAGCCTTGTTCGGTATATTTCAAAGCATTATCAATAAGGTTGACAATGACCTGCACGATAAGCTGTGCGTCCATACGGGCAAGGATCAAATCGTCGCACCTTACCGTCACCTTGTGTCCGACGGATTTTTTCTTCAAGTGCGAAACGGCTTCGTTGACCACTTCGTCTACAAGCTGGTCGGTAAGCTCCAGCTTCAGGCGTCCGTCATTCAGCCGTGTAACATACAGCAGATTTTCCACCACGCCGATCAGCCATTCGGAATCGTCATAAATATCTTTATAGATCTGCTGCTTGGTTGCTTCGTCCAGGCAGTTTCCGTTATGCAAAAGCGTGTCCGCATTACCCGAAACGGAGCAAAGCGGCGTGCGCAGATCGTGTGAGATCGACCGCAAAAGGTCGGCGCGCAGCTGCTCGCTTTTTGCAAGATCTGCCGCCCGTTCCTTTTCGGCGGCGTTGTGAGCATTATCCATTGCCAGCGCACATTCGTTCACAACCGAAAGTACGATGCTGCTCTCAAATGAATCGGGCTTTTCGGGTTTCATCGGTATCCCGATTACACCGTATACTCTGCCGCCTGCACGGATCGCAAGATAAAGACATTCGGATTTTCCAAACTGTGCTGTCGCTGCTCCTGCACGGCAACCGTTTTGAAGCACCCATTCTGCGGTCTGCCGCTCTGCATCGCTTAGCAGCTTTTCAGCGTGTGTATCCTTTTTTTCGGCATACAGCCGCCCGGACAACATTCCGTTTTCGCCTTTCGTATAGGCAACAATGCTTCGGTCAAGCAGCCGCGAGAGCTGCATACAGGTCACGCTTAAAACATCATCGTTGCTTTTTGCTTTTTGCAGCAGACGATCAGTGTCGAACAGCACCTGCACACGGAACGCGGAGCGAGCCGAGAGCCTTGCATGATCTTTCAGCTTCGAGGCAAGCGTGCCGGTGAGAACGGAAGACGCCAGCATGACTGCAAAGGTAACGGGATAGCCTACGGCATATGTCTGAAAGGACAACCTGGGTTCGGTAAGGAAAAATCCGAACAATACAACACTTAGAAGTGAGCCTGCCATACTGCAAAGGTATCCTTTGGTCAAAACGGAGATCATCAGCACACCTAGGATGTATACCGTAACGATATTGGTATCGGGAAAGTCGAGATGGTCGAACAGAAACCCGATCGCCGTACATACGGCAAGCGCCAGGACGGTCACGGCAATATCCCGCAGCGACGGTATCTCTGCACTTAAGAACAGACGGCGTCTGTGCGGCTTTGTGTAGTTCAGTGCATCGGGAATAATATGAATGTCAACATCGGGGGCGGAGGAGATCAGCTTTTCAGTGAGAGTCGGTCTTCCGAACAGCCATCTGCGTCTGGCACTGCTTTGCCCGATCACAATTTTTGTGACATCGGAAAGCCTAACATATTCCGAGATCTGCAGCGGTACATCCTCGCCGTGCGTCATAACGATCTCAGCGCCGAGCCTTTGCGCGAGCTGTATGTTCTGGGAAAGTCGGGACTGATCCTCATCATTTATGACCGTATCCGTCTGCACATAGATGGCGGTAAATCTTGCATGAAGGGTCTTAGCCATCTTTGCGGCGGTGTGTATGATCCTTGCATTGGATGGCGAAGAGGATAGGCAGACAAGGATATGCTCGTCTGTATCGAATTTTGACTGTTCGTTTTGTACTTTCATCGGTTTCACCGCCATTTTTATTTTATTATTATACAGTAAAACTGTAAAAAAATCTACCGCAGTCTAAAAATCATTCTTCTGCCCATCGGAAAGAATAATATCGACATTTCCGTGCGTTTCACGAAAACGGCGGATCTCACATAATATTTCACTTTCGGACAACCCCTGCGGCAGCAGAATTTCGGAAGGCTCACGGGATTCGTTTTCCTTTAACAATGCTTTTCTGTTTTCTTCAAGAAATCGATCCAGCCTGCTCATAAGATAAAATCCGAAAGCAAATATGCCAAGCAGGCTGACGATCAGCAATAGTTCAGCCATCCTCACTCACCTCTGTTAAATGCGAAAACACTTTTGCAGTTCTTTGTAAGCACCGAGAACCAAAAGAGTGGTCTTGTTCGTAAGAACGGTTTCCGGTGAAACTGCCATATTGATTTTTCCGTTCTCCTTGGTCGCCATGATATTGATGCTGTATTTTCTGCGGATATCCAGCTCTCCGACGGTTTTTCCGATCCACCCCTCCGGAACCTCTACCTCAAAAATGGCATGAGCCTCATCGACCTCGATGTAATCCCGTATGTGATCGGCGGTGTACCGAATAGCAGCCCAATTTGCTACCTGTTTTTCTGGGTAAACGACCTCGTCCGCTCCGTTACGCAGAAGAAATTTCTCCTGCACATCACGCTCGGCACGGGATACAACTAATTTTGCGCCGAGTTCTTTCAGCAAAGAAGTGGTTTCCAGCGAATTTTGAAAATTTCCTCCTATGGTGACTATGCACACATCAAAGTTTCCGATTCCGAGCGACTTTAAAAATTCCGTGTTTGTGCTGTCACCTATCTGTGCGTTAGTAACGATCGGCAGAATTTTATTGACCCTTTCTTCGTTGCTGTCTACCGCCATCACCTCATGCCCGAGCTTATTCAGCTGCAAAGCGATATGCCTACCGAATCTGCCGAGACCTATCAACAATATGTTTTTCATAATATAGTAACTCCTTTATCCTACTGTGATATTTTCGAGCGGCAGCTTTGCACCGCTCTGATTTTTATTGGAGATCGCCGCGTAAATCAGGGTAAGTCCGCCGACTCTGCCGAGATACATCAAGACGATCAAAATAAGCTGAGAAAGAACACCGAGCTGCGGTGTGATCCCAAGGGTAAGCCCGACCGTTCCGACAGCGGACGCCGTTTCGTAAAGGCAGGTGCTAAGCGGCAGACCTTCTGCCGTGCTGATAACAATGCCGCCGACAAAAAACAGCAGGAAATACATTACGGCAACGGCTGCGGCGTTTTTCACTGCCGAACCGTCAATGCGCCTGCCGCAGACTTCGACATCGTCCTTTTTGCAACAGACGGAGAATGCACTCAGAATCAGAACGGCAAGCGTGGTCGTTTTCATACCGCCTGCCGTGGAGCCGGGCGATCCGCCGACGAGCATCAGCAGAATCATAATTGCCTTGGAGGAACCGGTCATAGCGGGAAGATCGGCGGTATTGAAACCGGCGGTTCTCGGTGTGACAGACTGAAAAAGCGACGCAAGAATCCTTTCGGCGAGCGGCAGCCCCGTAAAATCACAGAAGAAAAAGAATACTGCGGGAGCGATAATGAGGATTGCCGTTGTTACCAATATGACCTTACTTTGCATACGGTATTTTTTGAAATGCCACTTGTTTGTGTAAATATCATCCCAGGTCAAAAATCCAATACCGCCCACAATAATTAAAAGCATAATTGCAATGTTTATTGTAGGCTCTCCGATGTATCCCGTAAGAGACGGGTATTTGTTTTCTGCGGTGCCGAGTATGTCAAAGCCGGCGTTGCAAAAGGCGGAAATCGAATGAAATGCCGCCATCCAAATTCCCTTGATACCGAAGTTTCCACAAAATGTCGGCAGCATGACGATCATTCCGATAAGCTCGATCAAAAAAGTTCCCCGTACAATAAAGCGGGTCAGGCGGACGATCCCGCCGACCTTCGGGGCAGAGATGGCGTCCTGCATGGTACTGCGCTGCATCAGCGATATTTTTCTGCCGGACAGCATGGCGAAAAATGCCGCAACTGTCACAACACCGAGCCCGCCTATCTGGATCATCAGCAGTATTACCGTCTGCCCGAAAGCGGACCAATAACTGCCCGTATCCTGCACGACCAGCCCCGTAACGCAAACGGCCGAGGTCGATGTGAACAGCGCCTCGTGAAACGGCGTAACAACTCCGGCAGTCGATGAAAACGGCAGCATCAATATCAGTGCTCCGAGCAGAATAACCCCGGCAAAGCCCAAAACGATCAGCTTAAAGGATGACAGTCGCTTTTTTCTATGTGTAATTTCAGACATATATACTTCTCCTATTTTTGTTTGTTTACAAAGAGTATATCATGAAATATAAAAAAACGGTGTAATGATCCGGTGTGCTGTATTAAGATTGCATTAAGGCTCTCGGCTTTGACAAAGACACCGCCGAAGGAGCCATATCAATTCTGACAGAACTCGGCATCATATCATGATCAGACATTTGAATAAAATATCCCCATATAATTTCTGGGAATAAATAATTTCAGAATTATATGGGGCATTTTATGTCTGTTCTATATTTCTACTACTAAATTATTCATATAAACATATCTATCATAGATAATCATATACTTTACAACAATCCCTTAACGTCCTCTGCGATCATCTCCGCATCAAGACGATTATCCTTAAGAACCTCTTCGACATCGTACCTGTCAAGGAATTCCTTCTTAAGACCATAATTCAGTACCTTCATATCCGAATCACCATAGAATCTTGCAATCTTCTCGCCGAATCCGCCGTCCAGTATACCATCCTCGATGGTGACGACAACCGAGTGATCTGCCTTGAGGCTTTCGAGAAGCTCCTCGTCAAGCCCTGTGATATAGTAAGGATTGATGACAGTGGCATCTATTCCAAGCTCACTCTTCATCTCGTCTGCTGCAGCATTTGCCAGACTGTAGAAGGTTCCAAGGCCGAGTAGGGCAACCTTGCTTCCCTTCTGTGTCACCTCATACTTATTCAGATCTCCAAAGTTCTTCGTCACAGGGCTTCCACTTACCATTGCACCGCCTGGAAGCTTGATGGCCACCGGATGCTCATTCTGCTCTATGCTCCAATCAAGCATGGCAATATACTCTTCCTTTGTTGTCGGAGCAAGATATACAAGATTCGGGATATTTGAAAGCATCGGGATATCCTGAAAGCCCAGATGTGTCACATCATTCATTCCATATACAGACCCTGCAAATGTCACTATAGTGGCTGCATTGTTGTTGATACAGAGATCCTGAGATATCTGGTCAAATGTTCTCTGCACAAATGAGCTGTACACACCGAACACTGGCTTTCCGCCGCCTGCTGCAATTCCTGATGCAAGAGCCACCGCTGTCTCCTCTGCGATTCCCACGTCGACAAACTGCTTTCCGGCCTCACGTCTCTTATCCTCTGTAAATCCTATAACTGTCGGTGTTCCCGCTGTGATGGCAACGACCTTTGGATCCTTCTTCATCTTGTCAAGCAGGTAATCACAGGACACGCTTGAGTAGTCCTCCTCGTCACCTTCAAATAACGATCTTCCTGTCTCTATGTCAAACGGTCCGCTGTAGTGCCACTGCTCCTTGTGCTCCTCGGCTGGTGCATAACCCTTTCCCTTGAGGGTTCTGATGTGGACCACAACAGGCTTCTTTGAATCTTTTACCTTCTGGAATGTGTCTATGAGGGCTGCCACATCATTGCCTTCGTGCACGTAATAATAATCAAGTCCCATGGCGCGGAACAGATTGCACTCTGCTGTTCCCTTAGTATCTCTGAGTAATTTGAGATTTGTATAGAGTCCTCCGTGGTTCTCAGCTATGGACATATCGTTGTCATTTACAACTATGATGAGGTTGCCATCCAGTTCTTTAGCGTAGTCCAAGCCTTCAAGGGCCTCTCCTCCTGACAGGGAGCCATCACCTATCACCGCTATCACATTTCCCTCTGCGCCCTGAAGGTCCCTTGCCTTTGCAAGACCTGCAGCCAGACTGATGGATGTTGAGGTATGTCCAACCGTGAAGAAATCGTGCTCGCTCTCATGCGGGTTGCTGTAACCAGTCACATCATCATAGTGCTCCTCATAGAGGTATGCATCCTTTCTTCCAGTAAGCATCTTGTGCGGATAGCTCTGGTGTGACACGTCATACACAATCTTATCCTTAGGTGACTCAAATACATAGTGAAGTGCTATGGTTGCCTCAACCATACCAAAGTTCGGTCCAAAATGTCCGCCGTGCTTGCTGGCTCTGATGAGAAGTGCATGTCTCATCTCGTCTGCAAGTGTTCCCATCTCGTCTACTGTCAGTTTCTTTACATCCTGTGGTCCGTTGATATCTTCAATATACATTTTTTCTTTATCCTCCTGTTTTTACATAGTGCATTCGCCATCGGTAATTTTCCCGTCCCATACAAGCTTGCCGGTCTTCACGGCCTCCTCATATTTGGATATCTTGTAATGTAATCTATCCATGGTGGCTTCAATCTGTTTTCTCTGCTCCTCAAGTTTCTCATACTGCTCCTTAAGGAGATCCAGCCTCGCGCCAAAT
Source organism: Coprococcus sp. OM06-34AC (assembly GCF_003462545.1). Classification (NCBI taxonomy): domain Bacteria; kingdom Bacillati; phylum Bacillota; class Clostridia; order Lachnospirales; family Lachnospiraceae; genus Coprococcus; species Coprococcus sp. OM06-34AC. Next base: position 51,327 of record NZ_QTZF01000006.1, read on the forward strand.
GTAGCATCTCCCATCTGGAACAGTTTTACATATTCAATAAGCGCCTCTATCGGAACACCAGCATTTCTCATGCATACAGTGTGTTCAACCCAATCGACATCCTTTTCCTGATAATCTCTGTTGCCACTGGCATTTCTCGCTACAGGAGGGATAAGCCCGACCCTCTCGTAATACCTGAGCGTATCAGCGGTGATATCAAACTTTTCACTTACCTCTTTGATAGTCATATTGCCACCTCTTTCCTAATTTCAAGAAAACCTTTCTATTTATAGCTATATGCACTCACACAATACCTATATGTTACATTGAATATATCACTTGGAGCTCACTCCAAGTCAACCCCCAATTTTCACCCCTTATGGGGACGGAGGTGCCTGACCCCATACAGGATATAAAAGAGGCGGGCAACGTAGTTACCGCTGTCCGCCTTTATATACATGAATATGTAAATTTTTATGCTACGCACTGATTCCAACTGTCGAGCAGATGTTTACTGCAATGATATCATCCACTGTTACACCAAAGATGGCGGCCAGAATGATCAGGTTATCTACGGTTGGCATAGCCATACCCTTCTGCCACTTGTATATCGCATTTGGAGTGGCAAATCCAAATATATCCTGCAGATCCTTTACAGAAAAACCTGCATTCTGTCTAAGCTTCACAATATTTCTGCCTGTTCCTGTCATGTCAATTGTTGGTACATTACACATAATACTTCCCTCCCAAAATTCTCATCTCATCTGCATTGCTACAATTGTGACAGATTTCTTCTTCACAAAGACGAGTTAAAAAACACGCAAAAAACGCCCATCCACATGAATACTTCTATAATACTCACATGGATGGACGCTTTTTCGTACATCATGATTCCAATCTATAAATGCTGATAGATCTGGCTGATCTCAGTCTATCGAAACCTATCTGATCTGTTATGTATTTGCTCAGATCATTCAGGTCAGCATATTTGTATGATCATGTTCCGTACGCTCTCGCCCTGTACCATATGAGTACATATGTTCACGCAGCTTATCATCTGTATGTAAAGTATTCCCTGCCACATCACTATTAAACTCTCGGGTTATGTATTTAGCGAAAACTATACTTAACATGATTCTTTCCTTTCCTGACTACCCTTCCGGGTTCCTTTTCCTAAGTCATTTTTTATTGGTGTGTCCTGATTTTCTTCTTTTATTTGACCACCTAAACTGTACTCTACCACAAATATAATTATTTGTCATTACACCGCTGGTATAAAATTATTTTATCCCCGGCTGCTTCAAGCTCCCTCTCTATCCAGGTCATGATAACATCCACCAGATACTCCTGCTGTCTTGGACCAAGCTCCACTCCCGGGGCAAATGTATGCCACTTACGTATGCATTCCCGGCAGCATGTAGCCGTCGCATGCTGTGCCACAAATACCGGATGTCCCCGCATGGGAGTCTGCTTTCCGTCATTTGGTATGAATGCCGGAGCTTCCCTCTGCGCTATGAAATCCCGTGCATGCTGTCTTATGGTATCCAGCCCCTTTTCATGTATATAGTCGATATCTTTCTGTGTCAAATGAAATCCACTGCGAAATTTCGACCTTCCCAGACGCTCAAAAAGCTGGGCGTACCATTCTTCCTTTGTCAACCCTATCATCTCCATTTATAAGTGTCATCGTATTTCCTCCGTATGAAAACTGATTATAAAAGCTGATTAAGCCTCTGTGTCTAATATATATCTAATCCGTACATTTTCCAAGTTCATTGTTCACTGTCTCACGAATCTAATATAAAAACCTCTCATATAAAAATTTGTTGAAAAAAGTCCATAAAAAAACTCTTGCTACTCGTATATATATTGAGAGTTGACGATATACCAGTTACAATAAATCATCGGGACGATACGATGGGCTTTACAATAAGGAGGTTTCAACTATGAAAAAACGAATGACAGCATTACTACTCAGCGCCTGTATATGCGCAGGTCTTGCCGGCTGCGGCACAAATACACCGGGAAATAATCCTGGTCACACAAAAACTGATTCGTCGGTCACTTCACTCACTGACAACATCTCTGTGACTCCGGTCAAAACGGATATAACATCATTTGACCAGCTAAAGAACGGAATCAATGAATTCTCTATGAATATGTATTCTGCACTTCCAGCTGACAAGAACATATTTTACTCGCCTTACAGCATTGCAAGTGCACTGTCCATGCTGGATGTAGGTGCCGGCGGTACAACAAAAAATGAGCTAGAAAACGCTCTCGGCATAACAGACCTTGATGAGTGGAACGATGAGATGAAGGCATATCTGTCAAAAGACTGGTCTCAGAATACATTTGTCAACACAGCAAATTCAGTATGGATGAACAAGGGAACGACTTGGGCGGCCAATATAAATTCCGACTTTCTTACACCTGCCAAGGATTATTACTCCGGTGAAATCTACGAGGCCGACTTCGATGGTCAGGCAGACAAGGTTGTTCAAAATGTCAACAACTGGGTGAGTGACAACACCAACAAGATGATCCCTGAAATCTTAAAGGAGATTCCTGGTGGAACCGTGATGATGCTCATAAACGCAGTTTATTTCGAAGGAAAATGGGATACTCCTTTTACCGAGGATAAAACTTTTCAGAGCAGTTTCTACGGAACCGATAAGGAAAGCGTTGTTGATATGATGCATCTCTACGGTGAGCACTTCGCATACATGGACAACGGCGAGATCAAGGGAATCACACTTCCATACGACGGCGACAATGTTGTCATGAAGGTGTTCATGCCAACCGCCGATGACGGAGACATAAATGAACTCTTTGACAAACTAAGCAACGAAGAAAAACAGAAACTCATCGACTCTCTGGATGATGCCAGCAACGTAGAGATCAATACCCTCCAGCTCCCAAAATTCACAGATGAGCAGAGTATCGACGGTCTTGACGACATTCTGAAAAACATGGGAATCCAGTCGGCATATTTGGAGAGTGCTGACTTCTCCAAGATCGCCGATGGCATAGCCGTTTCATCAGTCAACCACAAAGCAAAGGTGATCGTGGACGAGAACGGAACCAAGGCCGCAGCAGAGACAGACATCATGATCAAGGAAACAGCAATGATGCCAAGTGAGGAAACATATAACTTTATTGTGGACAAGCCATTTGTGTATGTGATTGAAGATCAGAGCACTGGCATGATCCTGTTCATGGGCAGGGTGAATTCGCTGTAATTTTTGATTATCGACACATACCAGAACTTGCTTCAGCAGCTTTTACTCGCAAAGGAATGGAACATTTTCACTTTTCTTTGCGAATATCAAAAAAGCACACAAGATCTCAAAATCTTGTGTGCTTTTTTCTATAGGCCCACTATTCCGACTTTCTCTCTGAATTCTCATTGGATTCTGTCGTGTCACCTGTTTCTCTGAGATTCTTCTCTCTTATATACTGAATAGCCTCTTTTACGGCTGCTTCCTCCTCATCCTTTGCTATCTTTCTTGCATAGGATACAGTCTTTACTAGGTTGGCTATGAGTATAATGGCAAGCGGAACAAGAATTATGGGTACAAATATAAGTGGGTTAGACACAAGCCTCACTATCTTGCCAAGTATGAGTGACGACCACACCACCCTGCCAAGCAGGTCTCTTGAGTCCACATCATAACGGTCCACCACATTATTGGCGTCGCCCTTTGTAATATACCTATAATTATTACCATCCGTCTCTATCGAGACAACTCTATGTGTATTTACCGCACCAGAAAGAGCCGGATCCGATGAATAAAATGATATGACATCATTCTCATGTATGGATGCCGGGGCTGTCTGCTTAACAATTGCCTGGTCTCCCCCATTTTTCAAATAATACAATATTGTATATCATAATGACGTATTATTATATGGGAAAATGTCAAGTATTCATGTATTAGTAATCTGTTTTTGTGCATATTGCAATATTGCATATGTGCACTATGTTCTACATTCTATCGTCTTGTGAAAATATCGGACCTACTGAGCGGTTGTCACACGGCACCAGTCAAGTACAGCCGAGTAAGAAGCCATCACACTCTCATGCATCTTGCAGATCATATCCACATCAAGTTCTTTAACCGCATTCTCCAGCTCCTGCGCCTCATCGCCCAGCTCCATGGCTCCGATCGTTCTGGATGTACTTTTTACCGTATGTATCAATATCCTGTAGCCGTCCCAATCTTTTTCATCATAAGCCTTCTGTATCTCTGCGCGCTTGTCGTCAGCTGCATACATTGATATGATTTCTTTCAAAAAGTCTTCACTGCCCCCGCAGTATGTAAGACCTTTCTCGTGGTCAATGTGAACTTCTTTACAAGATATGTCTAAATCCTGTTTTGAAAACCCATCTCGAGTCATATTTTCACATTTTTCTACCGCGCAAGTCTCTTCCGTAGCTTTATTCTGTTTTCCCATAACATCTGTTTTTTCGTCTACGGTTCCGGCACCCATTGTTGGGCTTTCCCGATCTTCATCACATACCGTCGGATCCACCAGCTTATCCTCAGGTATATATCTCATCAGGATATCTTCCAGCACCTCCGGCTGCACCGGCTTGCTGATATAATCCTTAAATCCTTCCGCCAGATACATCTCTCTTGCACCCATGACAGCATTTGCAGTCATGACTATATATGTACTCCTGCCACACAGGCTGTCGCGCATGAGCATAGCACGGTGAAATGTCTCCATGCCATCCATCTCAGGCATCATGTGATCCATAAGGATGATATCATACCTGTACTTTTTTATAAGCTCCAGACACTCGGCACCGCTGGCACAGGTCGAAACCTTCATACGTGTAGGCTTAAGCATCATCTTGATAACTTTCAGATTCATGACATTGTCATCCACAACAAGAACACTGACATCCGGGGCACACAATTTGCTCTTATACGTCTTTCTCTCCTTCATATACTGTCTGTGCCTGTCCTTAAAATCGCCTATTCTCTCATCGGACAGACGTTCCTGGCTGATTTTTACCACAAATGTAGTCCCATGTCCATACTTACTGTGGCAGGTTATACTTCCACCCATCATTTCCACAAGGTGATATGTGATGGCCAGTCCAAGTCCTGTCCCCTCTATAGATCGGTTATTCGACAGATCAAGCCGCTCAAAATCTTTAAAAAGTCTCTCCTGATCTTCCTCTTTTATTCCGATTCCAGTATCACGAACAGCCATGACCAGTTCCACATTATGGGGATCTGCACCATGATCCTCCATATGGACGGTCACTCTGATCGAACCTTTCTTCGTATACTTCACAGCATTTCCAATAAGATTTATCAGGATCCGGCATATTCTGGCGGAATCGCCTTTCAGATCATTGTACAAAATCTCCTGAACCTCGGCATCAAGCTCCAGATTCTTCTGTCTTGCTCTGGACTCCATAACAGACAACACATTGCTGAGCAGCTGGCTGAAATGATATTCCTCATTGACTATCTCCATCCTGCCCGATTCTATCTTGGAGAAATCCAGCACATCCCTCACCAGATCTACCAGGATATCACTTGAGCTCTGTATATCCCTGGCACATTTCATGGTTTGTTCCTCGTGTGTCTCTCTCATTATTATCTCATTCATCCCCACTATGGTATTTAGCGGAGTCCTGATCTCATGGGACATATGCGCAAGGAACTCGGATTTGGCATGGTTCGCCACATCAGCATCATTCTTCGCCCTGGTAAGCTCCTCATTTATCTGCTCTATCTCCTCTAGTTTACACTTGTATACGGCATTCTGGAATCTCACTATGGATCCGATAACTATGCCGAATATTATAAGGCTCTGGAGCATGTCTACATACACACTTCTCTCATTTGCCAATGGGATCACCAGTTCTGGGTATTTATACGAGACTATGTAACATGCAACCACCATTATGATCTGGACAGCCAGCATGACATAGCAAAACATGCCATCTATCAGAAGGAATGAGAATATCATGCCTAAGCCAAACCAGAAACCCATACCGCTGTACGCTCCGCCCGAGGTGAAGAACATCATCGGAAATGCCATCAAAGTTATAACAAAAACGATCACTATAGCACTCTGTCTCACCATCTTTTTTGCATTTGCAAGGTAAATGCATATGCCGAGCACAGCCAACGCGGTCAATATGGCAACATCTTGTATAAGTGGAGTTTTGATGATCAGGCTCGCTATAAAGCTGATGATTCCGCCAACGGTGCCTCCACCTGTAATTATATTAAAGAGGAGAAGCTGCATATCCGTATCATTGTTGAGCATCTTCTTCCAAGGTACAGCCTTTGAACTTTTTTTATCTGATTTCTCATTTACTATCTTCCCCAAAGTGTCCCCCCATCTGTATTTAACCGATAACTCCGTACAAGGTCTCAAGGAAAACTATTGGAAGGAACGGCTTCGTAATATAATCCTCAACCCCCATCTGTCTCGCTCTCTCTATCAGCTTATAATCCTTATAAGCTGTTACGAATATGACCGGTACGTCTGTGATCTTTCGTATCTCTTCCAGCGTCTGGAATCCATCCATGTCTGGCATCTCGATATCGAGCAATACTAGGTCTATCTGCTGATTTCCCACTATGTCTATGGCCTGCTTTCCGCTCTCAGCCGCAATGACCTTGTAGAGAGGCTCGTTTTTGCAGATATTCTCTATAAGTCTGATATTTATCTTCTCGTCATCTACAACAAGGATATTGCTGACCATCTTCTCGACCTGTCTCATGTTGTAGTCTTCATCCTCATCAATCATACTGAGCATGACTTCTGCAATGTCCGGATCAAACTGACTGCCCTTGCCCTTCTCCATCTCATCGCGCACTATCTTCTGTGGCAGGGCGTATCTGTAGCTTCGGTTGGATGTCATGGCATCATAGCTGTCCGCCACCGCTATGATCCTTGCACACCTCGGTATATTTTCTCCCTTCAGCCCACTTGGATATCCTGTTCCATCGTACCTCTCGTGGTGATACTTTGCGCCCACCGCCAGTTCCGGAAATGCATTTATATTCTTGAGAATATGGTATCCATTTACACAATGAAGCTTTATCATGGAGAATTCTTCATCCGTAAGTCTTCCCGGCTTGTTGATTATGTTGTCCGGAATACGTATCTTGCCCATATCATGAAGCAGTGCTATCTGATATATCTCGTCCTGCTCCCTGATTGTTCCGCCCATCCGCTTCACCAGCTCACGGCTGTATCTGGCAACACGCACGGAGTGGCCTTTTGTGTATTTGTCCTTTGCATCTATCGTCTTGGCAAATGCCTGCATGACCATATTATTCAGGTCTGTGAGTTCGTTATTTGTCTCATCGAGCTGGCTCATGATTGCATCCGTACTATTCTTGGATCTGGTACAGAAGAACACTATAATTATATATAAAACTATTCCAACGCCTATATCGTAGCCTATCAGGTTTCTTATTCCGTGGTACAGCTTCTCATTTGTGATGACCATGACCACATACCACTCATCAACTATGGAACAGCTGAAAACCGTCACCTTCTTGTCATCAACAACCGCTTGAAATGGTTCGCCGTCATTGTCCGTTATGCCCTTCATGAGTGCAGACATTTCACCCTGAGTATAGTCCTGTCCTACATCTTTCTTGTCTGAATGGGTTATCACCAAGCCTGACTTGTCGCAGACGAATGCATATCCCTGACCATTTAATTTGATATTTTCCGTCTCAGCCTGTATTTGATCCAGAGTTACATCCAGAGATATTACGCTCACACCATCATAGAGTAACTGGCTGACTGACATCAGAATATCACCTGTCTGCGCATCGATGTACGGCTGGCCCAGGGTTGGCTGGCCGTCTGCCGCCACTGCTGCCTTGTACCATGCCCGCTCCTGAGGAACATAATCATCGTCGGGAACCCAGCCTATACCATCCAGGTATTCGCCGTTTATAAAGCCATATACGCCTGTGAATGCAGCATCTATATCCTGGAGATAATAATCTGATTCATTCGTGAGAAAGTTCAGTATATCCTGCTCCGGCCTGCCTTCTCTCATCATATGCTCCACAGTGATCTTCGTAACTTCCACCGCATCCACGGCTCGATTCAGATACGAATTCATATATTCCTGCTCCTGCTTAACAGTCTCTGCCGCCAAAGCCAGAGTATCATTCACTGACTTCTTATAAAATGTCATGATCGTACACAACGACAGTACCACAATTGCCACAAAACTCACTATCAGCGTCAGTATATACTGCCTCTTGCTTGCATTCTTCATACCGAATCCCCCATCTCACGTACATTATTCCGGTCCCAGATCAGCTCAAGTTTATACTTACATATAAATATAATTGTAACACACTACCACCATTAATCAAATATTTAATGGGGACGGAGGTCCGTCCCCAGAGATAAATGACACCCGTTAGAGCGCGCCCATGGCGCGCAAACAAAAACAACCTCCTGGCGGTTTCCCACCAGAAGGTCGTCAATCCCTACCCCGAATAGGCAGGCCATTGCATACATGTTGTCAAATGTAGGAAGGCATTCGCCCCTCTGCCACTTGTAGATCGATACAGGTTCATTGAACCCGAGAAATGCCTGCAATGCTTTTACGGTGATTCCTTTCTGCTCTCTCACTTCTTTGATCCTCTTGCCTGTTGCACAAAGGTCGATCATTGGAAAATTGTTCTGTGTCATAAATGATACCTCCCATTGTAAATGCTATAAACTATCTGACTACCAATATCTCCAATAGTCTTATAACTGGGTCAATATCCCGAACACTAATAATAAAATATGTCAGAAGGAATCTACAGATACTATAACACAAATAAACCACAGGTTAAAAGTAAACCTGTGGTTTAAAATTTTTTATTCAGTTTTCCCGTTCTGCTTCGCAAGCTTGTACTGGGTCATCTTCCTCTTGGAAGCTATGCGCTTATGCTTCTTTGCCTCAGCCCGCTCCGCAGACCGGTCAGGAAGAATGCCACAGGCCTCAAGGGCTCTCGGCCATGGCCCAAGGTAGGATTTTATCCAGCCAACCTGCTCCGGTGTAAAGTCTGACTTTTTCGGATATCTTCCAAGTGAAATATATGCGTCCAGAAGCATCTGACAACATTCTTCACGTGTATAGCCAGCTCTCTTGTTCTCCATACCTCTTTCCTCCGGATCATCTCTGCGTTTCTATGGCCTGAGAATTATTTTACTTTGACAGACTTCACTGAGCTGCCAAGTCCCATGTATCTCTTGCCATTTATTGTTTTGTAAGCTCTTACTCTCACATAGTATCTCTTGTTCTTTGCTAGATTCTTGATAGTTGCACTGCCATACTTTGCGCTCACATACTTTGTCTTTGCAGACTTAAAGCTCTTGTTTGTAGCATATGTTATCTGATATCCGGTAGCACCGCTTACCTTCTTGTAGGTCACCTTAAGACTTCTGCTGCTGTTTGATGCAAGCTTTGTTATTGATGACTTTGCAGGGGTAACTATCAGAGTTACGATTCCGCTTGCCTTGTTGTAATTGCTGTTGCCTGAGACAGTGATCTTTATCTGTACTCTGCCCGGCTTCTTGGTTCTCACAAGACCTGACTTGCTGTTTACTATCGCAATATTCTTGTTTGTTGATGAGTAAGTTACAGTTCCCTTACCAGCAGCCTTAACAGTTATATATCTGTTGTATACATATAATGTGTTGCCTGTCACTGTCTGGTCTGCCTTATTGATCTTGAAGGTCTGCTCAACACTGCCTGTATAATCGTTCTTACCTGTTATAGTTACCTTGGCTGTTCCGGCGTTCACGTTATTTGCATACGATGCTGTATAATCAGCCGCCTCAAGTTTCTTACCGTCAACTGTTACTGTAACCTCAGGCTTCTGTGCCTTGCCTGTATATGTCACATCTGCAACTTCTATAACTGTGTTGTCCTTTGTGAGTGTAACCTTTGTATCCGGCTCCTCTGGCTCTACAGGAACCTCCTTGACTGTTATCTTGATAACGATCTGTCCAGCCTCGTAGTTCTCTGTTCCCTCAGATGAAACTGTGATCTCAGTCTCACCGACAGCCTTGACTGTCACACGTCCTGTCTCAGGATCTACCTCTGCCACCTCTGGTGCAGATGATGCAAATGTAAGTGTACCCTGTCCTGTAACCTCGAGATCAAATGGCTCTGCATTTTCAAGAACCTCGATCTCAGTCTTTTCTGTAGTTATCGTCTTTGTAGACTTCTTTATCTCGAACTCGCCCTGAATTGTACCAGAGAACTTACCAGTTCCCTTTACTGTACAAGTACCCTTTCCGGCATTTACGTTATCACTGTATGTAACCTCATAGCTGCTTGGATCAAGCTTCTTGTCATTTACATATACGGTAACTTCCGGTGTGAGCTCCTCTCCAGTGTACTCTGCATCTGCTATCTCAAGCTTTGTATTGTCCTCAGTGAGTGCTGTCACTGCCATGATCTTGTACCATGCAGTTCTTCCACCTCTTGATGTGATCCTGCACACAACATCATTTGTCAGGTTGATCTTGGCTGAAAGTCCGTCAACCACAACATAATGGCCATCCGCAGTTGTCTTGTATGTCATGTCAAGCTTTACAAGATCTGCGCTCTCCGGCAATACAACACCGACCTCAAATGGATCAGCCTTTGTTCCTGTTCCATTCAGAACCTCTCCATTTGCCTTGTATGTGTAGATAGAATTCCAATTCTCATCGGTTTCTGTCTCTGTGGTAAATGTTATCTCTGTTCCATCTATTGTCATGGACTCAAATGTAGGAAGTCCTGAGAATGATGCTGCTACATCTGCTCCTGTGAGCTCATAGTGAAGCTCGATAGTGTCGTTATCCTTTGCATCCAGTGAACCAAGCCCACCGTTGTCAAAGTCGTCTCCGTTATATGACAGCATCCATCCTGACATTGAGTAGTCAGCAACTGATGCAAGTCCGTTTACAGATACGATATATGGGCCATAAGCTGACTCTTGAATATCGTAGGCTATTCCGGCATTATCCAGTGCACGCTTTACAGCGTCAACCGCTGAAGCTGCCTCAACCTTTGTGTTCTCAAGGATAACTCCATCCTTTGATGCACCATTTATTCCGGCTGCACTTGCTGTGTAGTCATATACACCTATGTTGAAGATAGTAACTCCGTCAATTACAGTTCTTACCTTCTTGTATGTCTCTACAAATTCTCCATCTTCTGCTGTCAGAGGAACATTTGCCATGATCTCTGCTGCAGGTGCCACGTTCAAGATGGCCTCTCCGTCATTGATCTTGGTAACTGTGTCAACTGTGAGCTTCTTGACTGCCTCTATATTAGCAGCCGATACATATGAAGCCTGATCCTCTGTGATGCTCTCATCTGCTGCGGCTGTGCATGAATATGCAGATCCTGATATTGTCAGATCCTCTGAATAGCCTGCAAATACGCCTGTTGTGGCTGTGTCGCTGCCATTTACAGTTCCTGCGCTGTAGCAGTCTGTGATCTCCACGCCTGCGTCATTTGACGTATTACCCTTGAAAACACCTGCAATACCGCCTGCATTTGTCTGGCCTGTGATCGTTCCTGCATTGTAGCATGAAATGATCTTGCATCCAGGATCCTGTGGATAGTATTCATTGTGGCTTCCGAGTATTCCACCAACATTTGTCTTGGCTGTGATGTCACCATAGTTTGTCGAATTCTGTACGCAGATATTTCGGCTGCTCATAGATCCTATGATTCCGCCGACGGTACCACCGTTGTCTGCCTTAATAGTTCCATGATTTACACAGTTCTCAATCACTGTGTTGCTTATTTTGTTCGTGTTACAGTATCCTACCAGACCACCTATCGAAGCTGATGTATTTGTGCCTGTGTAAGTGATATTTACTTTAGATGTACAACCTGCTACTCTTGCCGGTGCATCTGTGGTTCCCTGATACAGGTATCCCACAACCGCTCCTGCTGCAGTCTTGGTGCTCATGATGATAGTTCCCTCTACTGTGAGGCCGCTGATCCTTGCACCCGCCTGTCCAAATATTCCTGAGTAGCCTATATCATTCTGATACAGATTGCTGATAGTATGTCCCTGGCCGTCAAATGAACCCATGTATATGGCACCCGATGTACCTATTGGTGTCCAGCTATATCCTGCAAGGTTGATATCCGCTGTGAGCACTGCATTTATGTCGACCTTCTTATTGACATTTACCTCATTTTCAAACCAGTACAGCTCTGCACCTGTGCTGATCTGGTATACTCCGTCAACCTGTTCGGGCTCGGTCTTGCTCTCGCCATCCCAAGCAGTTGCACTTGACGCTGTGAGGCTGATGGTCTGTGACATCTCGCCGGAAGTATCCTCCGGGATCTCAAATGTTCCCTCGGCATACATGTATCCGGCACACTTCATAGTGTAATTGTACTGTCTGCCTGCAAGACCATTGAAGCTGCCGTCCTTTACTGTTACGGCATTTCCTTCAGTATCCTTTATGCTTACCTTATATCCTTCTACTGCTTCGTTTGTAGCACCATCCACTACATCAAGCTTTACCTGGACAAAGTCTGTCTTTGCCAGCTTAAATGACATATCCGGGAGACTTCCAAGGTATGCCACACGTACGCTTGCTGCCATCTGTACAGGCTTTCCTGTTGCATGGCGGACCTCTCTGTGTGAACCGTATGGCGAACCAAATCCGCCCTCATACAAAACTCCGCTCAGCGTGTACTCGTCACCTGCAAAATACTGAGGTATCTTGACTGTAACTGTCTGGGCAGCAGGATATGATGCAAATGCATACTGGTTGCTTGCTCCTGAGAATTCATTTCCTTCACCATCTGACAGTTTTATAGTTCCGGCCATGTTGTAAATTCCTGCAAGCTTGTTGGCCGGAATATACAGACCATCGTATGCCTTCTTGCCATCCTCTGTACGCTTACCATATGAAACCTCTATGGTATCACCGGCTCTGAGTTCATCTGCTGAGATCTCGTCACCATCAGCGTTCTTATATGTGTATGATACCGGGACTTCCTTTGCACGTACTACCTGATATGTGCTAACTCCGTCCTTTGTCACCTTTATTATGTTTGATCCCTCTGTGAGACCGCTTACAGTGTAGCTTCCATCATCATTCTTCTTGACATCTGCTGTTGTAAATCCACTGTATGTAAGCTTGTTTCCCGTGATCTGTGGATGAAGAACTGATACTGCCACTCCATCCTCCGGTGTAAATGTGTACTCTGCACCGGCTGCTCCCTCAAGATAATACAGAACATCGATCTGTGCATCCAGATTGTCTACAGCAGTCTTAGCAGTCTCTGTGTTGCGTCCTGCATTTAATGTCATATTTGTCTGAATGTCTGAGCCGTCATTTCCTACAGTGAATACGACTACACCTGTGTTCTCAGGCCAGATCGCACTGAAGAATGAACCGCCCATACCAGGCTTGTTGATCTCTGCGTCATAGGTTACAAGCAGGATCGCTGTACCCTCTGATTTCGCCTGGATCTCAGCAACCTCTGAGTGCTCTCCCGGAACTACGCTGATGACATCATCAGATACGTTTCCATTCTCATCAATGACTGTATAGTGGTAATCAGGCTCTGCTGATTTTGCATTCATGATACCCTCTATAGCCTGCCAGTTACGGAAGCACTCAAGGTGATACTTGTCACCCTTCTGCATTGACACATAGCCCTTCTCATTGGATGTCATGTAGATATCTGCGACATCTGAGCTGTTGGCTGACATGTCATGTACAACTGTGCCAGGGCCATATGTGCTGTCGCCGATGTACATATCCTCGGCTGTTACCTTGTACTCAGCATCTGTGGTTGTGGAGAACCAGTTCCAGTATGTCACTCCCTCTCCACCAGTTACACGGTAGTAATATGTGATACCACTTCCAAGCTTATACTTGTATGTGTCATATCCGGCATCCTTGCTGTCTATCTTGATGCCAGCCTCATCCTTATATATATAGTATGTTGAAAGTGTACCAACTCTGAGCTCAGTTCCCTCTGGAACTGTGAACTCTACTGTCTTTGCCGCTGCAAGAGCTACTGAATAACCGTAGCTTCTGTTGGATGTAAGTGTGTTTGACACAGTCTTAGAGATATAGTCATCTGCTCTATCTCCAACCGGATCATATGTCACTGACACCATATCAGCATAGTAGAACAGTCCTGCATACTTTGCCCAGGAGTCATCTGATCCCTCCCTGGTCTTTACAAACTCTGCATGTCTGTCCACATTGTCAGGAGACATAACCTTACCTGTGACGGTATAGTCAACGTCTTCCTTCCAATATTTTTTGTTGCCATCTACAGTGTCATAACCTGTACATGCTATATCTGTGATGCTGTATATGCTGTATGACTGCTGTGGATCGTCTGTGACTACGAGATCTATCGATCCCATATCTGTCTTCTCGTCACCGCTCTTCTGATATGCTGACAAACGGTATGTACCCGGCTCAAGCTCAAGGGTATACTTGCTGCCATCAGGCTCTCCAACTTCAATCTCATTGCCCTCTGAATCAGCCAGAGTCATGTAAGGAGCAGAATAATTCATGGTTACAGATACTGTATTTCTCTTGTCGCCCCTGATCTTCTTCTCAACTGCCTGAACCTCATCTGCAGTTGCAGTGAGATCTGTCATGACCGCCTGAACCTCTTCACGTAGAGCCTCGTCCTTAGCTATCTCATCTGCATGCTCTGCATAGAGCACATAGAGCTCTGTCTTGTCCTGAGTCTCATAGTATGCATACTCAGAGTCAAATGTATTCTTATCCGGATTGTAGCCATATCCCAGATCTGCGCCATAATCTGCGAGTGTGAACTGCCAACGGATAACGTGTGTATTGTCTACTCCGGCTGCAGAATCTACCTGATATTCTCCTGCGCCGACATTTCCCATTATATTGTCAACTGTGTTCATCCAGCCAGACATGCTGAAATAGTCAAACTGGCCAAGATCTTTTCCAGTCTTGTCCTTAAGCTCAAGTACCTTTCCATTCTTCTTCTGATAAGCATCCTTAAGCTCCTGTGGAACATTTGCAGCTCCCTTATCAATGCCCTTTACGTTGGCAAGATAATAACTGGAACTGTTGTATTTGTCTGTTCCTGAAGGTTCTGTTTCAAGTCCCTCTTTCTTGAAAAACGCGTAAGTTGCCTGTGATACGGTAAGCTTAGACAGGTCGATGTCTATGCCTTCCTCTTTCCAGACTTCACCGATCTCTTTGTAGGACATTCTCTCCGGCTCGATATAGAATCCCTGGCCAAGAGTAAATCCCTCAAGAGACAGCACAACGTACTCAGTGCTGTAATCAACTTCGCCATCACTCTCTGCGGCGGCAGCCTGAACATAGCCCCAGCTTGCATTTGAAGCAAATGGTGTCACTAAAACTGCGCATGCCAATAAGAATGAAAGCATCAATGTCCTGATTCGTTTCATCTCCTATTTTCCTTTCTTTATTTAATTGTAGGTTATAAAGCAGGGAATATGTATTCTGCTTTTCCCACGCCCAAAAGCTAACAGATGAACTGTCGTGTCATCCGCATCCGGGTACTCCGCATATCCCGGCTGTCTGTGTCTGTCAGACGCCGTCACGCGGCCGGAAATCTCATAAAATCTGCGGGCATTCTGACTGAAAGACACAAGTCTTAACACAGTAATGGCGGTTGCACCGGAATCTCACCGAATTTCCCCCTGATCGAATGCTTTTCAGGACGGCATCCGAGCAGATTTTCACTATGAAATCACAGGGTTTATAGTAATTGTGAATCGGGGAATTGTCAACTCCAAGTACCACTTAATGTATTTTTTTGTCATATTTTATTAGTAAGGTGAGATATGTGTTTTATCCATATCACACATTTCTGCATAATATGTAAGTAGAGAGAAATTACTGAGAATACCTTTGGATTTCATTCTGCTGTCCACAGCATACATTTGGTTTACAAATCCTCCAAGCCATGATAACATCAAGAAATCGAAGGATGTCAAAGAGATGCTATCAGAGATGGTTGAGGAAGAGAGAAACCGTAAGAAAGTCACAAGCCGGGTATCCCTATTTTATAGAGATATCCGGCTTTTCTTCTAACTCTTATTCTGATTACTTTTTAGTTACGGAAGCCAGCTTATTCTGACCTCTTTGAGCTGTCCTGTTGTATCGTCAAACTCAAATGTATAGCCGCTGCTTCCCATATAAACCTCAGAATCTACACTGTACTTGACTATCTTGCCATCTACTTCTGCATTCTCGCTGCACTTTTCAAGCAACTGATCCTTGGTGATAGTTGTAGGGAATGAGAAGTTCACCTGCTTTGCACCGTCAATCATCATCTCACTGATCTCTGCATTCATGCTGGCATCATAATCCGGGTTTGGCACAAAAAGGTGTGAATACCTTACATATGAGAGAACGCAATCCTCTGCCTTCTGCTCACCGTCAGTAAAGTTGCCAAACATAAACTGCATCGTTACGTAGTCATTGATTTCTGCTGTGTATCTGTCAGTTTCGTAATTTTTATTTACATTGTTGCCACTGTTATTGAGAGAATTCTGCTCAAATGGTATTCCACCGTCTATAAGATCCTTCAAGGTGGACTCACCTAAAGTGAATTTCTTTCCATTATATACAAATGACCTATTGTCAAGATCTGCGTAATTCTCGCTGAGTCCCGATGCCAATGTAAAATCCTCATATACAGGCATCGTAAATTCTGTGGATTCCTCACTGTCATCACTGTAATCGGTTTCATCTGCATATGAATCATCAGATTCAGTATCACCTGTATCCTCAGCCTCAGATTCCTCCTCCGTTGCCATTTCCGTTTCGGTTACCTGCTCTGTTGACTCCGTCTCTCTGGTGGATTTGCCATCATTTCCACATCCAACTATAGAAATTCCCATCACCACCGTGATAAGTCCTGCAATCAACATTTTCCTGTTCCTCATATAATAATCCTCCTTAAAACCTAGTGGCTTTATTATTGAGAATGTCACTATATTTTATCAAGCCGTAATCGGTTGCAACCAGGCAACTATGGGTAGCAAACCGGAATTATAGGGATTTTCGTCACTTTTTTGCAATCTATAGTGCTTATTTCTCCGTAATGTTCATGAAACTATAATAAGTGTCTCTGTCCATGGCATCCGGATTATCATCGGCAAATCCGCTGACTGTATATATGTTCCCATCCTTCAGATCAGCATATGCATTAAAATAGTATGTGATATTTCTCTTGCCGTCCTTTATATATAAGGTCGAATATGTGTAGTAATAAAATGTCACACCATTTACCTCACACTGACCTTCCTCTGTTACCTTTGATATTCCGGCCCCGGTCTTTCTGTCTGCCATATCAGATGCTGTCATCCAGCTATATGGTACGATCGAAGTCACAACCGTGATCTTATCACCGTCTGAATAGTATGTCTTACCTGACAAATCCTCATTCTGAAGGCTGTAATTTTCAGGGATTTCATATGACACGGTAGTATCTCCATTCACGACACTGTCCACTACTCCCGTCTCCATAGCTTCGTCCTCCTGCCAGTATGAGCCTGTCATATCATTTGTCTCATCTGTGGGAACGGCCCCCGCAACAATAGCCACAGCTTCATCGGCAGCCTTCTCATATACCTCAGCTCTCTCCGACCCGCTCAGCGCATCTATATCTATCTCATCAAATCTTATCGAAGTAAAGAAACGCTGCCCTTCCCCGGCATCACATATAAGCTGATAAAAATATGATCTGTCGAACTTCGCACCTCGTTCATTTGCAAGACTCGCTATGTATCTGATATATTCCTTCCCCTGTATCTCGAACTTCTCAGGCTCCAGCTCCATCACATAACCTGCGTCCTCAATATTTTTCTTGCGCTGCTCTCTGTTGTCCCAGAAATCCGCCATCGTCTTATCCTCCACATCGATCTGTATCAGATAATCATCACAGCTTCTTATATTAAGACAGCCACTCTCATGTATGATTGCCAGTCCTACCGGCTTCACAGAGAAGGCATATCCCTTGAACACTATATGCCAAGGCTCTGTCTCATCGTCAGCTATTTTATTTCCATCCTGTTCAGTTTCACTTTTTTCTTCCGTCTTCCGCGCACTGTTCAGATCAATAACGCCCATAAACTCAAGAGCGACAAATGCAACTCCCGCCAGTATGCATGCTATTACGATCGCGCAGACAATTTTTTTACATTTTTTCATCGGCTGTCTTATCCTCAAGTATGATCTGAAGTGTATCTTCTTTCTTCATCCTTCTTATCTCAAGTCCAATGAGGATCAGAAGAATAATAAACACCAGCATGACAAATGATGCGGCAACTATGGTTGATGTCTTGTAATTCAGAAACAGACCATCACCGTCCGCCCCTGTGTACAACTGTATGTAATCTCCATCTCGTATCCCCGGTACATCAAGCCACACAGTATCCATGATCTTTCGGCCATTGTCATCAAAATATGCCAAATCAGCTTTTGTATACTGCTGATACACCTTCTCCACGCGCACATTTCCGTTCTTATCTGAATGGCTGATCCACTCGTTCCTCACAAACAGCACCGCCACCACAATTACACAGAAAACGCATATGGCTGCCATCACGCAAAATAATATTTTCAATCTGGCAAGCCTGCCTTTTCCCCTGAGATTCTTCAGATGGACAGCATTATTCGCTGAAGTCCCATCCCCGGACACCTCTTCCGGCGCCTCCGGCTCCTCACCCTTTCCATATATAAGTTCTCCAACCTGTACATCCAGAATCTCACATATACACACAAGCCTGTCCAGATCAGGATACGCCTTATCCCTCTCCCACTTGGACACAGCCTGTCTGCTGACTCCCATCTTTTCCGCAAATTCCTCCTGATTCAGCCCGGCTTTCTTCCGGTACTCCTGAATCCTGGATCCTATAAGCAGCATTTGTTTTCCTCCTTATCTCCATCTGTTATACTGTTTTTTTCAAACAATTAATCCATGCTTTTGCCAAAGTTATATGCCCCTCTTTTGTAGGGTGTGATCCGTCTAATGTTTCATAACGTAAATTCTGTGATGCCAGATCTGCAACTTCAATTCCCGCAATTTCTGCAGCAATTTTTATTGCCGCATTGTATTCATATATCGATACACCAGCCCATTTATGTGGAAATTTCCAACTATTATCGCCTTTCATATAACTTTCCATCAATGTCCCACATATAATTCTACTTTTCGGATAATTCATCTTTATCTTTTGCAACATATTATAATAGGACGAGAAAAATGAAGGGCTTCCCAACTTATCATTTGTAATATGAACACCGTTTCCAAAATCATTAAACCCTAAATATATTAGAATCATATCAGGTGTGTACTGCTCTGTATGCAAATTTGATGTACGCTGATCACAATTTCCACTAGGGAATTTTTCACCTGCAACCTTACTTCCAGAATAAGAATTATTAACACAAATGTAGGCGTTAATGAACTGGTTTACCTTTGCCCACCATGTATCATATACCGATGTCATGTCATTTCTTAAAGAGTTGTACTCATCATAAAACACCTTATATCCAATCGGATTATATCCTGAATATGTACTTATAGAATCACCCAAAATAGATACAAATTTTACTTTATTTTTCATTGAAGTCCCCTCTACTTTCCTCTCTTCTTCAAAGTTTCTCGACGTTCTAGTCTATTCTTAACCTAATCGGCCCTAATCGTAACATTTCTACTCAATGGGCCAATCGATAACGCTTTTAACACAATATCCTGACACACTTTCGCTGACGCCTTATCTCCCTGATAACCATTTTCATTTGCTTCTTCAATAAGCTTCTGTATATTTATCATCATAAAACCTCCAATCTAAGTGTCTCCATTACCATGTTTGACTTTGGTAATTCATACGCATATTCTGCAACTAAAGTCATATCCAGTTCATGAACAATCTTTCTATAACTTGCAATTAATTCTTTGTACAAATCAAAAGAAAATTTTCTTTTATTCCGTATCAGTTCCACAAGAAGACGCTCTTTATCATAAATTACAATATCCACACCATCATAATTCATTGTAGTTTTGCCCATATCAAATGCTTCGCTGTTTTCATAAAAATGCTTCACTCTTTCATCGCTGATTTTTCTTGTATTTTTCGGTGTCGCAACATAATAAAAATTTGGTATGGTATCCGTCAATCCATAGTAATAAAAGGCACTATTCAGAGTTATAATTGCATTGGGATATTTCTTAGAAATAATCTCCAGCTCCGGCACATATCTCTTATCAGAATAGATGCCTTTTTCTTTTACATACAGTTCCCCTTCTTGAACACATTTTTTAATTTTATAATCCGTTCCATATTTTTCCAAACACTCCTGATATGACAGCAACATTTTCCTTCATATGTTTTTCTGATTTAGCACCGTTTATCTATTTTGTTCCATGCTCCACAATCATCTCAACATTCTCAAATACATCGACAAACACCTGCTTTGCTCTTTCTAAAAGCTTACGGCATATCTCTGGTTCCTCAAACAAAAAACTAACACGCAGTTCTACGCTTTTAACATTTGGGTACTTTTCTTTATATTGTCCTGAATCTATGTACCAGATATAGGTATTGAGTTTATCTTGCAACAGCAATAAATGTCGATTCATATCTGACCAGTCCATTCCGTCTGTAAGAAGAAGTAACAAGCTGGAGGTGTCTTGTTCATATGCCAAGCCATCAATGGTATCTGTTTTTTCAATATTAAACTTATCATCGTTATTCTCTAACTCCATATCATCACCTATTTCCTTTATTGTATCCTCCGTATGCATTGATGTCGCATTTTTCGAATACACTTTTGATTTCCTGCTCATTTCCAGCCTCTACCAATTGCTCAAAATCCTTCGGCAGCGTCTTTCTCTTTGCTATAGTACCATTCTCCTTTCCGAATTCAGAACTATATCAAAATAGCTTTCATCATTTTTACTTAAATATAGATTCAATTCCTTTTAAATCATCTATTTTTATAATAGGAATAACAGCTTTATCGTAATTATCAAATCCATTGAACAAACTTATTAGTTCGTAACCTATCAACCTCAATTCACGAGCAATCACATTGCTTTGTAAAATATCATAATTGATTTCTTCATGAATCTCCTTCCCATTTAAACAGTAGTTTTGTAATTCTTCCTGATACATCCGATCCAATAAAGTCAAATCTAACTGTTTCTCACATCCAATATCGGATAATATACGATTAATCCCCTTCGTAAACTGCTCCATAGACACCTCACCATCCAAATGAAACAGGAACCCCCGATCAATTAATGCATCAACCCATGCATCATAGAACTCATTAAATGCATCTTCTGTATTATTTTCCATTAATAATCGATACTCAGGCAGAACTGTGATGTCATATCTTGAATTAGTGATAATCTCATTAAAAAACTTATACAAATTTATGTCAGTTGTCTCTTCTTCATAAACAATGTCATAGCCATCATAATCACAGGCAATATCAAATAAATCTTTCTTTTTTTTCGTACCATGTAATAACTTTAAAAAGTTCATGATCCATCCTCCGCTTAAACTAATATCTCTGCCTAACTGCTTCCTCGTATCTTTCAATGGGGCCCATTTGGTTCATTCCCGTCAAGTAGCGGCTTGTGCTCTAACTCTGTAGTCATCTTATTGCCTCCAAAACCACAAAAAAGTATATCTTTTCTAAATCACATTGTAATTATATCATTCAATTTTTTCAATTCTTCTTCATAGGCACAATCTGTCCAACAGGAACTAATATTTTTTCTTTTACACATTTCTGCCTTTGCATCTCCAAATGCGCTTCTCGTTTTTTCAAGATTTTTCTCTCGTACATTCTGCCCCGCTGCGTTCCTTCTCCAACCACAAAAATATACCTTAGCTTCTTCTTCAATTTTTCTTTTTTTAGAAGCAATTTTTAATGTCTCTTTATAATCTGGGCGCATCATAAATTCTTTAGGAATTCTTTTATTTAACGCTTCAAAAAAGTCTAGCGGAACAAATTTATGCGTTGGATCATATTTTATTTCAAGATAATCTACCAATTTTTTATAATCATCAATAAAACATTTGGCCTTATACCCTTTCTCTATTTCCAATTCAAATACCACCGGATATAATCCTAAAGTTGTCAAATACAAGCGGTATGGAATTATATCCGTCAAGAAAATACAACTAAAAATTTTTCCATTAAACCCAAATGGAAATGTTGCTCTCTCTTCTCCCTTTTTCATCATGTCTTTATGCAGGGTTCTTAATCCAGTAAATTCAAACATTTTCATCCAATCACCTTCGTTCTTATACCAATATCAATTTCATTATATCACTTTGGCGAAAAGTATCCTTTCGCCAAAATGTATATCTCCTGTTCCCCCAAGCCTATCCCCTGGGGTAAACCTCCACTTATATCATCACTCTACGGAAACAGAAACGCACATCTATTTTATTCCCCAAATGGCAAAATCCTTTGATTTATTGAGCTTTTCTCGACAGAAGGCAGACTGTTTCTACATGAACAGTACCCGGAAATTGATCGACAGCGCATGCCTTAGTCACGAAATATCCGTTCTCCTGCAGAGTCACCAGATCCCTGGCAAGTGATGTAGGCTTGCAGCTTATGTACACAAGCTCCTTCACTCCATAGTTAATGATCTTTGTCAGAGCCTTTGGGTTGATTCCGTCACGTGGTGGATCAAGAACTATGAAATCCGGCTTCTCCTCTATGTCATCTATGACCTTAAGAACATCCCCCGCGATGAACTCACAGTTGTCAAGGCCGTTGAGCTCCGCATTCACACGGGCAGCCTCCACAGCTTCCTCAACGATCTCTACGCCGATGACCTTCTTTGCAACAGGCGCAAGAAGCTGGGCTATCGTTCCGGTTCCACTATAGAGGTCGAATATGACAGCATCCTTTGTATCACCCACATACGAACGAGCCTTGTCGTAGAGTCTCTCAGCGCTCTTGGTATTTGTCTGGAAGAATGAGAACGGCGATATCTTGAACTGAAGTCCAAGGACAGTCTCATATATATACTCTGTTCCGTATAGCAGATTTGTCCTGTCACTGATGACCGCATCCGCCATGGAGTTATTTTCCGTATGAAGGATTCCTGCGATCTTTCCCTCAAGCGGCAGCTCCAGCAGCCCCTTCACGTATGCATCAAGGTCGAGAGCCGCCAGATTCTGGGTGGTTGTCACCAGATTCACCAGCAGATCGCCATTTGTCGCCGAACGTCTGATAACCAGATGGCGCAGAAGCCCCTCGTGCTGCATCTTTTTGTAATATGGGAGTCCCGCCTCCTTGCAGAACTGGACAGTATATTTCACTATCTTGTTCAGATCATCATTTACTATATAGCAGTCATCCATCTGTACGATGTCGTACGTGCTGTTCTTCTTGTGAAGTCCCAGTGCCAGCGGACCATCCTTATACTCATCGCCAAATGAGAACTCCATCTTGTTCCTGTATCCCTTTGTCACAGGAGATGCAAGTATCCCCTGCCACTCATAAGGGTGAACCTCGCTGTCTATCACTCCGTCAAGGAGGCCTTTGACAAGCTCCTCCTTCACCTTGAGCTGGTTCTCGTAGCTGAGCGTCTGGTAACTGCAGCCACCGCACATACCAAAATGCGAACACACTGGCGAAGCATCCTCAAGCTCAGATTTCTCAAGAACCTCAAGGAGCCTTCCGTCCGCCTTGCCCTTCTTCAGCTTGGTTATACGGCAGCTCACTTTCTGACCTTTTATCGCACCCTTAACTGTTACTTTTCTGTCATCCATATGAAAGCTGCCCTTGTTCGGGAACTCATATGTGTCTATCACACCTTCAACTATATCGTGTTTCTTCATTCTATTTCCAATCCTTATTTATTTTTCTGGAACGGTCTGCCCTATCCCCACAGATCCTCAAAAAACTTCTTCCTCTTCTTCTCCTCCGGTATGGAACATCAGCCATTTAAAGCTGCCTTCGGCAGGGCTGATGCTACATGTCAAATTTTCTTCGAAAACTTGACACATTCGACTCTACCCTCGGTAGCTCATTCTGCGCAAAAAACGGCGTTCCGTGCTGGTCAAAATCAAGCAGCATATACGTTCCAATCCGGTTGTCCCTCGGCAGAGCCAGACTTCCCGGATTCACTATATATGAACCCTTGTAGCTCGTCAGGTCACGGCGGTGGGTGTGTCCATACATTACGAAGTCATATCCTTCCGTGTCGATAAGCTCCTCCAGATATGAAATACCGCTGTTCACACCATACCTGTGTCCATGCGTTATAAATGCCCTCTTATCTCCGATGTTGAATTCGTCATATATCGGGAGCTCCGGGTTGTAATCGCAGTTGCCCCTCACCATGTGGATCTCACAGTCAAACAGATCATGTATCAGCTTTTCATCTCCCTCAACATCTCCGAGATGTATCAGCATGTCCACGTCGCCAACTATATCGTGTATCTGTTTTAAGCAGCTACTCTTGCCATGAGTGTCACTTATTATCAGTACTTTCATCTATTCCTCCTAACGAGAATCCATCGATCCCATTGATCATTAACTTATTTATTCCTGATTCTCACTTACTCTCCCTGTGCGCTCTGATGACGTTCTTCATCAGTCTCAGTGCATTTCCCCTGTGACTGATCTTGTTCTTCTCCTCAGGATCAAGCTCCGCAGTGGTCTTGCCCAGCTCTGGAAGGTAAAATATAGGGTCATACCCGAAACCGTTCTCGCCGCGCTCCTCGTAGCCTATGATTCCCTCTATGGTTCCCCGCTCTGTGTACTCGCTTCCATCCGGGAACACTGCTGCTATAGCGCACACGAATCTTGCTGTCCTCTCAGGATCTGGAACCCCGGCCAGCTTGTCTATTATGTACTGGTTCTTTATCCTGTACGATGTGTCCTCGCCCAGGAATCTCGCGCTGTATATGCCAGGCGCCTTGTCCATATAGTCGACCTCAAGTCCTGAGTCATCCGCAAGCACCAGGCATCCGCTCTCCTTGCTGATGGCTCTCGCCTTGATCAGAGCATTCTCCTCAAATGTCTGTCCGTCCTCCACTATGTCTATATCGATCCCAGCCTCCTTCATGGACTGTATCTCAAATCCGAGGTCAGCAAGTATCATGCGGACCTCCTTCATCTTTCCTTCATTTCCCGTTGCAAATATCAGCTTGTCCATAATAGTTCTCCTTTCCCACAGCTTACATACACTTCCTGTTTATTCTGTCTTATCCGTAAATGCCTTGAGGCAGACGTTACATTTTCTCTCTTTTTCCGCACTGTACCACTGATTTCCATACAGACTTATATAGCCTTCTCCATCGGAGATGTCAAAGCTGTCGGTCATGGAATCCGCATCATACTCTATGGCTATCGGGTATTTGCTGCCCGGCGTGGTTATATGTACTATGACCGCAAATTTCTTTTCATCCGGGAGCTTGACCACATCATCCATGTTGACCGTGTAGTATCCTGCGTACTCCATCTCGCCTGACGCGACAAGCTTCTTATTTGCCAGATCGTCAGTGTCCTCAAAATTTGTAGCCACATATACTTCATATGTCGTCTTTGCATCAGTAGCATAGAATGACACAGCCTTGAGCTCCTCGCTCTTGCCTGCCGTGTAAACATTTGCAAAGTAGGCATCCTCCTGGTCAAATCCAAGGACTCCTACCCAGCCCAGCTTATCCGACTGGTATATCTTATCGTAGTTGTCTGCACCCTCAAGTCTGGTGTACACAACACTGGTCTCGCAAATATGCGCATCATAGTATGATATATAGAAATATCCATCCTCGCCAAATTCGGTTCCCCAACTGTTCTTACAGATAAAAGCACCATCTTTCTTCGGTGCCTTGTTAAAGTTGTTCTTGCTGTAATTGTCATCCCATCCTACTATTACCACATCGTGGTTGATTCCCTCTGAACCATCATAATAGTACGCATGAGTCTCCTCGTTGTAATACTCCGAGCTGCTGTCGGCATCTATCATATCGCTGTATATCGCAGTCTCCACACCGCCCTTGGTGTACACTGCCTCTTTCACAGCCTTCAGATTCTTGTCGTCAATTATCTCCGCCTCCTGCAAATGCTTCACGGCCTTAAGCTTGGAGTTCGTCTTGTCATCCCCGTACGGATCATCCTTCTCGAGAACCGGTCCCTTCCAGGATGCAAGATATGCAATACTCATCCTGTACTGGCCACCCTCAAACTGTTCAACGCCAAATCCGTTGTTCATGGTCATGTTATCCACAGAGAACTGCAGCTTTTCATCCGGCATAAGAGTTGTCTCAAGCGCAGCCAGCGACGCAAATGCCCAGCATGTTCCCGAGTCTCCCTGGTCTCTGACCTCTGTGACCCTGCCCTCTTTTCTCATGTCGTAGGCGGCCGGCAGCTTACTGTCCTCACCGACCTTCTGCAGGGATACACGGCCTGTGTCATAATTGTACTCACATGTATAGTCAAGCGTGTCCGCTATATACTCTATAGGGACAAATATCTCGTCATCCTTCTTTATCGGCGCATCCGCGATCTTCACGTCCTTGCCGTCCAGCTCTGCATCCTGGGAATCAAGCACCAGTCTGGCGACTCCTTCATTCCTCTTGATCACGATACTGCCATTCACATACTCTATGTATGTGCACTTCATCTTATCCTTGAGCATCTTCAGCGGCATCATAAGGTGAAGATTATTGCTTACATACGGCTTGTACTCGTCCTCTTCCACCTCACTGCCATTTACATACAGTGTGAGTCCCGCTTCATTGTAATCGCCCGCAAGCTTCTCAGACATGCCGGAAACTGCGTGCTGATCCTCCTCGTTCTTCTCCAGACGTCCCGACGGCTCCTTTGTTCCGTAATACGCCAGAGCACCTATGGCAAGGATCAGAATTATATATACAAATTTCTTCAAGCTTCTTCTCTCCTTCGTTTAGGCGGCTTCGGTCCCATAAACTGATAGAAATATGATTTTATCATTCCGTTGTATATCTTGCGGTTTCTGTCGGCCTTTCTGCCGATATACTTCTCCGCATCCGTATACGATGTGATCAGGAACATTGACCAGTCATCAAGACTCCTATAGCTCTCGCCGATGGTCCTGTACAGCTCAGGCAGAGCCTCCTTCTCCTCAAGTCTCTCTCCGTAAGGTGGATTTGTGATTATAAATCCATACTTCTTCGGATTTCTCAGATCCTTCACATCCCTCTGCTGAAAATGGATGTGCTGCTCCACTCCTGCTGCCCTGGCATTCTCCATGGCACACTTCACCATATCGCCATCCAGATCATATCCCTGTATGTTCATCTTCACATCGCGGTCTATGAGATCATGAGCCTCATCCACCGCATTGTACCATATCTTCTTGTCACAGATCTTGGACCACTCCTGGGCCGTGAACTCCCTGTCCATTCCCGGTGCGATGTGTGCGCCTATCATGGCCGCCTCTATCGGAAATGTTCCACTTCCGCAGAACGGATCTACAAGGACTCTGTCGCTGTGCCACGGCGTGAGCATGATCAGCGCGGACGCCAGCGTCTCCGATATAGGAGCCTTTCCAACCAGCTTTCTGTATCCCCTCTTGTGAAGTGACACACCTGACGTGTCAAGTGCTATGGTCACTATATCCTTGAATATAAATACTCTCACCGGATAGCTTGCGCCATCCTCCGTGAACCATGACACTCTGTATGTCTGCTTCAATCTCTCAACCATAGCCTTCTTGACTATGGACTGTATATCCGATGGACTGAAGAGTGCACTCTTGTTTGATGTCGCCTTGGACACCCAGAATTTTGCATCCCTTGTCAGATACTTCTCCCAGGCGATGGCCTTTGTTCCCTCGAACAGCTCGTCAAATGTGGCGGCCTTGAAGCTGCCACATTTAAGCATGATACGCTCGGCTGTCCTTATAAAAATATTTGCCCTTGCAATCGCACTCTCGTCTCCGGCAAATGTGATCCTTCCGTCCTCCACCTGGACTATCTCGTATCCAAGATCAAGTATTTCTTTTTTCAGTACCGACTCCAGTCCAAAATGACATGGAGCTATAAGTTCTACTCTACTCATTTCCTGCCCTTTCTGTGGGTTGTATATTTGTTCTATCTCTGTCTTGTGAGCGGGCCTCTGTACTGCGCCAGGCCTCCCACCGTGTTGATAACTCTGTATCCATCCTCGCTCATGATGAGCGCAGCCTTCATGCTGCTCACCCCATGAGCACAGTATACCAGCAGATATTTGCTTTTGGGAAGAGTATACTCCCTCGCTTCTATCAACTCAAATGGAATATTTACCGCCATGGGGATGTGTCCCTCCAGAAATTCATCGCGGTCCCTGACATCCACTATTATGCCGCCCCTTGCAACAGCTTCACGTATGATGTTGCGTATGGGAATACTTGTGAATCCCATTTCTCCACCTCCTTCATACCGACAGAAAAACCTCTTCTGTTATATGATATGAAGGAAATGTCTCATCGACACAATAAAAACGAAGATCCCGGCAGGCGAAAAGCCAATTCCGTCTGTCGGGACCTTATAATTACTTCTTAAGCTGTGCAAGACGCTCGGCAACCTGCTCAGACATCTCAGTGTACTTGGCAAGCTTTGCCTTCTCCTCCTCAACCTTTGCGGCTGGGGCCTTGTCAACGAACTTTGGATTTGCAAGCATTCCTGATGCACGCTTGATCTCTCCGGCAAGCTTAGCAGCCTCCTTCTCAAGTCGCTCGATCTCCTTGTCGATATCCACAAGCTCCTCAAGAGGAATGTATACAGCGGCATCGTGGATCAGTGTTGATACTGCATTCTCATCGATTCCTGTCTTGTCCTCCTGAACGTGTACCTCGCTGGCATAACCCAGTGTGGCAAAGAAGCTCTTTGATGACTCAAATATATGTCTCACGTCCTCCTTTGCAGATACGACATATACCTTTGCCTTTCTGCTAGGTGGTACGTTCATTCCTGTACGAAGGTTTCTGATGGCACGGACTGCTGCCTTGATAGTGTCAACAGCGGCCTCGTCAGCCTCAAAGTTCCACTCGTCTGTGTACTCAGGCCACTTGGAGATCATGATCGACTCCTCCTCGTCCTGAATGTTGCAGAAGATCTCCTCTGTGATGAATGGCATGTATGGATGAAGAAGCTTAAGTGCCTGGATCAGAACTGTCTTAAGTGTCCAGAGTGCTGCTGCCTTTGTCTCATCCTCATCGTTGTAGAGACGAGGCTTAACCATCTCGATATACCAGTCACAGAACTCCTCCCAGATGAAGTCGTATACCTTGGATACAGCGATACCAAGCTCGAACTTCTCCATGTTGTCTGTCATCTCTTTTGCAAGTGTGTTGACCTTGGACAGGATCCAGCGGTCAGCTATTGTCAGGTCTGACAGCTTCACATTTGTGAAATCTGCCTTCTCCATGTTCATCATGATGAAACGTGTTGCGTTCCAGATCTTATTTGCAAAGTTTCTGGAATTCTCAACTCTCTCCCAGTAGAAACGCATGTCGTTTCCAGGAGCATTTCCTGTTATAAGTGTCAGACGAAGGGCATCTGCACCGTACTTATCTATAACCTCAAGCGGGTCAATACCATTTCCAAGTGACTTACTCATCTTACGTCCCTGGTCGTCTCTTACAAGTCCGTGGATCAGCACATGCTTGAATGGGCTCTTGCCTGTCTGCTCAAGTGCTGAGAATACCATACGGATTACCCAGAAGAATATGATGTCGTATCCGGTTACAAGCACGCTTGTAGGATAGAAGTATTCATACTCAGGTGTCTTATCCGGCCAGCCAAGTGTTGAAAATGGCCACAGCGCAGATGAGAACCATGTATCGAGCGTATCCTCATCCTGTGTGAGATGTGTACATCCGCACTTTGGACATACTGTAGGTGTCTCACGGCTGACGATGGTCTCGCCGCACTCGTCACAGTACCATGCAGGGATTCTGTGTCCCCACCAGAGCTGTCTTGATATACACCAGTCACGGATGTTCTCAAGCCAGTGGATGTATGTCTTGTCGAACTGCTCAGGCACAAATGAGAGCTCATCTGTCTTGATGATGTCAAGAGCTGCCTGGCCCATCTCCTTCATGCGGACAAACCACTGAGGCTTGATCATAGGCTCTACAGTTGTCTTACATCTGTCATGTGTTCCTACGTTGTGGCTGTGTGGAACTACCTTTACGAGAAGTCCCAGTGCGTCAAGGTCTGCCACCATCTGCTTTCTTGCCTCGTAGCGGTCCATGCCTGCATACTTGCCTCCGAGCTCATTTATGGTTGCATCATCGTTCAGTATATTTATCTCCTCAAGATTGTGACGCTTTCCAACCTCGAAGTCGTTAGGGTCATGTGCAGGTGTGATCTTTACACATCCTGTTCCAAACTCCTTGTCAACATATGGATCTGCGATAACCGGAATCTGTCTGTCTGTAAGTGGCAGCTCCAACATCTTTCCTACTATATCTGTGTATCTCTCATCGTCAGGATTTACTGCAACGGCTGTATCTCCGAGAAGTGTCTCCGGTCTTGTGGTTGCTATCTCCACAAATCTTCCAGGCTCTCCAACTACAGGATAGTTGATATGCCAGAAGAATCCGTCCTGCTCCTCATGTATAACCTCAGCATCTGATATGGAAGTCTTACATACAGGACACCAGTTGATGATCCTTGAGCCCTTGTAGATGTAGCCCTTCTCGTACAGTCTTACAAATACTTCCTTGACTGCCTTGGAACATCCCTCGTCCATGGTAAATCGCTCTCTGTCCCAGTCCGCGGATGAACCCATCTTCTTGAGCTGGCTCACGATACGATTGCCGTACTCCTCCTTCCATGCCCATGCATGCTTTAAGAACTCCTCACGGCCGATCTCTTTCTTATCTATTCCCTGCTCCTTCAGCTTCTCTGTAACCTTGACCTCGGTTGCGATGGCTGCGTGGTCTGTACCAGGCTGCCACAGTGCTGAGTAACCCTGCATTCTCTTGAATCTGATAAGTATATCCTGCATGGTATTGTCCAGGGCATGTCCCATGTGGAGCTGTCCTGTTACATTTGGAGGCGGCATTACGATCGTAAATGGCTTCTTGCTCCTGTCAACCTCTGCGTGGAAATACTTCTTCTCCTCCCACTTTCTGTAGAGTCTGTCCTCTATCTGGGAAGGATCATATGTCTTCTCTAACTCTTTCATCTCATTCTTCCTTTCTATTGTTACTGATTTCTTACTGTTTGATAAATCCGGACCGGACTTTTTACCCCGGAGCTTTCTTATTCCCTATGCACTGCACAAAAAAACCCGCTCTCCGGACATTCTGTCAGAAGGGCGAGTAAATATTCGCGTTACCACCTTGTTTTGTATCTCATCTTATCCTATAACGGGAACGCCCCGGCATGGCTTATCCTTGTTAATTATCTTTCAGCCATGCAGCTCAGAAGCTACCTTCACAAGTCTCTGTCAGGAACGGTCTCACAGCCCACGAACCATTCTCTCTGTCTGACTCCACATGCTACTCCTCTTCGTCACAGCATTTGCATATATCTTCTTTATTCATTGTGATAGTACAACATAGGCTGGCTGTACGTCAAGCACAAAGTCATCCTATCTGGTTTCTGAACTGATCCTTGAGTGCACTCAGGATGGAATTCATACGCCTGTCATAGTCCTCTATGTCGCCGTGCATTCTGTTGTACACAGCCTTCTGGACTTTGTTGTATATGGACATCTCATGTACATCCTCCTTTGAATCAGCGATCTCGTTCATCAGATCGTCCAGGAATCCGGCCGGCATACCGCGCTTTCTTATCTCCCTCTGGAGTGTCGCCGTGTCCACCGTCACCGCCATTACACAGAAGTATTCTATCAATGACTCATTGTTCTTATTCAGCGCAAATGCTCTGATGAAAGCATCCTTTGCCTCCTCAAGCTGAAGATTGCCCGCCAGCGCAACGCCTTTGTTGTGATATATATTTCCAAGGAACTCATCGTACTCACCATGTGACTCCTTGTACTCTATGATGTCATCGTATATGGCGTCAGCCTTGATGTAATGCTTGTACATCATGTAGCTGTCAGCTCTCTTCTTGTCCAGCTCATACGGCTTGAGAGTCCTGATCCTCTTGCACTCGTCCATGAATTCCTTCACTTCATCCTTGCTGTAGAACTCACCAAATGTAAGTATCTCCACCATGATATCCTGGATATACGCATTCTTGGCATTGAGCGCGTCTATCTTGTCCGCAAGATCCTCCATGTCTATGGCCGTTCTCAGCCAGTTGCTGAGTCTGTCCGCAAGGTCGTCTTTACCTATGAGCACCATATTGTTGAATATGTAGTAGCACAGCTCCTCATATGAATATATGGTTATCTTCGTATTGAGGAATGTGTACGGATTGTCCGCTGTCTTTGTCTTACAAATAATAATTCCACTCATATGTGTATCACTCTCCCGGATCAAAATGCTGTCCTCTGAGGTATGACGGGATGCTGAACGCACTCTGCTCATACTCATCGGAATCTTCGTCATCCAGATCCTCTTCATCTATGGTTTCTTCATCGTCCGGCTCTGACTCGTCGATCTCAGTCTCGCTGTCATCTGCATCGTCTGTAATGTCATCTGATTCTGATTCGTCATCATCTACCTCATATGCAGCATCCACAGATTTCGTTTCGTCATCATCTACCTCATATGCAGCATCCACTGATTCCGTTTCGTCATCATCAATTTCATCTGAAATGTTCTCAGGATCAGAGACCGCATCATCTTCTAACTCTTCAGCCTCCGTCATATCCCCCGCATCGTCGTCAATCTCTTCCACAACATCCTCTGCTTCCGTTCCGAAATCATCCGGCTCTTCCACAGTCTCCGGCTCCACAGGTGACGCTGTTCCGTAATATACCACAGGCTCTTCATGTACCTCCGGCTCGGCTTCCACCGTCTTTGCATTACCATGCTCCACCGCCGGATCTTCGCCTCTCAGTTCCTCGGTGTCACCCATGCGTATCCTGAGCTCCTCTTCCCTTCGCGCCGCCTCAAGCTTCTCCGCATGCTTTCTCCTGATGGCTCCTATGTCAAATTCTTTTCTGTATATCTTATTTGTGGTAGGATACAAACTTCCAAATCCAAGATCACGGATGACTATGGCGCCCTTATCCGCACCATAATACTCCACGGATATCGACAGCTTTGTCGTCTTCTTTGGTCTCGCCGGAAGTCCGTATATCTCCACAGTCTCCCGCCATTCTTCCTCAGTCAGTATGTCCTGGTATACAATCTGTATCCTTCTTGTGTTGTCGAGGAATACCTCTATGCTTCCGCGGGTGTTGAACCACTCAAGCCCGCCGTATGCTATCGGCCAAAATGTCTTTTTCTCATCCATGAGATTTATTCCGATATTTGTCTTGACCGTCTGCTCCGTATCTATAAAATATCTGCTGAGCGCCTCCGTGTACACACCGCCAAGCGATCTGTAACATGCACCCTTTGTATATATATTCTGTCCAACAAATACCCTTCTGCCCTGACACAGGACCGCCGCCGACTGCTTCATCCAGTTGTCAGCAAATCCTATTCCCGTGAGGAATACAGAGGATATAAACACCTGTGACATACATTCCTTAACTATATCCGCAAATGCCTCATCCATATCCTCATGGTATTTTCCAAATCTTTTCATGTTCATCCTGTCATGGAAGTTCACATGCTCAACGGTCACTATCAAAGGATATTTCCTTGTCATATCTATCCTGTAAAAATCCAGCCCGCTCCTGCCGAAATCAAACAGTCCCACGCTGTTATTCCTGAGCGGCTCAGGCTGTGCAAATATATAGCACAGGCCACTGTCAAGATGGCTCACTATATTAAACTGGTCATGGGTCAGACGGAGTGCCGACTTAAGTCCTCTGACTGCAGCTATGATGCGCGGATCTGTGTCAGCCACTGTGACTGTCAGTTTCTTTATCACAAAACTCTCAAACTGCTCGGTAAACTGTCTTATATGCAGTATCATCATCTTCACAAGAAGATCTCCCGCCTTATAATTACGCCCCGCAACTTCTATATTCTCATTTCTCAGGGTACGCTCATACACCTGATCCACAACCGTTCCATTTTCCTCGAACCTGCAGGCTGAAGCCTTCGCCCCTGCACACCAGCCAGCCAGATCTATGAACTTGTAAGCTTCACTCTGTCCGTCATCCGACTTTTTGTTGTACGCGCTGTAGAACATGATGTTAGGGAGCATATATGTATCCCTCGCCTCCTTGTGGTACACCGATTCCGGCTCCCGCGTGTCAACATTATAATAACTAAGCTGTGTATATTCCGGGCCAAGATCCAGACCCAGATATAACTGTGTGTCAGACATAAATTATGCCCCTCCTTGTGAAAAATCAAAAAGTTAAAGCAACATCAAATTGGCGTCGAAGAAATGGCTGTTGTACAGATATGTGTCCATTGCCTGTATGAGCTCATGGTCATTTCTTGTCTCCTGGCTAACCAGCATGCTATTGATAAGTTCAAAGCTGCTGCTTCCATCCTTATGGAATGTCTCATTTTTGAGTATGTCGCTCTCAACCACGACTGAAGTTCCAACCACTCCATCGATGGAGTAGACAAGCGACTCTCCGTGGAATACGACAACTTCCTTAACATACACTCCCGGAATTATCTCATTCATCCTCTCGGATTTGTAGTTTGCCATACTGCTGCTCTCCTGTCCAAAGCTGTAGCTGACCCATACCTGCTTTCCGCTTTCACCCTTGAATATGACATATGTCTTGAATCTCATATCCCCTGGCAGCTTTACGATCGACTCAAATTTTCTGAAGAACGGAAGTATCTTGCTGTATTCTATAAACTGTTTTACATTTGCCTTGATCCATTCCTGCTGCTCCTCAGTGTATCGTCCACTTCGGTTGCTAAAATAATACAGCAGGCTCATTCTGGATATCTCGTCCTTTATATTGCCCTTGGCGATCTCCTTGTACAGATCCTCCATTATATATGAAGGGATCTTCTGATCCTTTATAAAATACTGGTGCGCGCAATATCTGAGGAAAGCTTTCACCACCATGCCTCGGCTGCGGCCGCGATAGTACACCTCAAATATATCGTATATGGACTCTATATATCCGTCCGCGAACATCATCTGTGCGAGTATGTTCTCAGACAGCATATCAATATTTCTGTAATTTGAATTGACCGACTTGAAGAGATTTGCCATCTCCTCGAGTGATCCGTTGTAATTGTTGATGAGATATGACAGTATCTTCTGTCCGGCGTACCCTCTCCTGTATATATACACGCATATGGATATGAGCAGCCTGCTCTCATCGTATCTCTTGTCATCGATTCCAAACTCGGCTATCTTGATCAGCTCATCTATATCCACATCCACATAGCCAAATCTGTACATTCCCTCAAATGCATTCTCATACATATCCAGAGCTATATAATATGTATTTATCCTGGAAGCATATGAAGGATCCACGTAATCCAGATCTATCTTGGACAAATATTTTCCGAGAATGTCCGCATCGAAATTCTCATGATAATACTCAACCATATGGGTAAGCGCTTCCTGTCTCACCCTGTAGCTCACCTCAGGGCAGAGTGCGATATCTCTGGCAAGATTTATCTCCTTTGCATCCCTGTGTGTAAATATATCTATATCGTTGTAGAGGAACAACAGGTATCTGTAATCCCTTGGACTGTACTCGTGACAAATGTCCAGATAGCTCCTCTCGTCTACGATCCTCTCCATTCTGTACTGTACGGTGCTCACATATCTGCCGCCGTTGTCATCCAGAAGTGTGACTATGGCAGACGGCGATATTATCTCTACATATGCCTCACCATTAACCACCGGAACCTTGACCTCTCCGCCAAGCTCACTGTGGGATACCAGTATGTGTGTTATATTCTCATTATCACACACGAACTTTCTCTTGAAGATTATGTTGATGAGCTTTGTGGCAAATTCCGGTTTCACCGTATCAGGATCAAGGAATTCATCGTATATGACTGTCAGGTCATCGCTCACATTCCCCTGAAGTATCATCTTCTCCATAAAACGCTCAATGGCAGGGACAAAATCCCTGTACACAGACTTCTGGTTCTCCTTGTTCATGATGACATTTGCATATATATACGCCAGCTCCTCGTCCGTCAAAACGTTCTTGTAACTGAAATATCTGAGTATGGCCTCAGGTATCTCATCGTAGTGGTTTTTGTCCATGCTCCTGATAAAGCATTCATTCAGACCAACATACTTGAGATCCTTGTCCGATGCGTCACTGTAATATCTGTGATAACACGGATCGTACATCTTATTCTTGATCAGTATTCCGCAAATGGCATCCAGAGTCGTCCTGTCATGCCTCATATCGTATATCTGCTCAAGCATCTTAAATGCCTGCTCGTCAAAATCCTTCTGTCTCGAAGCAGTCTTGACAAACTCCACGATGACATCCTCTGAGACAAATTCATTTCTCATGCCCCATCTGAGGGCTGCGATCTCAAGCGGTGCGATCTTCTTCATCATGAGCGGCTGCTTGTTGAACATGTCGCATATCTCAAAGTATATTACCGGACTGTTTACACCTGAGTTAAACAGCTTCTGTATATCCTCGTAGAGAACCCATTTGTCCTCTGTATAATTCACATCCACAAATAACAGTATCCAGAAATAGAACAGCCTGTTCTTGTCATTTGCCTCAAATCTTTCTCTGACCATGGCAGCAGTTCTGTCTATGATGAACTTCTCCCTGCGCAGAAGCGACTTCAGGTAACTGAGATAACACTTCTCCATGTCCTCCATGCTGGTGAAATTGGCGTCCGCATCTATTCTCAGGAATTCCTGCTCGACAAATTCTGTGTGTCCCTCCAGAATCTGCATATGAAGCAGTCCCAGCCTGTACATTCCATACTCCGGTCTGTATTTTATAAGGGTATTCAGGGCATCCCTGGTCTCCGCTATGTACTTCTTCAGATCGATCTTGTCCGTTCTGAAGTCAATATATGCACGGATCAGAGCCTCCTCCGCCCTCTTGATGGTGAATCTCGTCTGCCTGCTCTTTGGAGTCATCTTGATGACCTCAGGCTTTCTGATGCTCACCTGTATTCTCATATTCTGATACGTGTTCCATATATAAATGTAACCCGATGACTCCCCATCATGGATCTTCTGCGGATCTATGAGGAAACTGAGGTCAAATGTGTTGCCATCGAAGCTGTTCCACTTCAGCACGCTGGTCTCAGGTATGAGGAAATCGCAGTCCGATGCTATCTTGGTATTCGTGTAGCCCCAGGTGTTCTTGGTGATCGTAACCGATGCCCTGACCAATTCGGATGGCATCTCAACCAGCAGATCGTTCTGAGCCACGGACAGTGTGAGTGCCCTCTTCTTGTGTGTATACACAAGGAATTCCTCCATGGCCTGTCCTATGGACAGTGACATTCCCAGTGTGTCATACACCCTCTGAAGCTTTTCATCCCTGCCTATAAAAGTGCGCACAAAATCCTCGCTTCCGAATATCCTTATGGCATCCTCCCAGTTCTCCTCTGCATATGCTGCAAACTGGAACAGATCCTCGAGCTTCTTACCCTCGACCTGAATATATGGAGCGACTATAGCTATATGATAAGGGATGATAAACTCTCCCCCATCAGTGATTATATTTATATGACCCTTGAAGGATTTGCCTTGCTCGATTCCTCGGGCGTCAAATGAATAGCTGACTCTGTTCTTCCTGCCCACAAATGTGTGACTCTTGAAATCCAGTATATAGCGGCTGTCGTATACCATCAGTTTCACTGCACAACTGTTTGAAGAATCCACTGTAAACTCTCCATCATACACAGTTCCCGCCTCGATATTCAATTCTATCTTGCTGACTGATATGGCTACCGCTGGTCTGTCAACCTTAAACTCACCACGAGCATACTGTTCAACTATTCCCTTCATCGTCTGGTCTCCTGTATCTATTTC
The DNA here is from genome assembly GCF_003462545.1 of Coprococcus sp. OM06-34AC. Taxonomy (NCBI): domain Bacteria; kingdom Bacillati; phylum Bacillota; class Clostridia; order Lachnospirales; family Lachnospiraceae; genus Coprococcus; species Coprococcus sp. OM06-34AC. The sequence goes on from NZ_QTZF01000006.1 coordinate 89,312, forward strand.
TATTGTCTTTTTGTCAAAAATCACTCATAGTGGTTGTATTTGAAGCTTCCAATCGGTATAATTGACAAAAAGACATATATTCAGATTATAACAAAATATTGTCTCTTTTTAAACAATATATACAGAAAAATAACTTAAAACAACTGAAAAAGGGGTTTTTTTATGAAAAATGGGGTTATCAATCTAAAAACAGAGAATCTCCTCAGTCAGGTCGAAACTGTTCGTGCAGATCTTAACATGAATCCACTGGGAGTTCCCGAATCTGTTACTAAAGCTATTGCAGACAACATGAGTCAGTTATCAGTATACCCTGATCACAACACAAAGAAATTAAAGGAGGCCATATCCGCATACTCCGGAGCAAAGACAGACGACATAATCGTCGGCGGTAGCTCCTATGAATTTGTCAAGATACTGTGCGAATTTACCTCGCCTAAGAAAGCTATCCTGATAACACCTGGAGCACAGAATTACGAAAAGCTGCTCTCTATGAACAGCTGTGAGATAATCTACTACTCCACACCTGAGGAGGAGGATTTCACCCTCGACATCGCAGATTTTATATCGAAGTTGTCAGAGGACATCGATATTATATTTATATCGAATCCTAATGGTACAACATCACAGATAATCGATGCAGAGTCTTTGGAATTTATAGCCAAGATATGCGATGGCAATAACATAACCATGGTCGTTGACGAGGAATACATGGATTTTGTTGATGATCTGGAGAGTAATTCTGCCATTCCTCTCACATCGGAATACGAGAATGTTATCGTGCTGCGAAACACAACGAAATTTTTTGCAGTTCCCGGACTCAGGCTGGCATATATGATCACATCGAATCCTGTTCTCAAGAAAACACTTGAGATCACCGGACTGCCATTTGCGATAGGCAAGCTTGTGGAGGCCGCCGGAGTCGCCATGTTCACCGACGAAAAATACATTGCCGAATCAAGAGAGCTCATCAGAACCGAGCGCAACCTTGTGTACTCGGCACTGTCCACCCACAAGTCGATCAAGCTGTACAAACCGGCCGCCAACTTCATACTGATCCGTATCCTGAGGGATGCTATTTCCGCGGGTGATGTGGTGGATTACTGCATGCCAAAGGGTCTTTATATACGAAGCTGTGCTGATATAGGCGGACTTGACAACAAATACATAAGATTCTGTTTTATGAATCCAAAACAGGATGACCTGCTGGTCAACACCGTGCTGGAAATAGTCTAGGAAATTACTGTTTTATTTACAGACAACATAATAATAGAAAAGGAGAATTTAAACTATGGAAAACATGACAACCAAGATCACATCGTCTTATAACAATGCACTGGACATCAAAGTAGTTGACGGACATTTTGCAACTAACCATTCCCACATCAACAGATACATCGATATGACAACCATCAAAAGCAGAAGAAAGATGGCTCTCGCTGCTGCCAAATCCATGGCTACAGAGTATGTTGCAACAACGATCGTTGACACCATCGTCTGCATGGACGGAACAGAGGTTATCGGTGCTTACCTTGCAAATGCCCTCACAGAGAACGGTATCGTGTCCATGAACCAGCACCAGACCATATACATCATGACACCTGAGGTTCATTCTTCAGGCCAGCTCATATTCCGTGACAACCTTCAGCCAATGATCAAGAACAAGAACGTTCTCCTTCTCCTTGCATCGGCAACCACCGGCAAGACAATCAAGCAGAGCATCGAATGTATTGAATACTACGGTGGAAGCATCTCAGGAATATCAGCTATCTTCTCAGCTACAGACGAGGTTGCAGGCCACGAGGTTCACTCTCTGTTCAGCAAGAAGGATATCGACGACTATGCTTCTTATTCCGTTGACGAGTGCCCTATGTGTAAGGCCGGCAAGAAGATAGAAGCCATTGTCAACAGCTATGGTTATTCGATGCTGTAATACCACAGAAACAACACAACCTTTCCCTCGCCGCTCACATAAACTAAAACGGCTGCCTCGATGGCATATGGCCTTTCTTACCGAAAACCACACACCATCAAGGCAGCCGCTTATTTTATATTATTCTATTTTCCAAGATAAAATTTCTTTGACCTTTTATGATATACGATCACTCCGGCCAGTGCACCGATCACCGCTGCCACAATAAACCATGCCCATATCGGCACATCTTTGATATTGTAGCATCTGATGTTGATCCACATCTGGTTGATATCCTTGGTGGCATCCTCATCGAAATACTCCATGACCGCACTTCTCTCTATGGCGTCCTGTGACGGATACTGAGCCCCAAGCTGTCTGTTGACCTGTTCCGCAGGAGCTCTGAGAACGTAGTCAGGATCTGAGTTGTCCCCTGTGAAGAAATATCCAAGTGGATAATCAACAACATCCTCCTCGTCATCTTCTGCACCATAAGTGTAATCCAGATAAGAATATACCGTATCGTCATCCCCACCTGCTATGACTGAGGTATAACCAATGTAATACATGTTGCGGACTGCATTGTCAGGTCTTGACACAAAGTTGATAAACGCCTCGGCCGCCTGCTTTCTGTCAGCGTCACCGTCTATTCCATTTTTCAGCATGACCCATCCGTCAAAGTACAGATTTGTGCACTCCTCAGGGACCGCAAAGTCAAGCTTCACACCATCCTCCTCAGCCTGATCCATGGCATAAACTGCATCTCCTGACCACTGGTAATTCGCGACAACCTTTCCTGTTATCATGTCTGCCTTACCGCTGTCAGTCTCAAATGAATACACATTATCCTTTATGTCCTGAAGAAGATCCTGTGACTTTGCTATAGTCTCAGGACTGACATCGTTCATGATATCCTTGAGCTGCTCTGAGTAATCATCCTGAGCCCTGAATTCAGTGTCCATCAGCTTGTCTCTCTGCAGTGCTCCGACTGCGGCAAAGTAGGAATCTCTGACATTGTCTTTTATGGTGATCTGTTTTGCAAACTTAGGGTTGTTGAGGACTGTCCATGTTCCCGCCTCGTCAGCAGTCATCTTCTCCGGATTGTACAGAATTCCCGTAATTCCAAACATGAAGCCAGCCGCATATTTGCTCCAGGTCTCACCATTTATCTCATGAGTCTCAAATGTATCTCGAATATATGGCGACACACCATTTATATAATAATTCTTGTCGTTGTTCTCATCGAAAAAGCCATCAGATAAAGGCTCAAGCTTGTTCTCAGACATAAGCTTCATGATCATGTACTCCGAAGGACATACAAGATCATACACATCGCCGAGAGTCAGCATATTATAGAGATCCTCATTGGTGCCGAAGCACGAATACTGAACATTCACCTTCACACCATAATTCTCGTAATACCAGTTCTCGAAATCCTCCACCATGGAATTCTCACCAAATATAGTTGTTCCATTGTCCAGTTCCAGGGCTTCGTCTTCATCCCAGCCACCCTCGTCAATGTACTCTTCCCAGCTGCACACCCTGAGAGTGACCTCTTTTTCAGTAGCAGATGCGCCGTCACTCTTGACAGAAGCAGCATCTCCTATATCCTCCGCTGCCATTACCGGCAGCATCTGTCCGGCAAGCAATGAAACAGCCATGACTGCTGCCGCCAGCTTTCTGGAAATCGAACGTCCAAAACATATATGTCTTATCATCGCTCCACCTCCTTCTTTCTTCCGGCCACATTCATAGCCACAACGATTATGACAACCAGTGCAAAAATGACTGTTGAGAGCGCCCACAGGGCTGTCTTAACTTCCGTCTGTGAACCCTTTGTCGCATTTACAACGTAAGTACTTATGGTGTCAAATGTCGCAGGCTTGGTGTATGTCGCGATGAAGTAATCATCCAGTGACAGTGTAACAGCCAGCGCAAATCCCGAGATAATACCCGGAAGTATCTGAGGTATCACTACCTTTGTGAGTCCCTGGAAAGGTGTAGCTCCCAGATCTAACGCAGCCTCATACAGACTGCTGTCCATCTGCTTGAGCTTTGGCACTACCGACAGATATACGAAAGGTGCCGACAAAACCACATGGCCGATGACAAGCGGAACATAGCTGTCCTTGCTCATGCCGAATGCAACTATGAGCAGTATACATATAGAGAAACCTGTCACAACATCTGCATTTACAACAGGCACCTCATTCATGGCATTTATCGATGCTGAAGCCCATTTTTTTGAATAAAAAGCACCTATGGCACCGAGTGTTCCTAGAATGGTTGCTATCAGTGCTGAACCGGCAGCCAGAAGAACAGTTCCAACGATCATTGACCTCAGCTCATCTTTGGTGAACAGAGTCACATAATTGTGGAGCGACCATCCGTGAATGCTTCCGATATTTGCCGATGTCGTAAAGCTGTACACAGCCAGTATCAGTATAGGCATATATATGAGAAGCAGCATAATGCATATAAATATAATCTTAGACCATTTCTTCATTATAACAACGCACCTCCTCTGCTTCCACCGTCGTCATCCGTGTACTTGTTTGTCACAAGTGTGAATACAAGTATTATCACAAGAAGGACGAGTGCTATCATGGAACCGCCGTTCCAGTTGTATGCTGAGAAGTAGCTTCCTATCAGACTACCCATGATGTATGTGCTGTTGTAAAGCATGTCAAGCACAACATAGTTAGTCATAGATGGTAAAAATACCATAACTATTCCGCTGACGATTCCCGGAACGGTGAGCGGAAGTGTGACCTTGACAAATGTCTGGAAGCTATTTGCCCCAAGATCCACAGCAGCCTCCATAAGACTGCCATCAAGCTTCAATATGGTTGTGTATATAGGAAGTATCATAAATGGCAGGAAATCATATGTCATTCCTATAACCGAATTGAGAAACGGGTGGAATGCCAGATTGCCCTCTATAACCGTGAGCACTTCCTTGAGTGCTGTGATCCTCAGTGTGAAGTTGATCCACATCGGGAGCACGAACATCATGACAATTACCGATTTCCTTTTCATCTCACTTCTCGCAAGTATATATGCGATCGGATATGCCAGCAGCAGACACACCAAAGTAGTCGCTATGGCAAGCAAAAAGCTGTATGCCAGAGTACCTATGGTGTTCGGGCTGGTAAAGAATCCCGTCAGATTGTCAAATGTAAACCTGCCCTCGCCGTTGGTGAAGGCATAATAAATAATTACAAACAGTGGTGCAACTACAAAGCATATGAGAAATAATGCGTATGGGATGCCCAGCTGTTTTCTTGAAAAACGTAAGCCGTTCATGTTCATCCCTCCATCTATTTCTTAAGTGAAAACTTCATCTTATCCTCTGGAATTATCAGGCTGACTCTGTCCTCCATGTTCCACAGGTACTCGTCATCCACGATAAAGTCCTCCTCATTGTCAGTTCTCACCACATAGCTGTAGTGGTCTCCCTTATATATAAGATTGATGATATGTCCGCAGATTATACCAGCTTCCTCGTCATCACTCATGTCGATATCCTCTGGAAGTATAGATACTATTACCTTGATCTTCTCACGGTCTATCGCCTCACCATTTGCATCCACCAGCACGCCATCCTTCATGGCTGAACCCGGAACGATCTCCGTGAGGTCGCATGATACCTTACCGTCAAATACGCCGAGGGCATAATTTCTATTGACTGAGCTCTCAATCTTGTTGATTGCAGTCTCCGATATCATGATGTGTATTCCATCAGGTTCAACATTGAGGCCAACCTTGTCTCCAACCTTGGCGGACTTTGTGGTCTGAATAACTATCTCATTCCTTCCGGACTCAACGGTGATCTCATAGTGTACACCCTTGAACACAACAGATGTCACAACTCCCTTTACAGCGCCCTGTTCAGGTGTAGTGATCATCACATCTTCCGGTCTTACTACGGCATCCACCTTTGTTCCAATCTCCACGTCATCCAGACAGACAAATTCTGCACCACAGAATCTTACCTTTAACTTGCCCGTCATAATTCCGTTGAAGATGTTACTCTCGCCTATGAAATCCGCAACAAATGCATTCTTTGGCTCATTATATATATCTTCAGGAGTTCCTATCTGCTGTATCTCACCCTCGCTCATGACAACTATCTTGTCTGACATGGTGAGTGCTTCCTCCTGGTCATGTGTTACATAGATAAAAGTGATTCCCAGCCTGTCATGCATTCCCTTGAGCTCTATCTGCATCTCTTTTCTCATCTTGAGATCCAGTGCGCCAAGAGGCTCATCCAGAAGAAGTATCTCTGGCTCATTGACAAGAGCTCTCGCTATAGCTATTCTCTGCTGCTGTCCACCCGAAAGCGTGGCGACTTTTCTGTCCTCAAAGCCCTCAAGGTCAACCATTTCAAGGACCTTCTTGACCTTCTTCACGATCTCTGCCTTAGGAAGCTTCTTGAGCTTGAGGCCAAATGCTATGTTGTCAAAGATATTCAGATGTGGGAACAGCGCATACCTCTGAAAGACCGTGTTGATAGGTCTCTTATTTGGTGGAAGCTTGCTGATATCCTGTCCATTCAGTAATATCTCTCCTGAAGTAGGAATCTCGAATCCTGCTATCATTCTAAGTGTCGTGGTTTTTCCGCAGCCTGAAGGGCCTAAGAACGTGACGAACTCGCCTCTCTTCACTTCGAGGTTAAAGCCGTCAACTGCTGTGAATCCATTGTCATAGGTCTTGACAATGTTTTTCAATTCAATGATATTGTTGGAATTATTGTTGTTTTTTTCCATTTATTTCCTCCTTAAGTATCATGACATACTCCGTCACTTACTTACAGTGCCCCAACAAAGCGCATTTGTCATCTGCCATTCCAAATGGACGACAAGAGCGACCGCCCCGCCGTCAGCGGACAACAAATCCACGCTCCATGTATCACTGCTGTATATCTCACCAGCCCGGGGAGCAAATAACGAAAAGCCTATCTGATAGCTCTCCTCGCATGAGCACAACTTTATCTTGCCCTCATACTGTCGGGGAATCAAAAACATGTTAAGAAAAAACCCCTTTATGATACCGGGTGATGGCATGGATCACGGTTAGTAGCCCTATCCACCTGCCTCTCCATGTCGAGATACATTTTAAGGCACGGTATCCAGGGTAAAATAGCTAACAGACTTCCTATTTTTCCCAAAATCCATGAAGATCATTCTGCATTTTATGCAGAAAAATCGACCCTGTCTCCAAACATTCCGCATATTCGCGGCTGCATCCCTGCAATTTGAAACAAAGTCGATTTATTCTAACATATAATCATTGGTAATGATATATATTTTCATTTAATTCTTTAACAAAACAGGTCGTTACCTGCTATTTCATTCTGAACAATTCCGGAATGACTCAAGAGGCAGTCACATTTTACTGAATCCGTCAAATCCGAATCGCTATTCAAATAATAGCTAATAAATTCTAGATCAGAAGTACCGCCAACTGCACCAGTGCTGACAGCCATATGAGAACCACCAGATATATCTTTGCCGCTTTTGTCATGCCGAACCTCCACACACATCCCTTTTACAACTTGTTATTATTATGTTCTACGAGAGGGATTTTATGCCTGAACAGGCACAAGTTTACGCAAAAATCATCTGATGATACTTCTTTCCGTTTTCCCATATTTCCATGTATATACATACGTAAGCTTCATCTGCCCGTGCTCTGACTGCCATTCAAGATGTCCGTCTTTCATCCGAAAATCTATGCCCAGCTTGTCCGTGTCTATCTCTCCTGGCTGGTATGTTCCATCTTGACCGTCACGAGATACATCGCCGATACCAGCGACCTCGTATCTCACCTTCTCAACATCCGCCTCCACCTGCGCTTTGGCCATGTAACCAGCCGCAGAAAACATAGCCAGATCAAAAATCACGGATACAAAGCCAGCCAAAAGTACAGTCATTATCTTCTTAAACAGATAGGTCCTTACCTTTCTGTCATCGACTGGTTCAAGCCTTCCTCTATATCTTCTATTGTCAGACTGCCTATAATATACAACTGCCCCAGCCACCCAGAATACAGCAACAATACACAGACATATTCCAGGAAGCGACACTCCGGGGAGCCAGCGCCACCACCCTACATAATACTTTATGACCACCACCGCAAAACAAAGTGCACATGCAGCCGTGATACATGCTGATATCACGCTATCCCTGTCCCTTCCATCAACGATGCAATAATCTTCTCGTTCTCTCGGCAGATTTTCCAGCACACAATTATATTTCCTTCTGTCGTCTGGGACCTCATATCCGGCCTTGATCAGTTCTCTCAGGTACAGCCATGCGTCCAGGTAGGCAAGCCACAAACCAGCCATAGGGCAAAATGTAATAACGCTGGTCACCATCATAACATCGCAAAATGTACTGACAACATCATCAAAAAACACACCACAGATCATTCCTGCAAGTGTAGGAACAGATACCACCACCGCGGTGATCAGAATTATACGCATTACGCGCCTGTCATATTTTATCTTCATACGACTTCACCCCATTTTTGAACATCAAATAACTTACTATCTCTTACATGCACTACATCAATGCCAGCCCCACAAACATTTTAACTGCTGTCTCTATGATCTCATCCGGGAACTCGAATCCCGCCGTATGGAGCTGGGCATGATCCTCACCATCGCCTACGCCGAAGAATGCTCCCATTGTCTCCTGCAGATAGTATCCGAAGTCCTCCGACCACCTCATCGGCTCAGCGAGTTCTGTAACCACAATATTCTGGTCAGCAGCACATTTTCTCAGTTTGTCCACATTCACAGCATGATTTTCCGTTGCCGGGAACCGCTCTATCTCCTGTATATCAAGGGTGAAGCCCCCATCGTCCGCAGTATTTTGTGCAATCTGCTTTATCTCATCCACATACCCGGCAAATACCTTTTCTCTCTCAGCCCTCACCGTCATGCGCAGCGTTCCTTCTGATGCAGCCACACCGTAATTGGCACTTCCAATATCCATTCCGATGAGCGTCATCCTGACAAATCCCCTGCTGCGGTTGTACTCCTCCGTAAGCTTCTCTATCTCCAGCAGCAGCCTGGCAAGCGCAGGCCCCGGATTCTTTCCCGCCTCAGGATATGCCGCATGGCTGGCTGTCCCTATCATATGTATCTCAAGCCCCGTTGATGCGCATGCAAATGTTCCATCTATCGTCAGCACATGATTTCTCGGATATCCTGGTATGTTATGAAGTCCGTAAATCTCACCTATATTCTTCTCAATTATAAGATCTCTGCACAGCCTTGCCCCGGCACCAATCTCCTCGCCTGGCTGGAAAATGAAATAGACGTCCCTGTTAATTATCTGATTCTGGCTTGCACGGGACAACCAGGCCGCAGCCCCACATAATATACTGCTATGTCCATCATGCCCGCAGTAATGTCCCGGCTTTCCATCCTGCCCACACACTGCATCCATGTCTGCCCTGAACGCGATCGGCGTTCTTTCTTCATCCCCTATTATGTCATAAGAAGATTTCAGCACCGCATAAAACCAAGCACCTCTATCCACGATCTCAAGGTCAGTATTCTCCCTGAGAAACGACATGAGCATCGCCTTAGTCCGCATCTCATGCATCGAAGCCTCAGGAATGCTGTGAAGCCTGCGTCTGAGGTCATATATCTTTGTCATAAGCTCTTTGTCAATTTCCATAACGCCTCCGTGCTCCTTCTCATCTATCACAGCCCAAGACACATCCTTATAATACCGAGTATCAGCATATGCACTGGATAGAACAGGTAATTCACCAGCTTATTCTGCCTGCCGCGCTTGCCATTGTATGTCAAAGTCAGTCCAAACCCCAACAGTGCCCACGGTTCCTTGAACATCGCCAGGTAGCAGAACGGTATTGCAATTGCGGACTTTTCATGAAATATATACAGGAAATATCCTATAAGTATGGCGTGGTAGTCATAATCAACCGCAAGATTCATCGATATAAGACACACTATGGCAACTATCGGTATCGTTGCTATAAACCATACTGCCTTGGGAAGCTTCTCCATTTTTTTCCTCAGCACATCAATGATCCATATCATTGCCAGCACCATCGCCAATGTAAACATAATATTATTTGCATTCCATTCAAAGAATACGCCACTGGAGAACATGTCATAAGGGATCTCAGATATCACGCCAAATATAAGCAGCATTCCAAGATACTTCCACTTGTTTCTCGTATGAAAATATCCTTCCACCAACATATATATGAATATCGGGAAAGCTATCCGCCCCAGGACATCAAATACATCACTTACAGCCGATATTATTCCACCATCCAGATACGGATACAGCAATGTCTTATTCGTATGATCTATGAGCATTGAAATGAACGCTATATACTTAAGCTGTGCTCCGGAAAGCAGACCTATTCCGTTCAATGTTATTTTTCTGCACGTTTCACAAGTTGCACCCTCTGCCTGCTCAAAGTTATTTTCTATTTTATAATTATGAACTTTCATGCAATTTCTCCTTTGTTTTTCCAACATTTACTGATGTTTTAGTCCTAATAAGTACAGTAGTCGTTTTTAGGCCCCCGCACTGATGCACTACCACACTTTTCAACTGTGTTTTCACTATAAGTATAACATAACTGCATTGAATAACAGAGCTTAACTTTTTTTCAATACGCTTAAATTTATGACATTGCGCATTTACATGTAGTCAGCATATTTGCTGGATAAATAAACAAAATACCAGTCTGCAAAATCAGATGTTTTTCTAATCTTTGCAAGCTGGTATTCGATCACCCTCTGTGTCAATCAGAGCATATGACCTATATGTTCAGATCGTATTTCTCCACCTCAAGTTCCACACATCCGTCAGTTTCAAATACAATAGCCTGAGCATTGCGCGGTGTATATATAACTGTAGACAGCACTTGTTCTCCATCATTTACAAATATCTCTATGGAATTCCAATCCATCACTATTCTCATTTTTGAAAGTCCATTGCCATTCTTGATTTTGACCTTGCGCACACAGTTTGTATCACGTATCCATCCCGCAAATGTTCTGTCTATCTCAAGCATTTGTGCTCCCGGGGTATAGCTGACATTGGTTTCATGAATCTCATTCTTTGCAAAGTGCATTGTAAAATGTCCGCATTCAGCTTTCTTTATATCAACTGTCATATCGATAACTCTGCCGTTAATGCCTTCATATGTCTTCTCACCACGCAAAGTATCATTAACTACCAGCTTGTTCTGCCTGTATCCACAAAGCTCTCTGACCGGAGTCTGAATCAGCTTGCCGTCAGAGATCATTAGTTCTCTTGGAACTGACATCATACATGCCCACTTCTGTCCACGTGGCAGCGTATTTACGCTGTCCCAAGACTGCATCCAGCCAATCATCACCCTTCGGCCATCAGGTGTTCTTATAGTCTGTGGTGCATAAAAATCAAATCCACTGTCCACAGATACTGCTTTTTCATACTTGAAAATATGTTTCTCTTCATCCACATCGCCTGTGAAGAATACCACGTTATTTCCATTGTGAAACTCTCCATCTGCTGACATGTCCTGTGGGGATACTATAAGCACCTTATGTCCATCCATCTCAAAATAGTCTGGGCACTCCCACACTGCGCCAAATCTGCCTGTTTCATCCTTTGCAAATACTGATTCAAATTTCCAGTTGTACATATCATCTGAAGAGAACAGTACAACCTGAGGGATTCCATCATATGTCCGGTTTCCAGCCAGCATATAGTACCTACCGTCCGCATCCTTCCAGACCTTCGGATCTCTGAAATCAGCACGGCTGCATTCCTCCGGCATGATCTTCCCATCAACAACAGGATTGCTGGATATTTTTTCATAACTAATTCCATCGCCTACAGCCATACACTGGTTTTGTATAACATTCTTAGTTCCACCAGCCAGTTTTTCCTCAACTACTCCTGTATAGAACAATACATGCTTCCCGTCATTCTCTATTGCAGTTCCTGAAAAGCAGCCAAATGCATCATAATCCGAGTCAGGTGCCAGTGCTGTTGGAAGCTCCTCCCATCTTATAAAATCATCTGAGGTGGAATGTCCCCAGTGCATAGGTCCCCACTCCGTGCTGTATGGATGGAACTGATAAAACAAATGTGCCTTTCCTCCATATATGGAAAATCCATTAGGGTCGTTTAACCAGCCCACCGGAGTTGTAAGATGGAACTCCGGCTTGTCTGCTCTGTCTACTCTGTTCTTTTCTATATATTCATCTGCCTTCTGGCATGTATACATACTGTGACCTCCTTCTGTTTGATTAGATTGTTTTTTCGGTTGTACTGTCAAAGAAGTGCAGCTTATGTGGCATGAATACGAACGAAACCTTGTCGCCTATCTGGCTTATCTCATACTTTGATACTCTTGCAACAGTCTTGCTTCCCGCAAACTGGAAATACAGATTATTTTCATTTCCCGTCCACAAGAAGATCAAACCGCCCACACCCCTTTATTTATCTGAGGTGTGGGCGGTTTTTATCAAAACTTTTGTCCTATAAGTTTAAATATCATTCTGTCTACTGCGCATGCTCGAACTGATGCTCTTTGTAGTGATGAGCCTCCTCCAGCATCATGTCCTTGACCTTCATAAGTCTGACCTGGGTGCTTCGCTCATTCTCATCAAGCTTCATGCTTATATACTTTATTCCCTCCCGAGTCTCCGGGATGATAACATGCTCAAGAGCATTTACACGCCTTCTGGTCTTCTCTATCTCCGCTGCGAGCATCTGGCAAGACTTCTCCACCTCCGCCAATCTCAGCATATCAGGAAGTATATCCGAAAGGGACTTCACTGCATCGTCCAGCTCTCCAGATGTAAATGCAAATCCATACGAATAGATGTCATTTGAATTTGCGCTTTTCGTCTTATAGTCGTACACAGGAATATCAACACTCATTACATTCCTGTCGCCAAGGGCGATCCGCACCTCCTGCTTCGGAGCCATGAGCGCCGTACTCAATGTCTGCTCATTCATACCCGCCTTCGCTATTACAAAGCCTGTGTTGGCAGCTTTGATGCCAGCCTCAACCTTCTTTCTCAGTTCCATATTCTCTCTTGCCATGTCAAGGAACTGCCTCATCAGCTCATCTCTTTTATCTTTCAGGAGCTTATGGCCTCTGGATGCCGTGACCAGCTTCTTCTTAAGCCTTGTCAGCTCCATTCTGGTTGGATTAACCACAACATTAGCCATCTATCTTCTCCTTTCTTCCAAATATATTTTCAAGCTACTTGACATGTATTACAAAGACAACGTGTATATGGCAATTTTGAATGTCGTACATTTAATTGTGTCCCCATTGCGGCATATATTGCCAACCGGGGGTCGCTTCCGCTTATTTCGGTCTGCAGCGGTACTAAGGTGCCGCTTGAAGCGCCACCTAAGGACCGGCGACCTCAAACTCCCCCTATTGGCAATATATGCCGCAATGGGGGACGAACACAATCTACATCTTTCAAAATTGCCTACCCACTACTTTCCGTAATACATGTCAAGCCACTTGTCGTCGATACGTTTCAGCTCGGCTCTAGGAAGAATGGAGAGAAGCTTCCAGCCTATGGCAAGTGTCTCCTCAATACTTCTGTCGGTGCCGTACCCCTGGGATACATACTCCTTCTCAAATGCCTCTGCAAACTTTGCATATATGATATCTATATCCGAAAGTGCCGACTCACCCAGGATAGTCATGAGCTCCTTGGCATCCTTTCCTCTTGAATAAGCTGCAAATAACTGGTTCATGGTGCTGGCATGATCTCCTCTGGTCTTGCCCTCACCGGTTCCCTTATCCTTAAGTCTGGACAGTGATGGAAGTACATCGATAGGCGGTGTGACTCCCTTTCTGTACAGCTCTCTTGAGAGAATAATCTGTCCCTCTGTGATATATCCCGTAAGGTCTGGTATAGGATGAGTCTTGTCATCCTCAGGCATGGTCAGGATCGGTATCATGGTTATACTTCCATTCTTACCCTTCTGTCTTCCGGCTCTCTCATACAGAGTTGCCAGGTCAGTGTACATGTATCCAGGATAACCACGGCGTCCCGGAACCTCTTTTCTTGCGGCTGATACCTCACGAAGTGCATCCGCATAGTTCGTGATATCCGTGAGGATTACCAGAACGTGCATGTTCTTCTCAAATGCAAGATACTCAGCGGCGGTAAGTGCCATTCTAGGTGTGGCGATACGCTCAACCGCAGGATCATTTGCCAGGTTGATGAAGAGGACTGTTCTGTCTATGGCACCAGTCTCCTTGAAGCTCTCTGTGAAGAAGTTTGCCTCCTCAAATGTGATACCCATGGCTGCAAATACGACGGCGAATGGCTCATCTGTTCCGCGCACCTTTGCCTGTCTTGCTATCTGTGCTGCAAGCTGGCTATGCGGAAGTCCTGAAGCCGAGAATATCGGCAGCTTCTGTCCTCTTACCAGTGTGTTCAGTCCGTCTATGGCTGATATACCTGTCTGAATGAACTCAGACGGATAGTTCCTGGCAGCCGGATTCATCGGCAGACCATTGATATCTCTTCTCTCATCAGGAAGTATCTCAGGGCCGCCATCTATAGGTCTTCCAAGTCCGTCAAATACACGGCCAAGCATATCTTCTGATACGCCGAGCTCCATACTCCTTCCAAGGAATCTTACTTTGCTGTTTGAAAGGTTGATACCTGTCGAATTCTCAAAGAGCTGTACCAGGGCGTCCTCGCCATTTATCTCAAGGACCTTGCATCGTCTGATCTCGCCGTCCGCCAGCTCAATCTCACCCAGCTCATCATAAGCTACATTCTCAACTCCGTGCACCAGCATCAGAGGACCCGCAACTTCCTGTATAGTTCTATATTCCTTTGGCATAGTCTTAGTCCTCCTTCTCTATAGCTTCCTGAAGCTCCTTGTCAAGCTCCCTGGATATCTTCTCGTACTCTTCATCCACATTCTCAGGAAGCACATATTTGAATCGTCCGATCTTTTCTCTGATCGGCATGTTCAGAATATTTCTTATGCTTGCTCCACCGGCCAGTGCCTGCGCTGACTCCTCATAAAATGCCATGATGAGCTCCATCATCAGAAACTGCTTGTGAAGCGGTGTGTATGTGTCCACATCATGGAATGAGTTCTGGTGAAGAAAATCCTCTCTGATGGATCTCGCCGCCTCCATCTTCAGTCGGTCTCCCGCTGAAAGGGCATCCATACCTACCATCTTAACGATCTCATCGAGCTCTGCCTCCTCCTGAAGCAGGGTCATCATCTTCTGTCTGTCGACCATGAACTTTTCATTTACATTTTCCTCGAACCATTTGCCCATATTGTCCACATACAGAGAGTATGAGGTCAGCCAGTTGATGGCAGGGAAATGTCTCTTGTACGCAAGCGATGAATCCAGTCCCCAGAATACCTTGACGATTCGAAGTGTTGCCTGTGAAACCGGCTCGGAAATATCACCACCCGGAGGAGAAACCGCACCGATAACCGACAGTGCACCGGTTCTTCCCTCGCTGCCGAGAGTCTTGACCATTCCGGCTCTCTCGTAGAACTGTGCAAGTCTTGAACCGAGGTAAGCAGGGTAACCCTCCTCACCAGGCATCTCCTGCAGACGTCCTGACATCTCTCTGAGCGCCTCAGCCCAACGCGATGTGGAATCCGCCATGAGTGCCACCGAGTAACCCATATCACGGAAATACTCAGCTATAGTTATACCCGTATATATAGATGCCTCTCTGGCCGCAACCGGCATATCCGATGTGTTGGCTATGAGGACTGTTCTCTGCATGAGTGAATGTCCGGTCTTCGGATCCTTCAGCTCTGGGAACTCGTTCAGAACATCTGTCATCTCATTTCCACGCTCTCCGCATCCGATGTAGACAACGATATCCGCCTCAGCCCACTTTGCAAGCTGATGCTGGATAACTGTTTTGCCGCTTCCGAAAGGTCCGGGAACCGCAGCCACTCCTCCCTTTGCTATAGGGAAGAATGTATCTACAACTCTCTGTCCTGTGATAAGTGGCATGATCGGTGGTATCTTTTCCTGATATGGACGGCCCTTACGAACCGGCCACTTCTGCATGAGTGTCAGCTCCCTGTCACCCTTGTCTGTCTCAACCACACACACAGTCTCCTCAACTGTGAATTCTCCTGCCTTTATCTCTTTGATGGTTCCTGTCACACCATAAGGCACCATGATCTTCTGTGTGACGACCACAGTCTCCTGAACTGTTCCTATCACATCGCCTGCCGACACTTTATCACCCACCTTGGCAGTCGGCACAAATGTCCACTTGATATCTCTCTTCAGCGATGGGACTTCAACTCCTCGCTTCAGGTTGTTACCACATATCTTCATGATATCATCCAGCGGTCTCTGGATTCCATCGTATATACTGCTTATAAGTCCCGGTCCCAGCTCAACCGACAGAGGCATTCCCGTTGACTCCACCGGTGCTCCCGGTGCAAGTCCTGATGTCTCCTCGTATACCTGAACTGATGCCTGATCTCCATGCATCTCTATGATCTCGCCGATAAGTCTGCTCTCACTTACACGCACCACGTCGTACATATTTGCATCACGCATGCCCTCAGCGATGACCAGTGGTCCGGCGACCTTCTTAATCTTTCCTGTAGCCACTTAACAGCTCACGCTCCCTTCTATACTCACTCGCTCCATAGATAATTGCGAATCCTCTTTCCGATATGATTGAGGCAGTTTAGTATATCAATCAGTGGTCGCTTCCGCTTAACTCAGCCTGCAGCGGTACTAGGATGCCGCTGACGCGCCATCTAAGGACCGGCGGCTTCGTATTCCCCTGATTTGATAATACTAAACGCCTCTATCAAAATCGAATTATACCGATTTCGCAATTACCTATATCCGCTCGTTTCACCATTATTTTCTAATCATTCTTCATTAAATAAAATATCCGAGCCTACAGCCTGCTCAACGGATTTCTTTACTCCCGCTATTCCGGCCCCTGTATTGCCAGATATCCCCGGTATGAGAATGATCGCAGGCTTCATAACCTCTCTGTATCTGTCTATCTCTTTATTGAGATCCGAAGCCAGTGCCTCGGTCATATATATGACTGCATAATTGTCCTCCGCCAGCCTTTTCAGCAACGTGACCCCATAATCCAGATTATCTACAGGGAATGTATCCAGGCCCAGAGTTGCAAATCCGTATATACTGTCATAATCGCCCATAACAGCTATCTTATACATACATCTCCCTTACCCTTTCCCTGATAGCCTCCTCCGGAAGCTGGTTCAGCTTGCATGTCAATATGATCCTGACTGTCTTTATCTCGTTGAGCCTCGCCAGAATGTACGCCACTATCGGTCCCACCGTAAATGGGTTGTACTTCTGAGGCTTTATCGTTTCTATAATACGGTTGTCACACCATCTCTCAAATGCCGATGCCGACTCAGAAAGTGCCTCTGCCCCACCAGCGTATGCTGTATCCGCAAGGTATCTCTCTATCTCCTCCATGCCAGCCACCGCAGCCGTCGCCAGCCTGTCAATATCCAGAGTGTTGCACTCCGCCATGGCTCTCTTCATGAAATCCTTGTTTTTGCCTGTCTTCATGGATCTCACCGCTATCTTGATATCTGCAACAGCCACCGTCGTCTCTGCATAATCCCTGAGCAGGCTGTCATCTGCCTTCTTTGCAGCCTGCATGATTGCCAGCAGTGTCCCTCGGTCTATCACAGCATCGCACATCTGTCCATCTCCAGCCTGTGCCATACAGTCCCAAGCCTCCCTCGCGCAGTCTCTCATGTGTTCTGGAAGTCTGTCCCACGCCTTGTCACTTACGATGGACAGCATCTTCTGACCGTCTATCTCGGCATTGTCGAAGAACACATGGGCAGGAGTCTCCCCGGCAACCACAGTCTTGATCGCCGCCTTGAGGTTGTGATACAAATCTGGAAGTCTTATGACATCGAACACGGACATATCATCCACCATCTCAGCCACAGCAGCCCACGTCTTGTCAGTCTCCGCCCTAAGTATGTCATTTTCATCCATACTGGCTTTATCACTATCGCCCCAGCCCTTCTCTATGATGAACTGAACCGCCTTCTTGTAGGAATCCGTGGCCACGAGCTGTTCTATGACTGCCTGACTCATAAGCGTCATCTCAAGTGCCCTGATCCTGGCAACTGCATATATATATTTGTCTGCCATCTGCCTACCTCCAGCTATCTGTTATCAACAAATAATAATTCATTTACCTTGTCTGCCAAATGTTCTCTGTTCGCGTCCAGCATTGCTCTGAATGAACAGTTTTCCTCGATTCCTCCGTAGATCAGGATAAATCCTCCATCTATATCACAGTTCCCATTGGACACCTTAAGGCTTCCTCCATGAGCTGCAGCTATCTGCTCTATCTGCTTCTCAGTCTGTGGTGTAAGTCGTTTTCTGTCTTTCCCGGAAAAACATATCTCTCCGCTTTTCGGCTGTACCGACTTCTCCAGACATTTGACGATCACCTGGAAATACTCCTCATCCGGGAGCGCCACCATTGCGTCATATGCCTTATCCAGCATATTCCCAATTATGGACTGCTTTGCCGCAAGTATCGCCTGTCTCTTCTTAAGTTCTGATGAGGACTTTGCCCTGAATGATCCGGACTTTTCTGCCTGGGCAACCTTCTCTCTGGTCTCCTCATTCATCTTATCCACAGTCTTTTTGGCATTTGCAATGATGGAATCCGCGTTTCTGGCAGCCTGAGCTTTGATCTCTTCAGCTTCCTTCTGCGCTTCCTGAAGGATCTGTTCTACGATTGTTTCCAATCCCGTCATAAAGTACATCCTCCTTACAAAAAGTTATAATTTGATTCCATTTACCGCAAGAATTGATACCAGAAGTGCAAGGATCGCATATGTCTCAACCATGGCTGGGAAAAGCATCGCCTTACCAAACTGATCAGGCTTCTTTACAACTATTCCAACTGCTGCAACTGCTGTCTTGCCCTGGTGCATTGCTGATACAAGACCAACTACCGCTATTGGAAGACATGCTGCAAGCATCATAAGTCCCTGTGCTACTGTGAGCTCCTTCGGTGTTCCTGAAAGGATTCCTATGTTGGACAATGCTATGAATCCAACAAGAAGTCCGTAGATACCCTGTGTACCCGGAAGAAGCTGGATGATAAGAACTTTTGCAAATTTGCTTGGATCCTCACTTACTACACCTGCTGCCGCCTGACCAGCAACTCCTACTCCATATGCAGATCCCATGCCTGCAAGAATTACTGCAAGCGCAGCTCCCACTAATGCCAAAACCGTTCCCATTGTCATAATATTTTCTCCTCCTAAAATTGGTTTCTTATTTCTGTGTTTCTGTACCACTTACTATATCAACGTACTTCGTATTCTCTCTGAACGGCCTGAATGGATTGCCGCCGCCCTCGTAGAATTTGCCGAAGAACTCTACATACTGGAGACGGCATGTGTGCACGTATGCTCCCAGCATGTTGATCGCAAGGTTGAACAGATGTCCTACTATAAATACGATGATGAACACTATGGCTCCGAATATTCCATCGCCAGCCATGCTTCCCATCTGGTTTATTACCTGTGCTATAACTCCCGTCGCAAGTCCCAGAGCAAGAAGCCTTGAGTACGACAGCAGATCTGACAGCCAGCCTGTCAGGTTGTATATGTCATACAGCCCAAGCGCAAACCTGAGCACCGGATTCTTGTGGTCTCTTCCCGACATGAGCACGATGATCGCAGCTCCCACAATCGCCAGTCCGTAGCTTGTATTCTTAAGCCAGCCAGGGAAATTGAACTGCATCTGTGCTATGGATGCGAACAGCTCCGTCGGCATGAGCATCAGCACAAGTCCTGTGATGAGCATGAACCACGACAGCACGTCGCATATGAATGACTTCGCATCTCCCTTCTTCAGACACATATATCCCTTGAGTGCCAGTCCGCCGAACAAATGTATAAGTCCGAACAGCAAAGAGAATAACAAAAGCTTCATCGGGTCATCCAGCGGTGCAAACCATACCGGCTTGAACGTCACCTCGTGGTGGAAAAACGTCCTCGATACCACCGTTATCAGGTCTCCGAAAAAACCGCCAAATAATATTCCCCATATCAGTGTGGATATACCACAGTACATGAACAGACGCAGGGACTTTTGAAGTCCGTTCTCCATCTTCGGGAATTTCCTGATCAAAATAAAACATGCCAGGAATATGATGAGTCCATACGCCGCATCGGACAACATGAGTCCGAACAGGAATATATAGAATATCGCCATCGGTGTGGTTGGATCCATCTCACCTTTTCCCGGAAGTCCAAATGACTCCAGTACGCCCTCCGCCGATGCGAACATCTTCGGATTCTGAAGCTGTATAGGTGCCGCTTCATCCTCCGGAACATCATATACATCAGCCATCAGGCTGAAATTCTCATTGAGTACAGCCACTACCCTGTCTGCATCTCTCTCCAGCACATATCCCGATATGACAAATGTGCTCTTTGACTGGAGAAGGCCTCCAAGGACCTTATATTTATCCGCCCTTATGCGGTAATAGTCAGCCAGAAGTCTCAGCTTGTCTCTGTCATCAGCCATGGATACTAGTTCATTCTTCTTGTCCTCTATCCACTGTTCGAACTCCCTTATATCCGCCCTGTACTTATCCGTCTTCTGTTCAGGTGTCCTTTTGGAGAAATACGAAATTCTTGTAAATCCATGGGATCTCAATATCTCCTCCACCCTCTGTGATACAGTTTTAATGGCTATTGCCACCATACAAGTCTGGTCCTTATCAGATCCTACAACAGTGACTGTGTATCCCGCTATCTCCGGTTCCGCAGAGCTTATATACCCCTGAATATCCGTCTCCGTGAGCCCCGGTGGCATAGTTCCAATCATCACATCCGTCTTCTCGGTCCCTGTGGTATTGATCGGTATGTCCATATTCAGCCACGGCGCCAATCCGTCTATAGCCACCTGACATTTGACTATTCCCGCCTCACAGCCTGCTATGTCCTTGCTGATCTCCTGGATCTTTTTAACCTTACGGTTATAATCCCATCTTCCAGCTATGATCTCCTGAATGTCAGCCTCCGACGCCTCCTGCCGTCCTTCCAGGCTGGCAAATATGGATTTCTCCTCCGGAGCATATTTATCAATTATCTGTAAGGCTTCATCTGTATTCTGTACTCTCTTCTCGTACTTTGCTCTCTGGCTTGTGGTACTCATCTTCCTGAAGTCATCAGTCTCTTCGTTATCAGTCTGTATCTCAACCATTCCCAGCGACTGGAGCTTCTCAAGAATTGCTTTTCTGTCCCTCTTCATGGCACAGATCTCAATCTTCTTCATAGGAAGTACCGCCATACATTTACCCCCTTTCTTAAAATGCCTGCAGGGCTTTTCATCCCACCAGCTCTGTGATGATCATGGAAGTAACCTCGCCTTCCATGGACGCTGCACGTTCCCTGAGATGTGCGATCTCAGCGGTGGCAATATCCATCGCCTTCACCGTGAGCTTCTCCTCCTCAGATCTGCCGGCTCCCTCGGCACTCTTCATGCTTTCTCTCGAAGCTGATCCTGCGGCCGCGATCATATCCGCAGCCTCCTTCTTTGCAGCAGCTACTGTATAGTCGGCTTCTTCCTTGGCCTTGCGAATGATCTCGTCAGCTTCAGACTCTGCATCGGTTATCTTCTTCATAGTCTCCTGCAGCATAACATTCCTCCCTTATAAAAATTTATGAGTAGACTCAATTCCATAAACACTTCATCAAAGCATCACTTTAGATTATTATGTCAAAACTCAAGTAATATTATTTTATAATGAGTTGGCTATATTGTAAATAAACATTTTGTAAAGTTTGTACAACCCCCTTGATATTTTTTTATTGTTAATGTACAATGTGACTATGTTGATAATACTTATGTTTATCCATTAATCATTTTTCTTCCTTTTAACGCGGTTATATGTCGAACAAATGATGCAGTTTGACGAAAACCGTATAAAAAAAGATCCCATGACAGTCTTGACCATACTGTCATGGGATTCTTTTTTGAGTATGAACGGGGTCCCCCTTACGGCATAACTTATGATACTACTCAATCATTCCGATTCTTCTTACGTGACGCTCATCATTTGAGAATGGTGTGTCGAGGAATATGTCGACTATCTTAAGTGCAAGTCCAGGTCCTATGACTCTGGCACCCATAGCCAGCATATTTGCATCGTTGTGCTCTCTTGTCGCCTGTGCCGAGAAGCAGTCGTGGCAGAGTGCAGCTCTGATTCCCTTTATCTTATTCGCTGAGATCGATATTCCTATTCCTGTTCCGCAGATGATGATTCCCTTATCACACTCACCTGAGGCTACTGCCTTTGCTGCTGCCTGTCCATATACCGGGTAGTCAACTGACTCTGTGCTGTAACAGCCAAAGTTCTTGTACTCAAGGCCTCTCTCCTCAAGATGCTTTATAACCTCCTGCATAAGCTCATATCCGCCGTGGTCACATCCAAGTGCTATCATGTTCTGATTCTCCTTTTTATATAATATTTTTTTCGAAATTAACTAACAGCTTATTATCCTGTGTCCTGCAGCCTTGATGAGACGGTTCATGATGGCGTAGCCCATGTCCCCCTCCTCAAATGACTCGCTGTATATATACTGTGCACCTATGTCATCACAGGTTCTGAGCAGACTGTACAGTCCGGCAGACACAGTTATCTCGTTCTTCTTGCTTCCGGCATCGTATACGTTCTCGCATACTCCGTCATCATAAAGACTGACATTGTCAGTGTCACACAGTACCGCAGTCTTGTATCCCTGCGCCTTTTTCTCCGCAACAAGACTTCTTATCTTCTCAGCCGCAGCCAGTCTATCGCCCTCTACTATGCTGAGTTCTCCCTTTGGAGCATAGTGTGTGTACTTCATCCCCGGAGCCTTAGGTCTCAGAGCATTGTTCATACCTGTTATCGCCGGATCTATAGTCACATCGCCAACGATATCCCTTATCATCTCCGGAGTGATATATCCAGGCCGCAATATAGTCGGTCTGTCTCCGGTCATGTCCACTATCGTCGACTCTATACCGATTCCGACTGCCCCGCCGTCGATGATCATATCTATCCTGCCGTCCATATCCTGCTGCACATGCTGCGCAGTGGTCGGGGATGGTCGTCCGGACAGATTGGCACTTGGAGCTGCGATATACACTCCCGAATCCTTTATGAGCCTCATGGCAACCGGATGCGATGGCATCCTGATGGCAACCGTATCAAGTCCGCCAGTGGTCGTGTGCGGAACGACCTCTTTCTTGTTGAGTATGATGGTGAGTGGTCCCGGCCAGAATGCTTCCATGAGCTTCTTCGTGTCGTCACTCACTGTCTCCGCCAGTTCATACACGCTTGATGTCTCTGCTATATGGACTATGAGCGGATTGTCCGATGGCCGGCCCTTTGCCGCATATATCCGATGTGACGCATCCGGATTCAGCGCGTCTCCTCCAAGGCCATACACTGTCTCTGTCGGAAATGCTACAAGACCACCTCTCTTAAGTATCTCCGCCGCCTGCTCATACATGCGGTCGTCATCCACTCCTGCTTTTGCAATTATAGTGTTCATCACTTTACCTTCTTCTATAATAAATTGTTATCGCTTCTATATTATTGCATATACGCCCATATTTTAGCCCAGCACTGCATGTGTGTCAAATGTTTAGGCTATATTTGGGTAACATATATCATATAACGTCCGCCGCCGTCATATAAAATAGTAATTACACTTCCCGGGTATCACCGATGCGTACTTCCACCAAATTATACATACTTGTATTTGCCATAATATTTGCAGTAATACTTCCTCCAATCCTCTGCTACATATTTATAGTCCGTCCCGCAGACCATACAGCCGGGCAGGATACTTCCACCAATACAGGAAATGAGCACACATCCACCGAAGGTTTGGACACCACAGATGCGGCCAAATCATTTACGATCCTCATCGATCCGGGACACGGCGGATTTGACCCGGGTAAGGTCAGCCCGGATGGGATCATGGAAAAGGATATAAATCTGGCCATCGCCTCAAAACTGGCATCGGCACTTACGGATCAGGGATTTTCCGTGTATCTGACCAGAGACTCCGACAAGTCCCTGAACAGTGAAAATGCATCCAGCAAGAAGACTTCAGATCTGAAAGCCCGCACCAACCTCGCCACAAATGTAAACGCTGATCTCTACATCAGCATCCACCAGAACAGCTATTCAGCCGAGTATGTCCACGGAGCGCAGGTATTTTATTACTCCACTTCCTCCGGTGGTAAAGCCTTGGCGGAGTGCATCCAGGAGCATCTCATCTCCGAAGCCGATCCATCCAACACACGGGCGGCAAAGGGCAATTCCGAATACCTTGTTTTGCGGGAAAGTCCATGCACCGCCGTCATCGTTGAGTGCGGCTTTCTGAGCAACACAAAGGAATGTTCCGATCTGTGCAATGATGAATACCAGACCGCCCTAGCAAACGCCATCTGCAATGCAGTCTGTACATGGCATGAACAGCACGCCAAATAAAACCAGGAGCTCTGCTGTGACAGCGGCAGAGCCCCCCAAATAGATGTTAAGTGTAATTCTGTGCATATAATTATGTTCTATATGCTACTGCTGCCTTTTAACCCCCTATAGGCATCACCCCCAAATAGTTTATTTTTCCATCCCTGCCATGCAATGTAAAGACAGATGTGTTGTGATGTATTATTCTCCTTTTATGTGCCATGTGTCAGTTATGGAAATGTGTGAGCACTGTCATATCACTATCTCTGGGAATTGTATCTGAGACGATAAGAATCAGACAGAATTTGTAGAAAAATAAAGAAATGAGCTCATCTAAATATCCTGAGCACGTCCCGCTCACAACTCCACAATAACGCATAAAAAGCCATTTTCCAACCCCATTTGAACATATTTTATGAAATTTTCATAAAAGTATACATAACGTAGAATTAGGGATATTTTTTCACGGAAAATTCCAATATTTTCTCCATATATCCTATTTACTTGCTTGACAAATGTGGTAAACTATAATACACATTTTAATACCATTAAATTATTGAAGGGGGTCGATTCTATGAAGATTGAACGTCTAAGTGAAAATCAGATAAGATGCACACTCAACAAAGCCGATCTCACCGAAAAGCAGCTCAAGATCTCCGAGCTTGCCTATGGCACACCGAAGGCAAAAGAGCTCTTCAAGGATATGATGCAGCAGGCATCTGTAGAATTAGGCTTTGAGGCTGACGACACTCCACTTATGATCGAAGCCATACCGGTATCACCAGATTGTCTCATACTCATTGTGACAAAGGTTGAAGATCCGGAAGAACTGGATACACGCTTTTCCAGATTCTCAAAGACCAGCGAATATGATATTGATGACGATGACGAATACATGGATGATGATGACATAGATGACGATCTTGACGACAACGATGAGTCCAGGGATAACAACGGAACCATCGCAAGACTTGAGATCAGTGGATCCGGTTCCGTTCCACAGGGCGTAAGAGAGGCACTTGAGGGCATTTTCAACACCATATCCGGACTTGCCGGAACCGCAGGAGATTTTGCCGCTGCGGCAAATGGCAGCAATACATCATCTGATGACAGCACCACAGGCACTGCCGCCAGTACAACAGGCAGCACAAAGGAATCAGGTTCAGCAAGGGAGAGCATGTGCTCACTGTACATCTTTGACTCACTTGCAACCATCATAAGTGCAGCAAAACAGGTTGCTTCTTTCTACTTCAGCGAGAACTGCCTGTACAAGAATCCTTCCAACGGAAGATATTATCTGGTTCTCACGAACAGCAATAACACAAGCCAGGAATTTGTGAGAGTCTGCAATATCCTTGCAGAATACGGAACAGCACAGAAGCTCACATATGCCATGCCGGCACATTTCAAGGAGCACTTCACCGCTATTATGCCGGAGGAAGCACTTCAGACACTGTCAGCATTATAAGTAATAGCCAGAGATTCCGGCGCAGCAAAAAAGACGTACCGCACAAGCGATACGTCTTTTTGTTTTATATGTCAATATCATCATTCTCGATAACTGCTTTTGGATTGGTGTAGAAGAGCTCCGTCATGTAATCCTCTCCATACTTTCGCTCTATGTACTCAGCACACTCCCTGAGGTATGGTGCTTTATCCTCTGAATCCAATGCATCACTTGCCACAAAGTGAACAAGCTCTCCCTTGAGAAGCTTTCTCGAAAAATTCTTGATGTCATGTCCAAGATCTCCAACCACAGCCGATGCACTTATCTGTACATATGCACCAAACTGAATGAGCTCCTCGACCTTGTCCTCGTCTTCCTCAAGACATTCATACTGTTCTACATTGGCAACTATCGGTATATATCCGTCCATATTGATGTCTCTTATAGCTTCAGATATCGTCTCAAAATCCACATCGTAAGGGAATCTGATCATAACATACTTGCTGTCTGCCATGGAATCCAACTGACCAGATATGATCTTCTGGTGGTTCTCATCGTTATACTCTATCTCTCTTCCAAGATAGACTCTGTAATCCGGATCTATCTTCCCAGCTTCAACGTTGAGCTGTTCCACAAGTCTGTCCAGTTTGTCTCCATCCATTATCGGATTCTTCTTGTTGTATGGCGGGGTGGCAACTATCGTCCTTATTCCCTCATCATACGCTATTCTGAGCATCTCTGCCGCTTCCCGGAAATTATCCGGTCCATCCTCTGTTCCCGGTAAAATATGACAATTAATATCTATCAGTCCAAATATTCCCTGCCCGGGAGGATTTGTTCCGTCTGTCTTCATATATCTCTCCATCCTTTATAGTACACCTGGTTACTTTGGCAAGTATACTACTCAGCCTCCTTTTTTGCAAGATAATCATTGATCTCCTGCTCAAGCTCCTCTGCATCAAGTCCGTGAACGGCTGCTGCCTCCTCAAGACTCTCTCCTGCTGCTGCAAGGCATCCTATGCAATGCATACCTGCTGCCATCAGTATTGCCGCATTTCCTGCATCAACTGCAAGAATGTCATTTATAAGCATGTCTTTACTTATCTTTACCATTATTTATATCCTCCTTAGATTGCACTCTTACTCAGCATTCACATTATATTATACCCAATTTTAAATGTCTATCCCTTTTATTGTTACTTATTGATAAAACCCGTTGTTGATAAATATTATTATCACTTGCTAATTAATGAGTTTTGTTTTACAATAAGCGTGTGATTATTTTTACTTTATAAGGAGGAAACAATTATGGCATTCGTTATTGGCGATTCATGTATCGGTTGTGGTTCATGTGCTGGTGCTTGTCCAGTAGGTGCTATCAGCGATAATGGCGGCGTATTTGTTATCGATGGTTCACAGTGTATCTCATGTGGTGCTTGTGCTGGTTCTTGTCCAGTAGGAACAATCGCAGAGGAGTAATCTACATGATCCGTAACATTCGGACCCATGCTAAGTAACTTATACTACAACTATTATAAAGAAAACGGAGCGGTAACTCGCTCCGTTTTCTTTTTATCTTTATTCCTCAACATAAGTGTAGGATTCATTGTGCCACTGGAGCATCATATCCGTATACTCATCTCTTGACACAACTATCTCCTTGTCCTCGACAGGATCATAATATCTTATGTCTGCCTCATTATAGCTCACTATGAGAACATATCTGCCATCGCTTATCCTCGATATTACCGGTATTCCCGAACTCACATAACCGAGGAGCATATCCAGCGAAAGACCTGTAACATCTATGCCCTGTCTCTTTCCAAGAGAGTTAAGAGCCTCGACAGGATCTGTATACTGTGCTATATCATCCTCTGTCACCTGTACCCCCTGATACGTCAGAACCATGTACAGACAGTCGCCGAGTGACGCATCCACACTTCGTGTACTGCGATGGAATATTCCAGAGGCAATGGTGTTGTATTCCTGGCTCTCAGCCTGCCTGTATATTACCTCGCCTTCGCTTGACACCACTATACCTGATACAGACACTGCATAATTTATCGCATCACCCGCCACGTCATATATCTTTGAAAGTCCAAGATTGTCGTACACATGATAGGTCACCTTATCACGCACTACTGTCATTATCATACTTGCAGCATCAGGATCTATCTTTTCCTTTGTTATGTTCAGCGCCGGTATATAGCTCAGATACATATTTGACGGGACCGTAAAATACAGCCTGTCATATCCGGTTATGGATGACAGATGGGTAGTTCCTATCGTCTCCTTTGTATCGTCCTCCTTGAAGGTTATGAAATCATCGTCCACAGACTTGAATCCACTGTCGGATTTCTCTCCTCTTGTCAGATACAGCAGATTCGTATCCACATCAACCTGCATCAGATAATACCCGCTCTTTGCGTATTCCTTTATCTGCTCGCCATCGCTGTTTACTATATACAATCTGGATGCAGGTATGTTATCTCTGGACTCCTCGCTGTACCTCGTACCAACAAACGACTCGGCATCCACATCAACCTGCGCATCAGATATGCTTGACACTCCGTATACCATATCTGAGTCCTTAAAGCCATAGCATATCAGACATTCCCCTGCTCCGGCGGTTATCTCATAACTCTTTCCGGTATGCATATTCATCAGAGTCAGCTTTGTATTGCTGCTCTGGTCCTCGCTCTCTCCATACGCCATAACTTCCATGTTCACCGACACCTTGACATCGCTGGCTGACAGTCCCTCCGCAATATAAGACTGCTGTCTCGTCTTCATGTCCACGGCGTTCACCTTTCCGCCGAGCATGTAATAAAACTTATCTCCGTCGTAATATGTCAGTCTGGAGGTCTCGCTCTTCATAGCCTCATAAGGCACATTGCACTCGACGAACAGAAGCTCGTCCACCTCCAGAGTCGTATAATCAAATGTATACAGCGCAACTCCGAGCTTTCCCTCATGATCTCCGCTGTTCATATATCCATACACCGCAAATGTCATATTTCCATCTTTGTCAAAGCTTATGATGTTCATGTCATGGTCGGCGTAAGTGTTTGAGTCATTTGCATGGTCATCCATTCCTGATCCGTACACCAGAGTTATCTGTCCATCGCCGTAGTCATACATCCAGAGCTGTCCATTTCTCACAAATGCGATCTTCTTGTTATCCTCTGTGTAGCGGTATTCCAGATCATCCGATGACACGATACCTATCTCATACACATTGTTTATAGCATCTATGCCGTCTTTGTCAAAATACTCGTCCACATATCTGTCATAGCTGAGCATGGTGATCTTCGGCTCAGTCTCCGTAACAGTATCTGCATCCTGTTCATCCGAATAGGCCTCATCATACGAAGCTGTTTCGTCAAAATATATTCCATCAGTGCCGGCTCCGTCCGCCTCATCAGTCTGGCTGGCAACAGGCACATCCTTGTAGCTGATCTTATAGAACTCCTTAACTGTATAATAGCTCATGACATCCTGCGATGTGATGGACATGGCTTTATATTCCATCTCGATCACCGCATAGTTGACATCTATCTCCTTTATATATGTGTTTACATCGCTTATAACCGTAGGCTTAAGCCCATCCCAGAGGAGATCCGAGTATGCATTTGCAAGGTTCACATGTCCCAGTCCGTAGGAATCTCCCGTTCCGCCACCCGTGTATTCCTGCTTGTAGGTTCCTATGACCGATTCCGACTCCAGCTTGTCAAATGCAAATGTCGCATCGTGGAAATCCTTTGCGGCATTCAGCAGTTGGGACTCATGATAATTGTCATTTACGACCACTCTGGTATAGTATGAAGCACTCCTGCCATCACCGCTCTTAAGCTTGACAACCAGCATATACTCCATATCCTGCTTGAGATCCATTCTCGCACTTATATCAAGCACATCGTAGCCATCAGTTCCCGAGGCCGCCTCCAGATCACCCTTCTCTATAAGGGAATCTCCGGATATCGACCTGATCTCATACGAATACGACGCATCCTTAAATGCATCATTCTCCACCATTATCTCAAGATTCTTATTCTCATCTATCGGCGTCACAGAGTCCCTGAGAAGTGTGAGGTCGACCTCCCCTGTATAACCATGCATACAATTGAGAAGCGAATCGCCATAGCACACATAAGCTAATGGCAACTCTGCATCCTTCATCTCCGCAGCCAGATTCTTGTAACTTCTATTCTGAAATATATTGACCAAATATATTGTGATCACAAATATTGCTGCCATCACAAGTATTCTCACAAGTACATTTATTTTCTTCTTCACTTAATAAAACCTTCTTCTACGTCTTCTATGCCTGTCGCGTCTCATACAGAATTCATTGCACACAAGCAGTTCGATTATATTTCTCATAACACAATTGGCGCATCCGGGTCCCTCTGGAACATATGGCGGTTCCTCGTACGAAGCTTCACCTGCCGAAGCCATTCCTGCATAACAATCCTCCGATATCTGCCCACTTTCGCTCAGATCATCGTACACCCTTCGCGCAACACGGCGCATCTCTTCTCTGTCAGGATATTGAACAAGCATCGGACTGCCCTCATACTCGAGCTTGTCACACTCCTCCTCCACGGCCATACTGACCTTTCGGAGTTCTTCCGGGTACATCTCCTTCATGTACTCAATATCCCTCATCATTTCATCTGTCCCATCATCACAGTCAGGAAGCATGATTCCTGTCGAACTCATACTGTATCCACCAGTCTCACCCATACCGGGTATCACAGGTGTCTTGATATTATAGACATTTCCATCCCTTATAAGCCCTCTGAGGTTTTCATCGTCCGGGCTGTAAGGAATATACTTAAATTCTTCACTCATACAAATCTCCCTATCTGCATTGTTGTGTGTCTATTACATAGATATGCAGATGGGGAGAATGTGTGAATATCTCTGTTACTTTTTTCAGAGCTTACTTTATCTGTCTCCGAATGAGATTCCAAGTGTTCTTGCCTCGCTGATGATGTCGTCATCAGGAGATACGTATTTGAGCTTTCCTGCACTCTCTGAGAGTGGGATAGCTGTAACCTTGTTGTCAAGGAATACAACAAGCTTTCCAAAATCCTTTGCCTTTATGAGCTCTGCTGCCTTTGCTCCAAATCTTGATGATATGACTCTGTCATATGCATCCGGACTTCCACCTCTCTGGGTATGTCCAGGTATTGCTATTCTTATATCCTGTGTTGTGTACGCCTTGAGCTTATCAGCCAGCTCATACGCAACTGATGGATATGGATTGTTGGCTATCGCTTCTTTTCTCTTCTTCTTTGGAAGCTCTGCGATCTCCTTCGGAATAGCACCTTCGGCAACTGCAACTATCGTGAAGCCCTTGTTGTCCTTTGTTCTCTTGTCTATAGCCTTATATACCTTATCGATATCGTATGGGATCTCCGGGAGCAGGATCACATCTGCGCCACCGGCGATTCCGGCGTGGAGAGTTATCCAGCCAACCTTGTGGCCCATAATCTCAACGATAAAGATTCTGTTATGCGATGCAGCGGTTGTGTGGATACAGTCTATTGTCTGGGTCGCTATATCAACAGCACTCTGGAAACCAAATGTCATGTCAGTTCCCCACAGATCATTGTCTATGGTCTTTGGCAGACCGATGACATTGAGTCCCTCCTCACTGAGGAGATTTGCGGTCTTCTGTGAACCATTTCCACCTAAAACGCACAGGCAATCCAGCTTCAGCTTCTTATAGGTATCCTTCATGGACTTTACCTTGTCCAGACCATCCTCAGTTGGCTCTCCCATGAGCTTGAATGGCTGTCTTGAACTGCCGAGGATCGTTCCACCCTTGTTGATAATACCTGAGAAATCAGCCGGCTTCATCTTGATATAGTTGCCTCTAATGAGTCCCTTGTAACCCTCAAGGAATCCATAGATCTCAACCTCGTCAAACAATTCATACAAACCCTTTGCGATTCCGCGCATAGTTGCATTTAATGCCTGACAGTCACCACCACTAGTCAAAAAGCCTACTCTTAACATACTCTGCACCTCTTTCTTTTATTTTTCTTATGTACACAGACTGTCTGTATACATTATAAGTATACTCTTCCCTCAAGAGCCCTCAGAAGCGTAACCTCATCTATACACTCCAGATCTCCGCCTACAGGCACACCGCTTGCTATACGGCTGACCTTGATACCGGCCGGCTTCACAAGCTTTGATATATACATCGCAGTCGCCTCACCCTCCGGGCCTGAACCTGTAGCGATTATGAGCTCATCCACATCTTCATTCTGAAGCCTTCTCATGAGCTCGGATATCCTGATATCCGCCGGGCCGATACCCAGGGCAGGATTTATAACTCCGTGGAGCACATGGTAAACGCCATCAAACTGTCCTGTTCTCTCATATGCCGCCAGATCCCTCGGGGTCTCCACCACCATTATCACCTTGTGATTCCTGTTTGGTGAACTGCATATAGGACATACCTCCCTGTCAGTTATCGTGTAGCAACAACTGCAGTATTTTATGTTCTTCTTTGCATTCACAATGGCATCGGATAACGCCAGCGCCCTCTCCTCAGGCATACTGATTATGTGAAACGCCAGTCTCTGAGCCGTCTTGGAGCCTATTCCTGGGAGTCTTCCCAGCTCTTCTATAAGTCTGTTTACTTCTCCTCCATAAACTTCCATTAGAACGGCAATCCTCCAAGTCCCATTCCACCTGAGATCTTGCCCATACTGCTATTGTAGTCATCCTCCTGTGCTCTCAGTGCCTCGTTCACAGCCGATATGATAAGATCCTCAAGTGTCTCTATATCATCAGGATCAACAACCTCAGGATCAAGCTTGATCTCCATGAGTTCCTTCTTACCTGACACCTTTGCAGTGACAACTCCTCCACCTACAGATGACTCATACACCTTATCCTCAAGTGTCTTAGTTGTCTCCTCCATCTGCTTCTGCATCTTCTGTGCCTGCTTCATAAGATTGTTCATATTACCAGGCATCATACCTCCTGGGAAACCGCCTCTCTTAGCCATTACAATAGTCCTCCTTATTCTGATTAAATAATTTATAATATGATATCATCATTTCTTATCTATTGGAAAGTTGATCTTGTTCAGGTTCAGTATATTCTCCGTCTCAAGCCTTCCATTATCACTGTGGGAATTCCTTGTACAAAGTATCTCAAATTCAATCTCTCTTCCAAGATATTCCTCGATCACACTCTTCACATGCTCCACATTCTCAGGCTTGTCAAAGTATAACTTCGGCATATCGTCATCCGTCAGCGGGATCATGAGCAGAAGTCTTCTGTGATCATCGGACAGTATGAGCTTCGTCCTTATGGCCGGATCAGCATCATTTCTCTTGAGATATCTTCTCGCAGGAACCGACAGCTTCTCCAGTATATCATTCCAGTTCTCCGCAGCTCTCTGCAGATCCTCGAACTCTGCCTTTGGAAGCTCCATTGCCAGCTTGTCCTGATATTCCTTCATGCCCTTCTGATCTATCACATCGTCAGCCGGGCTTACGGAGGCAGCACTTTGAACCGGCGCAGCCTGTATGCCATTTGCCTCAAGGTCATCAAGCTTCTTCTCAAGCATCCTTACCCTCTCGATCAGACTTGTGGTATCAACCTCCATCTGTGGTCTGCACAGCTTTATAACAGCCATCTCAAGCACTATCCTCTTCTGTGAGGAATACTTGATGCTGGCGGCTGTATCCGAGAACACGTTTATATATCTTACTATGGTGCTCTCCTCCATATGACCGGATATCTCTCTTATGCGTTCCAGATTCTCCTTGGTCATATCCAATCTGTCGCCCTCCGCCGAGGACAGCTTGACAACGAGTATGTTCCTGAGAAACCATGTAAATTCATTTACGAAACGGCCAAGCTCACGTCCCTGCCACACAACTTCGTCAACCACATCTATGGCATGTTCAACATCAGATTCCAGCACGCACTCCAGAAGTCTTGCAAATGTATCTATGTCCACAGCTCCTATGGTCTCAAGCACATTATCATATGTAAGCTTCTGTCCGAGATTGAATGCAACGCACTGATCCAGAATAGACAAGGCATCTCTCATGGAACCATCGCCGGATTTTGCGATATAATCTATCGCCTTCTTATCCGCATCAAGTCCCTCCCTGTTCATAAGCTCCTCCAGTCGATCCGAGATGACATCCACCGGGATACGTCTGAAGTCGTACTTCTGACACCTTGACGATATGGTTATAGGTATCTTGTGGGACTCCGTGGTAGCCAGTATGAATATTACATATGATGGCGGCTCCTCGAGAGTCTTTAACAGAGCGTTGAACGCTCCCGGAGACAACATATGAACCTCATCTATGATGTATACCTTATACTTGCCCTCAGTAGGAGGATATGCTACCTCCTCCCTTATCTGCCTTATATTGTCAACACCATTGTTGGAGGCCGCATCTATCTCAATGACATTAAGCGATGATCCATCCGATATGGCTCTGCAGCTTGCACATTCATTACATGGGCTTCCGTCCACCGGATGCTCACAGTTACATGCCTTGGCAAATATCTTGGCGATCGAAGTCTTACCTGTTCCTCTTGTACCGCAAAATAAAAAGGCATGACCAAGTCTATCATTCTTAATCTGGTTTCTAAGAGTGGTAACTATATGATCCTGCCCCTTTACCTCGTCAAAAGTATCAGGTCTCCATTTTCTATATAAAGCTACATACGACATCACCAATACCTACCTTTGTATCATAAAACTCACACAGACTATTATATCTGAATTTACATTTTATATCAATCAGATAAGCAATATTTGAATATGGTATTGCCTGGTGCCTATACACAGAACATCTCTGTCCGCAAGCTGCCAGCTCCTGCCCGCCGGAAGCCTGATCCCATTTATGACAGTTCCATTTGTGGAATCAAGATCTTCGACATAGATCTTCTCTGCATCCTCGTATATCCTTATGTGCCTTCTACTGACGCTGATATCCTCTATAACCTGATCCGCCTGTCGTCTGTCCCGCCCCAATACAACTCCCTCCGGCGTCACCGGAAATTCAGTAGCCACAATGCCTCCGTCTTCGATCAGTCTCACAGACAGTCTCTGCTCCTGTGCGGACTCTCTGCCATCGAGATTATGCTGTGTAAGCAGGGTTGTACAGTCATCCTCCGAGCCAAGCACCGTGGTATCGCCAGGTATTTCGTCAGCCAAACTTACATGTTCCAATGCATCAACATTCTGTTTTTTAGGTCTTCTGTTTTCATCTTCCTCCGCATATCGCAGCTCTGAGCACTCCACGCCCTCCTGTCCCCGCCGTTCATCCTCAGCAGCAGACAGCTTCCTCTTCATCTCCACATAGACAAATAACTCCACGGACAGCACGATGAGTGCCAGCATTATAAATCTCACATCCGCCGCATGCCCCTGTATATAAAATTGAACAGCCGCTATTCCCGTAAATGCCGCCACAGTAAATCCTATGAGTATGAAAAATATCCTATCATATTTGTTTTTCTCCGTTGTCGGTATCGTCAACGCCGCCGCACTGCTTTGATCCGTTCCGAACACCTCATCCATCAAAAGCTCCTGCTCACGGGCCGCAGCCAAAGATTCCACATTTCTTTTTCTATTGCCGGAGCAGCATTTTTCCTGCTCACGGGCAGAGACCTCATCCACATATTTCTGCATCCGCTCCATGTCATAATTTGCCGACACCACCATGTCATATATCTCATACATAAAATCCACAAGCTCAGTGTCCCTGTGATCTACCCTCTTTATGATCTTCTCCACAAGATTCTTTATTCCCATTCTGACATCCGTTCCCTGTCCCGGCACATACACGTATCTGAAACTCTTCTCTGCATCCGAGTAAAATATCTTGTCGGATTCTATCAGAAGATTGTCCGGCTCAAGCATGTATTCTCCCGTCTCCATGACCACACTGCACAACGATCTTATGAGAGCAACAGCCTGCTCCATGGACATTATCCCCCTGTCAGATATATCGTCCAGGCTCTTCATGCCATTTATTTTGCAGTATATGAACATATCTCCGTTGATGGCCCTGAATTCCGGCTGTATTATTCCCTCGACAAAATTATTGTACAGCATGTCCGTCTCATAGGAATTTATGGCTGCTGCACTGACCTCCACCACAAAAAAAGTGTTAATTCCCTCTACCTGGCAATAACTTACCATATTCCTGCCACCTCCTAAGTTCATTTCCTACATCCCTTATCTCCTGTCTGGCCGCAGTCTTTCTGTCACATCTGCCGTCATCTATCAATATCTGTATCCCCGGAAATGACTCTCTGTAAGTTATCTCCGCAACCAGATTCTTCCCATTCATGGCCATTTCCGCATTCACACCATCGGCACATATCACGGTCTCGGATACATTTGTGGACATCGCTTTCTCTGCACTGTCCGTATCCCCCTCACCACTCTCATTGATCCTGTATTCCTCTCGGTTGTACAGTACCAGATATGCCTCCCCCGATGCCGCCGCATGGTTAAACGCTATAAACAACATGTTCATCACCACAAACACGGCACACACAAGTATCGGTGTTATCAGGCACATCTCCAGAACTATAGATCCATTGTCATCCATATATCTGACTCCTCCTGTCTTTTCTTCTCTTCTCCTATCTTTTCCCGCACTCTGAGCACTGAGGAAGTCCCCCGCACTCTGACTTTTTCTTTCTGTATATCGTCCGCTTCAAGCCGGAGCAGCCCAGCGAATAGTGATATTTGTCTCCCTGTTCAGTGACATAAATCACACCATTGCTTTTATATCTTCCACAGATCCTGCACGCCGAAAGCCCGGAAT
Source organism: Coprococcus sp. OM06-34AC (assembly GCF_003462545.1). NCBI lineage: Bacteria > Bacillati > Bacillota > Clostridia > Lachnospirales > Lachnospiraceae > Coprococcus > Coprococcus sp. OM06-34AC. The sequence continues at coordinate 126,046 of NZ_QTZF01000006.1, forward strand.
ATCTGTCATCCAGAACCTCCCCACTCACGCTTCTCACAGATATCCTGATATGGTAACAGCTCCGCGAGTTGTGGTACACCGAACCATTCTCAGCCACATACACATACTCATCATCATCGTCATCATCCTGCGACCTGTCATATCCCAGGTACGCCCTCTGTCTTATCCTGTCCACGCACCCCACGGTGGATCCTCCGGCAAATGGCAGATTGATCTTCAGCATATATCTGACCTTGAGGCACACAAATCCGTCATCCGACAGCTCTGCATTTATCACCTTAACCCCGGACATTCCGCCGTCGACATATGTGTTCACCGTGCCTTTGTCATCTATGTACTCCCTGATCTTCCTGTTCGCCAGCACGAGCGACACACCATCTGCCATACCTTCAGCATACGGCCCCATGTCCGCGCCCTTTTCGGCTAGCTCATACGCATAGCTGTATTCCGCAAGATACGCAGCCGTCTCATGTAAGCCCTCATATATCACAGTCCGTGTCCGTATACATCCGGCCATGGCAAACACAGTCAGCATGGCAAATATAAACACTGGCAGCACCAGCGATGCCTCCACACTGGCACTACCATGGTCACATCCCAAAGGAGCTGTCTTATATATTCTCCTGCCATACCTGATCCGAACAAAATCTATAGTAATATGCGCTTGGAGAGGCGATTTATCTTTCATATATTTACTTTTCAACATACAACAAGAGAACATATAACACCCCCCTTCAGGATATTTTCATATCTCAATAACTCACACACTGCCTGAAGCTGTACCTGTACAGTCCGTCATCTATCTTCGATACGCCCTCGTGATCTTCTATAAACGATGCAAATTTCCTGTCCTGACTGACCTCAACATCAAATGTCAGAGAATACATCATATTCTTCATCTCAAACGACTCATCCGTCTGTCTGAAATTAAGCTGTATAAGATCCGCCATCCTGTAATACATGCCTCCTTTATTCTCTATCAGAAGTATCGCCAGATAATCCCTGTAGCTCACAGCATCCACGCCTTCATAGTCCACGGAATCCAGATTCATCAGCTTGTCAAGATTGTTGATGTCCGTCACCCAGTATTCGTCTGTCTTCATAAACTGAACGCTTTTGCCGTCAAGCAGCAGCCTTATATCAACAATTGTCTCAGCATAAGCCCAGCATCCGAGCAGCAGATATTTCGCCGCCCCATAGGTGACCCCCGGCACAAGAGCCAGCACCGCAGCTATGGATGACACTTCGGCCATCTTTGCGCTGTCTGAGAGCAGATATGCCAGATTGAGCGGCAGTCTGTGAAGCACTATCCTGTTCACGACCCCCTGCAGATTGTCATGGTCATTATCCTTTCCGGCGATAATGTATTCCACCTCACACTCAAATGGTCTGTCCTGTTTCCTGTCAGTAAATGTATTGAAATTCGCCAGTGCATACCCGACACCATATATGTCATCCACTATTCCGGTCTGTGATCTCTCTCCATCCAACATGAGCTGCCTCTGGAATTTATCCAGATCGTCAAATTCTATGTCCTCCCACTGTCTCGTATCCTCCGCCTGTCCGTCTGACGGAAAGCCATCCAGATCGTATGCCTGATCTGACACCACCCGCCCGGATGGCGTGACAACATTCAGAAGTCCACCTGTCAGGATGCTTTTCAGCGCTTTTCTAGGATCCGTACCGCTCCAACTGCTCTCATCCTGATTCGACTCATTCTTACCATTTTCCACAGCTCCAGAAGCATCCTCCATGGCCTTATCCCCGGATGTTATCATCTCAAGAATGTCTTCTATTCCCTTCTCCTCCATGTACACCTTCATATGGTCGGTTATCTGCAGCTTCATATTCTCGCAGTCATTCTCCAGAAGTCCCCTGCACTCTGCCAGCGCCACATCTTCAACGCTCATATTGTCGCCCTGACCATTTTCCAGAGTATATTCCAGATAATCCTGCGCCATCTGCTCAAGCTTTCCCTCACCGTGTCCGCCAAATGTGCTGTCGACCGCCAGCAGATGATACTCCTCAAACAACTCCTTGTCGTACGCCGCCTTCACATCACAGGCTGCGCCCTCGGCCGCCATTGCGGCCTTGGCACTGCCCATTCTTATCCGCGCCATCTCAAGCACGGAGAGCCCCAGAAGCAGCATGGAGATCAGGATTATACTCAGAAAAACCGTTACATGTCCCTGATTTCTCATACAGCTCCCCCTTAATATATCTTCTTTGCACTCTTGTTGATCGAGTTCCATATGTTGTTCACCAGAGAAGTTATCTGCTGCTTGAATATGACGCACATCGCGATCAAGACCACCATTATAAGGATTATTTCGACCACTCCCATACCTGACTCATCTTCCATAAAATCTTCCCATCTCTTCATACATTTTTCCTCCTTAAAACTTATTATCTTAAAAATTTATTATTGCGGGCAGCATGACTATTACCATGACCACTCCCAGCAGAACCACCATCGGAAGAAGCAGCTTTGTCCCGGCTTCCTCCCCCTTTCTCTTCGCCATCTCCTTTCTGGTCTGCATTGCGTTCTGCTCCTCGCCCGCCATCATGATCAATATATCTCTCGTGCCTTTCTTCACATTCTGTGACAAAAGCGACATGAGCTTTATATACATCGGCAGATTTATCCTGTGCCCCATGTTGTAGTAAGCCTCACTCTCGGATACTCCTGCCTGGATCTCATTTAGCGTATAAATCAGTTCCCTGGTCAGAACACTCCCGCCCTGATCCGTACCGGCACAATCTTCCCTGCCACTCTTCACTATCCTTGCAAATGCACCTCTGACCGTGACTCCTGCTCCAAGATAGAGCGTCAGCTTATCCACAAGCTCCGGGTACTCCGACATGAGCTCGTCGGATCTCTTTTTTTCCATTCCCTGGATCTTCGACCTGTTTCCACCCCATATACAAATGGCTGCGAAACCACCGAGAAACAGTATCATAAGACCGCTTCCGCCTCCCGAGGTGGGCCTGACCGCATATCCGTTTATCTGCTCCGGCAGCGCCACCTCGCTCGAATCTCCACTTCCCGCCTGTATCTCCCTGATGCCTTCCCTTATATCCTTCAGAGCCTTTTCCCTGCCTGTCTCTTCCCTTCCGCACACGCGTATCTGATATGTTCTCTCCGCGCTCAGCTCCCTGTATGTAAGAACAGCCGTGATGGACACTATTCTGTCTTCTCCCTCCGCTATATCGCCGATACGTCCATCGGACGACACCAGCTCGTTGTCCTCGCTTATCCACTGCACATCGAGTCCGAGCGCATCCAGGTGATCCACAAGCTCCAGATCATATATCACTTCGTCGGGGGATTCATTTTCCCCAAGATACAGGTCTTCAATCTCACCAAATCCCTGCTCAAACACTGCTTCCATATCGTCAGGATCATATTCCAGCGGCATGACATCCACATCAAAATCAGTCTTTTCTCCATCTATGTCAGTCTCCAGAGTGACGGTGGACACATCCCCTCCGTACCCATCTCTGGTGAGCACCACCTGATGAGGCGCAAATGCTTCCTTTGCCACAAGGATCACCGCAAGAATACATGTCACCAAAAGCGTCAGCAGGATCTTCGCAATAATGTCTGTGTACATCTCCGCACATTTATCCCTCGCCGCGGCATCCGTACATATGTATACCCTCTTTATCTTCGTGAGCATCTTGTCATTGTCCATATGCGGTTCTATCCAGCCGTATATTTTTCCCGCAGCCCTTTTCAGCATATCCATCATCCTTTCACATATGTATATCTGTGATCTTTCTGCCCCATATCACCGTCGCCGCCGTGATCACCAGACACGCACTCATGGCAGCTATCCCCAGAGCATTGCCATACAGCGCATCCATATATCCAGGATTACACACCCTCAGATACAGAATGATGACAAATGGCATGGCAGACATGATATTCTGCTCCAGCCGTTTTGACGTTATCATCGTGTCTATCTCTTCCTCCACTTCCAGACGCCTGTCAATATTTTCAACCATCTTCTTCATCATCCTGATGAGATTTCCCCCGGAGCCCTTTGCAACTGCGACCACATGAGCAAATTCCTTCACATCCTGAAGTCCTGACCTGTCCGCCATATCCCTCAAAAGACTTTCAACATCAGAGCTCATCTCAAGGCCGTTTATTATGAGCAGCATTTCCTGTCTGATATAAGATTTCCCCTGATACATTCCGTCCAGCTCGTGACAAGCTGGAACAAACGCTTTTTCCAATGAATATCCCGCCGCCATATTTGCGGACAGGGACAGCAGCATTTCCTTAAATTCATTATTAAGTTTATTCTTTCTCTGCCGGCATTTACCATCGGCAATTTTCCTGAGAAATACCAGAATCCCCGGCGTGAACACCAGGCACGGTATAAGACTGTCAAAGAAGAGCACCGACACCATCACCGCTATGACTGAATACACAGCGATACCGGTTACGATTTCCCTGACACTTAGTTTATAAGAATCATAATCTATACCCTGTCTCAGCACACATCCCTCCTTGAATCACTGCTCTCATTAACGCTTATAAATCCAGCCGCCACGAGCTTTGATGTGTTGTGAAGATCATTTATCTTTCTAAGCATTCCTTCCACTCGCCCCCTGTCCTTTCCCATATTGCTCTCATGAAATTCATACAATTTATTCATGACAAATTCACCTCCTTCCAGTCCTGTGACCTCGCTTATCTCTATACATCTTCGGGATCTGTCCCTCAGTCTTCCAAGCTGGACAACTATGTCCACCGCCGACGCTATCTGCTGCCTTATCGCCAGAACAGGCATATCCGCACCCATCAGAACCATGGTCTCAAGCCTCGTCAGCATGTCCCGGGCAGAGTTTGCATGTCCTGTTGACAGGCTTCCATCGTGTCCTGTGTTCATGGCAGTAAGCATATCTATCGCCGCCGCATCCCTGACCTCACCCACTATTATCCGTGAAGGTCTCATTCTGAGGCTCGTCTTGATAAGATCCCTTATGCTCACCGCATTTTCGCCCTCGACATTTGCACTTCTCGCCTCAAGGCTCACCAGATTGTCGATGCCCGCAAGCTGAAGCTCCGCCGAATCCTCTATCGTGACAATTCTCTCATCCGCCGGTATATACCCTGACAGGGCATTCAGAAATGTCGTCTTGCCCGCGCCGGTTCCTCCCGAGATGATTATGTTGTAGCCCGCCACGACCAGATTCTTCAGGAAATCGGCAACCTCCATGGTGACTGATCCGATCTCCACCAGCTTGTCCATGGTCATCTTGTCCTTCGGAAACTTTCTTATGGTCATCACGCTGCCGCTCAGGCTCACCGGCGGCAGCACCACATTCACTCTCGAACCATCCTTAAGCCTTGCATCCACTATCGGCGATGCCTCATTTACTATCCTGTTGCACTCCGCTACGATGCCCTGGATTATGGTCTTGAGCCGTTCCTCGCTCTCAAATGCCTTGTCATACCTGTACATCCTTCCTGCCCGCTCGACAAATATATTGCTGTAGCCATTTATCATTATCTCAGTCACCTCTTCATCGTCGAGAAGCTCTGACAATATATCAAGCCTCCTCAGACTGTTGAACAGTTCCTTCTTCAGCGCAAGCTTATCCCTCACACTCAGCACATTCCCGGACTCAGATTCGAGAATACACCTGTCGATCATATCGCTGACCTGCTCATCTCCTATGTCACCCGACATATCTATACTCTGCATGACCTTACTTCGTATCAACTGTCTGTCATCCTGTTTCATCTTCTGCTTCCTATTTCACTTTCTATAAATCTCAGCATCTCCGCACTTCCCGGAACCGCCAGCGGCACGTTCAACCTGTGCAGCCTCCGAGCAATCTTGCCGAGCTCCCTTCTCTCCAGAACCCTCTCGAACATCCCAAGCTTGTCCTGGGACAATTCATCCTTAAGCTCCGGAACCATTATCTCGTCAAATGCCCCAAGTATCGCCAGATCCTTGAGAACCGCCTGTCCCATATCAAACACAACCGTTGTATATCTGCCCCATCTGCGGAACTCGTCGATGAGCCACACCATATCCTCCGTGTCCAGCTCCAGTGCATCTATGTACGATCCCAGATATCCAAGCACGCTGTATTCCTCAAGCTCCACGATATTTTGCTCCATATATCCGGTCAGATCCGGTGACCTCTGTTTCACCAGATATATCACATTCGCCAGAACATCCTCATGGTCGTGAAATGCACTGTACTCCTCCATGCCCACATACAGGCCGCCCCGCACCTCATCATTCATGCACAGGCTGACCGCAAGGTTTGTCTTACCACACCTCCCTATGGGTGATATAACTGCATACGACCTGAACAGCTTTCTTCTGCGGTCCGTATCGTCTATATTCATATATCTGAGGATCTCTGAAGAAATGTTCCGTACCCTGGAATATTTGAATATCCTGTTATGGCTGATCTCTTCTGATCCATCGACTCTATCCCTCGTCATAAATATCATCCGGCAGGCCACCGGCACTTTGCTCTCATCCAGAGGAATATTCTCATCCATCAGCAGAACATCCAGAGTCTTAGTCTCAAGATACCCATACAGTTCTCCCTCCGATGAAAATGCAAGCGCAAACAGCGGATTGTCCCTGTCCGAATTGATATGGTTCATAAGACTTATCATGTAAGCCCTGTCACCATCCAGTATTCCAATCTTGTACTGCTGAATTTTGTCACCTCCACTCTATAGTGCACACGTAATACATGACTCCGCCCATTATGGCAGCAGAGAAATGTACCCTAGACTTCATCAGATTCCTATAAAATTGTTTTGTTGAAATTTCTTTACGATTCGTAACTGACATTAAAACTTCTTTTAAAAGAAAAAATAAAGATATAACTCCTCCGGCCAAAAAGGAGTAAACAATCACCCGGATCACATCGGTTCCTACAAATGTGCCAGCCGTCGCCAGCAGCTTGATATCACCTGCCCCCAAGGCTTTTTTATGAAATAATACAAACAAGATCACCACAGGAATAACACAGCCTGCCACACTGCTCAGAAGTCCATCACACGGTCCTCTGACAACTGCCGACATCAGGAATCCCTGTATCATGCCAACTGCGATAAGCCTGTTCGGAATCCTCCAGTCTCTGAAGTCCGATACCACCGCCATGCTCACAGTTGCGATCAATGGTATTACATAATATATGATCTCTGTCCTCCCTTCTCTCTGAGTTGTAAGCACACCTTACACCCTCTCTCAGCCTTTGTAAAGGGGGGATTTCATAAAGAAAATTTTATAAATTGCGGCTATATACAGGCTGTATATTGCCCAATTTCAATATACAAAAAGCCCGTCCTGTTACGAACGGGCTTCTGATTTTACAGCATGTATATATAATTTTTTTTACTAAAATTGTCCATTTCCCATGTTCTGATTGTTATTTGGGTTCCGGTTATAGTTCTGGTTAGGACTCTGATTAGGATTCATATCAGCCTGCTTCCTTGCCGCCATGGCATTATCAATGTTCTGTATCTCGCTCCTGCTTATGGCTATACTGTCCTGAAGAACCTTTACATTGTTGAAATACTGGAGCAGCTCCTGAGGTGGATTCTCCTTGTTCTGCTCGTAGAAATACTTGCCGATCTCGACCATGTTCCTGTCGATCATCTGCACCTCATTTGATATCTTGTTGTTGAGCTTTGCCTTCTGCGCTGCGTCCTTCGTCTCATCCACCGCATTATTTGCAAACTTCTTGGTCTTGTTGAACACATCCTGGAAAAAATCTGACATATCATATACCTCCATGTAATATAGATCTTTCTTTATCTGCCTTAATATATCCATGTAAAACTAAAAAAACCGGGAATATGGGTGTTGATTCCATAATCCCCGATTTTTTATTTGACTTTGTTTCTCACTATGTCATGTATACTTATGGCCTTTCACATCAGTCGTCTATGTACTTATTCAGTGTATCAACCACATCATTGAGATTATAAGGCTTTGCGATATAATCATCAAGCTGGTTCTCAAGGATCCTCTCCTTGTCACCGAACATGGCTCTCGCCGTAACCGCAATGATCGGAAGTCTCTTTCTCTTCTCCTTGCGCTCTATCTCCCTGATCTCCTGTGTAGCTGCTATACCGTCCATAACTGGCATCTGTACGTCAAACAGTGCCGCATCATATATCTTGGTCTTGAACAGTTCAACAGCCTTCTGGCCATTCTCAGCTATATCGTATGAGAATCCTGCCATACCGAGAAGCTTACCGATAACCTGCTGGTTGACCGGCTCATCCTCTGCAACAAGTATCCTTGCCTTGCTGTGTGCATTGATGGAGAATACCGCTGGCTCCTCCTTCTCCTTGAGAAACTCATCTGCCGCATCCGCAGCCTTGATGACCTTGAGAGGTATCTCAACAATAAATGTTGAACCTATATCTTCCTTACTCTGAACTGTGATGTTACCACCCATCAGCTCAACGATCTGCTTGGTGATGACAAGTCCCAGACCTGAACCACCGTACTTTCTTGTATCTGATGCATCTACCTGGCTGAATCTTATGAACAGCTTGCTCATGTTAGCCTCTGAGATACCTATACCGGTATCTGCAACTGCCATTCTGATCTTAATCTTGTTGTCTCCATCATCCATGGATGCTATCTTGACTCTTACGCTTCCCTCGGATGTAAACTTGATAGCATTTGAAAGCAGGCAGTTGAGAACCTGCTGGATTCTCTGTCCATCACCGCGGACAAGCTTTGGAATATTGCTTCCAAATGAACAGTCGAGCTGCAGTCCCTTGTTGGTTGCGATCGGAACCTGTGCAGCAACTGTGTCCTCAATGGCAGTCCTGATGTCAAATGTCTCTTCCTTGATCTTGTACTTACCAGCCTCAAGCTTGCTTATATCAAGAATATCATTGATAAGTCTGAGCAGTGTGTCTGCACAGTTCTTAGCTGTGATAAGGTTATCTCTGTAATCAGCCTGAAGATCCTCAGCCATAAGTGTGAGCTGGAGCATACCGAGAATACCGTTTATAGGCGTTCTTATCTCGTGGCTCATGTTTGCAAGGAACTCGGCCTGTGTCTTGTATGCTGCATTCGCATCCACGATGGCCTTGCTGAGCTTCTCCTCAGTCTCCTTCTGCTTGGTCACATCTATGACTACCATGTTGATGTAATCAGCCTCAGACTTATACATAACCGTGTTGAACACCTTCTGAAGTGACTCCATGGTGATCTCAACATCCATCAGATCTCCCTCTTTGGTGCCGGAGTTGTTATAAGCTGTGAACCATGCATTGATATCCTGAAGTACCTCTATCTTGCTCTCCTTCAGTATCTTGTCCTTGTAGTCAGACACATCGAGCTTGAAATACTCCCCAAATATCTCATTGGCGTCTACTATCTCGTAGTTTGTTCCGTTGACAGGATCATTAACGATCCTCGCCTGTGCAAATCCTATAGGAAGGTTCATGAAAAGCTTCTTATACTTATCAGACTTTCCTGCTGATCCCATGTTGCCATCTCCGAATACCAGTAATACCAGAACAGCAACGACCGCTGCCAGGACGCCACATATAATAGCTCCCACACCTATACCGGCGACTCCCAGCACTCCCGCCAGCAAAGCCAGAACAGCCATGGCCAGTGCAAGCGGCTTAATCCCAATTTCCTTAATTTTGTCCATTAATGCACCTCTGTTTCTATAAATATTGCGTTTGCCACATAGACACTCCTATGCATATCCACATGGATACATTATATTATAAATAATTATTAAGGTCAACGCTCATATAGTTTTTTATGCTGAATAATGTACAAATTTTCTCTGTTATTTTGTACATATTGGACTACTTTTTATGGTCTCCCAGCCATTCTACCTCGTTATTATGCATATTTTATCTATCAACAGATCTGCATTACTCTATCGCTGCTTCATCATCTGTCCGATCCTCATCCTCTGGCTTCCCCTTTTTGCTACCGCGCTTCTCCTTGATGGTCTTCGCATTCATAAGCAGTGCAAACACAAGCCAGCCGGCAAATGTGAATATCAGGCCGCTCTTGAGTCCTCTAGGGAAATACTTGAACTCTATCACATGGTCTCCCTTCTCAAGATCCAGTGCGATAAATGCTCCCGCAACAGTCTGTATATCGGTCTTTCTGCCATCAACATAGGCAGTCCAGCCCGAATCATATGGTATGGATGTGAACATCAGGCCAGCCTCATCGACTGATATATGTCCCTTCACATATCCATCCTCAAATTTGTTGATATTTAACTGATTGTCAGCCCATCCCTCATACGCCTGGTCAAATGCAGCACCGTTGAGAGTGGCTATCGTAAGTCTTGCAGATGTATTGTCAGGTACACCCGCAGAGAAATAATACTCGACCTCCACGTTGGTTCCCTTTATCAGATGTCCCACATGGTATGTCTGGTACTGAAGTCTCTCGTAATTCTGCTCCTCACCGTTCACATATATCCTTATCTTGGTGATTCCATTGCAGTTCGCTATGATGTACAGATCATTCTGTTCCTCTGTTATGTCAAAGCTGAGTCCAAAGCTCACGATACCCGGTGTGATATCGGAAAGTCCAAAGTATTCACTGTACGGATTGTCATGTGTTATCGTGATGTCATTTGAAGAGCCAGTTATCTCCGGATATATCTGGCTGAACGTACCAGCCACCCCAGTCGACTTTTCCACGAAATTATTTATACTGTCAAACATATTCGATGCGTCAGAAGTCCAGTCTTTCAGCTCGTTATTCACCATGAAGCCCAGCTTGAGCGCCCGGCTGTTCTGGTATACATCAACGCCATCCACTGTATCCACATAGTCCATATCGTAGGACATATGCTCATCCTGTCTCCTGAACAAATATCTTATGCCCAGAACCGAACTTGACACCGGATTTGCTCCGTCAAACAGGAACTCATTGGCACCTGTGTAGAAACCAAGTCCGTGCATGGCATTCACAAGGTCATTTGAAACCGTCGAACCAAACAGGCTGACTCCCTGCATATTGTAATAGGTAGATTCATCCACCACCTTGGTGTTGTTGAGCTCCGTTCTATACGGAAAATGGCCTGTCTTAACAGAATCTATAGCGGCCTGCACACTAGCAGCATCGCCATAGTAATCCGGTATGTTCACCGTTCCGTTGCTCTCGTATCCCTTTGCCGCGCTGAACACGATCTCAGTCAGACACAACACTGAAAGTATAGCTGCCACTGCGAATCTGCCTTTGCCGCGGACAAGTCCCAGCACCAGGATTCCCGCCGAGTACACAGCAAACAGCACCCATGTGAGGATAATTACCGTCCTGTCCATATCAATATTCTTGTCTGCATAAACCAGTAAACCGAACGCCACGATGATTCCCAGGGCTATTCCCGGTATCTGCTTCTTGTCTGTATTTGCAATGGCCTCGTATCCCATGCTCAGCAGAATGAAGATGAACAGGAATGAAAATCTGTTCGGGATTCCGTACTGATCATGGAAGCCGTGCCATATATAGTTGAGCAGCGTATTGTTGAAGCTCATCATGAGAAATACGATCAGTATCACATTCTTAAGCTTCTCGTACCATTTGATCTTTGTATTGAAAATATATATTCCTATCAGCAGTATGGCAAATGTACCGCAGTACAGGTTCACACCGCCGTCAAACTGCTGGCTCTTTATCGGCTCAGTCAAGACAAACATCTGCTTTATCATATCCCATATGCTTCCGTACCACTCCCATTTAGGGAAATGTCTGGTGGCAGACGCCGTGGTGTTAATCCCGATATAAGCCGGGATCAGCAGAAACGCAGACATAGCCGCAGCCATGACAGATGTTCCCGCAAATCTCAAAGTGTCCTCTGCGCCCTTGTATATGTTCTTGTGATTGGTGAGTATAAACTGGAGAACCAGGAATACACATATCATGAAACATATATAGTAGTTACACAGAAGTCCATAGAACAGACTGAGTGTGTACAGTCTGTAGTTGCTGCCGTCCTCCATCATCTGCTCGAAGCCCTGCATGATAAGCGGAAGTATCAGTATACAGTCCATCCACATGAGATTCCATGAATATCCTATGACATAGTTGCTGAGTGCATATGCCACAGCAAATGGAATGATGAGCAGGTTGTTCTTGTTCCTGCACTTGTATCCAAGATAGCTCGCCATGGTCATACCGGACAGAGCTATCTTGATACTTATGAGCAGGCACATCGCTATGTACAGATGCTCCCTGCTGAACAGCACGATTATAAAGTTCAGAGGGCAAGCCATATAGTAGGCGATTATGTCAAGCAGATTGCTTCCCATGCCTATGTCCCACGTATAGAACAGGCTTCCCTCGTTCACCAGTTTGTCATGATAATCAGAGAAGAATGGCAGATACTGGTGAAGACTGTCCACCATGGTAAGGCTGTGTCCGCCAAATGGTCCTATCTCCGCCACCACCCACAGCACGAACATAAATATCGCCGGGATGATAAAAGCGATTATCATGATATAGTTGTCAGCAAATATATCCTTTACAGGCTTTTTATCCTTCTTAAATACGAAGCATTTGCTGAATATATAGTTTATTACAAGTACAACTACCTGAATTATTATCTTTGATATAAACTCATTGTATCTGAAGGAGTCGCACAGCAGGTTGGTTCCAACGACCTCCACCACCATGGCAAACAGACGCATGCCCACAAATGATATGAACTCCCTTATGATCCGGCCTACGCTCTTCCTCTGCTCCGACCTGAACACGTAAAATCCATTTGCAAAGTAAGCAAATAATATGGCAAGCATTATCGCTATGATATTCGCCGCACTTCGCGACAGATCCGTCACAAGTCTCAACACAAAGAATGATACAAGATTCACAGCCGTGGTCATTCCTCCGGCTATAACATATCTGACCATCTCTTTCTCCATAAGCTTTTTTATTTTGTCTACATATTCATTCATATTTCCATACCGATTCCTTACATGATATTCAATAGTTATATCAAATATGATGTACTAATTATAGTTACATATTCTTAAATATTTGCTACTTGAAGTTCGCAAGAAGATATACAAGAGGTGAATTCCAGTAGATCGTTACCTCATTACATGAATAACTCTGTGCGTTGTCGACATAGCATCTCTCCTTTGGAATCTTTGCAAGAACAGCCTTCGCATATGGATCCTCAAGGTTTCCATCGGCACCGCCCACAAGCATTCCAGGCATTGCCTTGCCCAGTGCCTCTGAAGGTCTGTGGTGTGGATTCTCAGGAGTCTGTGAACCATATCCTGTCACATAACAGTAGCTGACTGCATTTCTTCCAAGTATATAGTTGAGCTGGTCTGCCGCATAGTCCACATATGAATCGTCGCCCAGAACCTTTGATGCCATGAGCAGAAGGATTCCGTTATCCGCAACGACCATGTTGCTTCCCCATACATAAGAGCCGCCTGTTGTTGAACCGAAGCCGCTGCCGGCATAGTTATCTACAAGCTTGTCAGCACCCTTCTTAAGTATCTCCTTCTCTGCTGCGCAGTCCTTTACATTTACACAGTAGTCATATATTCCATAATATCCGACATCCGCCCATCCAAGGCCGTACTTAACGCTTCCCTCGATGGCTGTCTTCACATAATCATTGTAGCTCTCATCACCTGTTGCGATATACAGCTCCGCTGCTGCCCACAGGTACTCATCGCTGTCATTGCTGTCAGGATACTCACCTGTAACTATGCTTCCAACGTTCTTAAAGCCTGCATCTCCCTGATGCTGCTCAAGATACTTCCATGCCTTCTGAGCTGCAGCAAGACATGAATCTGCAAATGCTGCATCGTACTTTCTGTATACAACTGAAGCCTTTGCCATAACAGCCGCAAAATCGCCTGTTGCTGTGTTGGATATAGGTGAGAGTATCATCTGAGCAGTCTCCTCAACAGCAGCCACCATCTCAGGGAACACCTCTCCGGTAACCTTGTGATAAACTCCGCCGCTGGTCTCATCCTGCATCTTGAGCATCCAGTCAAGCTCGTATCTGACCTCATCCAGAACGTCAGGAACACCGTTGCCGCTCTCAGGTATTCCGATAGCGTCGTCCTTTGCCGCATACTCTGAATCCTCATATGTAAGGAGCAGATCCTGTACCGCCTTTGCGCCCGGAACAACATATCTTCCGTAGTCTCCGGCATCATGCCATCCGCCGGTCACATCCTTTGCAACATCTGAGCCGTACACTATGGCAGTTCCCGTGTGACATGCAGCGTGTGCAAAATCACCGGCTATGGCTGAATCAAGCTCTGTTCCACATCTCTGGTCATAGAACATGAGCACTGACGCCTTGTATATATCGTCATACACGCCATCCCCAACAGGGAACTCGTATGATTCTGCTCCGGTGTCGAGAACTATCTTGTATGTACCCTGATCCTTGACATCAGAGAAATCTATAACCGCACATTTGTCGCCCACAGCAGGATCGTAATCCCAGCCAGATACGTCACCCTTGCTGACTACCTTGTCATCAGCGACGCTCTTTACCTCGTAGCTCTTGGCGTCTCTGTCAGTCACTGTGGCAAGCTTCTTCGCATCCTTGCCGTAACCCATCTGGTTGATGCCAACCAGCTTTGGATCAGGAATACCCTCAACGCTCTGTGCGCTTGAGGCGTCAACTACAGTGAGCTTGATATTGTCAAAGTATACCTTGTGAGGCACGCTGTCATCACCAACGCCCTCGAAATGTCCCAGATTCATACACATTCTAGGTGCCGGATCCGATGCCTCGCTCATGGTGAACTGGTTGGATATGTGCTGTGTCTCAGTGCCTATCGTTATGTCATCCATCACATAAGCGTGGTAATCACCGCCATTTATCTGAAGTCTGTACTGAATTCCTCTCTCAATGGTGCTGTGCACGTCAAATGACAGCTCATACACACAGTCCTGGTTGAGCTCAAATCCGTCATAGTATATCTGGTTCGCATAATCCAGGCTTCCTGTTCCGGTTATATCCAGACACAGTTCTCCGTTCTCTGCTCCGAGTACGGCCTGTCCGCCATTTGAATATGTATGGCACTCGTCCGTGTCATTGTCATCAAAGTTCAGGTCTATCAGGACATCCCCTGCCTTGACCTCTGTCTTCTCCTGTTCAGCCTCCTCCGAAGCAGCCTCCTCTGTCTTCTCCTCCGAGGTCGCAGCCTCGCTGGTCTCCGCCTGGCTTGTCGCCTCTGTCACATCGTCCTTGCCCTGACCTCCGCAGCCAGCCAGCATGGACATACCCATAGCCGCAGCCATCGCAATGGCCAGTACCTTCTTCATCTTTGCCATGTTAACCCTCCATAAACCTTATAATCTCCTGAAACGCCATATGTCCCCCAAAGATATCCAGTGCACTCCCTATGGTCACGTCTATCCTGTTCCTTCCGAGACTTCTGAGCTGTTCCAGATCGTCAAATGATGCCACACCTCCGGCATATGTCATCGGCAGCTTTCCCCATCTTCCAAGCATGTCCGCAACATGGGTCTCTATGCCTGACGCCTTGCCCTCCACATCCACCGCATGAACGAGATACTCGTCGCAGTATTCTGAGAGCCGGTCAAGCGTTGCCTCCTCCACCTTTACATTTGTAAATTTCTGCCATCTGTCAGTGACAATATAATACTCTCCGTCCCTCTTCCGGCAGGACAGATCCAGCACCAGATGTTCTCTGCCCACAGCCTTCTCAAGTGCCTTCAGGTTGTCGTAGTTGATCTCTCCATCCCTGAACACAAATGATGTGGCTATGACATGTGACGCACCCATATCTATGAACCGCTGTGCATTGTCAGCATTTATTCCCCCGCCTATCTGCAGTCCTCCCGGATATGCAGCCAGAGCGAGCTGTGCCTGTCTTACATCGGCGTCATAGTATTCGCTGGACGCAGGATTGAGAAGTATGATATGACCACCCTTAAGTCCATAGCTTTTGTACAGTTCAGCAAAGAAGTCTCCGTCCTTCTGTGATACAAAGTTTTCATCTGCTCTGTCACCCTCATCACAGAGACTGCCTCCAACTATCTGCTTTACCTGTCCATTGTGTATGTCTATGCATGGTCTGAATCTCATATCGTCTGTCTCCTGTCGCTTTTGTCACCTTTTGGTGTAAATTTTGCTCATATAACTGCTATTTTATCATACAAAATACAAATATGACACAATAAATGGATTAACCAGGCAAAACTTTATTTGATTACATGGGCCAAAGGCTTTACAATAGATACAATTATGTGCTTTATGGAAAGGATGGGGAACAACTTATGAATTACTCACTAAAAGCCGAACTGGACAACTGCTATTCCTATGCCGATTCGCTGGACAACGACGGCTACGGTGCGCGCCAGAAGACAGGACTCAAGACAAGAGAGATGCTTCAGTTTGACCTGCTTCAGTTTCTTGCATATCTGTCCAGCTCCGACCAGGCAGAACTTACCCTGGAGATAAAATTTGTCCGCGAATACCTGAACCAGCACTTTACAACAGACAAATTCCGCACATTCAAATATGAGAGAACAACCGGGGATTTTGCCGTGACACAACCTAGATCCCTTACATATTTTGTACAGGGCGATCTGGCCCGGGCAAAGGTAAATCCCAGATCAGTATACCGTTCCAGAGATTACGTCAGAATGTTCAAGCTCATGGGTCAGGAATTCATCGCCTGCAACAACATGACTGACGACAACGAGATAGCAAGGCTCACAGGCTACTGCCTCATGCTCGACAAATATCTCAAGTCCATGAACCTGTACGCCATAGATCCAAGCCCACTGCTCGACAAGTACAACGCACTCCCAAAGAGTGCTTCCCCAGTCTCACAGACTCCGGCTAAGTCGACAGCTTCCGAAAGGGCTGAACCCGTCAAGGATGTGGACACTCTTCTCGAGGAACTGAATTCCATGACCGGTCTCGAGAGCGTGAAGAAGGACATCACCAACCTCGTAAACCTTCTGAAGATCAAGAAGCTCCGCGAGGAAAACGGCATGAAACAACCGTCCGTATCTCTCCACCTTGTATTCTCCGGCAATCCGGGAACAGGAAAGACCACGGTGGCAAGACTTCTTGCAAATATATATAAGGGTCTGGGCATACTGTCAAGAGGACAGCTTGTCGAGGTCGACAGAGGCGGACTTGTTGTGGGATATATTGGTCAGACAGCCGTCAAGACAACCGAGGTCATAGAATCAGCCCTCGGCGGGATCTTATTTATAGATGAGGCTTATACTCTCACCGCAGGCAAAGGTGAGAATGATTTCGGCCAGGAGGCAGTGGACACGCTGCTCAAAGCTATGGAGGATCACAGAGATGATCTCATAGTCATAGTTGCCGGCTACCCGGATCTCATGGAACGGTTCCTGAGCTCCAACCCGGGACTTCGTTCCAGATTCAACAAATTCATCACATTTGAGGATTACACCGGGGACGAGCTTATGTCCATCTTCGAGAGCATGTGTTCCAAGCAGGAATACAAGCTGGACGATGATGCCCGCGCATACGCCTCAGAATACTGGCACGACAAAGCCGCACATCACGACGATACATTTGCCAACGCCCGTGAAGTCCGTAACTTTATGGAATCCGCCATATCCAGGCAGGCCACCAGAATAGTTTCCATGGACAACATTGACGTAGCCACACTTGAGACCCTTACAAAGGAAGATCTGATGGCTTAGGCTTGTAATTTTTTTGGATAAAGAAAGAGAGGTATTTTATTTTGAACAGATCATTATCGACAGATAATCCTATCATGAATTTTCTAACCATAGTGTGCGATATAGTAATATTGCATTTTCTGTGGCTGCTGACTTCCTTGCCAATCCTCACGATAGGTGCATCGACCACAGCACTCTACTACACCACCATGAAATGCATCAGAAACGGTCAGGGCGGCGTGGTCAAGCTGTTCTTCAAGAGCTTCAGGGAGAATTTCAAACAGGCTACAGGAATAGGCGTTCTGGCTCTGCTTGCCGGTGTCCTGTGTGCATTTGACATGTGGTTCGCCGTGAGCAGGAACATCAAGAGTATGCTGGTCATATTCACCATCATGTCACTTATCTACCTGTTCACTGTCCTGTATGTATTCCCACTTCAGGCGCAGTTTGAGAACACAGTCAAAGCGACCATCAAGAACGCATTCCTCATGTCCATCAAGAATCTTCCATGGACACTTCTCATGGTTGCGATAACGGCAGCGATCGCAGCGGGATGCTATTTCAGCTCCACCGTGCTCGGTCTTATGCTCATATGTGTCGCAGGACTTCACGCTTATCTGTGCTCACTGGTATTTGTACACATCTTCAACGAGTACATGCCGGAGGAGGAAGAGAAGAGCGACGAGGACTTCCATATAGTTGACGATACAGACGAGGACTAACACCCCTTGCCAACACATACAGATGAATAATATACATGGCGTGCGCCGGCTTTCTTCAGAAGGCCGGCGCACACGTCTATGGTGACACCGGTTGTATATATGTCATCCACAAGCAGGATATTTCTGTACTCCGGGTACACTCTGCCTATGTCCATGGATGTCTTTATGTTGTTTGCCCTCTCCAGGTTGTCCAATTTCTTCTGCGGTGTGGTGTACTTTCTTCTCACCAGCATATCCTCACAGAATGGAAGCCCCAGTTCATCAGCGACAACCTTCGCCAGTACAGCCGCCTGATTGTAGCCGCGCTGTCTCTGCTTTCTCCTGTGCAAAGGTACACAGGTGACCGCATCTATTCCATACCTTCTGACATACGGGCGCACCTTCTCCGCCATCTGAGCTCCGTAGAAATCACAATATTCTTTTTTGTTATGGTATTTTATCGCCAGAACACTGGCTTTGACGGGTTCCACGTAATTAAATACGGGGAAACCTCTTTCGAAATTTCTTGAATGTTTTTCACAGTCCAGACAGAGCTCCCGCTCTTCACTGTCGACCTCCTTGCCGCACACCATACATGACGGAGTCTTCACATAGGGAAGGCTGTTATGCCCTCTGCATATCAGCCCTTCTCCCATCGGAAGCACCTCGTCACATATCGCACACCGGCGGGGATACAGGAGATCCGTGAGCAGTCGTCCGAACCCGAACTTATCTGCGCATCGTTTCATCTTCTCTCCATCTCCCTGAGTCTCAGTGCAAATGAGGTGTATCTCTTCTGTTCATCCTCATTGTCTATCATCGTATTTACCAGTCCTATATTGCCCACTATGACCACGCTTCTTCTGGCTCTCGTCACCGCCGTATACAGCAGGTTTCTGTTCAAAAGCTTAGGTGGGCATCTGAGAAGCGGGATCACAACCACGGGATACTCACTTCCCTGCGACTTATGTATGGTTATCGCAAATGCATGCTCAAGCTCCTCAAGCTGGTTGTATGGATACTCAGTCTGTCTTCCATCGTCAAATTCCACCACGATCCTCTGCTCGTAGTCGTCAACAGCCTTTACAAATCCAATATCGCCGTTGAACACTCCGACTCCTTCCTCCTTGGCAAATCTGCCCGACGGATCCAGTATCTTCCACTCCTGCTTGTAATTGTTCTTGACCTGCATGACCTTATCGCCCTGTCTGAACACCACATCGCCCCGGTCATGCTCGGGTTTTCCGTGCCCCTCCGGATTGAGGACATCCTGAAGCTGCTTGTTGAGGTTCTCAACACCCATATCATACTTACGCATAGGTGTCAGCACCTGTATATCCGATTTATCCACACCAAAATATGATGGAAGCTGCTTTGTCAGAAGCACCTTGAGCTCTGCCACGATCTCATTGTAGCCATTCCTTGGAACAAAGAAGAAATCCCTGCTCTTGTTCTTGATCTCCACATGCTCTCCATCCTTTATCCTGTGGGCATTGCCTATGATATCGCTGTCCTCGCCCTGTCTGTATATCCTGTCCAGCACCGACACGCTGAACACACCGGACGCTATGATATCCTTGAGCACATTTCCCGGGCCAACTGACGGAAGCTGATCCGAATCACCCACAAGCACAAGTCTTGTGCCCGGAGCCACAGCCTTGAGCAGACTGTAGAAAATGCTGCTGTCAACCATGGACATCTCATCTATTATGATAACATCGGCCTCAAGTGGATTGCTCTCATTCCGCATAAATGTATACGCAGAAGTCTCTTCTCCTTCCACTCCGCCCGTAAGCTCGAGCATTCTGTGTATGGTCTGTGCTCCGTATCCTGTGGCCTCTGTTATCCTCTTGGCTGCACGTCCTGTAGGCGCAGCGAGAACTATCTTCATCCTGAAGCTCTCGTATATCTTGATAAGTACATTTATGATCGTTGTCTTTCCGGTTCCGGGGCCTCCGGTTATGACCGCAACGCCGTGATCCACGGCATTTCTTATGGCAAGTCTCTGGGCATCAGCCAGCTTCATATTCTCTGACTTTTCTACCGTCTCAACAACCTTGTCTATCTTGAGCTTTGCCTTTGAGAAATCTATGTTGAGCTCACACAGAAGTCTTGCCGAATTGAGCTCCATATAATAATTAGGTGCTGCATACACGGCATTTGTCACGTTTGACTCTGACTCCGTATCCAGCAAATCCATGTCTATGTCAGCCACCGGATCATCAAGGCTCACATCTGGGAGCTCCCCTGAATCTGGATCGTCCTTCAACTCCTTTATGATTATCTTGCCGGCAACGCTGAGCTCAAGTATCTGATTGCATATAGACATCTCAAGCTCCGGATCATATGGCATGTACTCATTCATCAGCAATGAATATGTCTTGTCTACCAGCATCTTCTGGGGAATATACATATGGCCAAGTCCATTTGCACCGGATAGGGCATACATAATAGCGGCTCTTACCCTGAAATCAGAATCTCTTCCGATACCAAGTCTGTCCGCAATCTCGTCCGCTGTCCTGAATCCAACGCCCGTTATATCCTCTGCTATCTTATAGGGATTTGTCCTCACTATGTCGTACACTTCGTCACCGTATTCATTGTAGATCTTTACAGCGAGGTTCACCGGGATATTGAGACCGGTCAGGAACATGAGCGCATCCTGCATCTCTTTCTTCTCGTTGTATGACACAGCAATGTCTCTGGCCTTCCTCTCTGATATTCCACGTATCTCCGCAAGGCGCTCCGGCTCTTCCTCGATTATCCTGAGTGAGTCCATGCGGAACTTCTTCACTATACGTTTTGCCAGAGCCTCTCCGACACCCTTTATGATGCCCGAACCGAGGTACTTCTCAATACTGAGCACATCATCCGGCATCTTGATCTCACATGAGGTGAATTTGAACTGCAAATCATAAGTTGGATGCTCTACATAATCCCCCTCCGCCGATACATAGATCCCCTCTGCAACGCCGTGAAGATTCCCCACAAAAATATCTTCGCCGTCCTCGCCCTCAACGGCGAAGACGGCGTACCCATTGTCTTCATTCTTATATATAACTTTCTCTACGTAACCTTCTCTTACCAAGTTTTCTCTCCTCTGAAGACTGAGTCCTCAGCTCCTGTCTTAATTGTTCTTCTCGCTGAGAAGCTCGATGTACTTTCCTGTACCAATGGCCACCGCTCTGAGTGGATCCTCCGCTGTCATGGTGGTTATTCCTGTCTTCTCCTCAAGCAGCTCCTCAAGTCCGTGGAGCAGCGCACCACCACCGGTCAGAACTATACCACGATCTGCAATATCAGCAGCAAGCTCAGGAGGAGTTCTCTCCAGAACTGAATGAACAGCTTCACATATCTGGGACGCAGGCTCACGAAGTGCCTCCTCCGTCTCATCCGATGTGACCGTAACAGTCTTCGGAAGACCGGTTACAAGGTTTCTGCCTCGTATATCCAACGTTATATTCTCAGGTCTTCTGTAACATGTACCTATCTTGATCTTGATCTCCTCGGCGGTTCTCTCTCCTATGAGAAGGTTATGCTTCTTTCTCATGAATCTGACAACTGCCTCATCAAAATCATCTCCGGCAACCTTAATGGATGCGCTGACAACAGGACCTCCGAGAGAGATGACTGCTATATCGGCAGTTCCACCACCTATATCAACTATCATGTTACCACATGGTCTGTATATATCTATTCCTGCGCCAATGGCTGCTGCCACAGGCTCCTCAATTATGGACACATCCCTGGCACCGGCCGCATAAGTTGCATCCTCAACTGCCTTCTTCTCAACCTCTGTAACCTGAGAAGGTACACATACGCTGATCCTAGGTCGTCTTCCAAAATAACTCCTTCCGACAGCCTTCTGTATGAAATACTTGAGCATCTTCTCTGTTATCGTATAATCAGAGATTACGCCCTGCCTGAGAGGTCTGATGGCCACTATATTACCCGGAGTTCTTCCAAGCATAAGTCTCGCCTCTTCACCAATAGCCACTATCTTATTAGTATCCCTGTCGTATGCAACTACTGAAGGCTCCTTGAGTACGACTCCTTTGCCTTTCACATACACCAGTATACTGGCTGTACCTAAATCTATACCAATATCTGCGCTTGCCATCACAAGTCTCCCTTCTATTCGTTCACGTCCCTTAATATTACAAGAGATGCATTGCTGCCGTCAAGCCATTTCATGCTAACTTCAGTCAAATCCATGATCTTGTCGAGACTTCTTATATAGCTTCTCCAGTTGACCTCCTTGCTGTCCGTAGCCAGATGCTGATCCGGACCTCCCATGAGCTTGTACTTATCTCTGAGATTCTCTATAAGGAGCTTACTGTCCTTGTCTGTAAAATCATATCCAAGCATATCGTTCAGAGTCCTGTTCGAGAACAGCACTCTTCCAGTATCAACTTCTCTAATAAATATACCCTCATCAATATAGTTATATGTATCGAGGAGAACACTGTTTATGCGTTTAACGCTGTCATCGCTCTCTATCTTCTCAAGGGCACTTCTGAGTACATCACCTGTCTGCTTTACAAATTCAATCTCCTCTGTGGTCCACAATTTGTTGATAGAGGTATTCGCCAGCACAAATACCGCTCCATAATTGCCATTAACATACACAGGAACTGCGGTAAAGCTCTTAACAGGCCCCCCTGACATGATCTTCTTAGCTGCTTCATCCATATGCTTTGCATCTATCACAAGGTATCCCTTGTCCACCAGCTTGCCCGAGCCCTGACCATTCTGCCATGATCTGAACTTCATGTTGGCGCGCTGCCACTCTGTCACATACTCCTCCGCAGACATGCTCTGATTCTTGGACCAGATATACTGGCAATCCAGATCTCCCTGCTTGTCCTTCACATACAGGGCTGCCACGTCAGCATTTAAGACCTCGCCCACCTGTGCTATCACGTCATTGATAACCTGCTGGGAGCTCTTATCTGAAGTGTTCAGGGCATCAAGCAGAATCTTCTGCCACTGCAGCTTGTTCTCCATTATGACCTCCTCTGACTTGGCACGGATCGCCTCCTTTGCCAGGATCTGAGAGCTGAATGCGTATTCGGAGAAAATGCGTCCAAGCTGCCACTGCACCTTGTATACGCTCTCCATTTTCTTCGCATCCTCGTCATCATATGAGCAGCATATCCATGTTGCCACATGCTTGCCATCTATCATGATCGGTGCACCACAGATCATACTTCCCGTGATGTCATCGTCCATTTCCATCATAACCGGAACATTGTTCCTGAGAACTACCTCATTGAGCTTCATATATATCTGCTTATACTGAGGCTTCTCAAACATATCATAGAAATAACCCATATGCTTCTGAGGGCCGGCCGGCTCAACCATCTTCTTGCCCACAGGATCTATGATAGTTGTATAAAGTCCTGTGAGTGCAGAGAACGCCTTCGTTATCAGAGTCCACTTCTCGATATCTATCTGATTCCTTTCCTCATCCGACTGGGTATTTGTCTTCATAATGTATGAGAGCTTGTCATCGAACTCCTTCTTAGCGCGCTCAACACTGTTCTCAAGAGCCTTCTTGTCCGTAATATCAGATATAAAATACTCAACCGTGTATGTGTTATCAGCCGCCTGTGTCACAGAGCTCTGGGACTTCACCCAGATAACCTCGCCTCTGTCGTTGACTATCCTGAACTCTTCCTCGTAGTCCTTGTCCTCGCGCTTCGTGGCGTTTCTGACATTCGCCATAACCCTGCTTCTGTCCTTCGGATGGATATAATCCTCTATGAGTCTGTCACCAAGCTTGATGGCATCCACATTTATTCCCATCTGCTTGGCGTTCGGGGTTATATACTTGAAGATCGGTCTGCCATTCTCGTACTGCTGTACCATGACAAAGCTCTTGATCTTAGACATGGCAGATAATATATACGCCGCCTGATCCTCATTGTATCCGGTCTCCTTGTCCTTTATGAACAGGAGCTCTATTCCATCCATGTCGCCATCTGTGGTTCTCACGATGTGACACTTAAGTCTCATCTTATTTATATCTCTGTGAGCTGATACGATCCTAGTCTCCATCTCAAAATCATCCACTCCGGTATTCTGAACCTTGTAGAGCTGTCCGATCAGAAGGTCATAATCACTCTTAGGGAGCAGGTCGCTGAGTCCCACCAGCCCACTGTAGAAATTGCCATCTGTATATCCATACTCAGATATGTTCTTAGATACGTATCTCGTTCTCCATACGCCCTCCGGCTTATACAGATACAGAGCTATAACGCCTATATGGTTTATGATCCTCTCAAGACTCACGCTTCCTATCGTAACGTCTGATCGAAGCTCAAACAATACCATATACGCCTTCTTGTCACCATATTCAAACTGGTTGACAAATCCACTGACTACATATCTGTCCTTGTCGTTAACTATAAGTCCAAGTCTGTGCCATATGATAGCCTTCTTGTCGTCAAGTGTCGGCCAGAACTCATCGCTGACCATAAACTTATCCGGCTCCATGGCAATGGATTCAACATCCGAACCCACGATCTTAACTGCGGCATTGTTTATGCTGATGACTTCACCATCCTCGCAGAACACAACCGCAGGATATTCAACTATTCCCAGAAAATCTGAATAACCACTAAGTCTGTTTATCTCCATAAATATCTCTCCATATATCCACTGCACAAGTGCAGTTTTATCCCATTATTATACACCCCGTATATTATTTACCCCTTAATGCACATAAAACTTTCCTATGTCCCATCACATAGAAAAGTTTCATGTTACCATATATCATATATTACTACTGTGCATCCTCAGCATCACTAACCATAGCAGTTGCCTCGCTCTTCAGTCCGGTAAATGCCTTGTCGGCAACATCCTTTGTTGAAGCACATGCAGAAATAACATTGTCCAGTGATGACAGAAGATCTGACATATATCTGCTTACGCTCTCGCACTCCTTCTTCACATTGTTGCGAAGTCTGGTTGCATCATCTGTGGCTGCATTTCTTGTATTGGCAGCATCCTTCTGAGCTTCCTCTCTCATAACCTTGCACTCGTAATCTGTCTTTGCCGACAGAGCCTCTGCATCTGCGTGAGATTTATTTCTTGTCTTCTCTGCCTCTGAGTATGCCTCATCCTTCATGCTGTTGCACTTTGCCTCGGTCTGATCATACATCTGCTGGCACTGTATCTCTGTATCTGTCTGGAGCTTTGTGCATCTCTCCTTGACATCTGTCTCATATGCCTCGAGCTCTGCAGTTATAGTATTCTTCTTGTCTGTGCACTCCTTCTCAGTCTGTGCGATCAGTGCGTCTGCGCTCTCACGGGCCTCAAGAAGTGTTCTTGATATTGACTCGTATCTTCCTGCATTCTCAAGCTCTCTCTGCTTGTATGCATTGATCTGCTCCTTGAGTGACTCTATCTCGCTCTCCTGCTCTGAATTGGTCTTCTTGAGAGTCTCTATGGTCTTGGAAGACTCTGTCATATTGACCTCTCTCATGGTCTTGAGACTCAGAACAGCCTCGCTGAGCTTGTTGACGTTCGCCTTAAGCTCCTCTACTTCTTTATTGTGCTTTCCCTTAAGTTCATCAATATAGTAATCAACGGATGCCTTATCATATCCACCAAACTTCACTGTCTTCAGTGATTCTACTCTATCGTCAGTTACAACATCTTCTACCTGTTTTGCCATGACCTTACCTCCGAAAAACTAATCCTATTGTAGATACTCCGTAATTATAGCACACATAATTCTGTAAGCAAAGTATTTTTACCTTTTATGATTACAAACCACTTTTTTTATGCTATATTGTAACTGCTCATTGAATTTAAATTTTACGGAGGATCATATAGATGAAACACCATTCAAAACTTGTCATATTAGGTCTCGCGGCAACCCTCGTGATGACATCACTCACAGGCTGTCTTCACCGCAAGAAGACCACCTATCAGGCATACATGCAGAACGTTCTCGACGTCAACTACAAAGGAAGCTTTGACGGATACGTGAAGGACAACGACGGCTCCGAGGAGGACGCCTCAGCCATGTACAGCGACAGCATAGATTATCTGGCCGGCCAGCTCATCAATCATTACTCACTGAACAACGCAGAGACAGACGAGGTGGATGCTATATTTGACGAGACCGCAAAGGTCATCTACTCCAAGGCCAAATACGAGGTGTCAAGAGCCTATAAGAGCGGAAGCGACTACTATGTGGACGTGACCGTGTATCCTATGGACATTCTCAATCAGGCATTTGACGATGTGTTCGCATATATCGACGACTATAACAAGAAGATCAGCGCCGGCGATTTCAACAACACCACAAAGGAAGATTACGAGAAAGAATTTGCCCAGGGCGTGTCGGATATCCTTCAGAATAAAGCCGCAGACATGGATTACCGCAGTCCTGTTGTGGTCTCTGTGAAGATAACCGATGACGGTGAATATTACTGTGCTGACCCGGTGGGGCTGTCCCAGGTTGATGCATCCATGCTTGCAATAGAGGGTTCCCAGCAGAGCTCAGGCTCTGACAGCTCAAGCGAGGACAGTTCAGACGAAGGCGATATCTCCTCAGGTGGCGAGACCGCCGAGTAACTATATGCATTAAGAATGTGTCTTAAGAATATACATTAAGAAAAGCTCAGCCTGTGTGATTTCTACTGAATCCATCACACAGGCTGAGCTTTATATATATGTTATCTCCGGCTACTTTCTCACCCTGACTGACTTTGTCTTGCTCCATGCTGAGTAGCATCTTGTGCCAAACTTGTTCGAAAAGCTTCTAACCCTTACATAATATGTTTTTCCGCCTTTAATCCGCTGCTTTGCTCCAAGACTCGCAGTCGTCTTGCTTCCACCGCTTAACACCGTGAATGCATATGTACCCTTTTTAAAGTTTGATGTTGTTGAATACTGGATCTGATAGCCATCTGCGCAGCTTATCTTTCCCCACTTTAATCTTACAGACGCAGCCGATGGGCTCTTTATCTGGCTTATACTTGGTATCTTCGGGCTGACAGTAACAGGTATTATCTTCTTCACCTTCACATGATTCGAATCTCCAGCATATACGGTGATGTTTGCCTTGCCTATATACCGGGCTGCGATCGTTATTGTTCCAGCAGAGTCTACCTTTACAGCTTTGTTATCCGAGCTGTAGCTGAGCTTTCCGGCACGTGCGCTCACGCTCTGTGAAATAGATATTCTCTTCGAGCTGGTTGACATCTCTATTCTGTAGCTGCGCTTTTTCAGCGTTATGCTGTTCGGCGCCTTTTTGATCTTAAAATTGATCGTCTTCTGTCCCTGATATGCGCCAGTGCCTGTAATTACAGCCTCTGCTGTTCCGGCAGCTTTGTTCTTATTGTATGAAACCGTATAATCTATACCCTTTTTCAGCGTTTTATTGCCAAGCTTTACTGTTACAGCCGGATTCTTCGAATTACCATCATATGTATATTCTGTTTTGTTAAGCGTAACCTTTGCTGACGATATGCTCTTACGCGTGAGCTTTGAGCCATACACATAGCTTGTCTCACCCTTTGCTCCACAGTATACACATGCATAGTAATACTCTGCCGGGGAATCATAATCTGCTGCCTTCTTCAGATATTGCTCAGTTGTTTTCTTTGCTGTGTAGCTGTGATCAACCGGGTCTGTTGCTGTACCGGTTTCAAAAATCTCACCACACATGCTGCAGACAACATCTCCTGTATATCCGCCGCCCATACAGGTAGCTTTCTTCTCTCCTACAAGCGTTCTATCATGGTCTGTCTTTGGAAGAATCTCAGCAGTCCTGCTGAGTTCTGCCTTGCACACGGTGCAGTATATAACCTTGTCTCGGCTGCCTTCAGCCTGACATGTAGCCAGATTTACATTCTCATACACAGCCTTTCCCTGGGTATGTCCGAGTGGCTCTGTCTTCTCATCCTTTGTCTTTTGGCATCGCTCACATGTGTATCTGATCAGACCTTCTGCTGCACACAAAGCTTTTTTCTTAACCACGCCTGAATCCCATCTATGTCCCAATGCACCAATGGCTATCTTCTTGGTACTCTGATAACTCTTGCCATTCAGCGTGCATTTTGCTGTACACACCTTTGCACCATCGTTCTCGCAGGATGCCTGCGTTATCTTGCTTGTTACAGTCATCGGCTCACTGATCACATGACTCGAATCTCTGGTACAGGTGAGAACCAGCTTGCAAGTGTTGCCATTTGCTGACCACTCATACTTTGGGGCGTAATCATGCCCCAGGCTATCCCCGTGTGTAAATGTCTTTTTGCGATTCACTCTTCCACAGTTATCACAGGAATAATAATATTTCGCAGCAGTTGTACAGGTCGCAGCCTGTGCAAGAGTTTCATCATTTACTATTTCCGCAGTGTATGAATGTCCGCCTATCTCTGTTATATCAAGTTCATACTCAGCCTTCACCCACGGATTATATTTACTGGCAATCGTAATCGTTACAACGCCGTTGCCGATTGCCGAAAGTGATGCCGTAGTCCTAGACACTTCATTCACCTTTACAACAGTCTCATCCGACGATGTAACCGCATACTCATGTATGTCCGCTCTCGTTGGCCAATCCATTATATTTATACTCAGTTCCGCTCCAATTTCATACTCACTTGGTGAAGTAGTCCTGTTATCGCTGTCCTTCTCCTGCCAATACACATATCTGATACTGGTAGGAAGTGACACGATCTTCTCATATCCGCACTTTGAACACGTCTCTACTGTCTGGCTTTCACCCTCATCTGCCTCTGATATGACATACTCATGTCCCCCCTGATCTGCCACATTGAACGTGTATTCCTGACAAATTGAGCTGTCATATTTATGAACTATTCTTATGGTTACATCACCTGTTCCGACCGCCGTAAGCTTAGCATCATATCTTCTATAAGAAGATTCCGGATCACTCACTTTTACAATACCTTCATCCGATGATGTAACTATAAACTCAGAGTTGTCGACCTTCGTTGGTGCATAATCTACTTCCAGATTGATCTCATCACCTACTTCCACATCAGCAGGCTTGTAATATCCATTACTATCACTCCACCATACAGTACGTGTTATCGCCGTCGGGATTGTCACCGTTTTTGTCGTCCCGCACTTTGAACAAATTTTTTCTGTCTCTCCAGATCCCGGTTCTGCCTGACTTATTACATAGTCATGACCACCCACATCTGTTACCGACACAGTGATTACCCTCTTCATATCCGGATTCACGACCGGATATACAGTCACCGTTGTCTCTCCTATCTTGTTCATATGGAATGTTCCAGCATAGTTAGACGAAGGGGTATACGAAATAATAGACGGGTCTGCTATATCAAACACGAATTTGTCATCGGATTTGCTATCTGATGCCGTTGAGAAAGATATGTATGTCTCTATATCCTTTCCTACTTCGAACTCCTGATCATATGTGGCTGATGAAGCAGTTTCCGATAATCTCCAGTACACGTACATCGTCTTTGGTCCTGTTACTTTACATCTCGTACATACGCCATCTGTAAAGCTATGCCCAAGAGCCGGAACCTTATCCTCTATCTTTTTGTAGCCACATTTAGCGCATGTGTATACTGTTCCACCTGTCTCTGTACATGTGGCCTCTTTTTTCACACCTTCACCATACACATGCTCCGTGCATGCATCATACCGCTGTCCAAGCAACTTATCCAGCTTGGCCTGCGCTGCATCCACCTTTTTCTGCCACTTCTCCGGATCTACAGTCTCATAATATTCATCAAACAGCTTCTCAAATTCAGCTATTGTGTACACCTCATATTGGCTAGTATAGTTTGAAAGCTTGCTTGCATTGAAGCATGAAGTATTGCCATACCTGCCATAGAGTGTGAATCCGACTCCCATCACCTGATCTGCTGCCCAGAACATATTGGTATAATGTCCAACCGTGACTCCCTCCGAATCCGCCTTTTGTTCAACAGCTGTAAGCTGACTCTGCGAAGTTATGGATGAATATCCCAGCTCATCCCTTATCTTGTTAAAAGATGCCTTCTCACTGTTCCATCCTGCCGCCGGATCAGTATATCCAAACGCCAGATTCTCACATGACACCTGAAGAAGTGAATGATTTGTGAGTCCTGCACCTCTGTCCGCGCCTGACTGTGCCACCGCCATGAAATAGAAATTAGTCTTAGCCGCATTCCTCTTCATTGCCCCGACATAGTTTTCGTCTGTGTCCCTTAACGAATTAATTTTATTCAATACCGCAAATGTCGCCTTTGTGTTTTCAAGCGATATGGCGTCTTTCTTATCTCCGGTAACAACAACCTTGTTATTTCTCGATTCCGGAAGACCTGTATTATTTCCTCCCGCCCACTTGGAGAAATCTTCCTCACATGCCTCCTGCAGGACAGTCTTGGCCCGATTCAGATCATATTTCTGTTTTGTTGTCAGGTTGCTTTTCGCAAGCATCCAGTCTACAAAACCTATAGAGCCCTGATCATATACGGTCATCACTTCACTCTGATCTTTCTTCACCTGTTCCAACTCACTCTGAGCCTCTTCTATCTGCTGGTCAAGGGTACTGGCCTTAACAGTCTGAATACCTGTCGTCTGAATACCTGCCGTCAGCATCAGCACTGCACACATTACCACTGTTGCTGCTTTTTTACACAGTGTCCTTCCCGATAAGCTTCCTTTTCTTTTCATAATCTTTGATACTCCCCCTTTTTTCACATTCTATTTATATTACCCCTTTACCCACATGTACTCCGGCGCACCTATGCAGGGGATTTATTATAAAATAAGGAGACTCATTATAATAATAAACAAGTCTCCTTATCCAGTATAATATACTATTTTATTTCTCCTTGAAGGTGAACTCTTCATTCGCAAGCTTGAATCTGATTCCATCTATGAGCATCATATCCGTTCCGCTGCTTATGATCTTGCCACCAAGGTAAGTGTGGTTGGTCGACTTGTTATCTCTCAGATAGTACACGCCGTTGACATTGATAATGTAAGCATGGCGGCGGCTGACTGAATTGTTGTCAGTTACCTGATAGTCAACTCCCTGTGTAGACTTACCGATACAGAATATCGGCTTGTCGATCCTTATCCTCTCGCCTGTTCTCGTTCTTATGATGACAGGGCCGCTCTTGCCACGGTTGTTGGCTGTGAGAACTGTTGTCGAACCGTCATCGTTGTCATCAAATCCAATATCATTTGATGAGAAATCCTTAACTTCCTTTGCAAGCTTGAATGAAGAAGTTGTAACATGAGGAGTCTCAGGGACCTCTACCTTAGCCACATTGACCGGGCTGACTCCCGCTGACTTCATAAGCTCCTGCTCATCCTCAGGATGTGCTATATTGTCATTCTTCAGGTCTGTTATAAACTTATAAAATTCTGACAGATAAAATGTAGGATTGTGATCAAAGTATTTGATAAGCTCATATCCGGCATCGGATGCCTTCTTATTCGCAAACTTCATATTGCCCATAAGATCCCTTATAAACTTCTCCATATTACATCTGTCCATAGGCTTATCTATAGGCAGGAATATGAGCTGAACAGCCATATTCTGGAAGTCTATATACATATATCCCTTATTCAGTATAACCTTTCCAATGGACAGATCATTCGCCTTGAGATACATGAGCTGATCTGCAATACTGAATATCAGATCAACCAGCTCATCCTTGTGTATCTTCTTCTCAAGGAACTGATTCATGGTAGTCATGGCTGGAATAGAATATGTCAGAGCTCTCTGACCATCTATATATTCCTCATGGCAGAACGCATTATTGCCCACAAACTGAGCATTGTACAGCTCTACCTCATTGTGAAGAACCTCTACATCGTCTTCAATCTTAAAGTACAATTTGTACTCATCACACAAATACATCTTATCACTCATATAAAACCCTCCGATATTTATCGCACGATATCCATGTAAGTCCCGGAGTCAATTATTCTACTGTAACTGACTTTGCCAGATTACGTGGCTTATCTACGTCCAACCCCTTTGCATCGGACGTGTAATACGCTATAAGCTGCAGGATGACAGCAGCCGAAAATACCGTGAACAATCCATCCTGCTTTGGTATGGATATGTGTTTGTCACATACATCTTTATCATTGTACTCTTCATCCATGCTGACAAGAATGACGTATGCGCCTCTTGCCTTAACCTCGCGTATATTGGAAATCATCTTTCCGTATACAGATTCCTGTGTAGCCAAGGCTATGACCGGAACGTTCTCAGTTATGAGTGCTATCGTTCCATGTTTTAACTCCCCTGCCGCATAAGCCTCAGCGTGAACATAAGAAATCTCTTTCAGCTTCAGTGCACCTTCCAGTGACAGTGTATAATCCAGTCCTCTTCCTATGAAGAATGCATCCGGAGCCATCTTTATATAGTTTGCAACTGTCTTTACTTCATCTGCCTGCTTGAGTGTCTCCTCTATCACCGGGATAACGCCCTGAAGCTGTCTGATGAATTTCTTTGCCCTGTCCTCAGAGTATATACCCTTGACATAGCCAAGTCTGCATCCAATGAGATACATTGCAGCCATCTGTACCGAATATGCCTTGGTACTTGCAACTGCGATCTCAGGACCGGCATGTGTATAAAGGACGTAATCGCTCTCTCTGGCGATGGTCGATCCCTTTACATTGACTATGGACAGAACCTTTGATCCACATCTCTTGGCAAGTCTGAGTGCCTCGAGTGTGTCAATAGTCTCTCCTGACTGTGATGTAACTATTACGAGAGTCTTTTCATTTATGAGTGGTTCCTTGTATCTGAATTCTGATGCTATCTCAACATTAACAGGAATCTTTAACTCCTTCTCAATCATGGCCTTGCCGACTATTCCGGCGTGCATAGCTGTTCCGCATGCAACCACTGTGATGTTCTCAAGATTCTTAAACACCTCATCATCGATGCCGTCCTCAGTGAAATCAGGAAGCTCATTCACTATACGAGGAGTTATCGTGTTTCTCAGTGCCTCTGGCTGCTCATAGATCTCCTTCAGCATAAAGTGCGGATATCCACCCTTCTGAGCTGCCGTTATGTCCCATGTTATCTTGAGCATCTCCGGCTCTACCATGTTCCCCTTCATGTCTTCTACTCTGATGCCTGTGCTTGAGAGTGTCAGTATATGATACTCCGGCACAACAAAGTATTCCTTTGAAAATGATATTATCGCTGTGAGGTCTGATGCAATGATCGATCCCTCATCTGTGTATGAAGCGATCATCGGACTTACATTTCTCACTGCGTATATCTTGCCCGGTCTGTCTGCAAACATAATGCAGAGTGCAAATGAACCGGCTATAGCCTTAACAGCCTTTCTGATAGTCTCGATGGGATTGCCATCGTACAGTGTGTCCAGAAGTGCTGCTACTACCTCTGTGTCCGTCTCGGATACCAACCTGTCGGCCAGTCCGTATTCTCTCACAATGTCGTTATAGTTCTCTATAATTCCATTATGTATAAGTGCCACATCTCCGCACCTATGTGGATGTGCATTCACATCCGTAACTCCGCCGTGAGTAGCCCATCTCGTATGGCCTATTCCACAGGTTGATCTGTACACAGGACTGTCGTCGCTGCACATCTCCCTGAGGTCTTCCACTCTGCCGGCTTTCTTCTTGATCGTCAGTGTATCATCATCATTAAGCAGTGCTATTCCCGCACTGTCATATCCCCTGTACTCGAGCTTTGCCAGTCCGTCAATAAGAATGTCCTTGGCTGGTTTCTTTCCTACATATCCTATGATTCCACACATATTAAATTAATCTCCTTTCGGCTTATAACCACGCTGTATACTGATAATATTATAATATGGCGCACTTAAAAAAGGTGAAACCACCATACATAACAGCTATGGGTGTCTGGTCATGATTCTTTGTTTTGGAGTTACCCCCATATTTGGATATCATGTGCGCATCCAGACTCTGCGTGAAGGCATCCGCCGAATATTCGATAACCTTCAACCTCGTTATCCCTGAAAGCCAAAGCCCAGGGGTCATGGCGCTAAGATTTCTAAATCTTTCCAAAGGCACACTCCTCCTGTCCGTGCACCTAACAAAATTCTATCATGAAACATCTAATAAATCAATGCAGAAAGGCCTCTGCGTATAATCTTTGTAACATAAAATTTACTTCAGCTTTATAAATAAAAACAGGGAAACACCACGGATCCCGGCCGTGTGCCCGGCCTGTGATGCTTCCCTCATTATATCCACTATTTTATATCTTAGCTTATAAAGCATCCACCTGGGAAGTCCTTCTCGGTGGTCAGGAGTGACAGATTGCCCTCAGGATCCTCTGCGCACAGAAGCATACCCTCTGATACGACTCCGGCAAGCTTGCATGGCTTGAGGTTTACTATAGCCACAACCTTCTTGCCAACCATATCCTCAGCGGAATATGTACCCTTGATTCCGGACACAATCTGCTTCACATTGTTCTTGCCAAAGCTTACCTGTGAACAGAGAAGCTTTCTGGAGTTTGGAACCTCCTCACAGGAAACGATCTCGCCGATCATGAGCTGCATCTTCTGGAACTCCTCAATGCTTATCTCCTGCTTGTCAACTACATCAGGATTGGCCTTGAGTGCCTGAACCTTTGCCTCTGCGATCTTGATCTTCTTGGTCTCAGCAGAATTCTCCTTCTCTTCCTTCTGCTTCTTGGCCTGCTCGTACATGGACTCCTTCTCCACTGGAGCGAACTCGGCAACCTTAGCCATAACTTCCTTCACGTCAAGACGTGCGAATAGGATCTCAGGCTGCTCTGTTACCTTTGTTCCTGACTTGTACAGACCAAACTTTCCAAGCTCTGTGACCTTTCTCTTCTCGGTATTGAGCTGTGCCATGATCTTCTCAGTTGTCTCAGGCATATATGGCTCAAGGAGTGTTGCACCTATAACGATGCTCTCGACAAGGTTGTACAGAACTGTGTTCAGTCTGTCCTTCTTGTCCTCCTCCTTTGCGAGTGCCCAAGGCATTGTCTCATCTATGTACTTGTTGCATCTCTTGAACAGTGCAAATATCTCTGTGATCGCATCTGCAACCTTGAGCTTATCCATGCACTCTGCAACCTTGTATCTGCAGTCCATAACGACCTTCTTAAGATCCTCATCGACAGGCTCTGTGACGTTGGTATTTGTCACAATGCCACCGAAATACTTGTTTGACATCGATATGGTTCTATTGACCAGATTTCCAAGTGTATTTGCAAGCTCTGAGTTGAGTCTCTCAACCATGAGCTCCCATGAGATAACTCCATCATTCTCAAATGGCATCTCGTGAAGAACAAAGAATCTGACAGCATCCACGCCAAATATATTGACCATATCGTCAGCGTACATTACGTTGCCCTTCGACTTACTCATCTTGCCATCACTCTGGAGGAGCCAAGGATGTCCAAATACCTGCTTTGGAAGCGGAAGTCCGAGTGCCATCAGCATGATAGGCCAGTAAATGGTATGGAATCTCAGGATATCCTTGCCGATCAAGTGAAGATCTGCCGGCCAGTATTTATAAAACTTCTCATCGCTCTTTCCATCTACGTCATATCCAAGTCCAGTTATGTAGTTTGAAAGCGCATCAACCCATACATATACAACATGTTTTGGATCAAAGTCTACCGGAATTCCCCACTTGAATGATGTTCTTGAAACACACAGATCCTGAAGTCCCGGCTTTAAGAAGTTGTTGACCATCTCGTTACGTCTTGACTCAGGCTGTATAAACTCAGGATGCTGCTCTATATGCTTCATGAGCTTGTCCTGATACTTGCTCATCTTGAAGAAGTATGCCTCCTCCTTGGCCTCCTGAACAGGTCTTCCACAGTCCGGGCACTTGCCATCTATGAGCTGTCCATCTGTAAAGAACGACTCACATGGTGTACAGTATTTTCCTACATAATGTCCCTTATATATATCACCCTGATCGTACAGCTTCTTAAATATCTTCTGTACCTGCTTCTCATGGTAATCATCTGTTGTACGGATAAACTTGTCATATGAAGTATTCATGAGATCCCATATTCTCTTGATCTCACCTGATGTCTCATCAACGAATTCCTTTGGGGTCTGCATGTTCTCAAAAGCCTTGTTCTCGATCTTCTGTCCATGCTCATCTGTTCCTGTCATGAATCTTACATCATAACCTGCGAATCTCTTGTACCTTGCAATGCTGTCAGCCAACACGATCTCGTAGGTGTTGCCTATATGAGGTTTACCTGATGCATATGCAATGGCGGTTGTAATATAATACGGTTTTTTTGCCATTTCAAAAACCCTCCCTGAAAAAATACTACAAGCACAAATGAAATGCTTGTGCAACTTTACCGAAAAACTCCTCGGTAATTGTAAATTATATGCCTTTTTATTATTTATTGTCAAGAAGATGGGATATTAAATAAGTCTGTTACGATGGTCATTCTATAACGCTGCCAATAAACTTGTCATCGTCTCTCTCTCAAAAGCGCATCACATTCCTGAGAACGGCAAACATCACCGCCCCGGCAATACATATAAATATAAGTATATTGTCAAATCGCGATAATTTTCTGTTTCCATATCTTACGAATACATAATCGTTTTTTACAATTATGTATGCCAACGCCGGAAGAGCTATAAACATAAATTGATTATAAGCAAATGCCTTTGCAAGATCCAGCCTTACGGCCGCAAGGATAGCCCGTGTTATCCCGCATCCTGGGCATAAAAATCCGGTTATCTTTCTGAATATACATGGTATGGCAAGTCCTGTCACTCTTATGAATATATAATAGAGGATGCCTATCCCCACGAGGATGGCATCCCTTTTAATTATCGCATTTCTTCTTGATTTCTGTATCTGATCCATGCTCTGTATTTCTTTGTCTCCGCCGACTACTGCTGGCTGTTATCACTGCCTGAAGCATCTGCTGATGTGTTAATATTCTGATCTGACTGCTGGCCAAATGTATTCTGGTCTAAACCGGCCTGCTGGCCATATCCCTGCTGATTGTATGCATTCTGATCATATCCCTGCTGGCTGTATGGCTGCTGTCCGTATGCCTGCTGGTTATATGCATTCTGGTCATATCCCTGCTGACCATATGGCTGCTGTCCGTATGTATTCTGATTATACTGCTGCTGACCATACGCATTCTGGTTGTATGCGTTCTGATCATATCCCTGCTGACCATACGCATTCTGGTTATACTGCTGCTGGCCGTATGTATTCTGACCATATCCCTGCTGACCATATGGCTGCTGACTGTAGGTCTGCTGACCATATCCTGTATTCATCTGAGGTATAGCCTCTGCATATTTGTTTGCAGTGTCCTGCATAAGCGCATATGCAATAATTCCAAGTCCAAATACCTGAAGAAGGACGTATAAGATGCCTGAGTTGCTTGATGGTACACCGTTCTTATTCTTTATGATATCAACTTTCTCACCCATCTTATATGCCCAGAACCATCCATAGATGTTACATGTAACGATAGTGAGCAAAAGCGACATTCCACCACTTGTTGCATCTGTCTCTCCTGACTCCTGATTGATATCGTCTGTCAGCACAACAAACCAATACAATCCATATATTCCGCATGTCACAATTGAAAGCAGAATACATATTCCAATATTCCTCTGTTTGATCATAATTGATAATCCTCCTTAAATTTAGATCCTTAATTACATATGTATGACTTGTGTATGACTGCAATTATACTGTTCCTATATAACCACTACATAACTGCAATAAAAATAATAGAATAGCCCCGCAGACACAACTCAGCCTACGGGACTATTTTCTCATACATTTTGTCTGTATGCAACTGCATCTATACATTTTTCAATGTATATTTGTATGCAATTTGATTCATTACGCATTTTTATTGATGGTATCCTGCATAATAGCATATGATACAATTCCAAGTCCACATAACTGGAGCAGAAGGAAAAGTATGCTTGAGTTTCCTGCTGGCTGACCATTCTTTGTCTTTATGGCATCAATCTTCTCGCCCATCTTGTATGCCCAGAACCATCCATAGATATTACATGTAACGATAGTAAGCAACAATGCTACCCCACCGCTTGTTGCATCTGTCTGTCCAGATTCCTGATTAGCATCATTTGTAAGGCAAACGAACCAATACAGTGCATATATTCCAAATGTAATGATTGAAAATACTATGCACAAAGCAATGTTTCTCTGCTTGATCATAAAATGTCCTCCCTTTGATTTAATTATAAATTTTTTATAAAAATTTTATAAAATAATAAAACCATATATGCACATCTTTGTCAATAAAAATCAAAAAATTAAGCTGTTTTTTGCTTTATTATCTATATTTTTTTATAATCAGGCATAAATCTTCAAATATTTACATTCATAATTTATGTGATGTCGTAAACTGTTTTACTTTTGAAACCATGTGCTATATAATAAAATTTCAGGCAGACATATATCAACACCCGTATCCTAAATATATTGCCAGGATCCACAGATTATGTTTGTCCGTATTGCAAGTAATTTATAATTATAGAGAAAAGAGGACATTTGTTATGAAAAACATGCTTAACTTCAAGAATTTCACAGCTGATGAGCTGATGGATATTCTCAATCTGGCACTTGATATGAAGAAGAACCCTGAGAAGTACGCTCATGCTCTTGATGGCAAGAAGCTCTACACTCTTTTTGAGAAAACTTCCACAAGAACATTCCTTTCATTTACAACAGGTATAACTGAGCTCGGCGGTACATATTACAACCAGCTCTGGAAGGATTCCAACTTTACACTCGGTGAGCCTGTATCAGAGATTAAGTATGTCTGCAGAAATGTAGATATCATCATGGCTCGTCTTGTAAAGAACGAGACTGTTGAGCTGTTCGGTGACAATGTTACTGTTCCATTTATCAACGGATGTGACAGTTCTTATCATCCATGCCAGATTCTGGCAGATGCCCTCACTATCATAGAGAAGTTTGGCAGCCTCGATGTAAAACTTATGTACATCGGTGCCAAGAATAATGTATTCAACTCACTTGTTGAGTTCTTTGCAAAGATGAAGAAGGGAACTATCTACGGACTCACGCCACTTGTGAACAACACCGTATGCGGCGATGACTTCTTTGAGGCAGCAAAGGCTACAGGTCACTATGTTGAGCTCGATCCTACCATGAGCATGGAGGAGGCCAAGAAGTACGCCAAGGACATGGATATCCTCTACACAGATACATGGGTAGACATGGAGTTCTTCAACAACCCTGCATACAAGCAGCAGAAGGAGGAGACTCTCGCAAAGATGATGCCTTACCAGCTCAACGAGGAGTTCACAGAGGGAAGCAAGGCTATAGTATTCCACGACATGCCTATGCACCAGGGATTTGAGATCTCACAGGGCGTTATCGACAAGAACCTCAACCACATTTTGGATGAGGCTGAGAACAGACGTCACGCTGAGAAGGCTGTTATGTATACACTTCTCAATTCATGATAATATTTACCCGATCATCTAAGGAGGATTATGTCAAATGAGACATTTAATAGACCCGATGGATCTGTCAGTTGAGGAGATCGATCATCTGCTCACTCTGGCGCAGGACATCATCGATAACAAAGAAAAATACAGTGAGGTGTGCAAGGGCAAGAAGCTTGCAACTCTGTTCTTTGAACCAAGCACACGCACAAGACTTAGCTTCGAGGCTGCCATGATGGAACTTGGCGGAAACGTTCTCGGATTTTCATCTGCGAGCTCCTCATCTTCAACAAAAGGTGAGAGTGTGGGCGATACCGTCAAGATCGTCAGCTGTTATGCCGATATTATAGCTATGAGACATTATAAAGAGGGTGCCCCGATGCTGGCTTCCATGAAATCAGATGTTCCTATTATTAATGCTGGTGACGGCGGTCACAATCACCCTACGCAGACATTGGCCGATCTTCTCACAATAAAGAGAGAGAAGGGCAGACTAAACAATATGACCATAGGTTTCTGCGGGGATCTTATGTTTGGTCGTACGGTTCATTCACTTATAAAGGCCATGTCACGATACGAAGGCATAAAATTTATTCTCATATCACCGGATGAATTAAAATTACCTGATTATATAAGAACAGAAGTCATCGAAAAGAATAATATACCATATGAGGAGATTTCCTCTCTTGAGGATGCTATCGGATCTCTGGACGTTCTCTATATGACAAGAGTCCAGAAGGAACGTTTCTTCAACGAGGCGGACTACATAAGACTGAAAGATACCTATATTCTTGACAAGTCAAAGCTGGCTCTCGCCAGGCCTGACCTGTCGATCCTTCACCCGCTTCCTCGTGTAAATGAGATATCCGTTGAGGTGGATGATGATCCGAGAGCATGTTATTTCCGACAAGCCCTCAACGGCAAATATGTCCGAATGGCACTCATCATGGACCTTCTCGGACTCGACAAGGATTTTAAGGCATAGGAGGAACGATCATGAATATTGACAGTATTCAGAATGGTATTGTACTTGACCATATAACAGCAGGCAAAGCCCTGCAGATATACAACGATCTTCATCTTGATAAGCTGGATTGCTCCGTTGCTATAATCAAGAATGTTAAAAGCGAGAAGATGGGAAGAAAGGACATTCTTAAGATAGATCAGGATATCGACATAAACCTTGATGTTCTGGGGTATATCGACCCGGACATATCCGTCAACATCATCAAGGACGGCAAGCTCGTTGAAAAACGTAAGATCGAACTGCCTGAGAGACTGGTTGGAATAAAGAAATGTA
This sequence comes from Coprococcus sp. OM06-34AC, assembly GCF_003462545.1. NCBI lineage: Bacteria > Bacillati > Bacillota > Clostridia > Lachnospirales > Lachnospiraceae > Coprococcus > Coprococcus sp. OM06-34AC. The sequence continues at coordinate 167,177 of NZ_QTZF01000006.1, forward strand.
CCAATCCAAGATGCATTACGACCACAGAGCAGGGAATAACCCATATATTCAAACTCACAGACAGAGAAAAGCGAATTTACAGATGTATATACTGTGAAGCAGACAAGTAACTGTTTACTTTTCAGTTTTATGTGCTATAATCTATAAAGTTGCGATAATCCGAGAATTATCTAAGAGGTGAAATATGGAACAGTATGTTATCAAGGGAGGTCGTCCTCTGGAGGGCGAAGTTACCATTGCGGGTGCTAAGAATGCCGCACTTGGAATACTTGCCGCTGCAGTCATGACCGACCAGGAAGTCACAATAGAAAACGTACCGAACGTCAGAGATACAAGAGTCCTTCTTCAGGCCATTCAGGGTATCGGCGCAAGGGTCCGTTACATAGACGAGCACACGGTTGCTATATGTGGTGGAACCATCAATCCGAATACCAATCTCTGTGTCGACGACGAATATATCAGAAAGATCAGAGCATCCTACTATCTGCTCGGCGCACTGCTTGGCAAATATAACCATTCACAGGTCGCTCTTCCAGGCGGATGCGACATCGGAGCCCGTCCGATAGATCTGCACATAAAAGGTTTTGAAGCACTTGGAGCCCACGTTGATATAGCAAACGGTATGATATCCGTTGAGGCTGATGAGCTGATCGGAAGCCACATTTACATGGATGTGATCTCAGTAGGTGCCACCATCAATGTCATGATGGCCGCCGTAATGGCAAACGGCAAGACTACCATAGAGAACGCAGCCAAGGAGCCACATATCGTTGATGTTGCCAATTTCCTCAACAGTATGGGTGCTAACATCAAGGGTGCCGGAACTGATGTCATCCGTATCCGTGGCGTAAAGTCACTTCACGGAACTACATATTCCATCATTCCGGATCAGATCGAGGCAGGAACCTTCATGGTTGCAGCAGCAGCCACCAGAGGCAACGTCCTCATCAAGAACGTAATTCCTAAGCATCTTGAGGCTATAACCTCAAAGCTTACAGATATAGGTGCCACTGTCATCGAGTACGATGATTCAGTGAGAGTAATGTGCAACAAGAGACTCAAGGCTACCAACATCAAGACTCTGCCATATCCGGGATTCCCGACAGATATGCAGCCACAGATGGCGGTTACACTTGCACTGTCCAACGGAACAAGCATCGTCACCGAGAGCATATTTGAGAACAGATTCAAGTATGTCGCAGAGCTTTCAAGAATGGGCGCACACATCAGAGTCGAGGGCAACACCGCTATTCTCGATGGTGTGGAGACATTCACCGGTGCAAATGTTGCAGCACCTGACCTGAGAGCAGGCGCAGCACTTGTAATTGCGGCACTTGTGGCCAACGACTTCTCTACTGTATGTGATATCAAGTATATCCAGAGAGGCTACGAGAAGTTCGACGAAAAGCTTCGCGGACTTGGTGCTCTAATCGAGAAGGTAGAGACGGACAAAGAGATCCAGAAATTCAAGCTCAAAGTAGGTTAATATATACGACATAAGGCGAAAAGCTTTTGCCGGTCAGCACTTGTCTGACCGGCAAAAGCTTTTTTGTTGCAATTTTATTACTTTTTTATAACTTTTTTCACAAAAATGGTGCTCATTTGCAATAATTATGGTAAACTTAGACTGATGTAATTTTGTCATAAATACTATTTTATATATAGATTTGTTTTATGAAAAATGGAGGTTACTATGGATATCAATAATAAACGAACCCGGACTACTATTTCTATCGTAATGCTTATTTGGGCGGTCGTCTGTATCGCGGTGACCGGACTGTATGTGGGAAACAATCACGCAGAAGCCGCGACCACGGGAACTCTCACGTCTGACTACGTGTATTTCCGCAAATCACCAAACGGCACGCCTATAAAATATAACGGCTCGGCCATACTCCTCAGGAAGGGTCAGAAGATGACCGTACTGAGCACTTCCAACAAGACATGGTACAAGGTCAAGCTTACATATAAGAAGAAGCGCTACACCGGTTATGTGTACTCCGCATTTATCAAGGTGACAAGGACAACCTCCAAGAAGGCTCACCTTCGAAAAAATGAAAACTATGTATATTTCCGAAAAACGCCAAACGGCACGCCGCTGAAGTATAACGGATCGCCGATCATGCTCATGGGCGGTCAGAGCATGACCGTACTGAGCACTTCCAACAAGACATGGTACAAGGTCAAGCTTACATATAAGAAGAAGCGCTACACCGGTTATGTATATTCCAAGTTCATCGTGATCGACTCCACTTCAGCCACAACAAAGGCCACGACCAAGGCTACTACGCAGCAGCCTACCACAGCGGCTCAGGCAGCCAAGAGCGGTTATGTGAATGAAGACTATGTATACTTCCGCAAGACGGCAGCGGGTACACCTATAACCTACAACGGAAGCGCGATCATGCTCATGAAGGGACAGGCACTCTCCGTGACTGATACATCCAACAAGTCATGGTACAAGGTCAACCTCACATACAGCAGCAAGAAGTATACAGGATTTATCTCCTCATCGCTCATCACAATGGGAACATACAAGGAACCTGACGGTAACCAGACATCGGATGCAGCATTTGAAAAGCAGTTATCCGCCCAGAACTTCCCTGAGAGCTACAAGGTGCTTCTCAGAAAGCTCCATGCGGAGCATCCAAACTGGATATTCAAGGCGGTACACACCAACCTTAACTGGAACGACGTGGTCAAGAACGAGGTCAACGTACAGGGACGTGTCAACAACCTTGTAAACTGTACATCTTCCAGTCCTAACTACGGCTGGAGATCACAGACCGTTGGATACAACTACAAGACAGACTCCTACTCATCATATGATGGTTCAACATGGTTTGCAGCCTCGGACGATCTTGTAAAGTATTACCTCGATCCGAGAACATATATGTCATCCGCAAGCTCCATGTTCGCATTTGAAAAGCTGTCATACGACTCATCACAGACAAAGTCAGGAGTTGAGGCTATATTATCTGGTTCGTTTATGCACAATGCGCACCCAACCGGTTCGACCACCACATATTCATCCATGATAATCACCGCAGCACAGAAATCCGGCGTCAGCCCTTACCACATTGCTTCACGTATCAAGCAGGAGGTCGGAGGCTCGATAACCTCGGGAACAAACGGTAAGAATGCCACATATCCCGGCATATATAACTTCTACAATATCGGTGCATTTGAGAGTGCATCAGGCAACGCTATAACAAACGGTCTGAGATGGGCTTCATCGGGCACATCGTACAACAGGCCATGGACAACACCTGCCAAATCAATAATCGGCGGTGCGATGTATATCGGAGAGTCCTACATCAACAAGGGTCAGAACACTCTGTATACTCAGAAGTTCAACGTAACCTACACAGACTGCCTGTACTGGCATCAGTACATGGGAAATGTACAGGCCCCTACAACAGAGGCATGGAAGGTATATGATGCCTACAAGTCTTCAGGAGCACTCAACAAAGCCATAACATTTGCCATACCTGTTTACAAGAATATGCCAAGCACAGCAATGAAGATGCCTGCGGCTAATCCGGGCAACCAGAACAACTACCTGAAAACACTCTCTGTAAGCGGCCAGAAGCTGTCACCTACATTTGCAATAAACAGCACTACACAGTACACGGTAAATGTGCGCTCATCTGTATCAAGTGCGACAATAAACGCTTCACCTGTAAGCAGCTACTCCACAGTGAGCGGAACGGGAACAAAAACCCTGAAATCAGGAAAGAATACATTTAAGATAGTATGTAAATCCCAGAGTAAAGCTACACGTACTTACACCATAATAATTAACAGAGGATAAGGAGGACTCGGTGGATAACCGTATATGAATATTATGAGGACTACAAGATTTAGCTTTAGAACGTTTATGACAGAAGTTGCATGTGTGTTGACTATGATGCTTTTCATGCTTCATACCACTTATGCCGCTACAGTCGCATTTAGTGTTGAGGTTCCATCCACCACGGTCGTTGTTGGCGATACCGTGGAGATCAAGGTAAGTATAAACGCAGCCGATCAGGCTTTATCAAGCTACAGCTACAATATCACATATGATTCCACATTGCTCAAGGCTGTGAGCGGCGGCACCGTGGAATCTGAGGGCACCGTAAGCTACTCCCAGGCAAATGTAAAGCCTGGAGATGCAATGACAGCAACATTTACATTTACCGCCATTGCGAGCGGAACTGCCAGCATAGAGACATCAGCAGTTGAGGTCATCTCCGACACAGAAGAGTCGATAGACATGACACCGTCATACAACTCGGTAACCATCAGCGACAAGTCAGCCGCCGCTTCCACCGAAGCAGCTTCATCTACTGTCAGCGATACCGGTCCAGAAGCCGAGCCTGCAACACCTCTTGCATTGATCGACAGCGAGACCAAGCCTGTTGTTACTGAGGATGAGGTAGGAACACTCACAGAGGCAGATCAGAACGCATCCGCACCTGCAGATACCCTTGTAAGCGTTCACTCAAACAACAACACTTATAACATCATTCCAAAGCCTAATTCAGTCTCAGTGCCAACCGGATATCTTCCAGTGAAGATCAACCTGAACGACACGGACATCAGAGCTTATATGAAGGGAAGCAGTTCCAACACCGTTCTCCTCTACGCAGCAACAAACGACGGACACCAGGGCTGGTATTTCTTCAATCCAAATGAAGGAACTTTCCTTGACGCAACGGATCTCATCGAGGAGACGGATTCGCTGTCCAGCTTCATAGACAAGCACAAGTTCGTAATAATGCTCATAGCCATCATAGTTCTTGTGATACTGGTCGTTGTCATCATCATCCTTGCTGTCTCACTCAAGGGTCTCATCGCTGATTACGAGGCTCAGATAGACAAGCTGAAGAAGGACAACGAGGAGAAGGAAAGCACAGCAAATGAAACATCAGAAGCTGCCGAGCCTTCCGCAAAAGCCGCTGAACACGTCAGAATGCCTCACCACGACAATAGCGAGGTGCCCACCATCAACAACAAGGCGCTCTTCCCTGGGGACGACGAGGTTATCCACGAGAGTTACGCAGACTCCGATTACGACAATCAGGTATCTCCTGATGAGGACGATGTCATCCACACTGACGACTATGACGACACTGCATTTGAGGATGTCGCCGATGACAGCGAGCCTATAGATTCAGCATTTGACGTCAAAGAGGATACGGAGAGCAAGATCCAGGCATCCCTCGACGAGATAGATGCGGCACTTGAATCCGCAAAGAAATACAAAGATTAATACTCACGGAATAACGTGATATACAAAAAGCACATGTATCAGTTTCAATCTGATACATGTGCTTTTATATTTGTCTGAATTTTTTTAATCTGCTTATAAGTATGCTTTCAGCACATCCACCTTGTCCAGCTTCTCCCATGGGAGATCAAGATCTGTTCTTCCGAAGTGTCCGTAAGCTGCTGTCTGCTTGTAGATAGGTCTTCTGAGGTCAAGCATCTTGATGATACCTGCTGGTCTTAAGTCAAAGTGCTCTCTAATGATCTCAACAAGCTTCTCATCTGAAAGCTTTCCTGTGCCAAATGTGTCTACCATGATGGATGTAGGTCTTGCAACACCGATAGCGTATGAGAGCTGTATCTCACACTTGTCAGCCAGACCTGCTGCAACTATGTTTTTAGCCACGTAGCGGGCCGCATAAGCCGCTGAACGGTCTACCTTGGTACAATCCTTGCCTGAGAAGGCTCCGCCGCCGTGACGGGCATATCCGCCGTATGTGTCAACGATGATCTTACGTCCTGTGAGACCACTGTCACCATTTGGTCCACCTATTACGAATCTTCCTGTTGGATTGATGAAGAACTTGGTATTCTCATCGATGAGCTCCTGTGGAAGAACCTCGTCGAATATATACTTCTTAACGTCAGCGTGGATCTGCTCCTGGCTGACTTCCTCTCCGTGCTGTGTTGAGAGAACGACTGCATCAAGTCTTACAGGCTTGTCATTCTCATCGTACTCAACTGTTACCTGTGTCTTACCGTCCGGTCTTAAGTATGGGAGTGTTCCGTTCTTTCTTACCTCTGTGAGCTTTCTTGCAAGCTTGTGGGCAAGTGCTATTGGATATGGCATGTACTCAGGTGTCTCATTTGTTGCAAATCCGAACATCATACCCTGATCTCCGGCACCGATCGCCTCGATATCATCCTCGCTCATGAGATGCTCCTTTGCCTCGAGTGCCTTGTCAACTCCCATGGCAATATCTGATGACTGCTCGTCTATGGCTGTGATAACGCCGCATGTATCGCAGTCAAATCCGTACTTTGCTCTGTCGTATCCGATCTCTCTGATCGTCTCACGAACGATCTTCTGAATATCCACATAAGCGTTGGTTGTGATCTCTCCCATGACAAGCACAAGACCTGTCGTGATGGATGTCTCACATGCCACACGGCTCATTGGATCCTGCTCCATCAGCGCGTCAAGCACTGCATCTGATATCTGGTCACAGATTTTGTCAGGATGTCCTTCTGTTACTGATTCCGATGTAAATAATCTTCTTTCCATACTACTTCCTTTCCTTTTTGTACATAAGAAAAACCGCTTCGTATGAGCGGTTTGATCGTGTCTGTCAAGCCTCTCATTGTTCGAGCACAGATCTTGTATCACCTACATATCTGCGTCGCTCAGGTCGGCACCTTCCGAATCTGACATCGGGGTTGCCATGGCTTCTTCGTCCCTTCTGACTCCACCATTCTGAATAAGAGCGTTTTTCTAATATCTATAAATGCAATCATTACTCTATATCATTGAGAGTTATTAGTCAACATATTTTTGGGGGAAATGATGCTTAATGAATTATTTTCCATATAAACCATATAAGCAGCAAATGCAGGGGATAAAACAGGTAGAAAAAATACTTGAGCTTCATCCTTCCTCTCTCTCCGCTGTACATATTCACAGGTATCATCGCCAGCAGAGCGTATAGCTGATTCATGCCCAGGCAGAGAATGTATACCAGCGAACTGAGCACTACGATCTCAATGTTCTGCTTCTTATTGAAATATGCCAGAGTATAAGCATCCGCTCCACTCCGCTCCTTCTCGATCAGATAGAACATGACTATGATTCCCACTCCCGCCATGCCGTAGTCGAATCTCAGGAACTCCGCCAGAAGTGCTGCGGCCAGTACGATCTCGACCTTCCATCTTCCGATTGGCCCCCGGCTATCCATGGCGTATATGGCAAACAGTCCGGCTGTCAGGGTGAAGAATATGTTCTGAGCCCCCGGATACCAGATCGTATCGTGCATTGCCAGATCAAATGGTATCTCTGACACCACCGCAAATATTCCAAGTCTCAGAAGATACCTCCTCACGTCGGATGTACGCAGAAGCCCCTGTACAAGCAGGAATGCAAATACAGGAAATGCCAGACGCCCCACAGCGCGCATGAACAGATTGTTGTCCACAAATACGATTCCTATATGATCAATCAGCATACTTACGCAGGCTATGATCTTCAGCGCATTGGAGGAAAATATCCTGATATTCCTTTTTTGTTTTTTTATATCATTCAGTCTATTTTCTCCCATTTATTTATCCTTTCCTCATCGTTGATCACCAGCCATACGACTGCCTTCAAGTGCTTATCCAGACTCTATATCTGTATTTGCAGACATTGTATACAGAAAAAAACAGCACATGACTTATGTTCATCATGTGCTGCTCTTCTCACAAAACCTTATATATCTATCTTCTATCGTCTAGATTCTCTTTCTGAGAGCCTTAGACAATGCTGACAGCTCCTCTGTATCAGCCTTACCCGGTATCCAGGTCATAGTCACGTTGTCCTTGATGTATCTTGGAACAAGATGCATATGGAAGTGGAATACAGTCTGGCCTGCTGCCTCGCCGTTGTTCTGAAGGATATTCAGTCCGTCCGGATTCAGCTCAGCCTTCTGTGCCTTTGCCACCTCTGTAGCTATAGTAAATATCTTGGCTGCTGTCTCAGCATCCATGCTGTATATATTGTCAAAATGTTCTTTCGGGATAATAAGCGCATGGCCCTTGTTAGCAGGATTCACATCAAGTATTACTCTGCAGATACTATCCTCATAAACTGTCGCTGATGGAATCTCACCGTTGGCTATCTTACAAAAAATGCAATCGTCCTTATTCATATAAGTTTTACCTCCTCATTGCCTCTATCCATTGTAAACCATCTGACAAAATATTACAAGCACCAAAGAGAACACCAGTTTTATACACCAGTCAAATAATTCTATAATATTGACATGTAAAATTCATTTTTCCTGTCCCTGCCCTGCGGAAATGTCTTTCTGGCACCGGCTATGACCGCAGGATCCAGCTCCGCAACGAGCAGTCTGTCGCTCACCCTCTCCGCCATCTCGTTGCCGTAGACATCATATATATGTGAGCTCGGGACATATCTCTCCCTTTTACCCATGCCCACTCTGTTCACGCCTATCACATATGCCTGATTCTCAATGGCCCTCGCCCTGAGCAGCGCTTCCCACTGGGCAACTCTCTCCTCAGGCCAGTTGGCTATCACAAGTATGGCATCGTAAGAATCCCTCGCCGCCGAAAATATCTCCGGGAATCTGAGATCATAGCATATGTATCCGCCCAGCCTCAGATCCTTGACATTCGCCTGACAAATGCGGCTGCCTGCCCGGTACACCCTGTCCTCACCGCTGAACGAAAAAGGATGTATCTTTGCGTAATCCATGATCACCTCATCACCGCTGACGATCGCCAGCTTATTTTCAAATACCTTCCTTCTGCTCTCATCAAACTCACCGCTTCCATCAGCCATGAAAGCTTCTATATAACCAAATGCCATGGCCATATCGTATTTCCTGCTGTTCTCCATGAAAAACGAAACGCTCTCCGGTATCTCACCATCCCTGTACGCCTCCCACATGCGAGCGGGCATCATGGTAAATCCCGTCAGCGTCATCTCAGGAAACACCAAGAGCTCAACGCCATTCTCATATGCCTCCTGCATGACCTCAAGACAGTGCTCCCTGGCATACTCCTTATCCTCGTATCCAATATCGATCTCCGTGATTCCGACCTTTATCATATCCCGCCTCCTGTGTATACACTCTGTATATCGTTCGAATTCTATATTAAGTATTTTACACAATAACGTGTGTTTTGCAAATGTTAACCTGCGTTCAAAATTTATGGTTGACATTCCTCCCATGTGTATATATAATGTCAACCATAGCCCTTGTGTATAGGTTAACAAATCCAGGCAGTATTCGTCATCAGCCCGTCGAAACTACCTGGATTTGTTGTGAATAAGCTGTACACAGGCATTACAATCATTGGAGGATTATTACAAATGAAAAAAGCATTTACCACTGTAGAGCTGGTCATGATGGCCATGTTCACTGCAATTCTGTGTGCATCCGCTTACCTGAGCATTCCAACACCGCTCCCTAACGCAGCACACATCACATTACTCAACTTTATGATAATTCTGATAGCTCTCGTATTTGAGCTCAGAGACTCAACGATCATAATAGCACTTTGGATGATCATGGGTGCCATCGGCGTTCCTGTATTCATCGGCGGAGGCGCAGGCCTTGGATATCTGTTCGGAGTATTCGGTGGATACACCTTCTCATTCATCATTGCATCAATCGTAGTCGGTCTCATCAAAGGCAAAAAGTACAAGAGACTTAAGTATACCATCGTTGCGATCATAGGTGTCGTGATCATTGATATCGTGGGAATGATCTGGTGGAAGTTCAACGGTAACCTCACATGGAAGGTTGCATTCTTATCAGGTTTCGTGGCATTCATTCCACTCGACCTCGTTAAGGCTGTCATCGCCGCACAGCTCGTTCCACTGTTCAAGAGACTTCTCCCTGAGAAGGACGACAAAGAGGCCAATGAACAGGCAAAAGAAGCCTGATTAATGGAAATACACAAACTTAAGTGCAATTATAGCTGTCGGCTACGATTGCACTTTTTTGTTACCATCTCGTTTAGTAAACATATTTACTAAAATTTAAAGGGTCACAAACCCGTATGTTATCATTTTTGCGGGTGATCGAATGCAGTATATGGAATTTAGCAAGGATAAAAAGTATATAGAAAGAATCCGTGGACTGCGGGAAGATCATGACTTTACACAACAATATGTTGCCCGCTATCTGAACACCTCACAGACCATGTACGCACGTTATGAAAGGGGCGCAAGCGCGCTGCCAATCCATCACCTTATATATCTCACCGAGTTATATAACGTGTCATCCGATTACATTCTTGGAATCACCAACAACCCTGTTCCATACGAAGAATATTACAGAGAAGCCGCTGTCACCGACCAGGATCCCAGATCACCGGGAAAATACGATATACACTGGAAGGGCAACAGCTAATTCTTTCCCGCACATTTGACCACTATCAACCTGTCACCGGCTTTCACGTCATCCCCCTCAAGGCTGTTGAGCTTTCTTATGGAATCAAGACTGGAATAATACTGTTTTGCGATCGACCATATGCTGTCACCGTCACGCACAACATAGCCCACTATACCTGGCGCCACCGCTTTCTTCTTCATATCGACCGGAGCCACCGTCATGTCATCGATAAGCTCTATCTCTTTCCGGGTAAATATGGTCATTCCCATATCCACTATGGCTTTTATCTCCACCTCGTCATTGCCCGGCAGCGCCGCCGTGATCTGATTGAGTGCAGGGGTAATCCTGATGGAATCCTGAGTTCTGAGCGGAACAGTCTCCACCCTGTATGAAAATGGAGCTACCACCTCCATCTGACACAGAGGTCTGCTGTCATCCGATGACACATAAAGAACTGCCGCCTTCACAGCACCCTCGACGACCACGGCGTCATCCGCCGGCCTGACATCGTCTATATCCACACTGCCCGTCACATTTACGATCTGGAGAATGGACGGCTGGCCGCTCTTGAGCCTCTCCTTCTTCACGACCCTCGTCTTTGCATTGTTTCTCATGAGAAGGTTCTCGTAGCTGAATCTGCTCCTGACGGGATCGACCTGCGCAGAATATGAGAACATATCCTTGAGAAGGTCTGCCTCCACGTCCTCGTACACCTTGATGTCCACATTGAGGCTGCTCTCCACCTGGAGTATCCTGTCCTCACCGCCGTCATTTGCACGCACGGACACCGAACCGCGGGATGCGGTTATCATATCGTCCAGTATCATATCCTCGTCTATTCCATCGCAGTTCACAGTGTCCTGGAACTCCCTCGTGGCGCTGACATACTGCACCGGAGCCACCTCGTCATCCGGCTTGTATATGACAAATATGTCCATCTTGCCGCTTATATGTACCCCCACGTCCGTGGCACGGCTCTCTATCTCCGAGAAGTTCACCTGATCCCACAGCACACGTCCGATATTCGGCTTATTTGCCGGGATCTCTATGTCCTCCTTTATCTTCATTATGTCTCTGGAAGACGCCGCAAGATTTGTAAAGCTTACCTTCTCCGTCATGCACTCTATACCAGAGCCGTTTGCTATGCCCACGGCGCCCTCTGCGGTGATCTGCTGGCACGCCCAGAGCTTCACGCCCACAAGCCCTCTCACCTCGTATTTTCTGGAATTTATCACGGTCACGTACAGATCCTCCAGCACACCCTGTACGGAAACCTTATCTCCCAGCGACAGTTCATCCGCATTTATCGTCTCCTCAAATGGCAGCTCTCCGTCATGGCTCTCAAATGAATACCCCTCCCGGTCCGTCTGGTATAGGATGGCGTAGCTCACAGTTCCTGTGATGCGCGCCTTGCCCTCCATGACGTCTATGTTTTCTATCGTCACCTGTCCTTTGCTGGCTATCTGTCTGTCTATATCCCCCTTCACATCAGGGACATTGAAATCGTCATCCACGGTAAACTCAACGTATTTTGCCGCCTTAAGATTCGTCGTTGTGATCCTGTTCTTAGTAAGCTCCATATTTTCCCCACCTTATTTTTTATGATATACCGTTCTACTTGAATACAACCGGAAGATCCATCTTCACTATCCTGACCACCATATAAGGAAATGATACATTGTCTCCCTTCACGCCATCCGTCGGAGTCGCCACCTGCCTTAAAACTCCCTTGATGTAAATGGCATTGTCGTCCTTGTACATCTCCTCCAGAGTCACCCCAACGTCATCCCTATCCTGCATGCCCGCAGCGATGACTATATATGTATATGTGCTGTTTGAATATACGAGATTAAATGGTTTTTCCTTCTTTTTGTCTATGATGGTAACCAGTTCATCCGGCAGCATGGTCTCATCGCACACGTCATAGAGCAGCGGCTCACCACTGTCCGACACCTCAAACCTTGCACATCCAACGCAGAATATCATGAGCTCCAGTGCAACCACCAGCAGGAAGGTAAGTCTGCCCCACATTCTCCCTCTTAGAAACTCTTTTTCATTTTCCACATGTATCACCTCCACCATTTGCTTTTTAAGGTGTCTGGCTGTCATTTTAAGCCACTTAACACACTTTGGTATAGTATATGTACCCCATTTGCTCTTTATGTCTGTAAACGCAAAAAAGAGGCGGGATATCCTGTTTGATATCCCGCCTCCGTATCAGAAGCTCGTCCTTCTGTATATTATTCTGTCATTCTACTCTGCGTCTGCAGGTGCGCTCTTCTCAGCCTCGATCTCGGCCTCAGCCTCTGGTGTGACCTCGATTCCAAGCTCAGCGAGCTGCTTGTCGTCTACATAGTCAGGCGCATTTGTCATGAGACATGATGCATCCTTTACCTTAGGGAATGCGATTACGTCACGGATAGAATCCTGCTTTGCCATGAGCATGACCAGACGGTCAAGACCATAGGCAAGTCCTGCGTGAGGTGGTACTCCGTACTTGAACGCATCCAGAAGGAATCCGAATCTCTCGTGAGCCTCGGCCTTTGTAAAGCCAAGGCACTCGAACATCTTCTCCTGAATGTCATCCTGATGGATTCTGACTGAACCTCCACCGATCTCATTTCCGTTTAATACTATATCATAAGCCTTTGCACGAACCCTGCCCGGATCAGAATCGATGTACTGAAGATCCTCCTCCATAGGCATGGTAAATGGATGGTGCATAGCTGTGAATCTGTTCTCCTCGTCTGACCACTCAAGAAGTGGGAACTCTGTGATCCACACGAATCTGTATACATTCTTGTCCACAAGTCCCATGAGCTCTGCCAGATGGCATCTCAGTGCGCCGAGGACTGTCCATACGATCTTTGTCTTGTCCGCTGCGAACAGAAGCAGGTCGCCAGGCTTTCCATCCATGGCTGCCACAAGGGCGTTCATCTGCTCCTCTGTCATGAACTTGGCAAATGATGACTTGTAGCTTCCATCCTCGTTGATAACTATATATGCAAGTCCCTTTGCGCCGTATGTCTTTGCATACTCGATAAGGGCATCTATCTTCTTTCTAGGCATGCTTCCCTGTCCCTCGGCATTGATACCGCGGACTGTTCCGCCATTTGCAAGGGCACCTGTGAATACTCCGAACTCACAGTCCTTGACAACATCGCTGACATCCTTGAGCTCGAGTCCAAATCTGAGGTCAGGCTTATCTGAACCAAATCTGTCCATTGCCTCCTGCCATGTCATTCTCTGAATTGGAAGCTGGATGTCGAGATCAAGTATCTCCTTGAAGAGCTTTGCAAGAAGACGCTCATTTACATCGATTACATCGTCAACGTCAACAAATGAGAGCTCCATATCCATCTGGGTGAACTCCGGCTGTCTGTCTGCACGGAGATCCTCGTCACGGAAGCATCTTGCGATCTGGAAATATCTGTCGTAACCAGAGCACATAAGAAGCTGCTTGAAGAGCTGTGGTGACTGTGGCAGAGCGTAGAATGTACCAGGGTGTACACGGCTTGGCACAAGGTAATCTCTTGCTCCCTCTGGTGTTGACTTGGTCAGCATAGGTGTCTCTATCTCAAGGAATCCCTCATCTGCCATGAACTGTCTGGCGATGGTGGCTACCTTACTCTTCATGATAAGATTTCTCTGGAGGTCAGGACGTCTGAGGTCGAGATATCTGTACTTGAGCCTTATCTCCTCCTTGGTCTTGCTGTTCTCCTCTATAGGGAATGGAGGTGTCTCTGCCTCTGACAGTATACGGAGGCTGCTTGCAACGACCTCGATGTCTCCTGTTGCAAGGTTCTCATTCACTGCACCCGCACGCTTGCACACTGTTCCCTCGATGGCTGCAACGAACTCTGAACGGAGCTTTCCTGCCTTCTCGAAGCACTCTGCGCCACACTGTGACTCCTCAAATATAACCTGTAATATTCCACTTCTATCTCGAAGATCTACAAAGATTATTCCACCTTTATTTCTGCTCTTCTGAACCCAGCCCATCACGGTGACTTTCTCACCTATGTTGGCACTGCTAACCTCTGTACATCTGTGGCTTCTCTTAAGCCCCTGCATAGATTCTGCCATCTTACGCTATCCTCCTAAAATTAAAAACTTTCCTTATGTCACTATACACTTTTTTCATTTTTCGTCAAGACCTGGAATATCGCCGTGAAGCACCTGATTCACCCTGCTCATGATGTCTGTGGTGTTGATCAGCCGCTGGAACGCCAGAAACGCCCTCATGTCGAAGTGTCTCACCTCATCTATCACCATTCCAAATGCCGTATCCGCGTCAAATGCCTTCCTGTATGGTCTGTCGCTGACCAGTGCACTGAACACATCGCACACTCTGATAAGTCTTGCGCCGAGTGGTATCTCCTCGCCCCGCATCCTGTACGGATATCCCGAGCCGTCATAGTTCTCATGGTGATAGTGCACCATATCCACTATGTCCTGATCGTAGCCCTCACGCTTAAGTATCTCCGCGCCAAGCTTGGCATGCAGCCTGACGTATCTCATCTCCTCGATCTTCATCGCACCCTGCCGCCGTCCATATATGTAAGGACTCACCTGCAGCTTGCCCACATCGTGCAGCATTCCCGCCACGGCAACCTTGTGTATGAATTCCTCATCACAGCCCAGCTCCCTCGCCAGCTCAGATGCCAGTACACTCACACACATTCCATGGCGCACCGCATCATTCATATCAACTGAATAGCATTCTTCTGCATCCTTCTCCAATGCTAATCCCATATAAATCCCGCTTTCTTACGCTCGATCATCTCATCTATTCGAGCTATATAATCGTCTACACTCTTACAATTCTCTATTCTGTCTATACGTGTCCCCTCTGTCACTCCGTCATGTCCTGGTCTCACCACAAGCTTCGATGAACTTCCGGCACCGAGACCGATGATGTCAGTCCTCTCCTCCATGATGAGTATATTGTACAGGCACTCAAGCCCCGGCTTCGAGTAACCCACGTTCTCCAGATTGCCGGTCATGTTCTTCTGTCTGTACAGATAGTATGGATCAAGCCCCATCTCAGCCGCCGCCCTCGTAACAGCACCAAGCTGGCTGTCTATATCCGACTTCAGGGTGTCACGGTATTTGTCCATCTCTATGTTCAGATTCGCCGCCCTCTTGATGGCAAGGGTGTGAACCGTCAGACTTTCAGGGGAAAGCTCCTTCACCTGTCTCAGCGTGTTCTCCACACTGTCCGTGTCCTCTCCCGGAAGTCCCACTATCAGATCCATGTTGATGTTGTCAAAGCCCGCTCTCCGGGCATTCTCCATGGCTATGACCGTCTGCTCCGGCGTATGTGCCCTGCCTATGGTCCTTAATGTCTCCTCGTTCATGGTCTGTGGATTTATGCTTATACGCGTCACTCCGTGGCGCTTCATGACCTCAAGCTTGTCAAATGTGGTACTGTCCGGTCTGCCCGCTTCTATGGTGAACTCCCTCACCTGTGACAGGTCAAATGACTTCTCTATCATGCTGCAGAGTCTGTCCATATGCTCCGCAGATATGGATGACGGCGTTCCGCCTCCCACATATATTGATATGAGCCGTTTTCCGGAATATGCCTCCGCAACGTATGCCATCTCTTTCTCGACTGCGTCCAGATATGCATCCACCTTATTCTTATATACCGCGATCGGATATGAGGTAAATGAACAGTACAAACATCTTGTCGGACAGAACGGTATGCCTATATACAGACAGTATTCGTCCTCCTCCGCCACAGAGTCTATGATTTTCTTCTCCCTGTCAGCCACCGCCACTGCCAGCTCGGCTTTCTCACGGGAGGTTCCATATATCTCCTGGTAGTTTCCTATTATATCCTCTGAGGTCATACCGGCTTCCATATAAGACACAGCTATCTTCGTAGGTCTGATACCCGTCAGGGAGCCCCACGGAAGTCTGCGGTCTGTATACTCCGAAAGCATGTTGTATATCGCCAGCTTTAACGGATTCCTCACGGCACTCTTATCCCGGCAGTCGCCATCCACAGGAATCTGTGTGCTGCACGCCAAAGTCCGCTCTCCTCCGTCTGCTACAGAATACAGCTCTATATTTATTCTATTGTCATCTATATCCGCCACAAGCTCCTTGTCTATCTCCGCCTTAAGCTCCGGCTTTTTGTCAAATATCTCCGGAACCACTATTCTTTCACCGCCGTAGAAGGCCTGGAGACTCACCCGGAGATCATTGTTGTAATCTTCTATATTCTGTATCAGTAATATCATATTTCCACCATGATCCGCCCATCAGAAGAACGGATTCATCTTCTTCTCTTTTCTTATAAGTGTTGTCTCCCCGTGTCCAGGGTACACCACGGTATCATCAGGAAGCACAAACAGCTTCTCTCTTATGTTCTCGAGCAGCGCATGCTCATCACCTGTAGGGAAATCCGATCTTCCCACACTGTATTTGAACAGCGTATCCCCTGAGAACAGTATATTCTCTGACTCGAAGTAATAGCACATTCCGCCTCTGGTATGTCCCGACACACTGATGCATCTCATCTCAGTGCCAAGCAGCTTCTTCACACTGCCGTCGCTCAGATAGTGATCCGTCTCAGTCTCTATCACCTTTTCAAATACACTGGTCATCATCGCCGACAGGTTCACCCTGCTGTTGCCGAGAACTTCCTTCTCGTCCTCCGAAGCATATGTATCCGCGCCTGTGAGCTTCTTCAGATCTCCCATCGCCGCCATGTGATCCACATGACCGTGAGTGAGATAAATGCCAACGCAGGTATACTCATTCTTCTTCAGTGTGTTGTATATATAATTCGCATTCCATGAAGGATCAATGACTATAGCCTCCCCGGTCTGCTCATTTGCCACTATATAACAATTCGTCTGGAATCCTCCCAGCTCACTTCTGATAACTTTTAATTCCGCCATATAAACCTTTCCGGCCATCAGCCCGTAGTTCTCTCTATATCAATTATATTATCAACATTCCTTATCTTGGCAATTATCGTATTCAACTGTTCCTTCGACTTGATCGCAAATGAGATCGTGATCGTAGCCTTGCCCTGCTTGCTTGTACGGCTGTTGATACTGTTTACGTTTATATTTGCCTCGCTGAGGATCTTGGTTATGTCAAATAATATGCCGTTTCGGTCATCTGCATATATATTTATCTCGGTCATGTATGTGTTCGATGCAACAGCGTCATCCTTCCACTCGGCCTCGATGACTCTGGCTCTGTCCGCCTCGCTCATGCACAACACATTTACACAGTCGGTACGGTGTATGGACACACCTCGTCCTCTGGTGATAAATCCTATGATCTCATCCCCCGGAACAGGTGAACAGCACTTGGAGAATCTCACGGCAACGTCATCTATGCCGTTTACGATTATTCCACCCTTGCCGGTATGGTTGCCATGGTTCTTCTTCACCGAATACTCGTCCAGAACCTCAGCGTTCGTGGCAGTCTGTGGCTTGTGCTCCTTGTTGTACTCATCAATCAGACGGTTTACTATCTGACCTTCCTTGATTCCGCCATGTCCAACGGCGGCAACTATGGAATCCCAATCCTGGAAATTGTACTTCTTGTATATCTTCTCCTGATACTCAGGCTTTGAGTACATGGAGTAGTCTATTCCCTTTGATTTGCAGTAGTTCAGTATGAGCTCTCTTCCGCGGCTGATATTCTCATCCTTGAGCTGATGCTTAAACCACTGGTTGATCTTTGTCCTCGCCTGTGTACTCTTGACTATATTCAGCCAGTCACGGCTTGGTCCTGTGGAGTTCTGTGAGGTTATGATCTCCACACGATCTCCGTTGTTGAGCTTGGTATCTATAGGAACCTGTCGTCCGTTAATCCTTGCACCGACCATCTTGTTGCCCACCGCCGTGTGAATGGCATAGGCAAAATCTATAGGTGTGGATCCGCTAGGAAGGTTCTTAACATCTCCGGCAGGAGTAAAGCAGTATACCTGTTCAGCAAAGAGATCAAGGTCAGTCTTGACAAAGCTCATGAACTCCTTGTTGTCATCGGTATCCCTCTGCCACTCAAGGATCTGACGGAGCCAGGAGAGCTTTTCCTCCTCCTTCTGCATGACCGTACCGGTTATGTTCTCCTTGTACTTCCAGTGCGCAGCGATACCATACTCAGCCGTTCTGTGCATCTCGTAGGTTCTTATCTGTATCTCAAATGGCTGTCCCTCAGGTCCGATCAGTGTGGTGTGAAGGGACTGGTACATGTTGGACTTAGGCATGGCTATGTAGTCCTTGAATCTTCCCGGAATAGGCTTGTACATCTCATGAATGATACCCAGTGCTGAGTAACAGTCCCTGACCGTATTCACCTTGATACGTACCGCAAATATATCGTATATCTGATCCAGAGTCTTGTTCTGGTTCTTCATCTTCTTATATATACTGAAGAAATGCTTTACTCTTCCGTCTATCTCAGCCTCAAGTCCGGCATTATCAATATGCTTCTTGACATCGGCAACGACCCTCTTGATATAAGCATCCCTCTCGGTAAGCTTCTCATCTATCTGCGCCTTGAGATCCTTGTACACATCCGGCATGAGGTACATCATGGACAGGTCATCCAGCTCGACCTTGATCTTGCTGATACCAAGTCTGTGTGCGATAGGCGCATATATATCCATGGTCTCTCTGGCCTTCTCTATCTGCTTCTCCGGTGACTGATACTGGAGGGTTCTCAGATTGTGGAGTCTGTCTGCCAGCTTTATCAGTATGACTCTGATATCCTTCGCCATGGAGAGGAACATCTTACGCAGATTCTCCGCCTGAACCTCTATCTTGTCCGTGGTCATCTTGAGCTGTGTCAGCTTCGTAACTCCATCCACAAGGAAAGCAACCTCCTCGGAGAACTCCGCTGCTATCTCCTCAGATGTCATGACTGTATCCTCAACGACATCGTGGAGTATCCCTGCCACTATCGTCTCCTTGTCGAGCTCAAGCTCTGCCAGGATTATGGCCACATTCAGAGGGTGCATGATATAAGGCTCCCCGGACTTTCTGAGCTGTCCCTTGTGGGCAGCGTCCGCCACCTTATATGCCTTCTCTATCATAGTGATGTCGGCAGATGGGTGATATGTGAGTATCCTTGAGATAAGCTCCTTATACAATTCCTCCGGCGGTGTAAAATCTGCCGGTGTGGACAGATCTATCTCTCTCTTCGCCTTCATCTGCTTATTCGCCTGCTCCTCCAGCTTTATAAGTTCATTCTGAGGAACATTCTTGCCAGACGCAAGAGCCTTCTCGATGGCTGCTATTCCATCCTTCGTGGCCTGCTCCGAGGTGATAACACCTGCTTCCGCAGCCCTCTTTGTCTCCTGAGCTATTATATTGTCCTGTGTCTTATCCAATGTCTCTCCCATATGCTCACCACACTTCCTGTTTTATTCTGCCCTGATCATTCGCCCTCAAACTGTACTACTGAAGCCACGTCATATTTGGAAAGTCTCTCTCTTCCCTTCAAGTCTGTCAGCTCTATGAGGAATACCATCTTGACTACTATTCCGCCAAGGCTCTCTATAAGCTTAGCCGCAGCCTCTATGGTTCCACCTGTTGCAATAAGATCATCCACCAGCACGACCTTCTCACCCGGCTTGATGGAATCCTTATGTATCTCTATAGTAGCCTGTCCATACTCAAGATCGTAAGACATCTCCACGGTCTCTCTCGGAAGCTTGCCCTTCTTTCTCACGAGAACAAGTCCCTTGCCGTTCTTGTATGCCAGCGGTGCTCCAAATATAAATCCTCTGGACTCTGCTCCGGCGATGACATCGTAATCTACTCCCTCCAGCAGCTTGTCCATCTCATCGATGGCCAGCTTCATGCCCTCAGGATCCTCTGTTACACTTGTCACATCCCTGAATATGATTCCCGGCTGTGGAAAATCAGGAATACTCTTGATATACTTTTCTACCTCACTCATCTTACGTCCTCCTGTATGGTATATATTACAAATGTACTTAATAGTATTCTCATCAAAGTCAGCTTATATTCCCTTGTTATAGGCCTCCATCTTCATCTGGAGTGAACGTCTTCCCATATATTCATTGATGGTCGGATAGTATGCGACATCTATCACTACGGCGTTCGGCTGACCATTTAACATTTTAACACATTCATCCTCTCCAAACCACTGTTTTATGTTATTCACAAATGTATCCGGATCAAAATCTATGGCATCCACGCACCTTCCGTACCCGGTATCAAGCTGGAGCTTCAGAAGATTTTTGTTTCTTCCAAGTATCTGCGCCCTTCGCACCGGTACTGCCGCCTGTGCAAACAACGGTTTCCTGTTACCCTTTCCGTATGGTTCAAGCCTCTCGATCTGTTCCGTCAGCTCTATGCTGTTGTACGCCAGCGGCATGGCCACATCTATCATCAGCTTAGGTGTTATATCTTCATCCGTCAGCACCGCCGCTTCATTGAGCTTCCGCCTCAGCTCGTCAAGCCTCTCCTTCTCTATGGAAAAGCCCGCCGCCATGGCATGTCCGCCAAATGCAGTGAACATCTCCCGGAACCGGTTCAGCTCCTCGAACATGTTGTAGCTGTCTATGGATCTTCCCGATCCTTTCAGTATCCCCGGCGTCTCTGCGTCCGTGAACACCATCACAGGTCTTGTGTATGCCTCCTTGAGCCTGCTGGCGATTATTCCCACAACGCTCTCATGTACAGCCGGTATATACACCACAAGTACCTTGTCCGCAAGGGTAGCCGCCTGTCCGAACTCTCCGTTCACAGTGGCTGTCTCAAGCATATCTGTGATATGCCGGGCTCCGGCCTCCGTCATGCTCTTTCTCTCATTGTTGACAGCCAGCAGGTCCCTAGCCCTTGCCTCGGCGACATTTGGATCTCTCTCAAGCAAGAACTCAAGGCTCTGTTTCGCATCCCCCAGTCTTCCCGCCGCATTGATGCACGGCCCTATCAGAAATCCCAGATCATACGTTGATATCTTCTTCTCATTTCTGCCGCTGAGCATCATGAGGGCATTCAGACCCGGATTGCGGCTGTCCTTCAGACTTTCAAGGGCATATTTTACATAGAGTCTGTTCTCATCCACCAGATCCATCATGTCACAGTTGGTAGCCAGCCCCAGGATCTCCATGAATTCATTTACCTCGCTCTCGGCTATCCCGCATATCCTGTACATGTACTGGATGAGCTTGAACGCAACGCCGGCCCCGCACAGCCCCTTGAATGGATATTCACAGTCCTGCCTCTGATTGTCTATGACCGCATCCGCCTGGGGCAGCATATATACCCGCTCGCCGCCATCACTCTCCTCAAATGGGATCTGATGGTGATCCGTGACGATGACCGTAAGCCCGCGCTCCTTCGCATATCTCACCTGTTCTATCGCCGCTATTCCATTGTCGCAGGTTATGATAGTATCAACACCATCCGCTATGGCGGCATCTATAAGTCTTTTATTTATTCCGTATCCATCATGCACTCGATGTGGAATGTCGTAATCCACCACGGTGCAGTCATCAGCGCAGCTTCCGTGCAGCGCCGTCCATGTTCTCCGAAGGCCGAGAAGCAATATATAATTGGAGGTAACCCCGTCCACGTCGTAGTCCGAGATTATCCTTATCCTCCTGTTATCGCTGAGCTTTTCCTTTATTATCTCACCGGCTTCCACCATATCCTTCATCAGTGCCGGATCGTGCATGGAATCCCAGCCGCCATCAAGGTACATAGCTATGGCTTTCTCCCCGGTGACTCCTCTGTTCGTGATAACCCTCGCCACAACAGGACTCACACCGAACCTCTCGCCTATGGCATTAAAGTCCGCTCTTTTGCCCGCCACTCTCCACTCTGGCTTCTTCACATATTTATCTATTATATCCTTCTGCTCCGGTGTCAATGTCATCTTCTGTTCTCCGTATCATTTTATCGCAGGAACATATCCGCATCCCTGCTGTATCCATCCACATATTTTAGCAGACGCATTATGGTATTACCAGTGTAAATGCCGCCATTTTGCCTGTAAATGTTGACATTTCACCTGTTATGTCTATTTGCTTTTTATTGTATAAATGTTATAATAAATATACATTTTGAATATATCTTTTGTGCATTTTGATGGCAGCATCTGAAAGTTCTATCACAAATGCGCAGTGCAAAGGAGGAGATATTTTTATGGCAAACAGATTCGTACTCAATGAAACCTCTTACCACGGAGCGGGTGCCATCGCTGAGATCGCCACAGAGGCAGTCGGCAGAGGCTTCGCCAAGGCTCTTGTGTGCTCAGATCCTGATCTGATCAAGTTCGGTGTGACCAAGAAGGTCACCGATGTTCTGGACGGTGCAGGACTTGCATACGAGATCTATTCCAACATCAAGCCAAACCCTACTATAGAGAACGTGCAGCAGGGTGTGGCCGCATTTAAGGCTGCTGAGGCAGATTACATCATCGCCATAGGCGGCGGATCATCCATGGACACTGCCAAGGGTATCGGCATAGTTATTGCCAACCCTGATTTTGCAGACATCAGAAGTCTGGAGGGTGTTGCACCTACAAAGAATAAATCAGTTCCTATATTTGCAGTTCCAACTACAGCCGGAACCGCAGCAGAGGTAACTATCAACTACGTCATCACAGATGTTGAGAAGAACCGCAAGATGGTATGTGTTGATCCTAAGGACATTCCTGTTGTGGCATTTGTCGATCCTGAGATGATGAGCTCCATGCCAAAGGGACTCACCGCAGCAACAGGTATGGATGCACTGACACACGCAATCGAGGGTTACATCACCGCAGCCGCATGGGAGCTGTCAGACATGTTCCACCTCAAGGCAATCGAGATCATCAGCCGTTCACTCAGAGGGGCTGTTGCCAATACGCCTGAGGGCCGTGCAGATATGGCTCTTGGCCAGTATGTTGCAGGCATGGGCTTCTCAAATGTAGGTCTTGGAATCGTTCATTCCATGGCTCATCCACTGGGAGCTCTGTATGACACACCTCACGGTGTTGCAAATGCCATCATTCTCCCAACTGTCATGGAGTACAACGCAGAGGCTACCGGCGAGAAGTACCGCGAGATAGCAAGAGCCATGGGCGTCAAGGGCGTGGATGACATGACCCAGGAAGAATACAGAAAGGCTGCTGTCGACGCAGTACGCCAGTTGTCCATCGATGTAGGCATTCCTACAGACCTTAAAGACATTGTAAAGCCAGAGGATATTCCATTCCTGGCACAGTCAGCCTACGATGACGCATGTCGTCCGGGCAATCCAAAAGAGACTAGCGTGGAGGATATCACCAAGCTCTACGAGTCATTGATCTAACTGACCCATTAGATCAAAATATGTCAGTCCTTTGCCGGGACTTACATATTATATATGGGACCTCACCAGTCCCCTTAAACCCCTAAAAACTAACTAAAAGAACTCCTGTTACAGAGATTTTGCTCTCTCTGCATCAGGAGTTCTTTTTTTATTCGTCGGATCCATCTGTCATGCTCTGATGGACTCAAGAATATACTCTTGAAACTCATTCATATTCTTAAATATAAAATCTGCCTTATCCCTCATCTCATCATCCGGCTGCACGAGGTCCGGGATCATGGCAATCTTCATCCCTGCCGCATATGCTGCTCTGACTCCGTTGTATGAGTCCTCCACCGCCCATGCACTCTCCGACTCAACTCCAAGCTCTTCACAGGCCTTCAGGAATATATCCGGTGCGGGTTTGCTCCGATCTACCATGTCTCCACATACAAGCTTGTCGAAGTAATCTATCACCCCGAGGTTGATGAGCTCCATGGTGACTACCTCTTTTCTGGTGGATGTGGCAAGGGCACATGGTATGCCATTATCCCTGAGCATCTTCAGCATGTCCGTAACTCCCGGCTTCAGCACAAGCTCTCCCTCTGCCGCTGCCCGGTGGAATTCCGCCGCCATCTCAACCTTGAGGCTCTCATATCTCTCCTCATCCAATGTATCCTGTCCTTCATCACATCTTCCTTTGTACATCTGCACGAACAGCTTCTTCGCCGCCTCACGGTTGAGTCCAAGGGCAGCCATACAGAAGCTCTCTATGTCCTCTATGCCATATTTGTCCGCTGTCTTCTGCCAGCTCTTGACAACCAATTGTTCTGAATCGAGGATGACTCCATCCATATCAAACACCACTGCTTTACAATTCATATCTCTTCCATCTCCCAATAATACAACAGGCTTCCACAGCATCTCTGCCATGGAAGCCTGTTATCATCTGTCATCTGACATCCGTCCGATAACTTTATTCTATTAAGCATCTTTTTCTGTCTTACCAAGCTTTGTCTTCATGTAGTACCAGAGTGGACCTGTGATACATACTGAAGAGTAAGCACCGATAACTACACCAGCCATAAGTGTGAGAGCGAACTCCTTGATGGATGCCACTCCCATGATATACAGAACGAATATTGTAACAAATGTTGTGAGTGATGTATATATTGTTCTGCTGAAGGTCTGGTTGATACTCAGGTTGACTATATCCTTGTATGTGGCCTTCTTAGGCTTCATAACACCTATATTCTCTCTTACACGGTCGAATATGATGATCGTCGCATTGATCGAGTAACCCACTATGGTAAGCAGACATGCGATACATGTGTTACCAACTGTAAGTCTCAGTATAATATACAGACAGAATACCATCGCAACATCGTGGAGAAGTGCGATAACTGCACTTGCACCAAACTTCACATCATGGAATCTGATAGCAATGTATATAAGCATCAGGATAGCTGCAAGGATGACTGAGAATATAGCGTTCTTGGACATCTCGCTGCTGACTGATCCACTTATTACGTTTGCCTCCTTGACATCTGCGCCAAGCTTGTCTGTGAGTGCGCTGCGCACCTTGGACATCTGTGAGTCATCTGTTCCGTCATCTGAAAGCTCAGGCATCTTGAACACGATCTCATTTGTTCCGGATACTGTCTGTACTGATATTCCCGCTTCACCGATACCGGCTGCCTCTGCAATGACAGGAACTATATCTTTCTCAGCCTCGCTAAGTGAGTACTCTTTGTCAAAACCTACTGTAAGGCTTGTACCGCCTGCAAACTCAACACTGAAGTTAAGTGGTGAACCCTTTGACTTATTATTAACAGGCATCATACAGAAGCATGCGATGATCACAATGAGTGATCCGAGCATACAGAACTTACCTGCCTTCACGAAGTTTGTCTTCTTTGGCTCTCTTGCAACGCCGAAATACTTGGCATCTGTAACGCCGAGATTTACAAGCGCTGTGAGCAGTGACTGGCTGACTGCCAGAGCTGTGAATACTGAAAGAACAACACCGATAGCCAGTGTGATCGCAAATCCCTTGATAGTACCTGTTCCGAATATTCCAAGTACAAGAGCTGCTATAAGTGTTGTAACGTTACCATCTATGATGGCTGACAGGGCATTGTGGAAACCACCCTTTACAGCCTGCTTTACGGACTTGCCATCCGCCAGCTCCTCTTTGATACGCGTGAATATGATTACGTTGGCATCGACCGCCATACCTACTGACAGGATAACACCAGCTATACCAGGAAGTGTCAGTGTTACGTTGAACAGATTGAGTACCAGCAGATCAAGTATTGTGTAGAATGCCAGAGCAAATGATGCCACAAGACCTGGGATCCTAAATACTATGATCATGATAAGAAATACAAGTGCAATACCGATCGCACCTGCCTTAAGGCTTGTGCTGATGGCATCTGATCCAAGTGTAGCACCTACTATATTGGAACGAACCTGCTTAAGTGTAAGAGGAAGTGCTCCGATACGGATAGTAGTAGCAAGCTGCTCGGCCTCCTCGTAGCTTCCGATCTTGTTGATTTCTGCGCTTCCGCCTGTTATGGCTGACTGTACTGTTGGTGCACTTACGACCTTGTTGTCATATATAATGTATACTATATTCCCAACATTTGCCGCGGTAACATCAGCGAACTTCTGAGCTCCCTCATCGGTGAATGCAAGCTGTACCACATTGTCATTGCCGTTATCTGAGTCAATTCCGGCTGTGGCATTTTTGATGTCATCTCCTGTAAGAGCAGCCTCATACTCCTGTCCCTGTGACCACTTTGTATAATTGTCCGGATCAAGAAACTCAAGCTTTCCCTCAATATTCAGAGCATTAAGTATCTCATCTGCATTTGTTACACCCGGGATCTCTGCTGTGATCTTCTTGTCTCCATCTTCATAGACTGAGTACTCATTGGTGTAGGCCTCTACACGCTGCTCAATCTTATACTTGGTATCCTCGAGATCCTTGTCGCTGTAATCATCCTCCTGAATCTCGTAAGTTACACTCAGACCACCCTTAAGGTCAAGTCCAAGCTTGATGTACTCGACTTTACCTCTGTCTGCAACACCGAATATTGCTGTATATATAGCAACACCCAGTATAAGCAGAAAGGCAATGATGACGAGTACAGCGTTTCTCTTTGTCTTCTTCATCGTCTTCTCCTTTTACCCTTTTTATTCCTCTTCTGCCTCATCGGCCATAGCCGCCTTCAGCATGATTGCACATTCTATACGCTTCTTCTGAAGCTCACAACCTATGTCATATGCATCAAGTATATTGCCGTGGAACTTGTATGAGTTGGCCGCACAGCCACCGCTGCAATAGAATCTTGCAAAGCAGTCCTTACACTTATCCTTGGCATATACATTGCACAGCTTGAATTCATTGACTATATCCTGATTCTTGATTCCATCGAATACATTTCCTATACAGAAATCATCCTCACCAACAAACTGATGGCAAGGATAAAGGTCTCCCCAAGGAGTGACCGCCATGTACTCTGTACCTGAACCACAACCGGAAAGTCTCTTGGCTACGCAAGGTCCACCCTCAAGATCTATCATGAAGTGGAAGAAATTGAAGCCTCTTCCCTCCTTATGTCTCTTGATCATCTCCTTAGCCAGGATATCGTACTGCTCAAGCAGTACCGGTATATCCTCTTCCTTTATAGCATATGGCTCGTCCGGAAGTGATACAACAGGCTCAACGGATATCTGGTCAAATCCCAGATCCGCCATATGAAGCACGTCCTGTGAGAAATCAAGGTTGTTATGAGTGTAAGTACCTCTTACGTAGTAGCTCTTGCCTGCTCTCTTCTTGGCAAATTCCTGGAACTTGGATAATATCACATCATAACTTCCCTTGCCATTCCTTGTAGGTCTCATGTAGTCGTGGACTTCCTTCCTTCCATCTATGCTGAGCACCACGTTCGCCATCTCTCTGTTGGCAAATTCCATGATCTCGTCATTCAGAAGCACTCCGTTGGTAGTAAGTGTGAATCTGAACTTCTTGTCATACTTCTCCTCAAGGCTTCTTCCGTATTCCACAGTCTTCTTGACTACATCCCAGTTCATAAGCGGCTCACCGCCGAAGAAATCCACCTCGAGATTTCTTCTTAAACCGGAATTCGCAACCAGAAAATCCAGGGATTTCTTTGCCACCTCAAGTGACATAAGCGCCCTGTCTCCCTTATATTCTCCCTCACCGGCAAAGCAGTATCTGCAGGCAAGGTTACAGTCATGGGCGATATGCAGACACAACGCCTTGACAACTGTCTTTCTCTTCTTGAAATCTATAATATAATCTTTGTATACGTCATCTGTAAATAATGTTCCGTCCTCTACCAGTTGGGCTACCTCGTCATAAGCCTCGGAAACATCTGCGCTGTCATACTGTGACAGTGCCTTTATAATCTGCTCTTTATCATTCTCCTCATATAAAGAAATAATATCATAGACAAGATCGTCTACGACATGTACAGAACCACTACAGACATCAAGCACTATATTATAACCATTGTTCTTGTACTGATGAACCATAATTCTCCTTCAATATATTCCATCGGATCTATCCGTGAAATTCTAATTCAAGGCGCCACACACGGCACCCTTATACACGCACTAAAGAGGACTGTCATCATAAACGACGGTCCCCTTTAGCTGATCAAATACAAACCTGTTACAAATTACTTGTTGTTAACATTCTCACAGCTCTGATTACCAACTGTGCATGATGTCTTACAAGCTGACTGGCATGATGTCTGGCACTCGCCACATCCACCCTTGACCATTGTATTCTTCATAGTCCTGTTTGTGAGTGTTTTAATTCTCTTCATTCTGGATACACCTCTCTTTTTATGTCATATACCGGGATTATAACACAAAGATATATAAAGTAAAAGTTTTTTTTAACTGAGCATAGCCCCCAGCATCCCGCCTGCAACGCACATAATACACTTGGTTATAACTGCTATTCCCTCTCTGTCGCCTGAACCTGTAAACAGCACCGACACGGTCAATGCGACCGATATGTAAGTCAGGCCATACACCATCCCCCACAGGAAACGCTTCTCCCTGACTTTTCTGCCCGTAACAAAGCCCCCGGCAAATGTGGCCACTATGTATATCACAACAACCAGTATACCGAGCACCTTATCGCTTATCCCCACTTTGTATACGACCACCGCCGTTATAAACAGCATGATTATCGTGAGCAGATAGGACAGGATCAATCCCTTTACAACTCCCATAAATTTCTGACTTGCAGACATACTACCACCATATTCTTTACTCTTTACATTATTATGATGTTCCTCCTCATTTTATTAATAAAAATACAGCCTGTTTACTCAAACAGGCTGCATATATCTTCTATATCATAAAAGGTTTTGTATGCACGCTCGCGCGTGATATCATTTGGTTTTATCAGATCCACCACCATGACCGTACATAGCCCTGCCCGGCTGGCAGATATGATACCATTCACAGAGTCCTCAACGGCCACCGCTTCGTCTGGGTTTACGCCCAGCTTCCCGCAGGCCTTCAAATATATATCAGGCTCCGGCTTTCCGTGGGTGATCTCGTCTCCGCATACCTTTTCATCGAAGTATCCGGCTATTCCAACGCTATCAAGTCTCTGCTGCGCCCTCGTCCTCGCAGTGGAGGTTGCAAGTGCTATCTTCACGCCGTGTTCTTTTAAGAATCTCAGCGTGTCCTCGACATGTGGCTTTATGTCTATTCCATACTTTTCCACATGTTCATCGAACAGATCCATTGTTCTCTGTCTGAACGCAAGATAATCAAAATCTTCGCCCATTATTTCCTTAAATACCCGGGCGTTGGAGGTCTTGTTGCCTCCAGCCACCCGGTCACATACATTTTCCATCTGTGCCTCAGGAATCCCTATGCTCATGCCGTTTTCCTTCCAGCACTTCCTGTATATCTTCTCCGTGTCTACCAACACGCCGTCCATATCAAATACAACTGCCCTGTACATAGCACTTTCTCCTACATTAAGCAGCGGCGTTTTTCTTTCTTCTTCTGCCAGCTATGATGATGAATGCAAGCAATGCAAGAAGCAGGATCGCTGCGATTATTATTATGATCAGCACAACCGGTGACATCTTTTCGCTGAGCTTGAAGGTGAATACCTCTCCGGTCTCTCTGTCATATGTTGTCGCTATATTACCGGCCTTATCCTGGGCTGTTACCTCAACCGTGTATGTATCATACTGATCTACCTGCATCTCATACTTGTTATCTGCCTGATAGCTTGCAGGATCTATGGTATTGCCATTTATAACGATGGATGTGATCTCGTCTTCCTCATTCTCAAGACCTATCGTCATGTTGAATGGCTCTCTGAGAGTCTCTCCATCCTCAACACCTGTTATGATGATTCGTGGTGCAGTACCATCATACGTATAATCAAATTCCTGTGTTGCCGTGTGTCCAACCTTGTCAGTTACTGTAAGTGTTATCTTGTGATATCCGTCTGTCATATCTGAGAAATCGATAAGATTTACTCCGTCTATCTTGGCGTCAACCGAGAAGTCTGAAGTATCACTTACATCCCACAGTGCTTCGTAGCCCTTGTCTCGTATATCAGCAAAATCTGATGCATTGAGAAGCAGTGTTCCGTCATCGCTTGCAATGCTCTTGCTCATGAATCCGGCAAGTGTCGATGTAGCCTTGAGCTCAGGTGGTGTGTTATCGACTGTGAATACCAGGCTGTAATCATCAGCCTTATTTCCCAGTTCATCCTGCGCTGTTATTGACACCTCGTATACACCATCCTCAGAGAATCTCTGGCTTCCTGTGCTGAGCTCTGAAGAATTGCTGTAATTTGTAAAGTATGATGATGACACATCCTTGCTGTCCTTCTTCACGGTTATCTTCACATCATCTGTCGAGAAGAATGACTCCTGAACGCTCAGTGACATATCAACATAGTTCGGTGCGGAAGAATCCATACTTCCTATTGGGTCGTAATTCTTTACTTCCTTGTTGTTCTTATCCACTGCGCTCACCTTTACAACAGGTGCCTTTGAGTCAACCTTGAAGGTCTTGGTCTGGCTGGCTGCCACATTTCCTGCAAGATCTCTTGCATTTGCTGTGATCGTGTACTCGCCATCCTCTGTAAAGTTGTAAGTTGCGGTATGTGGATTGCTTCCTGAGAAGCTGCTTGTTCCCAGCGTAGCGATATTCGATGCCGCTGTTCCGTCCGTCTTTCTGGTTATTGTCACGTTAAATGCATCTGCGGCAAGATTGTTGTTCTCATATGCAAATGAGAATGCCTCATCTATGCTGATGGTTGCATTTACCGCCGTTGTCTGTCTGTCGTTCATTCCTGAAATCGATATAACCGGTGCAGTCTTATCGATTCTGAACTTCACTGTTCTGGTCACAGCCTTGTTGCCCGCCTTATCCTCTGCGGACACGGTGACTGTGTAATCACCCTGGGCGTCAAATGTCACACCGCTGAGTACCTCTCTGACTGTGCTGACTCCATCGCCCTTTGTTCCCCAGGTAACATTCTTTCTGATATCTCTGTTCTCTACAACAGATCCACCCTCATTTGTTCTGACTACATGAATGGTGTACTTTCCACCTCTCATGTTATCTGTAAGTGTTACAGGGACTGTCACATCGCTGTTGTTTATAGTGTTGACATTTCCAAGCTGTATCTCAGGCTTGTGCTTGTCTATGTAGAAATGGGTTCCTGTTGTTCCTTCATTTCCACACTTGTCGGTAACGGTCATGGTGAGATCATACTCACCTTCCTTATCATATGTGTACTTCTTGCCCCATGTTCCGCCGTTACTCTTTATATAGAAGTATTGCGGATTCTCATCCACTGCTGCATTTCCATCATTCTCTGTGATAATGGTGTTCTGAAGCGACTTGAACTGTTCCTCCACACCAACTCTGAATGATATTGAAGTCTTGAAGTAATTGTTATTATCCAGTCTGTACTCAGGATCATCGTCCACATACACAAGTGGCTCTGTGGTGTCGACGTAATAATTCTTTGTATTGAGAGCACTTGTGCCCTCCTGAACACTGAACGCCTCGTCTGCTGCCGGCTTCAGTGCATTGCCGGAATTATCGGCTCCCTCAACTGTGAAATAATATACAGTTGCCTTGCCGCCCTTAGCTGTCATCTTATATGCTGCAGTGGTCTTGCCATCTGCTGTCTGGAACGGAACCGTTGTCTCTGACCAGTTCGAATCACTGTAGGTCTTGTAGTGTACCTTAAGCGTTGCATTCTGTGCATCCATTCCATAATCGTCTTCTATGCCAAATGTAATAGTTCTGCTCCTGTTAAGGAATCTGCTGCTTCCACCGGACACAACTGATATCTCAGGGCTCTTCTTATCTATTACAAATGAAGTTGTTGCCTTACCCGACTCATTGCCAACCTCATCGACAGCAACGATCGTGATATTATAAAGTCCAGGCTCTTTGAATGTTGTGGACTTTGCTGCATTTGCAGTGTAATCCGCATCCAGCTCATACTTGCTTATGCTCCTGCCATCGCGTGTTCCTGTCACAACGAACTTCTCCACGAAGTAATTGTCAGTTCCCCTTGCTGTTATGGTCACATTGCTGTTATTCCAGTAATTTATCAGCTTTCCGCCGGCAGTTCCATCTATTGACACTGATGGCTTGACGGTATCAACTATCAGGTGTATCTCCTGACTGGCCTTGCTCTCGTTTCCTGCTCTGTCCTTCAGCTTAACAGTCATCGTGTACTCTGTATTTTCATCTGTTATGCCAAGGGCCTTTGCATCCAGTGTCTTTTCTATATCATTTCCTGATACATTAATGCTTCCTGTAATGTCCTGTGATCCGGCTGCGCTGCTTCTGCCTACTGTATATGTAACTTTGCCATTGCTGTCATTGTTATCGGAACCAGAGACCTTGATCTTCACGTCACTCTTTGATCTGTAATAGAATGTCGATCCTGATTTGTATTTCTGGTTTGCACACTCCAGCTTCACATTTGCCGGTGCAGTCTTATCATAGTAAACCTTTATGCTCTGTACTTCTTTGAACTTCGTGTCAGCATTGTTCGGATCGTGTATTCTCGCCATGAGTGAGATCTCGTACACACCCTCATCTGGAAGCTCGTAGGATATGTTGACCGTATTCTTGTCATATGCAGCGGCAACTGTACCCTTTACCTCAACTGCCTTATCCTTCTTTCCTGCAAATGATGTTCTGGTGATCACCAGCTTTGCGTCATCTGCTGCAAGCTGGAAGCCTGATACTGCACCCTCTACAGTCAGAGTATCATCATTTCTCCAGAATATAGCGCCGTTGTCAGCATCTGTACCGTTCACAGATAACTTCTCTCCTGAAAGGCCATCCACATTGACATACACATATGTGTTCGTCTCTGTCTTATTTCCAGCCTCGTCAGTTACCACAACTGTCAGGACATAACTTCCTGAACCATCTATGCTTATCTCTTTTCCGCTCTGCAGGCCATTGTCACCTGTAGATGTTGAATACCAGTTCTTGACTGATGTATATGATCCATTTGCATCTGCCTTCTTGAGTGAAGCGACCGCCGATGCAACACCTGATGTGGCATCGCTGTACTTTATATTAAGAACAGCTTCCTTTGCGTCTGTGACCGTGTACTGCTGATCATTGTTTGTCCTGTCTGTTCCGGCGTTGTCCGTAACCTTTACAACAGGTGCTGTATTATCCACCTTGACTACAGTCTCTATCCTGCCATCTATTCCGGCGAAGTCCTTTGCCGCAAATGTGATGGTATGCTCTCCATCAGCCAGATATATGTCTGACTTTGTTGAATCCTGTACATCTCCACCGCTCACACGGACATCGCTGCTGTATGTGAACTTGTTTCCTTTTTCAAGGATCGTTTCCTTCTTGCCATCCACGCTGTATGACACGGTGTCTATGTAAGAATACTCTCCAGTTGCCTTCACTGTCAGCTTTGTGGATTTCACATAGCTTGTGGAACCGCCTGTAACTGTGAGTTCAGGCTTTCCTTCCTTTACAAATACAATGTCGCCATCCTCATCTGCGCCGACTGAGTTATTGCCAAACTCGTTCTCCTTGGCGTAAATGACAAGCTTCTTTGCATTGTCTGCATTGTCCTTCTTGAACCACTGTGCACTTATCTCGAATTCATATTCATATCCGCCGGACACAGCCTTTTTGCCTGTGCACTCCACTGCTGAAGCTGCACCCGTAAGCTCGTAGTACAGGCTCACGTCATCTATCTCAGTGTTATCACTGCCGACTGTAACCTTCTTCACCTGTACAGTGAACTTATAAGCATCATCTACCTTGAGCTGAGGGAATCTGTAATCCACTCCGTTCTTCTGTATGATCTCAGGGGTAACACTTGTTATGACAGGAGCTCCGTTGAGCTTCTTGACGATAACACTGGTCTCCTCTGACTTGTTTCCTGCAACATCGACCGCTCTGAACTTGTATGTTCCACTCTTATCAGGTGCAACAAACTGGGATGTGCTCTCAGTCTTGCTCCAGGTCTTTCCATTGTCTGATGAATACTCCACATAGTCTATTCCTGTGGCATTTCCCTCTGCTGCATCTGTGGTATCCTTGGCGTCTATCACAAATGTTCTGTCGGCATCACTGCTTGTGAGGTTCAGGAGATAATAGCCATCGCTCACCTTGTTGTGAAGGTTGTAGTTATCATCAGCCTCAACCGATATTGTAGGTGTCTGCTTATCCACGGCAACCTTTATGGTTCCAAGCAGCTCGAAATCGCCGCTCTCATCAGTACCTGTATAATAGTAAATAGCTATCTTCTGTACTGCTGTGTCATTCTTCAGCTCATACACATTATCAAATGTGACAAGCTTTCCTGCTGCATCTGTGGCTGTAGCGATCTTATCGTCCGCTGTAGCTCCTTTGTAAACAGCCACTCCCAACTTGCTGCTGTCGATTCCGTCAACTTTGTCGGACTTGATCTTGAACTTTATTGCCTTGTCAAAATCCTTGAAGCCATACACCATATCCGCCTTATCGCCCTTTACAATGGCCGTTACATCTATGGTCTGTATATCTTCCTCCTCCGCAAACAAATGAAAATGTGAATCGATCGCCACAAGAGTGAGTGTCATAACTACCGCCATCGTAAGCGCGATCAGTCGATGCAAAAGTGATTTATTCTGCATAACCTTTTTCATGTCCCTCTCCTCCTATATATCTTCATCGGAATGTACTATAATTACATTCTTTATCATTCTTACCGAGCTCGCTGCGCGTCCTCCCTGAAGAACAGCTGTGGAATCATCTGCGTCATCGCTTCTAAGTACATCCGTTGCTTCCTCGTCTGCGTCATCGCTTCTGAGTATGTCCGTTGCTTCCTCGTCCGCCTCATCACTTCTGAGTATGTCCGTTGCTTCCTCGTCCGCCTCATCACTTCTGAGTATGTCCGTTGCTTCCTCGTCCGCCTCATCACTTCTGAGTATGTCCGTTGCTTCCTCGTCCGCCTCATCACTTCTGAGTATGTCCGTTGCTTCCTCATCCGCATCTTCTCTGAGGATGTCTGTCGCCTCCTCAAAGCTGCTGCCATTGATGTCAAGATTCTCTTCGTCTTCCCTCAGAATATCTGTTGCCTCCTCGGCATCATCGCGGAGAATATCAGTTGCAGTCTCGCCTTCATCCTCCAGTCTCTTTTTCCCGAGATCAGCTATCGCTTTCTCGTAATTTGCCATTCCCTTTTCAGAATGTTTTTCGGCTGCAGTTGACTTTACATCCCTTACCGAAATTCTGGATGTATGGTTCTTGATCGCCTCCTGTTTGGAGGCACCGCCTCCCTGTACACTCTCATAGCCCTTCTCCTTGATCTCATCGATCTTCTTACGGGCTGTTGAGCCTGTGGCAATTCCCACCGCCTTCGGTATCTTTAACACAAAGAACAGTACCACCGCCACAATAGCGAATACGATCGCAAGTGCCAGGCCGCCATATAACATTACATTATAAACTGTTGCCATAACCTTTCACTCCTCCCTTACTCGCTCGTTGACCTTGAACTGCCATTTACTATGCTCTTAACTGTCAGGTCATTGGATAACGACTGCCATCCCTGCTTAAGACCATTTGCAAGTGCCGGAACTTTGTTACCGTTCTCGTACACTTTCCTCACAGCCCTTGTGGCACTGGCATTCCATGATGCCGAATCGCTTCCAAATTTATTCGAATATCTATCGACCAGATAGCTCAGATGGCTTACGTACACGACCGCTGCGTTGTCATCGGTTCCAAGTGTAGTCTCAGCGTTGCCATATATTCTCTCTGCCTCATCATAGTAGCTGTCATCGCCGCTGTTCTCTGCCATCTTGATATAAGTCTCAGCCTCGTTCACCGAGTATTCTGAATATGCTTTCTTGGATGTCTCTGTCGCATTCTCGCCCTCTATATCCAGACTGTTCAGATAAAGCGCTGCACTGTTCGCCGCAGAGTTGTAATAATGTAACTGCTGGCCCGCATCATCCGCATTCTCGGCAAGTTCTGTATATACTGAGTACATAACTCCTGAATACTGGCCATTGTAGTATTTTACGCCTCTGTCCGCCGGGAACTGGCTGTTCAGCACCTCTGCGTTGTCGTCCAGGTTCTTCATCGCCTCATCCATCAGCACCTCTATTCTGTTCGCAAGCTCCGGATCATTGGATATCTCGCCAAGATATATGTAAGCTATGTTGAGGTAATTGGTGTATTTGTCAGGATTGGTGTCATCTATGTTGTCACTGTTGTAATCCTGGAATGCAAATATATTTTCCTTGTTCGTATCAAAGCTTGCAGACTTGTTTATCTTGCTGTCACATATCGCAGCGTAATACTTTGCCTGCTTTGCCTGATCCGGGAAGTCCTTGCTCTCATCAACCATATTGAAATATTTCTTGGCCGCACTGTAGTCCTTGACCTCGTCGTAATACAACATGGCTATCTTGAACTTTACGTCGTCCTTTATCTCGTCCTTGTTCTTAAGTGCAAGTCTTATTCCCTTTTCTGCCGCCGTCTCGGTGTTGGCCGAAGTGTTTCCATCGTCCTCTGTATAATAGTAAGCATATGTCTCCAT
Organism: Coprococcus sp. OM06-34AC; assembly: GCF_003462545.1. Lineage (NCBI taxonomy): Bacteria > Bacillati > Bacillota > Clostridia > Lachnospirales > Lachnospiraceae > Coprococcus > Coprococcus sp. OM06-34AC. The sequence continues at coordinate 203,944 of NZ_QTZF01000006.1, forward strand.
GTAGCCTATATAGGCATCCGATGCGGTTGGGTCTATGTCGACAGCCGCCTTATAGCACTCAAATGCCTTGTTGTAATCGCCCTCGTCGACTGCATCCCTCGCCTCGTTGACCTTGTTGTTGTAATCAAGATCCTTGAGCTGGCCTTTCTTTACTCCGCCTATCACAGCACAGCACGCTGAGAGTATCGATAATCCCGCAACCACTGAGAACGCTGCTATCTTATGCTTTGCCTTTGCCTTGTATGCATCGTCGAGCTCGTTGTAGTGATCCAGCGCATACAGCAGTTCTGAACAAGACTGATATCTGTCCTCAGGACTCGGCTGACAGCACGTCTGTATAATTCTCTCAAATCCTGATGAGAGCATCGGATTCCACTGTCTGATAGGCTTTATCTCGTAAGGAGGCTCACATGGATTCTTGCCGGTAACAAGGTGATAGAGCGTTGCTCCCAGATTGTAAATATCTGTTCTTGCATCCGTGTTGTAGATTCCATGTCCCTGCGCATCACCGAACTGCTCCGGTGCCGCATAGCCTCTTGTTCCAAGAGCCGTGGTATCCGCATTGTTCTCCACTATGTATTCCTTAGCCGTTCCAAAGTCGATAAGCTTTACCGAGCCATCCGGCTTCAGCATGACATTTGAAGGCTTCATATCTCTGTATATGATCGGCGGATTCATGGAATGCAGGTAGTCAAGCGCACTGGCAAGCGCCCTGCCCCATTCGATTACCTTTTCCTGTGGCTGTGCTCCCTCCGCCTTGAGCACATCGCTGAGTGGACGTCCTTCTACGAAGTCCATGACAACGTAGATCGTGCCATTCTCATTGATGATATCAACGATTCGTGGCAGTACCGGATGATCCACATCCTTGAGGATATTTGCTTCTCGCTCCAATCCCTTTAAGAGTGTGGCTGTACTCTTGGAGCCATCATTCTTGATTTCCTTTACAGCCCACTGTTTATTAAGTCGGTTATCCATGGCAAGATAAACTATTGACATACCACCCTGACCGACTTTTTTAAGTATTTCGTATTTTCCGTCTAATACCGTTCCTAACTCTGTCATATATCGATCCCCATTACTCCGATTTAATAAGCACTACTGTTACATTATCCGTTTCTTTTCTGTACTTCACAAGCTCTGTGAGGAACTCACAGCCCTCCTTCATCTTCGCCTCGTCGACGCATGTTCCCGGGCCAAGTCTCTCTATCATCTCCTGAGGCGTTATCTTATGTCTGAATCCATCAGAACACAGCATGTAATGCGCTCCGGGAGCTGCCTGCCCAACTACGAAATCCGGTTCCACCACAGGTGAAGCTCCGATACACTGGAGAAGCACGCTTCGTCTGCTGTCCGTCTCCGCCTGCTCCGGTGTAAGTCTTCCCGCTGCGATCTCCCTTGCAACAAGCGTCTGATCTGCGGTGAGCTGTCTTATCCCTGAAGTGATCTCATACACTCGGCTGTCTCCAACATGGAGAATGTAGTACATTTCTCTGTATATGAGGATCGCAGAAATGGTCGTACCAAGCATAAATCCATTCTGCTCGCCATACGCCTTGATCTTCTCATTCTGCTCCACGGCAAGTCTTATCCACTGGTATCTCAGCAGCTCTTCACTAAAGCTGTTGTTGTCAACCATCTCAACAAACTGTGTGTCAAACCAGTTGCAGAAAGCTGTTATGACTTCCTTGCTGGCAACCTCTCCCTTTTCCAGACCTCCCATGCCATCACATACGAGGGAGAACACGACCTGTCCATTTGGAGTATCCGCTATCTTGATCGCCAGCGAATCCTGATTTGTCTTTTTCTTTATTCCTACGTCTGTATTGTATACTGCGCTAAACCCCATATACATTCCTCCCAATATTTATGTCTCAACTCTCGTTGCGGATATTCTATCTAATGTGATAGACAAGCTCCTCGTCCCCGAGTATAACGATCGCATTGTTCGTCAGGAACTTTTCTTCGCCCGCCTTCAATTCCTCTCCGTTCACAAATGTACCATTTGTAGACTTGTTATCGCTGATGAAGCACACGCCATTTCTCTTGGTGATAACACAATGAACTCTGCTTATAGCTGAATTGTCAGTAATCGCATAGTCCACAAGTCTTGCCTTATGTCCGATCTTGAACTCTGCCTTGTCCAAGCTTATTCTCTCGCCCGTCTTCACCCTAAGGAAATATGGTGCCGGTGCTCCATCAAATGGATTGCCCTGCACTGGCTGTGCCTGTGGCATCGGCGGTGTCTGTGGCATTGGTGGTACCGGCTGCATCTGTGGCATTGGTGGTACCGGCTGCATCTGTGGCATTGGTGGCACCGGCTGCATCTGCGGCATTGGCTGCGCCTGTGGCATTGGTGGAATCGGGTTTCCTCCAAATGGGTTGCCCTGCATTGGGGGTATTGGCTTTATCTCCTGTGGCTGTGTTTCAACCGGCTCTGCTGGCTCAGGCTTGACATCCTGCGGCTCTGTCACAACAGGCTCTACAACCTCCGGCTTGGCATCCTGTGCTTCTGCTTCAACCGCCTCATCATTCTCCGTTTTATCACTCTGCGGCTGTGCTCCAGCCACCTCAGGCTTAATTGGCTCCTCCATCGGTGGCACGCCTACCGGTGGCATTCCATTTGGTCCCATTGAGCCGTTTGGTACCTGTCCATTCGGTCCCATTGGCGGCATGCCCATCGGTGGCATTCCGTTTGGCACCTGGCCATTCGGTCCCATTGGCGGCATGCCCATCGGTGGCATTCCGTTCGGTGCCTGTCCATTCGGTCCCATTGGGCCGTTTGGCACCTGTCCATTCGGCCCCATTGGCGGCATGCCCATCGGTGGCATTCCGTTTGGCACCTGGCCATTTGGTCCCATTGAGCCGTTTGGCATCGGACCGTTTGGTTCCATCGGCATCATGCCCATTGGCGGCATTCCGTTCGGAACCTTGCCATTCGGCATCTGACCATTTGATCCCATCGGGCCGTTCGGTCCCATCGGTGGCATGCCCATCGGTGGCATTCCGTTTGGCATCTGGCCGTTTGGTCCCATCGGCTGTGCATATCCATTCATTCTCGCATTATTTCTCATAACCTCGAGTCTGCTCACCTTAGGTGACTCACCTCGAAGTATGTGGCTGTTGCCACCCTTTGGAGCATTTGTGGAAAGCTCCTTCATCCTGTCTATCTCAGCAGCGTCTATGCCTGCTTCTGCAAGCATCGCCTTAACCTCGTTCTTCATGTCCGAGTTTGAAAATGTACCTCTCATATTCGCACAGTTTATAAGGCGTGCTACGTAATTGTCATTGTCATTCTCTGAGTATCTCGCATCAACTATCACCGACTTCACAAATGCTCTGACATCGTTGAGATCTGTCACTTCCTTCTGTACCGGAGCGACAATAAAGCAGACATCGTATGTCTCAGGCGATACAAATACACACTGCTCGTCCCTTGCAACATAGCTGAGCGAAACCATATTCTTACCAAACATCTCCAGTGCATGCAGAATGTTGTACAGAAGTGTGAGTATCTCCTTCTTGTTCATCTCCTGTCTCAGTATCTCCGCAAGAGGCTTCTTGTCATCGATCTGATAATTGAACACCCTGACTCCGGCATTCTCCTGCATGTCACACGGTGCCATCTCAGGCATAGATCCGCTTCTGCTCATATCATACACTTTAGCATCTATCACATCACTGATATCCAGACTGTAACTCACTCTGTAAGTTTCCCCCGCCGGAACTACAACAACCTTTTCTCTGTTCATTTTTTCAATCCCTTTCGTCTAAATCCGCATATTTTCCGTCAAAAATTATTCCTTCATTCAAACACCAAAAGCAGGTATTGCTACCTGCTCTTATCCCACATCGTGGGTGGTGTATATTAACTTAATTTGAAGATGAAGTCCTCTCCACCGATGCTTATCATGGCATCGTTTGAAAGCTTCTGCTCTGCATTCTCATCCAGGCGCGCTCCGTTGAGATATGTGCCATTTGTCGCCTTGTTATCCTTCAGATAACATCCATCCTCTCTCTGGTAGATGATGACATGTACCTTGCTGATGGCCCCATTACCACCGACATGGTAATCAACACCTCTTGCCGCCTTTCCTATCTTGAACACAGCCTTGTTGACCATAACTCGCTCGCCTGTGTTGACACGGACTATATATGGCATAGCCTTTGGAGCGTTCTTGTTAACCGCTGCCTTCTCAGGTTCGGTATCCTTAACTACGTTCATTCCTCCGGTCAGCTCAACAGTGCTTCCTGTGCCCTTCTGCTCAGGCTCCTCTGCCTTCGCCTTCACCGGATCCATATTCGTCTCAGGCTCCGGCTGGTCACCGTTCATGAACTGTGGTGCAACTATCTGTTCTGTAGGGTTATCTATCTGAGTTTCCTCTGTCTCAGCAACCGCCTTCTGTATGATCTTCGCACGGTTGATCTTGATATTCTTAACAACAGGTGGATTATCCATAAGCTCGTCCGTAGATATCAGAACCGGCTTCTGCTCATCCTTCTTGTCAAGCTCAACCTCCGTAACTCCATCGGCAGCCTTTGCAACCTCTGTAAGTCCTGATGGCTCATGTACTGCCATATCTGATGTGAGAGCCTCTGTCATGCCCTCCTCGTCGTCCTCTTCTTCCTCATCAAGGCTCTCATCTAACTCGAGCTCCTCAAGAACGCTGTCATCAAATACCGACATATCTATCTCGCTTGATACATTCTCTTTCTTCGTCTCATCCGAATCAAGATCAAGATCCTTGAATATCGCATTCGCTGCGGCCGCCTCGTCGCTGATCTCCTCTACCTCATCAAGCTCGTCTTCCTCATCATCGCCAAATGATACGTCCTCAAACTCAGGCAGATCATCCATACTTGTATCAGATTCCACCGTGTCAACTGAAGACTGTGAAACCGACATATCTGATCCTATATCAACGAAGTTCTCCTCCACCTGCATTCCTGCAGACTCCATAAGCTCTGTGAGCTGTGCATAGAAGTTTCTCACTGTGAACTTATCCGCATTCAACAGATTGAGAAGCTTTGCCACATAGTTGCAATCCTCACTGTCATCATAAATAACGCTCGTCAGCAAGTCCTTTGCGAACATCCTGAATTCGGCATTGATATTGGCTTCTGACTCAACTGGAACACATAACATTCCAACATCGTATGTAACCGGATTAACATATGTAAACTCCTTGTGAAGAACCACATATGATGCCGGTATTCCAAGATCACGTAAATTAACTATACCAGAAGCTACCCCTCTGATTATCCCCAATATCTTCTCAGCATTTACCGTATTCGAAAGGAGTGCGTCAACCGTTGTCCTGCCTGTAACGTTATATGTAAGATAATCGTTCTCATCATCCTCTTCATAAATGATATCAATGAGCTCAGGAATCCGGTTCTCCTCCAGATAATCCAATAACTCCTCGTCAAACTCACAATCATCATTCAGAATATATGACAAATATTTCTCAGAGCCGATATTTCTTACCTTGAAACTTATTTTCCTCATCAAATATTCCTCCTATCGCACCTCCATAAGCGCATAACTAGATGCATAAAAACCCAAAAGGGTACATACTCCTTTATTATATATAAAAAGTCTATATATCGCAAGCAGTTTATACCCTTTTAGATAATTTTCGCTATATAATTTTGTCTATATTTTTTTACTCTGAATCAGTGCTTTCATCGGAGCCATCTTCTGATCCATCACCCTCTGCAGCTTCCTTTTCCGCCTTGGCTGCATCAGCCTTTTCTATGTCAGCAAGATGTCCCTCGTATGTCTTATTAAAGATACATGCTCCCTGGCTCTCATCTGATGTCAGGTAGTAGTAGTAATCATGCTTAACCGCATTCAGGACACCCTCTATGGATGCCTCGCCCGGATTACATATAGGGCCGACAGGAAGTCCTGTGTACTTGTAGGTATTGTACGGTGAATCAACCTCCAGATCATCATATGACAGCTCTGCCTGATTGTACTGACCGTCAGTCACAACATAGAGAACAGATGGATCTACCTGAAGAGGCATGTCATCATTCAATCTGTTGATAAATACTCCCGCAACCATCGCTCTGTCTGAATCCAGCTTACACTCCTTCTCAACTATGGAAGCCATGGTGAGAACCTCAAAATCTGTATATCCAAGCTCCTCTGCCTTCTTCCTGAAGTCATCTGTGTAAATGCTGTTAAACTTGTCTATCATGTCCTGTATGAGCTCCTTTGGAGTCATATCTGCATATATGTCGTAAGTAGCAGGGAACAGGAAGCCCTGTAATGCGTACTTGACTTCCGATGAAGGTATCTCAAACGGATACTCAAACTCTCCCGACTTGCACGCCTCAAGGAACTCCTTTGCAGAGCAGAAGCCCAGCTCCTCGCATCTGTCAGCGATCTGTTCAACCGTAAATCCCTCAGGAACTGTCAGTGTATATTTTACCTCTCTGGTCGACTCCACGTAACACAGAGTCTTTATCATATCCAATGTCGACATACCTGTTGTGAGTGTGTAAGTACCCGGCTGAAGACTGTGGCTGTACTGCGAGCCGGTCATTCTGAGCTGGAATGCAAGCTTATACTTTATAAGCCCCGCATCCTTAAGTATAGATGCTGCCTCCTTGACAGATGTATCCTCAGGTATGGTAACCTCGATCTTCTCTCCGCCGCCGGCACTGTAGGTGCCCTCGTATTCCTGCATAAATCCGGTATACGTCTCCTTAACCTTGTATACCCCGAACAGCACCAGACATACCGCCAGCGCTATTATAATAACGGGTCTTGCTATGTTTCTCCAATCCATCTCTTTCTCCTTCTGTATCTGCAAATTTCATTTGCCTGTTCTGTTAACTGATGTTATCATTACCCTATCTTATACCAAGAAAGGAATGATATACATGGCAAATCCAATAGTTACTATCACTATGGAAAATGGCGATGTCATGAAAGCAGAACTCTATCCTGACATTGCTCCAAACACTGTAAACAACTTCATCTCACTGATCAAGAAAGGCTTCTATGACGGAATAATCTTCCATCGTGTAATAAAAGGCTTCATGATACAGGGTGGAGACCCTCAGGGAATCGGCATCGGCGGTCCTGGATACTCAATCAAAGGTGAATTCTCACAGAACGGATTCAAGAACGATCTGGCCCACACTCCGGGAGTGCTGTCAATGGCCCGTTCCATGATGCCTGACTCAGCAGGTTCACAGTTCTTTATCATGCATAAGACATCTCCTCATCTGGACGGTGCTTACGCTGCCTTCGGTAAGGTTATCGAGGGACTTGACATCGTAGACAAGATCGCAAATGTGCCAACTGATTACAATGACAAGCCTCGTCAGGAACAGAAGATGAAGACTGTAACAGTCGAGACCTTCGGTGTTGATTATCCTGAACCTGTAAAGGCTTAATTGAAAGTATTATAACCCATATAGCAGTTTTTGAAAACACTTATAATTCTTCTTACAAAAAAATAAACATCTGCCCTGCGATCCCAGGTATACAGGAGTTCGCAGCAGATGTTTTTTTATGTTCATTTATTGTACTATCCTTCCATCTTTCATCTCATATATCTCATCGCACAGATATTCCAGCTCCTCCCTGTCGTGGCAGGCAGTGATTATAAGACTTCCTCCATCACGCAGCTTCAGCAGCTCCTTCTTTATGTTATCTACAGACTCTTCATCAAGTGCGTTGATAGGTTCATCCAGCACTATGACATCCGGCTCTCCCATGATTGCATTTGCTATGCCAAGCTTCTGCTTCATTCCAAGGGAATACTTTCTGTATACCCTCTTATCATCCGGATCAAGACCTGTCCTCTCTATGGCATATCTGACATCGTCATCACTGATCCCTCCCATGAGCTTTGCCAGAAGCCTGAGGTTCCTGAAGCCTGTGTACTGAGGCAGAAATGACGGATTCTCTATCAGAGCACCTATACTCCGTGGAAACTTTATGTCCCTGTGGAGCTCTTCATCATCTATATATATGTGTCCTCCATCAGGTATGAGCAGACCACATATAGCTCTCATAAGCATTGTCTTGCCACAGCCATTCTTTCCACGGAGTCCATATATCCTGCCCGGAGTCATGGTCAGACTGATATCATTAAGTATAACTGAACCCTTTATCTTCTTATTCAGATTTTCTATCCTTATCTCGCTCATATGTATTCTCCTATCAGATTATATCCTTATTATCAAAATACACGATTCCTCCTGCAAATGCAGTGATCAGCATACCAGCCGCAAGCACCACTCCACTCATGGGATTAACCCCATCTGCCACTACATATGACACTCTCTGCCACATCGTATAATTTCCCGACAGATACCATACAGTATAGTATGCCGACAGAACATACACTCCACACACCGCTGCAAAGCTGATGACCGGCGTGATTATAAAACCCGCCAGTACCTGAAGCTGGCTTATCCCCAGCGTTACCAGCATCGGTATAAATAATGTTATCAGAAGCAGATCTGCGGCACTAAGATTGTATGTCTGCGGAGGATACAGCCGTGTTGTCAGCGCCGCCGTCATATCCATGGTCATATCTGCCCCATATGCCGCCGCCATTAAATATATCGTCAGCACACATACAGCAAAATACATTACCACAGCCACCGTACAGTATATGAGCTTGCTGACCCACCAGCTTCTTCTGCTTCCGGACGCAAGGCACACCACTCTCGCATTTGCGGCAAAATCATCACTGGAATAATATGCCAGGAAATAGGCCAGGCCTATCTGGAACGCAAACCAGTATATCGGTATGTAAAATACGCTCCTTGGATCAAAGTAATACACCTCCATCCCCTTCATCGCAAACAGAAGATAGTCCGCAAATGTTCCGTTGGTCAACAGGATATTCCCATCTGCAAGCTCGATAAGATATGCGTGGAGCTCACGTGTCTGCGACACCGCAAACAGTAACGGCAGTATAAAAAGAACACATCTCCTTAATATTCCATTTTCCATATCTCTTCCGAGAAGTCTCAGAGTCCTCATTCCCGCATCACCTCATATCTGTCCACCACATACATTCCTTTTTTATCTGTATTTCCTTCTTTCATAGAATATCCCTTCTTCTGTGCCATATGTATATAAGAACGAGTGCCGCTGCACTCACCGCAGCATACATCGTCACCATCTGGTACCTGTATGTAACCACATTCTGCAGTGGATTGACCATCTGCATGGCTGACCAGGTTCCAATCCCACGTCCCTCAAACATCACACCGGTAAATACATACAATGCGAACGGAGCCATTATCGTTGAAAATCTGCTCCCGCACCACCTCGCAAAGCACATAGCCACAAGACCTGTTATCCCTCCAAACACTGCATCGAGCAGCGTAAACAGCAACGCATAGCACACAGGATGCTCTGCAAATATTCTCGGGAACATGTGGCAGTCTATAATTCCTGCATACAAAAATGTCAGTTTTTCCGGTCTTTTATCCGGATATATCCCCGCAGCAATGAACATGGCTATGAGCAGCGGGCACGCCACGGCTGCCGCTCCCGAAGCCGCCACAGCCGCTTCCTTTGCAATCATATAGCTTAAGCGGGACGTCTTAATACATATACTGCTTTCATATCCGGTTTTTTGATCCTGATAACACGACCCCGCATACGGAAAACACGCAATCAGTGGCAGCAGTACGTAAAACAAGCTGTTGTATGCAAACTGATAGTCTGTCCCGATCCATGTCTGGATCAAAGCCCTGCCTCTGTTAAATCCATACTGGCTGACATTAAGCCATATGTCCGCCAGCCCAATCAACGTTCCCAGAGCTATGCTTACTGCAAGCCACTTATTTCTGAACGCTCTGGTCATTTCAAATCTTAATACTCTCATATCTCAACACCACTTCATTCAATATCCAGTCTGATCATCAGCTTATCAGGTTCAAGGGTGAGTACATAATAGAAGCTCTCCCGCTCCAGGTTATCCCACGTATCCCTGCTAAATGACACCCGCGCCAGACTTGTCACATACCATATATCCTGATTCATTCCGGGCTCCAGATCATTACTTGTAAACGTATTCAGTTCCCGGCCAGAATACAAATTCACCGAACTGCACCATGTCTGTGACTCAAAGCCACACTCAGTCGCCGCCATCACAGTATCCCAATCGATCGGTTCTTCAGTTGTATTATCTACATTCAGGCGTGTACAGATAAACCGATCCTCCGGGCTCAGCACATCCACACTGTCCACATTAAAACGTGCTTTATACTCATCTATACTGTATATGCGGGTCTCCCTGCATTTTATAAGCAATCCATCCACCGATACATTCTCAGCCGCTTCTACAACTCTGGTGTCATCACTGTACGCCCTGTTAACGCTGTATATTCTTCCGCACCACAAGGTGACTGCACACAAGCTCACAACACCCAATGCCATCAGAACACCTCTCCTCATGCATATACCTCCACAAAATCTGATTCCCACCTCATGGCTTGTCATCCGCTTCCGGCTTTGGGAGTGCATCCAGATCCACAAAATCCGGAAGATCCGCCGGATTGTACGTAAAATATCCTGTGATCACCTGTCCATAATAATATTTCACGCCATCCTCCGGCTCCTGTGGCACAACAAGTCCAATCGTACATTCCATTGTCTCGTGTCCTTCCAGTCTGTATAGATAGTACCAACTGGCTCTGTCATCGCCCTCTGTGTGGACTGATTTGTCAAAGTATACCATTCCTTCTACGAACGAAACCTCACTCTCACCGGGAATCCTCTCCACAATGTCGTATGGGAACACATTCTTCACAACCGCATCCCCGGTATTCGTCAGTCTGCACTTAATAAAATACAGCTTATTGGTCTTTACCACAGTCTGCGTATGCTTATCTATCACATCCTGATACTGTGCAGTTATCTCCTCACACTCCTCAGGAGTATACGCATCCCCTGCCGACTCCTGAAATTCCTTGTATCCCGGAGCCTCCTCATACAGAGCATCCCAGTCTGTTATCTCCTCCTCCGACTCAGGCTCCGGCAGAGTCTCACTGCGAAAATATTCAACCGGATATTTATCCTCTGTTGTTATCTCGTCACCTGTGTATACATCAGCCGACAGCAGCTCTATCTTCACCGCTCCTGACATCAGCACGTTATCACCCACACCTTCTTTTTCACTTATTTTCTCTCCGGTCTTGTTTCCCGAAGCTTCGCTGTCTGTCTCTTCAGATGCCGCCTCAGACGACTTCCTTAACGCTCTGTCCTCTGGGGTTTCCCGTTTTTTCTGGAGCACATACGCCGAAGCTGCCACTGCTGCCATGATCAGCACTGCTGCCACTGTCATCACAAGATATCTTTTCTTCTTCACTTCTACTCCTCCCAACTCTGCCTTTGCCATCCGTCTTATGTCACTGCTTTAATCAGTCATAAATAGTGTAATTTCTTGTGGAATCCGGACTCCACCAGCCCTTTGAATCAGTCTGTGCTTTGACTGTCCTGTGCATCCTCAAGCCTGCATAGGCATAGCCTTTTTCGTTTACCATGTTTGTGATACTCGCCTCAATTCCAAGCGGAATAATATGCGTATCAGATTTTACTATTGGGTTTGTCCCTTTTGATGAATGCGAGCCCATTACTGTGTAACTGAGCTTTGGTCCTACTGTTGGATATACATAAACCTTTGTCTTATTATATTTACGTCTGTACGAACTATAACCATATCCGCTGTTATTGTTGCTAAAAGTAAACAGCTCGTTATCTGTATTAGAATATGATTCTTTGCATGTAACCACTGTACCTGCATTATTTGTATGTACATTCTCAGCCTTAGCAGGTGCAGCAATTCCCGCTGCTCCTGACACTGCCATCGCTCCTGCAACAGCGAACATCGCAAGCTTTGTTTTCATTGACTTCTTCATAACCTTTTGTCCCTCCTAATTAATTATCTGCGGTCTTTACTCCACTTTTGCCACTTTTAACAATTTTGCTATTGTACTTTTCTGTGTCTGATAGTACAATCCGCTTATCAAGATTTTTCCAGCAAATGATTGTCTTGATATTTCTAATATCCTGAAGCTCAACTCTTCAGGATATTTTACTTTGTCTCTTTCTGCGAATCGATATTCCTGAGACACTCTGGGAGTTCTATCTCTCCCCAATGATTCTGGCATCCAGTCAATTTAATTATGTCTCCTGCCAAATCTTCTAGTATGTCACCAAGCACTGCTCTTACCTTGCTACCAGACATTTTTCTCGCCTCCCTTCTTAATATCTGGCAATATTGATTTCTTACATACAACCAAGATTGCCTCTATTATCTCAAGCAGCAAAATACATGTTATCGTACTGCTATAAGATTTCATAATTACGCTCAAAACAGCCGAGACCATCAATCCAGCTATACATCTTATTTTTATATTTATACGTTTCTTCCCTATATATTTGGGACGTTGTTCTGATGGTAACGGTGCATATAAAATAACCATAAGCACACATAACAAAATACTTGCACTCTGCATAAGTAAACTGAAATGAAATATTTTTCCGCCTATTATCGCTAAAGAATACACCATAGTTGTCATCATCGTACATCCAAACCAGGTTGTCATATGCATTCCACCCATAAATTTCCTTGTTAAAGATATTACCAACATACAAACCAGAGCTTCTTTGGTTGTATCAAATACTATTGATATCAGAATAATGATAAAAAACTTTTCTATATCATCTATTATTTTCTGTAACGAATATCCTATCTTTGCTGTCCTTTCGGACTCGGAATCGTACTCATCGCCTTCAATTGCCTTTACCAAATACCTGCTCAATATTTTATTTAGATTCTCTATTCGACCACCTCCACTTTCCTTTTATCATACAACTACTTAGATTGCAATATATTTTACTTGATTTGTCATGAACGGTATCTATCATGTCATAAACGACAATTGACTAAACTTTTTTGCTCTCATATAATGTTTTAAAATCTCTTATTATTTGCGGGAAAGCGAGCGTGGAAATATGCCTGACATAATTATTGAACAGCTTTGTTTTTTGTTAGAACTTATTTGTTATCTTACTCTTATATCCTCTCTCTCAGGTATACCAATAAAGAAAATGCGTCATCCCTTTATTGCTCTATCCAGTAATTTTTTTATATGCTCTGTGCTCTCATATATTTTTTCTAACGCCTTAGGCTGGATTATTCTGTGTTTATGCTGCTTTATCACTTTTTCTTACATACTACATGTATCATTTTTCAAATCATCAATAGCATATGTTTTATCCTATGCCTTGCTTAGCCTTATTCAGGATATAGTTGTTATGGCTTTTAACCGATTTAGCATTCAGGATAAGGCTTTTTCATCTTTTCTTGGATCTGCAATATCTACTATTTTAATTTTAATATTGTGTCGTTTCATCAATCTGAATAAATGGTTTTTACTGTTAATGGAAGGATCTCTGTACCCTAAATATCTCATATTGCATTTATATGTTCTCTATATGGTAGAAATAGGACTGTCAAAGTACAGTGCAATTAATATCAATGCACTTATCCCCCTCATCTCATTTTTCACCGTGATAGTACTCATCACCGACATAGTAATCCTCAGCCAGCAACAGATCATCAGCAAGCAGCAGCACGATCTGGCAAATTACAACATCTATCAGCCTATGATGGATGATCTGATTGAGGACGTCACGGGAAGGCAGCATGACTTTGACAATATATTGACCGGTATTCGAATGCTTCCATATACACACACCGACTACAGTTCATTAAAGGAGGCTCTTATCAGCAGTTCAGATGAGGTTATATCCGAATACAGAACCACCGAGCTTCTGAAAATCAACATGTTCGTGATCGCCGGGTTTATATACAGCAAACAAAAGCAGGCAGAAAAGGCGCACAAAAAGCTGAATATTGTCGTTCACAGCTATCTGCTCGAGAGCCGGATGCCTGAATATGAGCTGGTCAGGGTTCTGGGAATACTCATCGACAATGCACTGGAGGCCATATCTGAGCACGATAGTATGACTCTGCACCTGGATAGCCGTGACGGCAGGATCATCATCACCACTCTGAACAGGGGTCCTCTGCTAACACCCGAGATCAGAGCAAAGCTTTTCACGGCAGGCTATACCACCAAGACCTGTGATCGTCAGAAGCACGGTCTTGGTCTTTACAATCTCAGGCGTCTGGTATTTAAATATAATGGAAAAATATATCTGGAAAACGATTATCTTCTGGATGATACTCTGGTGCGTTTTGAAGTAATGGTTTAAATTACAACACATAGAAGGAAGGAGTCTTTTACAATGAGAGCTTTGGTAGTTGAAGACAATGTGGCACAATTAAATGGTCTGGCGGAAATAATAGAAGAAACCTTCCCCGACATAGAATGTCTGAAGGCCGCCTGCTATGATGATGCTCTGGCTCTGGCAGATTCGCACAGCATCCAGCTTTTTCTGCTGGATATACAGCTTGGCGCCGACCCGGATAAGGACGGAATAACGCTGGGAGAACAATTGCGGAGGAATCCGCGTTATCAGACAACTCCTATTTTGTACGTGACAGCTCTTGTAAACGAAGCTCCCAGAGCGATCCACAAGACCAACTGCTACGATTATCTGGTCAAGCCCTACTCACAGCAGGATCTGATAGAATCTGTCTCCAAGCTTCTGAACCTTTCTCTGATCAGGGAGGAACCAATAGAGCTTACCGACAGAGATGGTGTACTTGCCAGGATCAGACCAGACAATATACTATACATTAAATCCGAGCTGCGAAACATGCATGTCCACACAACCACCGGACTATTTATATCCACAGGAACACGACTCTCTGTATTTGCGGACTCTCTTCCATCGTATTTTGCGCGCTGCCACAAGAGCTTTATCGTAAACCTTCATCATGTGGATACCTACGACAAGGTTACCGCCATGGTATCGCTTGACACACCGGACTATCAATGGATACCGGTTGGCCGCAAATATGCCACAGAGTTTGGTCACAGACTTAAGGCTTCCACAACTGCGCACAAACACGTTGAACAGGCTTAGCAATGATAAGGAGTATTTGAAATGCCGAATTCTATAATTGATCTCCTATGCTTTACATTGGAAACAATGAAGGATGTTATTTTTATATCTGCCCTCATCGGAAGAAAATTCCGGGATATGCGCCACCCAATTATTGGAATGGCTGCTTACCTTATACTCGGGAATGCAGTTTCCTTAATTTTCCCAAATGCATTTGGATGGCTGGCATTATGCCTGCTGTCCTATCTCATGCTGTTGTATATTATGAAGACCAGATATTTTTATGTATTGATGGCGTATATTCTTGAATATCTGTATGCGGCTTTTCTTGAGGACATTATCATCATGGGTATGACACGTCTGGGTGTGAACAATGAGATATACCTGTCCATTTCCTGTGCTGTATTTTCATTTCTGATCTCAGTGGCTCTGTGCAGATATGCGCCTATGAACCGTGTGTTCCAAACCTTCATGGGCGGCAGTGGAATTATCAAATTCCTGTCTATTCATTTGTACGTTGTGTATATGATTGAGACTGGGCTGTACAAATTCAGCACCATCGACACCTCGGTGTATATACCTGTGATATCATGCTTTGCGGTTGTGGTCATTCTCTCGGATATCATCATTCTGGGACAGCAGCGAACCATAGGAAAGCAGCAGCACGACCTGGAATGCTTTAAAACCTATCAGCCTATGATGGCTGATCTGATAAAGGATCTGCGAAGCAAACAGCACGACTTTGATAACCATCTGATGGCAGTCAGAATGCTTCCATACACCTATAGGGATTATGAGTCTCTGAAAAATGCCCTGATAAACTATTCGGACAATATGGTATCTGAATACCGTGAGTCTGAGCTGCTTCGCATCAATCTGTCTGTTGTCGCCGGTTTTATATATAGCAAGATGATCAATGCTGAAAAGAACGGAAAGACTCTGAATGTGATAGTCAGACAGCATACGTTGAAAAGCTGTATGCCCGAATATGAGATCATACGTATACTTGGAATATTAATAGACAATGCTCTGGAGGCTGTAGATGTTCCGGGATCTGCCACCCTGTCTCTTGACAGCAGTCAGAACCAGATCATCATAAGTACCATGAACAAAGGTCCTGTGTTGAGCTCTGATCTTAGAAGAAATATGTTTACCTACGGCTACACAACCAAGACCATCGACAAACAGCATCACGGATATGGTCTTCCGAACATGAAAAAACTTGTGGATGAATATGAGGGAAAGATATGTCTGGATAACCGAACCATATCCGGACAGAATTATATTTGCTTCGAGGTGACAGTGTAACGCAGCTCATGCACCTAGAAAACCGGCAGTATACAGTTGAGCTTCAACTGATATACTGCCGGTTTTCTATGCTTATCTATGATCTGCCTGTTACAGCTCTACATCCCAGAAATCCTTGATGGTTGCGAAGTAATCCTCAGGTGTCTCTGCACGGCGGATGAGTTTGAATGAGCCGTCCGGTCTGAGCAGAACCTCTGCTGACTTCAGCTTGCCGTTGTAGTTGTAGCCCATGGCAAAGCCATGTGCTCCGGTGTCGTGGATGACAAGGATATCTCCCATGTCGATTTTCGGAAGCATTCTGTCTATAGCGAACTTGTCATTGTTCTCACACAGTGAACCTGTCACATCATACTTGTGATCACACGGCTCATTCTCTTTGCCGAGGACTGTGATGTGATGGTATGCACCGTACATGGCAGGTCTCATGAGGTTGACTGCACATGCGTCTACGCCGATGTACTCCTTGTGTGTGTGCTTCTCATGGATAGCTGTTGTAACAAGGTGTCCATAAGGTGCCAGCATGAAACGTCCAAGCTCTGTGAAGATAGCAACATCACCCATTCCTGCAGGTACGAGAACCTCCTCGTATACCTTTCTTACACCCTCGCCGATGACCATGATGTCATTTGGCTCCTTGTCAGGTGTGTATGGGATTCCTACTCCGCCTGAAAGATTGATGAAGTCAAGCTTTACACCTGTCTTCTCCTTGATCTCAACTGCTGTCTCGAACAGGATCTTTGCAAGTGTTGGATAATATTCATTTGTCACTGTATTGCTGGCAAGGAAGGCATGCATTCCAAATCTCTTCACGCCCTTTGCCTTGAGGATCTTGTATGCCTCGATGATCTGATCCTTGGTCATACCATACTTTGCATCACCAGGGTTGTCCATGATGGTGGTTGATATGGAGAACTTTCCGCCCGGGTTGAATCTGCAGCAGATCTTCTCTGGAATTCCTGCTGACTTCTCCAGGAAATCAATGTGTGTGAAATCGTCAAGATTGATGGTTGCGTTAAGCTTCTTCGCAAGCACGAATTCTTCGGCAGGAGTGTCATTGGATGAGAACATGATCTCATCGCCCTTAAATCCCATCTTATCTGACATCATAAGCTCTGTCAGTGATGAACAGTCTGTTCCGCAGCCCTCTTCCTTGAGGATCTTGAGTATCGTTGGGTTTGGAGTAGCCTTTACAGCGAAATACTCCTTGAATCCTTTATTCCATGAAAACGCCTTATAAAGCTTTCGCGCATTCTCTCTGATTCCTTCTTCATCGTAAATGTGAAACGGTGTAGGGATCTCCCTGATGATCTCCTCTGCCTTTGCCTTTGTAATAAATGGTGTCTTCATCTTTTTTGTCCTTTCTGTGCTGTATTATGGCAAGTATCCTGCATATTATGCGTTGTTCTCCGCTGCAACAAGGTTCTCACTCTTGTGCATCTTACGGAGAAGTGGCTTTTCTATCTTACCTGTAGCATTTCTCGGAACGTGCTCAAATATGATCTTCCTTGGTCTCTTGTATCTTGGAAGTTCTTTACAGAACTCGTTGATCTCTTCCTCTGTGCAGGTCATGCCATCCTTTACCTCTATGATCGCCGCTGTGATCTCTCCGAGACGGGCATCTGCGATACCAATGACCGCAACGTCCTTGATCTTCTCGTATTTGCTGAGGAAGTTCTCTATCTGTACAGGGTAGATATTCTCTCCACCACTGATTATAACATCTTTCTTTCTATCTACAAGATAAATAAATCCATCTTCGTCCTGCATAGCCATATCTCCTGTGTACAGCCAGCCGTCCTTCAGGCACTCCTCTGTCGCCTTCGGATTCTTGTAGTAGCAGGTCATGACACCAGGTCCCTTGAGGATAAGCTCGCCGACTGCGCCCTGCTCGACCTCTGTTCCGTCCTCGTTCACGATCTTCGCCTGCCAGCCATAACCCGGCACGCCTATAGCTCCGACCTTATGTATGTTCTCAACTCCCAAATGTACAGCGCCCGGTCCGATGGACTCTGAAAGACCATAGTTCGTGTCGTACTGATGGTTAGGGAATATCTCTTTCCATTTCTTTATAAGACTCTGTGGTACCGGCTGTGCTCCAATGTGCATCAGTCTCCACTGTGACAGCTCATAATCTTCAAGATGTACATCGCCGTTCTCTATGGCAAGCAGTATATCCTGAGCCCATGGCACCAGAAGCCATACTATAGTACACTTCTCGTCGCTTACCGTCTGAAGTATAGTCTTGGCGCTTACTCCCTTGAGCAGAACTGCCTTTCCGCCCACTATCAGACTTCCAAACCAGTGCATCTTGGCACCTGTGTGGTACAGTGGCGGAATACACAGGAACACATCATCCTTTGTCTGTCCGTGATGTACATTCTCGACCTTTGCCGCATGCATCAGGCTCTCATGGTTGTGCAGAATAGCCTTTGGGAATCCTGTTGTTCCAGATGAGAAATATATAGCCGCATCATCACTGTCCTTGATGTCCCTCTTCTCGAATACACTTGAGCAGTTGGATGTCAGCTTGTCATAGTCCTCTGCAAATGTAGGACAATTGCCGCCCACATAGAAGAGGATTCTCTTCTCAGCTATCTCGTCAACGACAGCCTCTATACGTCCGATGAACTCAGGGCCAAATACAAGCACGTCAACATCTGCAAGCTCTACACAGTATTTGATCTCCTCCGCATCGTATCTGAAGTTGAACGGAACCACTATGGCTCCTGTCTTCAATACTCCGAAATATATTGGAAGCCACTCAAGGCAGTTCATCATGAGGATACCTACCTTGTCTCCCTTCTGGATTCCGCGTGATACCAGTAGATTGGCAAATCTGTTTGCCTTCTCGTTGAACACGCTCCATGTGATCTCTCTTCTGTACTGGCATGTAGGATTCGACTCTATGAGCTCATACTCCCTCCATGTAACCCTTCTCGTCTCCTGCACATCAGGATTTATCTCTACCAGAGCGACATCATTTCCATATTCTCTGACATTTCTCTCTAAGTAATCTGTGATTGGCATAATCGTAACTCCTAACCTCTCTTAATAATTGCTCTTCTTTCTCAATTAAAAGCTTTAACGCGTTAAATTGCACGCTCTTTACAGTATATCCCTCACATGGAAAATATACAATAGGCAATTACATTTGAATACTATCATAAAAAATAGTGCTGATGTATAAGTTTTTTATCACTTATACATCAGCACTATTTTTTTCATGGATTCATCACTCTACGCATAAAACGATGCCTTGATCATATTGATATAGCCGTTCATCATCTGTGATCCCACAAATGTCGCGATCATCAGTCCCACGCTGAGCGCCGGGCCAAATGCGAAATGATCGTCCTTGCCCTTCTTACGCCTTGCAAGAAGTATCACGCCCTGGCATCCACCAATGATAAGTCCGATGAAGAATGCTATGACGGTTGCCTTCCAGCCAAGAAAGAATCCTGCGGCAAACATGAGCTTGATATCTCCGCCGCCAAATCCATCCGGTATAACCAGCACTATCAGGAACAGAGGAAGACTCACGCAAAACATTCCAATAAGTCTGCTCACAAGAGAGAGATCTCCGCCTGTCAGTAAAAATCCACCTCTCGTGAATATGGATATAACTCCAAGCACCAGTATGCATACATTCAGCACAAATGGTATCTCCATGGTATCAGCGTCTATGAATGTGATGATAGTCAGCAGTCCAAAGAACAGGAATACCGTGACCGCCTCAAGGCTCACACCAAACTGCCACACCATCAGCACGCCGAACACCCCACCAAGGATCTGTATGAACAGACATCTCGGAGAAAACTTCTCAAAGCTCTTCGGCTTTCCCTTAAATATATTCTCGTTGTCAGGCAGCTTGAGTATGATCTCATTTGCCAGAGTGAAAAGCACCACCCCAAGTAAAAACGCAACTATACAAGCTGCTATATTGATTGAATTCATAAATATAAAATCCCTTCTAAAAATATCACTGCTCACGATGGTCGATGACACGCTGTGTCTTCTTCTCACTTCTAGGCAGCGTTCCAACAGGGACAACAGTAATCTTCGGTGTAACTCCGATCCTTGACTTGAACAGATCTCTGATCTGACGTCCTGTCTGCTCAAAATCTACACGTCCCTCGGCCTCAACTGTAACCAGCATGATATCCTTATTGGCAGGCTCGTCATGGGCTATATTTATGGTGTACTCACTTGGGACTCCATCCACAAGTGCAAGCAGCTCCTCAACCTGACTTGGGAACATATTTACGCCGTGTACCTTGAACATATCATCACTTCTGCCCTTGATGATATCCAGTCTAGGATGCTTTCTTCCGCATGGACACTCACCCGGAATGATCCTTGATATATCGTGTGTCCTGAAACGAATGAGCGGAGCCCCCTCCTTAACCAGAGTAGTGATAACTATCTCTCCCTCCTCTCCGTCAGGGAGAGTCTTTCCGGTCTTCGGATCTATTATCTCTATATAAACATAATCATCCCAATAGTGCATTCCATTCTGGGCATCGCAGCTTATTCCGATACCAGGTCCATAGATCTCTGTAAGTCCATATATATCATACAGCTCTATTCCAAGCTTCTCTTTTATATACTTTCTCTTCTTCTCACTCCAGCGTTCTGAGCCAAATACGCCCTTTTTCAAATGTATCTTATCCTTAAGCCCTCTCTTATCTATCTCCTCGGCAAGAAGAAGTGCGTATGATGATGTTGCTGTGAGAACTGTACTTTCAAGATCGATCATCATCTGTAACTGTTTGTCAGTATTTCCAGGACCCATAGGAATCACCATGGCACCAAGCTTCTCCGCGCCTGCCTGAAATCCTATTCCGGCTGTCCACAGACCATATCCCGGTGTGATATGTACTCGGTCTTTCTTTGTCACTCCTGCTGTCTCGTAGCATCTTGCGAACATGGTTGCCCAGTCATCGACATCCTTTGCTGTATAAGGTATGATAACCGGCTTTCCTGTTGTTCCTGAAGATGAATGGATACGTACCACTTCCTCATCCGGAACAGCCTGTATTCCCAGTGGATAAGCATTTCTCAGATCATCCTTGCTTGAAAACGGAAGCTCCTCAAATGCCTCCTGACTTGTCACATCTGTTATACCAAGTTCTCTGTACTTCTTACCATAATAGCTGTCAGTCTTTACAAGTCTCTTTATCTGAGCGTCCACCTGACTGAGCTGTGTGTCATTTAACTTCATAATTTTTACTCTCCTTTTTCCCTTCGGTCAGCCCATCGCCAACTACATCTTCATCGCATATTCAAATACTTTCTTGTTCACCTCTACAAACTTCGGATTCACTCCATTCTCAATAGCTGAAATGATATCCGCCTCGTCAAGTCCAAGTCTGCCGCTGACTGCTGCAACTCCAAGAAGTGCTATGTTGTAGAACTTTGCCGAACCAAATTCACGGCTTATCGCCGCGCCATCCATGACTATACAATCGCATTTATCCTTCAGGTAGTCAAGCATCGGCTGCGCCTCGTAGCCTGAATTCATGAGCGAGTCAGTCGCCGGTTTCACCGGGACGTTGTTGGTGATGACGATTCCTCCCTTTTTCAGATAAGCCAGATTGCGCACCGCCTCTGCAGGCTCAAACGCAAGTATAATGTCAGCACCGCCCTGAGCTATGAGTGGCGAATACGCCTCACCGATCCTCACATGGCTCGTGACACTTCCGCCTCTCTGCGCCATTCCTATGGTCTCCGCCGAATGTACCGTCTCGCCCTTTGCCATATAAGCCGATGCGATGAGCTTGGACGCAAGAACCGTTCCCTGTCCGCCTACTCCGCAGACCAGAATATCTTTATTCATTGCAAGCACCTCCTATCGCCCCCACCGGACAGATCTGTGAACAAAGACCGCATCCCGTACACAGGCTTTCATCTATCGCCACCTTACCATCCTTCAGGATTATCGCAGGGCAGCCTATCTCTCTGATACATTTCTTACACTGTATACACTTTTCGAATATCTCCATCTTGCCAGACGGCTTGGTGATGGCTATACATGGCGACTTGAAAATGATCGCTTTGACACCTCTGATATCCGCACACTCCTTAACTGCTGCCACGCTCGCCTCAAGATCAAGCGGATCAACAGTGACTATCTTCTTCACTCCGATTCCTTCAAGAACCTTCTGTATACTCACCTTGTCCACGAACTGGCCCATCATGTTGCGTCCTGTTCCCGGATGTGGCTGGTGTCCCGTCATGGCTGTGGTCGAATTGTCCAGCACGCACAGGATCATATTTGCATCATTGTACACTGCATTTACCACGCCGGTCATACCAGACGCGAAGAATGTGGAATCTCCCACAAATGCAAAGCACACGCCATCTTCATCCACCCAGTGGAAGCCCTGCGCCATAGTGATTCCGGCTCCCATGCACAGACAGGTATCCACCATGTCAAGCGGCATGGCATTTCCAAGTGTATAGCATCCGATATCTCCGCAGAAATAACTCTTTCTGCCGGCCATCGCCTTCTTTACCGCATAGAATGACGCTCTGTGAGGGCATCCCGCACACAGCACAGGCGGCCTTACAGGAAGTGCCGGTGCATCTGACACATCCACCTGGGAAGTCTTCTCAAGTCCCAGAAAATCGCACAGGATGTCTGCAGCCTTGTTTGTGCTGAGCTCTCCGCTTGTCGGCACATCACCGGTCTGCTTTCCTCTGACATCTATATCCATATGGTATTTGCCTGCAAGGCGTAATATCTGATTCTCTATGTATGGGCTGAGCTCCTCAAGACACATGACCTCAGTCACCCCATCCAGCGCATTTTTCACGAACTGCTCAGGGAACGGATGTGGGGTCGCTATACGGACCAGCTTCACATCAGGCACGTTCTTGAGTGTCTCCTTTGCATAGCAGTAGCTGATTCCCGATGCGAATACCGCCTTGCTGCCGCTTTCCTCCACCGTGTTCATGGAGTAGCTGCCGAAGTCGTCCCCAATCTCTACATTTCTTTTTTCTATCATGGCATGATTGGCAAATGACAATCTCGGGAAGATGACCCATCTCTTTGAATCCTTTACAAATCCCTCATATTCCTTTGCCTTCCACTCGTCTTTTACCTCTATGGATGCATATGCATGACACACTCTGGTTGTCGGTCTGAACAGAACCGGCGTCTTGTATTTCTCCGAGTAGTCAAATGCATCCTGTATCATCTGATATGCCTCCTCAGGAGTCGACGGGTCAAATACCGGGATCCTGCAGAAGTCTGCAAACATCCTCGTATCCTGCTCTGTCTGTGATGATATAGGGCCCGGATCGTCCGCTGACACGATGACCATTCCGCCTTTTATTCCAACATATGCCAGTGACATAAGCGGATCCGATGCCACGTTTAGACCCACCTGTTTCATGGTCACAAGCGTTCTCGCTCCACTGTATGATGCACTGGCGGCAACCTCCATAGCCGCTTTCTCATTTACCGACCACTCCACATGGACTCCGTCGTGCGGGTATTTTGCTACTGTCTCCAGTATCTCCGAAGACGGGGTTCCCGGATATCCCGCCACAAGGTTCAGACCCGCCGCAAGTGCACCGAGGGCTATGGCCCCGTTACCCATAACATATTCTTTTCTCATAACAATACTACCTTCCAAGTCATTTATAAATTCTCTTATATTTCGATATTATACCCTCCACAGCTTTCAATGACAACAAATATTCGGGTCAGCAATTAAAACGGGGCATTTTATTAAAATAAAATAATAAAAACGGGGCAAAATAATTTTATAGTAATTGAAAAAACGGGGCAAATAGGTTAAATTGTATTTGGGAGGTATGAATGTATGTATAGAAAAGATTCCAGAATTATTGGAGAATGGCTTGAAAATTCAAATAAAGCATTGTTGGTAACTGGGGCAAGACAGATTGGAAAAACATGGCTTATAAGAAACGAAATTGAAAAGAGCAAATATACCAAGTTTGAGGTCAACTTCATTGATCAACCGGATATGGTATCTTATCTAAATGCAGAAATGAGTGCAGAAGAATTTCTGGTTAAACTGAAAATGATCATGCCCGAAGATTGTAAAGTGCACGAAACGGTTGTTTTTTTTGATGAAATTCAAAAATGCCCAGAAATAGTAACAAAAATAAAATTTCTGGTAGATGAGGGCAGTTATAAATATGTCATGAGCGGTTCACTACTGGGTGTGGAGCTTAAAGGAATTGCTTCTGCCCCAGTCGGGTATCTGACAGTCTTAAGAATGTATCCCATGGATTTTGAAGAATTTATGGTGGCAAATAATGTCTCAGCAACAACCTTGAATATGTTAGAGGATAAATTTAAAACTTCCAGCCCGGTGGATGAATTTATACACAAAAAGCTTCTGGCAATGTTCTTTGTGTATCTTATTGTCGGCGGAATGCCGGATGCTGTCAAAGCTTATATAAATACCAAGGATATTCGGGAAGTCGATAAAGTTCAACGGGATATTACAACTCTTTATAAGGAAGATTTTTCACAATATGAGCTTGAAGACAAAAAGTTAAAAGTGAAATCTATATATGAGATTATTCCGGCTGAGTTGAATAAGCAAAATAAGAAATTTGTATTTACCATGTTGGATAAAGAATTGAAATTTAATCGATATGAAAACAGCTTTTTATGGTTAAAAGATGCAGGCGTGGCGTTGCCTGTTTATAATGTAGATGCGCCGGTAATCCCACTTCTGGCGAGCAAGAGCAGTAATGTGTTCAGACTTTTCTCGAGTGACATCGGTCTGCTGACCAGCGCTTATCCGGCAGAAACTAAAGTTGAGCTGATAAATAAAAACGGGGAAGTCAACAATGGTGCTCATTTTGAAAATGCAGTCGCACAGCAATTGGTTGCCAATGGTTTCGAACCTTATTTCTGTAAAAAGCAGAAAATCGGAGAGATGGATTTCGCAATAGAAATGAATGGTCAGGTTGTTCCAATTGAAGTTAAATCGGGAAAGGCTTATAAATCACACAAAGCGTTGGATAATTTTATGAAAGTTCCGGATTATCATCTTGAAAAAGCATATGTTTTATCAATTGGAAACGTGGAGACAGACGGTGCTATAACATACCTTCCAATCTATATGTGCTATTTATTAAGAGAGCAAAAACTGGAACAGATGATCATAGAATTGGATACAACGGGGTTGTAAAATATATATTCTGCGTGACTTTTAACAACATCATAACACACGTGTTGACTCATTCAACAATTAAAAATATAATTACCTAGATACTATATATGACAGTTGTAAAATAGGAGAATAACTATGAATAACAGACCATTTGCAGGAAGA
The DNA here is from genome assembly GCF_003462545.1 of Coprococcus sp. OM06-34AC. Taxonomy (NCBI): domain Bacteria; kingdom Bacillati; phylum Bacillota; class Clostridia; order Lachnospirales; family Lachnospiraceae; genus Coprococcus; species Coprococcus sp. OM06-34AC. Next base: position 229,597 of record NZ_QTZF01000006.1, read on the forward strand.
ACTGCAGCAGTTATAGATCTGGCAAAGCTCAGAAGCAATATCGCAAATATCAAGGCAAGACTGAAGCCGGGCGTGGAGTTTACCGCCGTCATGAAGGGTGACGGATACAGACACGGCATCGCCGGACTTTACCCAACACTTAGGGAATGCGGCATCGACAGCTACGCAGTTGCCATCTGGGAGGAGGGCAAAATGCTCAGGGACGCAGGCGCAACAGAGTCCGTGCTTATACTTGGAGACACCGCCGATGATATGCTGGATGAAGCAGTAAAGTACGACCTCGACCTGACCTTGTTCTCTCTGGAGGGTGCTGAGAACATGGCTGCCGCTGCAAGAAGAGCCGGCAAGAAACAGAATGTCCAGATAAAGCTGAACACCGGTATGAACCGAATAGGATTCCCGGTATGTCAGGAATCATTTGACACTATAAAGAAGATCTGCGAGATGGACGACCTGAACGTAACAGGTATATTTACACATTTTGCAAGGGCTGACGAGGGGGATCACACAAGTGCAAGAAAGCAGCTTGACCTATATCTCCACGCCGTAAATGAACTTGAGAAGATGGGGGTTGTCATACCAAAGCACCACGTAGCCAACAGCCCTGCCATACTGATGTTGCCTGAGGCACAGCTTGATGCGGTGAGATGCGGTGATATCCTCTATGGTCTCACTCCTTCTGATGATTTTGACTGGAAGAATTCAGGACTTCAGGAGATCCTCAGCTGGTACACATACGTTGCCATGGTGAAGGAGGTTCCTGCCGGTTCAGAAATCGGCTACGGCGGAACATTTGTCACCAAAAGGCCTACAAAGATTGCCACTCTGCCTGTCGGATTTGCCGACGGCTACAGCCGCTATCTGTCCAACAAGGGCAAGGTCATCATAAACGGCCATGAAGCGCCGATCATCGGACGCGTATGTATGGATCAGTGCATGGCAGACATTACAGACATCCCAGATGTAAAGCGCGGCGACACCGTGACTCTTCTCGGCGAGGGCATGTCCATCGAGGATATGGCAAATATGCTTGATACCAATGTGGATGTGATCGTGTGCAACATATCGGTGAGGGTTCCGAGGGTGTATATAAATGGGGATATCTGATCGGCAGCGCCACGGAGGAGAAGGTATGACTTTTGGAGAACGATTGTATGAATTGCGAAATATAAATAATCTATCCCAGGAAGAGCTTGCGGAGGTTTTAGATGTTTCCCGGCAATCGATTTCCAAATGGGAAAATGATAAGGCATATCCTGAGATGACAAGGCTGTTTATGAAAACGAACGGAAATGATTTCAAGAATTGGATGAATCACGGAACCAAAATCCAGATATTGATAAGAAGGATAATGATTATAGGCCTGATCGCACTTATGATATATGGCACAGGTTATGCTATTGGAACATTTATTGCACACCTTGGGTTTTAAAGGTGGGGATAAATCTGAAATAAAGGGGACTTTTAAAAAGCAAAAAAAGCCCCCATCTTTTCTGTTCAACCTACTCTTCCTTCGAGCTGGATGTCGATCCTTTATCTATTCTCTTTATTGCGTTTCTTATAATCTCTTTTGCTTTATCCTCATTGTTCGTTTCAAGTAGTGCGAGGATACTATCAAGTAAAATACATAACTCCTGATTTTGCATTTCTTCCATCCTTTCCACCGCCTTTCTTTATCTGAAGTATAGTGGCTTTATTTGTTGTTTTCAAGCTCTTTTCCATCCTTTATTCCCTGTTCCATCCTGATCTTGTACTCCATCAGACGCAAGAGATAATCCGGCATCTTGCGGTTTCCAAGTTCCCAATCCTGAACTGTCCTATATGGTATCTCGAAATACTCACAAAACTCCTTTCTGGTCATACCAGTGCTTTCTCTAAGCTCTACTAGATAGTCTTTACTGTCCATATCGCACTCTCCTTTGACTACATATCTCCCGTTAGCATGTTACTTTTGTGCCCGCGTTGCGTATATTGCACATTTATATTATCATACGCATTGTGTATATGCAAGTTGTTTTTCGCCATATTACATAAAAATTAAAAAGTGTCAGGTACAGATAAACTTTTGTTTATCCGCACCTGACACCAATCTACCTCCGTTTTCTATTTCATCACCGCATTATACACATCCCTCTTAGGGACTCCGCGGTCTACAGCTGCCTGCTTGATCGCATCCTTCTTGGACATACCCTGATCAACGTACATCTGGACATGTTCCTCCACGGACATAGCCTCGAACGAGTTCTTCTTCTCCTCCTCAAGTTTCTTCACATCAAGCCCCTCTATCACGATAACGAATTCTCCTCTTGGATCTTCCTCCTCGTAGCGGGCTATCGCCTGTGAAAGCATCATTGGTTCTATCGTCTCATGTTTCTTGGTGATCTCTCTGGCAAGTGTTATATGCCTGTCACCGAGAGCCTCCATGAGTTCCGCCAAAGTCTTCTTCAGCTTGTGTGGAGCCTCATACATCACCATAGTCCTCGTCTCTCGCTTCATCTCCTCAAGCACTCTTGTTCTATCCTTCTTGTCATACGGCAGAAACGCCTCAAATGCAAATCTTCTGGTCGAAAGTCCTGAGCTGATGAGCGCCGATATACATGCACACGCCCCCGGCACCGGTGTAACCTCAAGCCCTGCGGCAAGAGCCTGTCTCACAAGCTCCTCCCCGGGATCAGATATACCCGGAGTTCCGGCATCAGTGATAACTGCAACGCTTTGTCCCTGCTGCATCTTCTCAACGAGAACCTTCGCCTTGTCGTATTTATTGTATTCATGATAACTCGTCATGGGAGTCTTGATCTCGAAATGATTGAGCAGCTTGATACTGTTCCTCGTATCCTCCGCCGCTATCACATCCACCTCGGAAAGAACCCTGACGGCTCTATATGTCATATCCTCAAGATTTCCTATGGGTGTTGCCACCAGATATAATTTGCCTGCCATATATAAACCTCACTATCTGTAATATGTACATTAGGGTGTTTACAACATTTTTCACTTTCATGCTGCAGCCGTTGCCTGTTACCGCTTTGCACTGCCTTCATACGTCGCCAGCAGCTGCTCCGTGTACACTCCCGGAGCTTTGTAGACTATCATAGGCGGATCAATCTTGATCATGGAGTTGCCACCCTTAACGGCCTCCACTATGACCATGTTTGGCTCCTTATCTATGTATGGATGTACAAGCTGCATCCTCTTTGGCTCAAGCCTGTGCTCATGCAGGCATTCAAATATCTCAGCCAGCCTGAACGGCTTATGTATCATATAAAAACTTCCGCCGGGTTTAAGGGCATGCTCTGCCGCTGCCACCACCTGATCCAACGTCACATGCACCTCATGTCTCGCTATGTTCTTCGGAGCATCCGGATTCTCCAGACCGTGACTGCCCTTTATGTATGGCGGATTTGAGGTCACTATGTCAAAGGAGGCCTTCTTGTAGTTACAAGAGACCTCCTTTATATCTCCGTTATCTATTCGCACTAAACCGTCAAGCCCATTGAGGCTCACGCTCCTTGCCGCCATGTCCGCACATTCAGTCTGGAGTTCTATACCTATAAAACGTGCATTATCAGCAGGCTTAGCATCCGTCAATCCTCGTTTTATTTCCGGATGATCAGACGCTATCTTACGGTCAATAGCGTCCAAAACAGCCAGCCTCTCCTTCCGGGTAAGAGTCCCTTCTCCATATTCCTTTGCAGCAAGAAGTATAGGTATGATACCTGTTCCTGTCCCGAGATCCAAATATCTGCCCTTCCTCTTAAATCGCACATAATTTGCAAGCAGCACAGCGTCCATTCCAAAACAGAACATCCCGCTGTTCTGTATGATCTGATATCCTCTGCACTGCAGATCATCTATCCTCTCATCAGGTTTTATAACCACATCCGGTTTAATCGTCAAATTTGGACTTTCCACCCTTGTCCTCCAATGCCTCAAGTGCCTTGTACTCCTCAGCGCTGAGTCTCTCTGAATTCTTTCTTCTCTTAGGCTTGAACTTGAGTTCAGCCACAGGATACTCCATAACTTCCTTGTTGTCATCCTTGTCTGTCACCACGATCTTAACCTTCTGTCGGAGAACGTTCACTGACATTACCTCGCCCTTATTGCCATCTATGGTCCTGACGAAATCTCCTACATTCGGAAGCTTCTCATTCAGATACTCGTAAGTGTCCTGCTCATGCTTCAGACAGCACATAAGTCTTCCGCACACACCGGATATCTTAGTAGGATTCAGTGACAGGTTCTGCTCCTTTGCCATCTTGATCGACACAGGAACGAACTCCGACAAATGCTTGTTACAGCAGAGCTCCCTTCCACATATGCCGATTCCGCCCACCATCTTGGTCTCATCGCGGACACCGATCTGTCTGAGCTCTATTCTTGTCTTGAACACCGACGCAAGATCCTTTACCAGCTCTCGGAAATCGATTCTCCTGTCTGCTGTGAAGTAGAACAGCACCTTATTGTTGTCAAATGTATACTCAGCCTCGATGAGCTTCATGTCCAGCTTATGCTTTGCGATCTTCTCAAGACATATGCCAAATGCTCTCTTGCTCTTCTTCTTGTTATCCTCGTATCTTCTGGTGTCATCCTCTGTGGCAATTCTTATGATCGGCTTGAGTGACGCCGTTATCTTGCCCTCTTCTACCTCTCGTCTTCCCAGAACCACTTTGCCGTACTCCACCCCCCTTGCGGTCTCGACAATGACAAAACTGCCGGCCTCGACCTCAAAGTTCTGTGGATCAAAATAATATATCTTACCGTTTGGTCTGAAACGAACTCCTATAATCTCTTTCATTAACAATTCTCCTTCATGGTTAGGAGCATAAGCTCCATGACAATGTCAAAGCTGACATTCGCCTCAAGTCTGACCTTGGCCTTGTCCATAGACTTGAGTACCTTTTCTATACCCTCATAGCTGATGTGTGAAGACTGCTTTCTTATATCAGAATAATACTCCTTGAACATCAACCGGCCCGGGTTATTGGACACCTTGAGCATAAGAATGTCCCTGTACCACATCATCATCAGATCGATGTAGTCACTTACCTTGAGCTTGTACAGCTCCATATTCTTAATGGCAAATATCATGTCATCAACCGACATATCACTTATATGTCTCATGAACTTCACCACATTTTCCTTGATCTCCTTGTACTCATCACTAGTTGCAAGCCTGATGGCCTTTCCCAGATTGCCCTGGGCAAAATCCATACAGAAGTCAGCCTTCTGCTTGTCCAGCTTGAGCTCGTTCATGAGATAATCAAGTATATCATGTTCTCTGACAGGCTTCACATTCAGCACTATACATCTGGACTGTATAGTCTGAAGCATCTTATCAAGATTGTTGGTGAGCAGTATGATTATTGCATAGGACGGAGCTTCCTCGATCGTCTTTAACAAAGCGTTCTGTGCATTCACATTCAGAAGCTGTGCATCCTCTATAACATATATCTTATATCTGCTGCTATAAGGCTTGATATCAATATCAGAATTCACCTGATCACGTATCTCTTCAACCGAGATCACATTTGGCTTGTCGTGGGTCACCCACACGATATCAGGCTGATTTCCCGTCTCACACTGAAGACATGACTTACAATGATTACATGGCTCTGTACCGCCCTCCTCACACTGGAGAGTCTTGACCAACGCCCTGGTAAGGGTCTTTTTTCCACTTCCTGTCTCGCCATTGATGATGTAGCCCTGGGATATCTTACCCAGCTCAATGCTGCTCTTGAAGTGGCGTATTATGTCCTCATGTCCGATTATGTCTGTGAAATCTATCATATATACCAACCCCCTTACAATTAATTGTTTCTGTATGTCTATTCTGACCTTCTCCAAAATCAAAATATATTAAAGATTAAGTTTCTTCTCTACATACCCTACTATTATACCATGAATCTCATCAATAGGTAAAGTAGCGTCTATCCTTACTATTCTCTCAGGATGCATATCTGCCAACTTGCGGTATCCATCCACGACCTTCTGATGGAAATCAAGCTTTTCATTTTCCATCCTGTCAAGCTCGGCCTGATTTTTCTTCCTTGCTATTCCTTCCTGTGCGTCAAGATCCATAAGGAATGTCATATCAGGCATGATTCCCTGAAGTGCAAATTCATTTACCTTATACACCGTGTCAACTCCGAGTCCTCTTCCGATTCCCTGATACACAGCGGATGAGTCCACAAATCTGTCTGCAATCACCGCCTGACCGGCATCCAGTGCAGGCTTGATATTCTCTTTCACAAGCTGTGCTCTCGCCGAAGCATACAGAAGCAGCTCAGTCATATATCCCATCTCTGTAAAATCCTTGTTCAATATAACCTCGCGGATCGCCTCACTTATGGGATTTCCCCCCGGATCTCTGGTTATCAGCACGTCATAGCCTTTCTTCTCCAGATATTCCTTAAGCAGCTCCCTCTGTGTGGTCTTGCCCGCTCCGTCCGGGCCCTCTATAGTTATAAATATTCCTTTCATATCCTAACCCTGCCATATGCTGTTCCTGCACATGTACACCTTTCATATTTATATTGTGATTCTTATCAAACCTTCCAGATCATAGTGCTACATATCACTCTCCGCACAGCACTTTGATATAACCGTCATTGACTCCTGCCACATTAAGTCCGCTGTCTATCATGGACTTTATTCCGTTCACCGCCTGCCGGTCAACGACCTCTCCCGGCGCCAGCACAGGTATTCCCGGCGGATATGCATATACAAATGCCCCCGACACCTTTCCAGCCGCACCCTCAATCGGCACGCTCTCCACTGGTCTGTCCCACGCGGTTCCCGGCGGCATAGCTGACCTTCTGCCGGATATGATATCCAGCTCCTGCCGGTCTGTTTTATCCGGCTCATAGCCAAGGTTCCCGTCTATCTCAGCCACCGCATTAAATAGTATATCATAACTGTCTGCACTGTCCACAACAGATGATATACAAATGACATAACTCACCGATGCCATCTCAACAATCAGCCCATACCTGTCCGCCAGAATTTCAGCAAGCATAACCCCTGTAAATTTCTGTCCCGACTCGTCTACAGTTCCCGGTCTCACGACAAATACCAGTCTGCCCTCATCATGGTCGAACACTTTACACGCATTACAGATCTCATCATTTTTCACTGAGGAAGCATCAGGTCTGAACAGCCGTATATTTCTGAGCCCATCACATTTCCCGGCAAATGCCTCAAGCCTCCGCCCATACCTGGCAAATTCATCTCTGTTATTTGCGCCAAATGCAACTGCCTTCTCCATGCTCTGCATAAATATATACGAAGGTGATGATGTCTGGAATATCTGCAGATATCTCCTGACTCTCTCATCAAGTTTCGGATTCATCACATGAAGGAGCGATGTCTGGGTAAGTGCAGGCATGGTCTTGTGCAGGCTCTCGATGACAATATCCGCGCCCTGCTGCATGGCGGTCTCATGTCCTTCCATGAAGTTCAGATGTGCTCCCTGTGCCTCGTCCACAATGAGATATATTCCATACCTGTGTGCGATTTCGGCTATGGTTCTTATATCTGACATGACGCCCTCATATGTCGGCGATGTGATGATCACCGCTCTTGGCTTTCTGCCATCCGTTATCAACATGTTGATCGCACGCTCTACCTTATCCGGAGATATATCACCCAATATGTCCGTCCTCTCTGACACTTCACGATCATCTTCACCATTGACAGCCGCCTTTTCCTCTGTTTCATGATTGACTTCGCTGCTGGCAGCCATCTTTTCCCGAGTCCCGCGATTGCTTTCGCCGCTGGCATACGTCATCCCATCTGTTATCGTCTGTTCTCCATTCTGATTCACGCCACAGCGCCATCTCATATCAACATAATCCGGCACTATGTATTCAGGATCAAGCTCAAGCATGCAGATGGCGTTGTACACCGCCTTGTGGCAGTTTCTTGCCGCAAGTATCACGTCTCCCCTGTGACAGGTGGCGTGTATAGCTGTCATAAGTCCGGATGTGGAACCGTTCACCAGCATATATGTTGCAAATGTTCCATACACCTTCTTCATCTCGGCAATACTGTCCGCTATGAACATCTCCGGCTCATGCATGTCGTCAAGATCTTTAGCCTCAGTGAAATCATGTGCATACACCCCGTTCCAGAAGTTTTCCCGGGATTTTGAAATGTTATCAACATTTTGGACGGCTTCTATCGGCTGTCTCTTGTGCCCAGGCATGTGCCACGGGTATGTACCCTTCTCTATATATTTTTCAAGTGCTTCATTTATATATTCCTTCACCAGTTTTCTCCGTAACATAGATTCTGTGTGATATAATACCATACTTTTATGTATTTGTAACAGCACAGACTTCTCCCAACGTCTGCACAGATATAAAAAACAGGAGAAGCTCTATCCGGCTTCTCCTGCGAGGGGGATGAAAAGAAAGTTTTGCCTATTTTATGATCTTCCAAATGCTGCAACGGTATCCTCGATCTTCTGTAATTCGTCATCGGTCATGACTGTATGTGCCTGCTTTTCAGCAGCCTTGAGATTGCTGATGATCTGCTCAGGCTTTGAAGCACCGATCAGCACTGTTGTGACCTCCGGCTTGTTCAGCAGCCATGCTATGGCAAGCTCTGATAGCTTCATATCATATCCGGCTGCGATCTCATTTAACTGGTTGAGGAGAGGTCTAGTTTCAAGCACCTGATCCTCATGAAGGAATCTTCCGTCCTTCACAGCCCTGCTGTCCGCCGGCATGTCCTTCAGATATCTGTCTGTCAGCATTCCCTGTGCCAGAGGCGAGAAGCATATGAGTCCCTTGCCTGATGCGTATGTCTGCTTCAAAAGCCCATTGTTCTCGACAGATCTGTCCAGTATGCTGTATCTGTTCTGATTTATCACAAATGGCACATGAAGCTCATCAAGTATGCGCTCCGCCTTTGCCATGGTAGGTCCGTCATAGTTGGAGAGTCCGACATAAAGTGCCTTTCCACTCTTCACTATCTGCGCCAATGCTCCCATGGTCTCCTCGAGTGGAGTGTTCGGATCCATTCTGTGATGATAGAATATATCCACATATGGGATGCCAAGTCTTTTAAGGCTCTGGTCAAGACTTGCTATGAGATATTTTCTGCTGCCCCAGTTGCCGTAAGGGCCTTCCCACATATCGAATCCGGCCTTAGTGCTGATTATCAGCTCATCCCTGTACGCACCCAGTTCCTCTCTGAGTATCTTTCCAAAGTTCTCCTCTGCACTTCCATACACCGGGCCATAGTTGTTTGCTATATCAAAATGTGTTATTCCGTTGTCAAATGCGGTAAAGCACATCTTCTTCATATTCTCGTAATCGTCATTTGTTCCAAAGTTGTGCCAGAGTCCAAGTGCCAGAGGCGGCATCATAAGACCGCTCTTGCCGCAATGTCTGTAAAATCCTGTACCTTCAACATTCTTATATCTATTCTCTGCTGCCTTATAATCTCCCATATTAATACCTCTCTTAAAATTAACCTTACGATGGTTTCTTCGTATATATGCAAGTTATCACTACATTTTGAAGTATATCATACCGATTACATCAAAAAAATATGAATATTTTTGTATTATATATGAAAATTTTATTATGATTTCTATAAATGTTCTGCCTAAATTATCCTGGACATTTTTACTATCCTCTATATGCCTGTTACACATTTACCGGGAGCTTATCAACACCGAAAAAAAGATCATACTGATTCTCATAGAGCATTTCCTCTGCCTGTATGCCATCACAGGCGCAGCTCACATTCATCTCACTTGCCTCAACTCCTGTGAAATAGTCAGCCACAATACATCTGAAACATATGTCCAAAAGGCGACATCCCCTGTCATCATATTAACATGATATACAGACGATGTCGCCTTTCTGTGTCCTTTATTCTGCTTTTACAGCCCATCTCATCTTCGTCGATCTTGCCCTCGGATTGCGGGCGCACTCCTCCGCTGACGGTCTGATGACATCCTTGCTGACTTCGCTGTAAACACCAGCCTTCACCCCAGCCTTGAACGCCCTCTTCACCAGTCTGTCCTCACCTGAATGGAATGTCAGTATCGCCACTTTTCCACCAGGTCTGAGCGCATCCGGCAGCTTGTCAAGGAAATCATACAAAACCTCAAACTCACTGTTCACATCTATTCGCAGAGCCTGAAAACACCTCTGACAGGATTTCTTCACAGCCTCTTTTCTGTCCTTCTCCGGCACAAATGCCAATGCCTCCTCGATGGCATCCTTCATCTGCGTGGTGGTCTCCACATAATTCTTAGTTCGGTTTCTCTTCATGATGACCGTGGCGATCTCCTCCGCATAAGGCTCGTCCGAGTTCTCCTGGAACATCCCAACGAGTTCCTCATACGAAACCTCTCGTAGACGCTCCGCCGCCGACTCACCCTTCTCCGGATCAAGCCTCAGATCAAGTGGTCCATCAAACTTGTATGTGAATCCCCTGTCTGGATTGTCTATCTGCATGGAAGACACTCCAAGATCCGCAAGGATAAAATCAAATCCCCCGGCCTCCTCTGCCACCTGGTCGATATTCCTGAAATTTGTCTGCTTTATCGTGAGTATATCCTCTCCGTATCCAGCTTCAGACAGTCTATGCTTCGTCTTCACTATCTCTATAGGATCAACATCCAGTGCATACATATGACCTTTTCCCTGAAGCTTCTCAAGCATACGCCTTGTGTGACCACCATAGCCCAATGTCGCATCAAGCCCCTGCTGTCCCGGCTGTATCTGAAGGAAATCCAGTATCTCATTTACACATATTGAAATGTGCATCCCTGCCGGGGTACTTCCCTTGCTTATGACTTTCTCTATCGTATCCGCATATTTTTCAGGATCGTGCTCCTTGTATTTCTCCTCAAACCTCTTCGGATGGGTGCCACTGTAGTGCACTCTCCTCTTGTGTATCTTTTCTTCCATATATTCTTATCTCCTTAGCCGCCGTCTGCCATACAAGGCCCCGGAACATTTATGTCATAATACCATATATCTGCGAAACAAGCCACACAACACTAAAAAAATGGAAGCCACGGCATTCATCCGTGACTTCCAGAATAATAGCATCATATAATTATTATTATTTACCAGCTATAATGTGATGTATCATGGTGAGCTGGCTCCTGAGTGCATCCACAGATATCTGTCCAGGGGCGGAAGGTATGCCCGCTGTGGCAAATGATATCGTATTGCCATACATCTCTCCTGTGGTTCTTGTCTCCACACCAAGTTCACCCATGGATATAACTATGAGAGGGGTCTGATTTCCACTATCCTGCAGTTCCTTTGCAGCCTGCATCATATCTACGACCTGCGATCCCTCCTCAGGCATCATGGCTATCTTGGCTATATCTGCACCTGTGAATATGATGGACTTAAATCTGTCAACTATCTGTTCCATAGGTATAGTAGTCTTGAAATCGTGATTGGACACTATGACATACACACCCTTGGAATGAGCCTCCGCTATGACTTCATCCACAATCTCCATGTCGGAGAAATATTCTATATCCACGATGTCTATATATCCACTGTCTATAGCGTCAATAAGAAGGTCGTGATACTGGCTGAGTGTTGCCTCCATGCAGCCACCCTCGCCCTTTGTTCGGAATGTAAATATAATAGGGAACTGCCCCAGCTTATCATGGATCTTCGCCAGAGTCTTCATAAGTGCCTCTCTGTCAAAGCACTTCTCGTACATATCCGCTCTGAATTCCACCATGTCTGGTTCCGACTTCGCTATGATCCTCAACTGATAGTCCACATCATAATCCGTCGGAGCTACCAGAGGTACACAGATCTTAGTCATTCCCTCTCCTATCGCCACATTCTTCACATTAACGACCTTCATCACTGCCTCCTGCCTTTTTCACATTTTCCCTGCACGCTGTACAGCTATTACTTTATCTCAATTGCATCCATGAATGTCTCACACAGCTTCTGCGCGTCAACCTTGTCGACCTTATCCCAGTAGCTGATAGAACATGTAACTACATCCTCGCCTGTAGGATATACCAACAGCACTTCTGTTCTGTCCATATCATATGATGTGAGCTGTATCACAAGATATGTTACCTCTGTGCCATCCTTTGCCTTCACTGTGCCATCTGTCATCTCGTTGACCTTGGAGTTCTCATCGTTGTAATACTCTGTGTAAGTATCCTTCATGTTCTTCACAAGATCACTTGCTGAATAGTGTGTATATGTAGAATAGCTTGCATATACATCGCCCTTCTCATCATTATAAGATATGGTATACTCTGAAGCATAGCTTCTCTCGTATCCCTTTGGATCATTGATCTTTACTGACTTATCGCCAAGGCTTAATGTAACCTTTGAAAGGTCTTCCTCCTCTGTGCTGTCATTTGACTTCTCTGTGGTTGCTTCCTCTGTTGTAGCTGCCTCTGTTGTCTCAGGCTCTTCCTCCTCAGTATCCTTTGAGTCGGTGCCGAACTTTCCATCAAGTCTGCTGTCAACACTTACTGAGTCAAATATCTCGCTCCATGCTGATACGATCTTTTCCATCTTATCCATGTTGATGTACTGATCTACATCATCACTGTTGAGAACTGAGTAATCAACCACATCTCCTGCTGCAGGAGCCTCTATCTTGTTGTCCTTCTCTGCTACCTTGAGATTTCCTGAGCACTGAAGAACATCCTCGCCTGATACTGTAACTGTGAGCTTTGCATCATTTATGCTGAATGACTCGCCCTTCTTGACATCTGCAAGGACACCCTCAAATGCAGCCTGAGCAGTCTCACCCTGTACATCAACAGATATGCTTCCACTCATCTTACCGCTGTTCTTGTCATAGTCTGATGTCACATTTCCTGTGAACTCCTGGCTCTCTCCGCCGCTCATTGCTGATAATGTGTACTTCTTGTCAGTTGATATCTTATCTCCTGATGTGTCAGTCTTTGACTCACTCTTGAGCTCTATATTTACATCTGAACCGTATGTAAGTGCTATCTTTGTTACAGCATCTGATGTGACATTTCCGTCACCCATGTAATCTGCTGTGAATGAAATCTTAACGCCTGCTGCTGCAAGATCATAATCCCAGTCAACACGGATCACCTTGTCGTTTTCTACGTATACATTTGCAACGGCATCCTTTGTCATTACTGCGCTGACCAGAGATGGAATAGTGCCGATGGACTGCTTGAGCTGATCCTTTGTAACACCCATCTGATCCATCATATCATCTGACAGATTGCTGTCCATGTACTTGTTCAGACAGTCAACCAGTGCCTGTGAGAACTCATCTATAGCGTCTGTTGTGATTGTCACTGTGTAGTGGTCTGCCTTGATAGTCTTGCCATTTGCATTTGTAAACTCATCCTTGCCGACCTTCTCATATGTTATGGACTCTGCAAGCTTATCTGCAGCCGGCTTGAGATCCTCATCTATGATCTTCTGAAGAGCCTCGCTGTCAACTGAACCGCCGGCTCCCGCATCCTTGCTGTCGAGCTCTGCCATAACACTGTTCATGTCAAATGAAAATGTCTTGGTAAAGAGATCAGGACATGACATATAGAGCGTCTGACCGATCATTACAACATCCGCACTGACTGTCTCGCCTGCCAGTGTCATGGAAGAATCAAGCTTGAAGCTGTTCTGTCCGTCGCTCTTGGCTGTGCTTGCGTCAAATGTAAATGTTGAACCGTCGAGCTTACCATCTCCGGCAACCTTGTCGATGGTAAAATCTGACTGAACGTCCAGCTTGTCGACATCTATGTCATCTGCTCCGACGATACCCACAATATTATTGTTCTCAAGTTCCTTTGCTGTGTTCTCCATCGCGTCCTTAACCGCATCCTTAGGACTCTTCTTGATGAACACGAAGAATACAACAACAAATGCTGCTATGATAACAAGCGCTGCCACAACTGCTATTATGGCTATCTTGATACCCTTTCTCTTCTTTGGAGACTCAGGCTTGTGCGCCTGATCACCATACATGTTCACGGTCTGATCATATACACTCTGCTGTGCATTCATCTGCTGACCGTATTGATCTGCAAACTGCTGATTTGCATCGTACTGCTGCTGGCCATACTGTCCTGCATACTGCTGCTGGCCGTACTGTCCTGCGTACTGCTGGTTTGCTCCATACTGCTGCTGGCCGTACTGTCCTGCGTACTGCTGGTTTGCTCCATACTGCTGCTGGCCGTACTGTCCTGCATACTGCTGATTCGCTGCGTACTGCTGGTTTGCTCCGTACTGCTGCTGGCCGTACTGTCCTGCATACTGCTGATTCGCTGCGTACTGCTGGTTTGCTCCGTACTGCTGCTGACCATACTGTCCTGCATACTGCTGGTCTGCGCTATACTGCTGACCCGCATCACCCTGCTGATTCTGTGATGGCTGTGGACCATCGGCGCCGTTAGGATTCATTCCGTCCGGCATCTGATTCATGTTATTATCACTCATAATATCTCCCTTTCTGTGTGAATAACCATTATCCTTCCTCTGTAAATTTACACAAATACTTATAAAATGTAAACATTTTTTATTATCTCTTCATATTATGTAAGCAATGTGAAATGGCACGTTAACGCCTGATACGCCACATTGCTGGCACTAAAAATCAGCTTCATCGTCGAAACTGAGTCCAAGTTTTCCAAGTATTGACTTTGGAACATAAGCTTCTATAAATATGCCATCGTCCAGATATTCCTCTGTCTGGATCTCACCGTATTTGTGTATAAGTCCTGTGAGCCCTGCTTCAGAATATGCAAATGTATGCCTTATATATGACTTCTGATTTCTAAGTATTTCCTCTATCGCAATGGCAAGCTCCGGGAGTCCCTGTCCCGTGGCAGCCGAGATATACAGAGTCTTGTCCGCTCTCAGATCGCGCACACCCACCAGATCATCCTTTGATATTCTGTCTATCTTGTTGAATACAGTTATCACAGGTTTTCCCGAATTCTCATCTATCTTGAGCTGCTTTAATGTGCCGTACACCGTCTCTATGTTCTTATCCCAGTTTTCATCCGATGCGTCCACAACATGAAGGATGACATCACAGTATTTTGCCTCCTCCAAAGTGGAGCCAAAGGCCTCGACCAGATGATGCGGCAGCTTCCTTATAAAACCGACCGTATCGGTGAGCAGTATGTTCTGTCCCCCCGGCAGCTTGTATCCTCTTGTCGTAGGATCAAGGGTCGCAAATAATTTGTCTTCCTGTAATACTCCTGCCCCCGTGAGTGCATTCAGCAGGGTCGACTTGCCCGCATTTGTGTATCCGACTATGCCAACAACCGGCACAGCGCTCCTCTGTCTCTGCTTTCTCTGCTGGCTTCTCTGGGATTCAACGTTCCTGAGCTCCGCCTTCAGTCTGGAGATCCTGTCCCTTATGACTCGTCTGTCTATCTCCAGCTTCTTCTCTCCCGGTCCTCTCGTTCCGATTCCACCGCCAAGTCTCGACAATGAATCTCTCATACCAACGAGTCTGGTGGCTCTGAACTTAAGCTGTGCAAGTTCCACCTGCAGCTTGCCCTCGTAGCTTCCAGCATGTGCTGCAAATATATCGAGAATGACCATTGTCCTGTCCATAACCTTTATGTCCAGTGCGTCCTGAAGGTTCATCAACTGTGCCGGTGACAGCTCGTCATCACAGCACACTCCTGTGGCGCCCAGCTCATATATCATCTCCCTGAGCTCCTCAACCTTTCCTCTTCCCAGATACAAGTCATTTGCAATGCGGTCCCTGTTCTGCACCAGCCGTCCCACGACCTCGGCTCCGGCTGTGTCTATGAGCTCCGTGAGCTCGTCCAGGGATGCCTGAATCTCCAAGGAGACCTCTTTCTGTGTATATCCACCTGTATCGGCGGCAAATATGATTATCTTTTCTTTTATCTTCTCTGCTTCGAGATCATAAATTGTACTTTTCCTGTCTGCCATGATCCACCTCTACTTTTCAACGGTGACTGTGACTGTGTGATAGGATGATCTGTTGCCGCTGCTGTCCTTCGCACAGCACACAACTGTATAGCTGCCCGCCTTGGACTCCATTTTGTTAACAGCCACACATATAACGTCCTGTCCAAGACTTGTGAGTGCCTGTCCATCCAGAGTCTTGCCATTGCCATCTGTGGCCACTCCTGTCCTTATCAGTGTATCACCATCCTGTGCGTTCACATAAGATGCAACAAGATCTGCAAGCTCATCAGCCTGTCCATTGTAACTCTCCAGCTTTATCTCCACAGGAACCCTTGTTATAACGGGAGCTTCATCATCCTCCACTGTTATCTCGATACTCTTACATATCTCACTGCCCTGATCTGTAAAGCTGTACTTTACTGTATATTTTCCCAGCTTCATATTGTCCACGGTTCCCTCAACCTTCAACTGATCCGTTACATCCTCACGCCGTGAATTGAAGGCCCATATTCCCGCCATTGTGTCATAGTTCTCGCCCTGGTTTATGCTGTGGCTCTCCGCACCGTATATCACGGCTGTTCCTGCGGTCGGATTCTCCTCAACCATGTCTGTCGGATCCCATCCGGTCTCATCAGTGTTATCCAGTCTGGTCACCGGCACAGGTCTTCCCAGCGGGCCATAATAGTCACTGTCAAATATATCAACATATGTTCCAGACTCGCAGTTCTCATATATCCATTTGGTATCTGCAACGCACAGTCTGACGCATCCCAGTGATGCCCCGGTTCCAAGCTTGTTGAATTCCCATGTCTCAAGCGAATCCTTTGTGGTGTCCAGATAAGGCACGGAATGGAACAGGGTGTCGCCATCTATCTGTGACACATACTGGCCATAACAGTTGTCAAACAGTGCAAGCCAGTCCCACTTGAGCTGTATGTTGAACAGTCCGACAGGAGTCTCTCCCACCGGTGATACCGAACAGCGCATTGCCTTTACCGGAACAGTGTAATATCCAGCAGCGTCCAGCTTGTATATAGTAACTATATTTTCCTGTCTGTTTATCTTGATGGCGTATGGACAGCCATTGTCCGCCAGATCCTCGCCATTATAATTCTCTTCCTGCTCAGTCGCCGGAACCGCTATGTCCGTACATTCCACAGTTCCCTGAACCTTGAGTTCCGCAACCTTTTCTGTTGTTGCTGCTGAGGCATCGCCATTCGTATTATCACTGTCCGCCGATGTTCCTGTGGCAACCGAGTCCTTTTCATTATGATTATCCAGTTTGCTCTTAAGTCTATAGTTTTTCACAGCAAGGCCTATGACCAGTCCAAGCAGAATGACTCCCACTGCGTATAACGCAATTCTCTCGAGCTCCGCATGTCTCTTCCTGTTACGCTTATTTTTTTGTCTGTTATTCTTTTCCATATTTTCCATTTCTTTCTATAAATATATGTCAAATGTTAGTATGCACAATCAAGCCATTTTTAATCGTTACACTTTAACATAACATTTTATATAACAAAATAAAACATTTTTCTTTAAAATTAAGCAAAAACCACATTGACTTTATCGCGAACTGTTGTACAATCGAATATCAGGCGAAAAAAATTAAGGAGGTTTATTATATATGAAAGATCTGACAGTCGGAAAGCCAATGAAAGTCATATGGTTATTTGCTGTTCCTATGATACTGGGACAGATCGCACAGCAGTTATACAGTTTTACAGACTCAGCCATCGTGGGCAACTACGTAAGCTCACAGGCACTCGCCGCGGTTGGCGCAACCTCAGTCATTTCGAATATGATAATAGGCTTCCTCAACAGCGGAACCATGGGACTTGCCATCCCTATAGCCAAATACTATGGTGCAAAGGACTATCACAATATGAGAAGATGTATCGGTGCATCGGCCATCATGACACTGCTGGCATCCATTGTCCTGACCGTTCTGAGTCTAATATTTATAAGGCCTATCCTGGTACTTCTCAAAACACCAGACGACATATTGGATATGGCAGCAAGCTACGTTATAATCATAATCGTTGGAATCATATTCTGTTCATTATATAATCTGTGCGCCAACATACTGCGTGCAGTCGGAGACAGCAAGACGCCTCTTATATTCCTCGGTATATCAGTTGTACTCAATATCGTTCTGGATCTTATGTTTATAAGGGCATTTGACATGGGAGTACGGGGTGCAGCCATCGCCACCGATATATCACAGGCGCTGGCGGGCATACTTGCCTTGATCTATATACTTGTGAAGGCAAAGCATCTGATTCCGGAGAAGGATGAATACTCCGTAGAGAAGAGTGACCGGTCAGACCTCATACAGTCCGCACTTGCCATGGGATTTATGAGCTGTATAGTGAACATCGGAACGGTCATACTCCAGAGAGCCATCAATGGACTCGGAACTGATATAGTAACCGCCCACACAGCGGCAAGAAAGATATTTGATATCCTCATGTTCATGTTATATATAGTAGGAAATGCCGTGACGACATATGTAAGCCAGAATATGGGCGCAGGCAGGTACGACCGGGTACATCAGGGTGTGAGGGCTGCGATCATCATAAACACGATCATAACCACTGTCATGATAATATTCGGCTGGCTGCTCAGCCCGGCACTTATAAAGCTGGTTGCAGGTACATCTGCCAGTGCCATCATAGATCCGGCCGTGAGATATGTAAGGATCGGCGTGACGTGCTTCTATGTACTTGGTCCTCTGTTCGTCCTGAGATGTGCAATGCAGGGAATGGGCAGGAAGATCGTTCCGGTCATGTCATCCACTATAGAGCTGATCGGCAAGGTACTTGCGGTTATGATCCTCACTCCAAGACTTGGATATCTCGGAGTTACCATCACAGAGCCTATCATCTGGTTCTGCTGTACACTGATGCTCTCCATAATGTACCTCACAACCCCTGTGGAGAAGCTTGTTGAGAAGAGACGTGCTGCAAACTGATATTGCATACAAATATAAACCAACAAATAAAGCCCCACTGCCGATGGTCTTCATCACCGCCGACAGCGGGGCTCTTTGTATGGCTAAAATGAGTATTACTTCTTATCCTTTTTGATAACGATATAGCCTGCACCAGCCATGATAAGTGATGCTATCATTATCGCAAACATTACGTCTACAGGTGACTTATCTCCTGTATTTACCACGTTCTGTCCATTTCCACCTGTGCTTCCATCCGTTGTTGCTGCTGTGGTAGCCTCAGTTGTCTTGTCGTCATTGCTAGGCTTCTCAGTTGTTGGAGCCTCGGTAGTCTGATCCTCTGTGGTTGGATTCTCTGTGGTTGGAGCCTCTGTTGTTGGATCGGCCTTACCCGGATCTGCCTCATCCTTCTTAACCAGTGACTTATCTGTTATGATAAGTCCATTCTTGTCCACTGGATTCTTCTTGAGCATATCATCTGTGAGCTTCACTGCCTGGATTCCATCAAAGTAGATAGTTGAGTCAACTGTCCACTTGCCAGTGTGATCCTCCGGCACGATCGAGTTGCACCATACAGCAAATTTGACTATATCCGATGCATCGAGTGTACCACCCTTCTTACCCTTGAATGAGCTGAATGGAATAGTAACATACTGTGCCTTTGTTCCCTTTACGAAATCTGTGAGGTATACCTCAAATTCCTCGCCGCTTCCATCTGTGATCTGGATCACAAGTTTCTGTCCCATACCGTCCGGCTGTACCCACATCTCAAGCGCATTATACTTTGAGAAATCATTGTTTGTAAGCTCTGACTTAATCCTTCCTGTCCACACCTCTGATCCATTTGTCTCAAGCTTATACTTGAACGCACCGCCGTATGTGCCACCGTTCTTATGAGTCTTGTCAAGAACAAAGCTTGAGCTGCATCCTGCGGCTGAGTTAGATGTGTATGTGGAATCCAGAAGTCCGTCGCTTCCTGAATAGTACTCGAAGTCCTCGATGACATTTGCAGGAGCCTTATCCTTGGCCTTTCCAAGGCTTATGTGTGACAGCTGTGCGAGCTGCTCGCCATCTGCCAAGAGTGTGATGGTTGCTGTATCTGTCTTTCCAAGCTTGCTGAGATTTTTCTCTGTAAGATCAGCCGTGTAAAGTGTTGGCTCTGATCCTGCAGCGGCAATCTCGGCTCCAGCCTCAGCGTTGAGTGTAAGCTTAACACCTGTATCAGGATTGTTGATAATGAACTGAACCTTTGATGCATTCTTAACACCAGCCTTGAGTGTTGTCGCCTTGAGGATGGTATCTCTGTCAAATGGATATACCATGTAACCCATCTGGCCCGTGTATGTATTTGCAGATACTCCTGCAAGGGTTCCCATGTTACTGTAGAATCCTGTATCGCCACCAAATATTGATGAGTCGTCGTTGTAGTACTTTATGAAGTCATTTATAAGTTCCTGTCCATGTGTGTCGTCATACTTATATGGAACGTAGAAGTTGGTATCTCCGAAGTTGGCCCATACGAGGTAGTATGGCATGTTGTTCTTCTTCGCAATGTCGTTGACTTCCTGATACCAGTTCTTTCCTGAAGCCTCTGTTCCAACCGGATTACCCTTTACGAGAAGTCCCTCGTTGTCTGAACCGTCCTTCTTCATGACTCTGACACCGCACTCAGCGATGGCTGGTATCTTGCCTCTCTTTGCAGCTATTGATGACACGATATTACATGTTGTATCAAGAC
Source organism: Coprococcus sp. OM06-34AC (assembly GCF_003462545.1). Taxonomy (NCBI): domain Bacteria; kingdom Bacillati; phylum Bacillota; class Clostridia; order Lachnospirales; family Lachnospiraceae; genus Coprococcus; species Coprococcus sp. OM06-34AC. Next base: position 250,187 of record NZ_QTZF01000006.1, read on the forward strand.
TGTCAAAGAAAGAGTTGTCTGCTGCTGCAGGGTACGAATTGTAATCGTTGTAATAGTCAAATGCAAGGATATCTACATACTCATCGCCTGGATAGTATGACACGTAAGCTGCCTCTGATGTGACAGGTCCGTTTGGCGAGTATACCCAGAGAAGGTTGTGTACACCGCTCTGCTCCATGTAATCCTTGGTATATCTGTAGAGAGACTTGTATGTCTCAGCTGTGTTCATTGATCCCCACCAGAACCAGCTTCCTGTATTCTCGTGGAATGGTCTGATCATGATAGGTATTCCGGCAGCCTGAAGCTGTGATGCGTAGTCTGCGATCACATCAAGGTAAGCTGTAAATACCTCATTGTACTCTCCACCTGGGAGAATCTGCTTTACTATGTCATTTGACAGATCCTTGGACTCTGAGAAATCACATCCGTAGAAACTGTATGTTCCATCCGAGTTATTCACTATCTTGGAGCTGGAGAAGTTTGGCATATGCATTGACAATGACACGATCGCACCATTTGCCGCTGCAGTCTTGCTGTATGCCACTGAGTTTGCCAGTGCCGAAGCCGCGTCTGAACCGCCTGCCTCCGAGCCTGTAACTGCCAGTGAGTCGATTCCGAACACACCGCTGACCTGTCCAGTCACATCATATACATCACCGAGTGACGCCTGTGGATTTACGCTTCTGCTCACATCATTCTGATGTCCGAACAGAACCTGATCACTATTCATGAGCGTATTCAGGTATGCCGCAAGTGCCTTTGCACTGTCTGCTGCATTCGCATCGCTCACTCTAACTGATGATGGCATCTGTGAAAGATCCGCTGGTGAACCAGCACCAGGAGTCTCTGTTATCTCGACAAAATCCTTTGTTGTATCTGCCTGTGACAGAACAAGATTATCAAGATATACATTTCCCTTAAAGCTTGTGCTGCTTCCTATGATTCCTATTGTCACATCTCTGAGTGGTTTATCTGTAGGAGTAAATCCCATAGTAACTGTAACCTTCTTTAATCCATCTCCGATATCCTCTGCATCATCGTCGATGGTTGTATCTTTATTTATTATTCCATCTGCAAAAAACTTGATCTTGCTTCCCTTGAGCTTTGCCGGGTAGATTATATCCACACTGAGCTGGTTGTACTGGCTCACATCCATAGCCTCTGTAGGAACACACTTAACCTTTGCCTCACTCCATGAGGAAGTTGAATCTGCTGAGTAGTCAACAGAAACCTTAAGTCTCTCATTTGCACTGTCATATGATATGTCAGGTGTGGCATTACCGGCCTTGTTGGCTGCATCGCCGTGCTTGTATGCATATCCGGCCTCTGTGCTCCACTTGTCATAATCCTCAGCCGATGAGAGATCTGAGATCACAGCAGGATCTCTCTGCTCAAGTCCGCCGCTGCTCTCCTTAACATCAAGTACCTTAACGTTGCTTATTGTGATCTTGCCAGCATATGCTGAGTTGGAATTGTACTGGAATACGATCTCCTGTACATTTCCCACCTCTGATACATCAAATGCAAATGATATATCGCACTTGCCATCGACAAAGTTCTCAGCCTTGATGAACGGATAGTCGCCTGACTTGGCGTAATCCCAGCTGTCGCCTGTCTTCATGGCACATGCAAGCTGGATCGCATTGTATGATCCGTCTGATGCCTCAGCGCCGTCAAGGCCTGATATATCGCCATCAAGTGAAACTGTAGCTGTAAGCTTTGCCTTTGCTCCAACTTTGACATTGTCTACTGTAGGAAGATCTGTATAGCTTCCTGTATCATTGCTGGCAAATGCCTTGTCTGTCCACTTTGCATCGCTCGCTGTGTCAAACACAAGGCTTGCATCTGCAAAATTTCCAACCTCAGTCTCTGATGTTGTCGGCTTCTTGCCACTCTCTACCTTGTCAACTGCAACGCCGCCGATGAGAACCTTTCCTGTAAATGCTGAGTTTGCATTGTACTGGAATACGATCTCCTGAACATCGCCTGCATCCACTCCGTTAAAGTTGAACTCTACGCTGCACTTGCCATCTGTAAGGTTCTCACTCTTTAAAAATGGATAGTCATCTGACTTGACATATGTCCAGCTATCGCCTGTCTTGATGGCACATGCAAGCTGGATCGCATTGTACGATCCATCTGATGCCTCGGCACCATCAAGGCCTGATATATCGCCGTCGAGAGAAACTGTCGCTGTGAGTTTCGCCTTTTCACCTACAGTTGCCCCCTCTATTCTCGCCATGTCGGCATATGTAGCGCTGTCATTGCTGGCATACGCTTTATCTTTCCATGTCTTATCTGAAACAGCGTCAAATGTGAGAACTGCATCTGAACTGCTCCATACTGTATTGTCTGTGATCGAAGGTGCTGCCACACCTGTCACATTTCCTGTTGCTGATGATCCGCCACCTGGCTCTTCTCCACCATCAGGCTCCTCTCCTGAATCATCACTCTGAATCTCTACATCAGATATTGATATTGTTCCAGTATATGCAGAGTTTGAATTGTACTGGAATATTATCTCGTTCGCAGCTCCTGTATCCTCCACATCAAATGCAAATGATACCTGTGTCTTGCCATCTGTAAAATTTTCCGCTTTAAGGAATGGATAATCATCAGACTTGGTGTATGTCCATCCATCGCCAGTCTTGATTGCACAGGAAAGCTGGATCACATTATACGTTCCGTCAGCAGCCTCCGCACCATCCAATCCTGAAAAATCTCCATTAAGTGTTACATTTGCCGTGAGCACAGCCTTTTTACCCACAGACACATCATCGATCCTGCCTAACTCTGGGTATGTACCTTCATCATTGCTGGCATAAATTTTATCTGTCCACTTGGCATCTGCGCCAGTGTCAAATACCAGTTTGTCTGTAGTGATGCTCCATGCCATTTCCGCAGACGGCTCTGATGCATCAGCTGAGACTATTGCCCCTGCACTTCCCCAGAATGAGCCAACCATTGCAACTGCACATGTCACAGCAACAAGTCTTGTTCTAAATCTCACCATATTCCTTACCCTTTCTTTTTTGTGATATTCCTCCACTTTACTCACCACGAACAGCCTAATTCGTGATTAATATTTATACATATACTTATATTAACTCATTTTTTAATTGTTGAACATGTCATTAATTACCGAATATTTAAGTTGTTTTTTATTGCTTTTGCACGTCATATTAGTCAATAATTTAAGTTATTTGCAATTAATATTAGTTTCTTGTTACCGCACGGATTGTTACTGCTCGCAGAGCGGGTAATCAGTGGTTTAACACACGTTGTAATTAATACATAAAAAAGCCAGCTGGCATAATACCAACTGGCTTTATATTAGTTTATTCATTTTTTAAATATTGAAGTATCTAATCAAAATATCTGAATGTTTCCACACATGCCATTGATTCTTCCACTATATTATAAATATCTATGAAAAAATTCGTTGTGCCTAGAGATTAAACTTACCGGAATATCAACTATCAGGGTACGAATTGCATCTACTCATAACATGCACTGCATGAACTTGTATATGTACCAACCTCTTATAAGCACTGGTCTTGCGGTATGTGATATGACCTGATGCCCTTGAAACACCACTCATATCTTGTGTTTTGAACAATCACGATGGATCAAATCTGGTATCAAATACCTGCGTCCTGGCACTTCAATCATGCTATATACAGCATCTGCATGTGGACTGATTCAAGATTTATCTTAAAGGCATCTCGTGTGGAAACAACTTCCCAGTTCTGAGTTACCATCATGATAAAAATGTTCTTCAATTGTCTCCAACGGAACCTCCTCCTTTCGTGAACTTGTACCACGGATCTCTGTTTCCTGCGCACCATGTGTAAAGTCTTTTTCACGATTCTATAAATCTCTGAGATAACTTCGTACATGTTACGTGTCACGGGTGACAATCTATGGTGTGCCATCTGTATCTTTTTCAAATGGCCGTTCTTTAATGTACCTTTATTATACATGATGCAAGGCAAATCGTCAACATATTTTTTGACAATTTATCAATTTTATTGTCATTGTTGTTGCGTTTTATCATCAAATTGTCTTTTATGTATATAATTGTGTGAATATTATACACATTTTATCTGTCCATCTTCTATCCTTACGATACGATCGGCCTGATCTGCTATATTTCCATCGTGAGTAACCATAATTATAGTCTGTCCATCTTCACTCTGCAGTTCTCTAAGCAGTCTCAGGACTTCTTTTCCTGATTGAGAGTCCAGATTTCCGGTAGGTTCATCGCAGAGCAACACTTTTGGTTTGTGTATGAGCGCTCTGGCTATCGCAACCCTCTGCTGCTGTCCACCGGACAACTGTGACGGATAATGTGTCAGTCTCTCTGAAATTCCAAGTTTTTCAGTAAGCTTATCAAAGTACTCCTCATCTACCTTAACCTTATCTATCATCATTGGCAGGAATATATTTTCCTTTGCTGTCAGCTCTGGCACCAGATTGAAGAACTGGAATACGAAACCTATATTTTTTCTGCGGAATTTTGCAAGCTGTGCATCTGAATATCTGAGTATATCTTCATCATCATAGAATATCTCTCCTTCTGCCTTTGTATCCAGTCCGCCCATCAGATGCAGCAATGTTGACTTTCCACTGCCTGATGTTCCTATAATCGCCGTAAATTTTCCATACTCAAATTCCACGTTACAGTTGCGAAGTGCATGAACAGCATTTGTTCCTTCACCATACGTCTTATTTAAATCCTTTATCTGAATCATATGCATCGTCCCCCTTACTCTTTTTCAGCCAGATCATCAATTATCTCTTCCGATTTCTTCTTATGAATGACCAGCACCGTAATAATCGTCGAAATCACAACAAGGAATGTTCCTATCAGTACCAACGCTCTTCCCACAGGGACAACAAATATCTCGCTGTCGAATAGAAATACATGCTGGAGTCTCGTTACCTCTTTTATAACATCTGCATCGACGTTCCATAAATCTGTCTCCGGCCAGTTGAACATGTTTAGCGCCTGTTCGTACTTGTAGCGCAAAAGCCATCTCATGCCATACACCATACCGGCTCCGACAGCACATGATACCAGGGCATTTCTTATGTTATACCATATAAACGTCATGTTCCATGAGTGCTTCTCCATTCCAAGAGCCCGCATGATCGCCACGTTCCGCCTGCCATTCTGGTAACGCATGGTGACAAGTTCCCAATATCCCCATGCCGCCATGATAAGAAGAATAAAGAACAGACATATTGTGCTCGCATACTGTGATATATATGCCTCACGATACTCCTTATCACACTCATCTATCGTTCGTATCCTGAGTTCCATTGAAGAGTCCAATATGTCAGCAAACCTGGATACAACTCTATCAATATCTCCCCTGTTGCTTAGAGATATATATGTAACGTCATAACATGTCTTAAACATCCCAATACTGACTGCTGTGTCCTGTGAGGCTACTATTGCATATCCATACTGTGAAGCTCTGTCAAGACCTGCGTACAATATCGGATCGCTCTCCTTTGTGGTCTCCGGAATCACGATTATCGCATCCACGATTTCAACAGTCTCCTTGTATTCGCCTTTTCCGTTCACTGTCATTGTATGCATTACATCGCCTATCTTATATGGCGACTCCGCGGTCATTCCGTCATATTCATATTCAACACACGCCACACCATTTTCATGGGTACCTATTGACCCCTCTTTTACATATTTATCCAGCTTTCTCATTCCGTTATTATCCAGCCATATCGCTGGAACGTTGAAATAAAATCTATCGTCTGCATGATAGAATTCTTCTGTATCTTCCGGAAACTGGACCTCCGCCTGCCACAATCCATCCGGAATATCCTCGTCATTTCTATCATAAAATATATCAAAGCCATCGTTTGTGGAGAAACTCTCTATTGACTTTACTTCGTTCATATCCGCAATGCTCTTGCGCCCATCCTCAGTAAGTCCTGTATCTGTAAGCAATACTCCACCAGTAATCCCCGACCCCTGATCATAAAGGCATATATCTACATCACTGGTTTCCATATCCAATTGTCCATATGTATAATATGTGTCTCTGTCCAGATCATCATTGTGAAAATATCCTTTTCCCTTGCCGTCCATAGAGCAGAATGCGTAGCACATCACCGCCGCAAACAGGATCAGGGCAACAGACAACATCTGCATTATATTTGCAAATGGAATACCGGAAACCACCGATTTGATTCTCCCGAATGATCTCACACGATCTCTTCTTATAAGTCTTCTTGATTTTATATGAAGGTATATATAAAAAAGTAAATATCCAAGAGTAAATGTACCTGTTGCACACACAACAGAGATTACAAATGGATTTTCTGTAATCTGCTGTACACACCACTCCACTGTATAACCGCGCAATTTAGGCAGCCTCAGCAAACGACTTTGAATCTCGAGTATGACCTCATATACAGTGATTCCAACGACTCCACCGCATATCACTCCTGAAACCAGCAGGATTCCCCATTCCAATATATGTATCCAAGCCACTTTCATCCGGCTGGCTCCTATATCTCTCACGATATCCAGGGATTTCTGCCTCTCGCTCATAACAGTTATCATCACGCCAAACAGGGATATAGCCGACAAGATCACAGCAATAACACTGAAATATAGTATTCCCTGGACAGAGTCCGACAGATAACTTTCGCTGTTAAGCTTCTCGTTTCCAAGGGTAATGTTGCAGATATCTTCTGCAGCCGATCTGCTGCGGCCGGATCTTGGCCATATTCCAGTTTTGTCATAATAATCCTGCGCAAACTCTTCCATAGCGCTCTCCGACTGCTCTGTTATCTCGTCATCACCATACAGTGAGACAGCAGTATATACGAATGTATTCTCATCCAAATCACAGTCATCCCGCCACAGATATATAGTTGGCATCTGTACTTCCGAAAGGTCAGATCCCCAGTCTACTCTGTTCTCCTTAAGATCTCTTCTGCTGTCTGTACACAATACACCTGTGATAGTAAACGTAATCTGTCCCACATGTCTACCTGTTCTCAACAGATATGTATCATCCAAATCGTAACTGTCAAATGTTACTTCCTTTCCAACATACGAGTCAGGATCAACAGTAAAAAACATATCCTCCAACACATAATCGTACACTGCTGCCTCCCCGGTTTTTTCAGGGAATCTTCCCGACGAAAGCTTTACATACTCAAGCTCCTCTGCCGCATCGTCAATATATGTACCATATGTATACTGTGTTTTGTCATTTCCCAGCTTTCCACATATAGCCGTACGCCCGATCATGCTGACCCTTTTGTCTTGTGACATCTCCTCATATGCATCACTGCCAAGATTGCTATACAGGTAAAATGTCTTACTACTTCCCCGCAGCTTGTCATCATACTGCCGTCTACATTCTGTTCTCTCCATCAAAAGTGCAATCAACAGGAAAGCCGTTAATATCACTATCGAGGTAAGCATGCTCGCAAACTGCTTTTTATGATATCTCCAGTATTTTGTTATCAGAAATAAGTTTGTTTTCATATGTCCCCCCCGCTATACACAATTAGCTCCGTCAGATTTTGACGGAGCTATATTTTTAGTACATTCTTTTTAATATTTCCACTGGAATCCTTTACTGTTATTTTCACTTTTCCTTTCGTTGAAGCATTATATATCAGTGTCATAGTTGTACCTGCCGTTGTTACATGTCCTACTTTAGTATAACTAGTGCAATCATAGTCATAATAATATGATGCAACCGCTCTTGCAACACTATTATTTTCTACAGCTAGCTCTTCTGCCATTGTGGTCTCGCTCTCCCCCGCAAGTGCACTCACCCCAGGCATACATGATATCGTCATTACCGCTGTCATCACGCATACAATCATTCTCTTAAACATCCTCATATGCATATCCTCCTAAATTCAAATTATTGTCTACTTTTTTTAGCAAACTCTTCTAAGCCATCCGGCTCCTTCGGCTGATAATATCTAGTCTTGCATCCTTCCACAACAAGTGGGGATATTACCACTGAGCATGCACATAATAATCTTCCTGCCTTGACAAGTAATTTTCTCACAATACATATCCTCCTTTCTACTGCTATACAATCGACAACTATGTTTATAAGGTTATTATAAATGCATTTTTCGACTATTTTTTCAAAATGGACTAATTGGTCAAAATTAAGGAGTGAACGGTAATTTATTACCACATACTCCTTAATTTTGACCGTTTACTCCATTCCTATTGCTACATACGTCACTCGTGCTATCATTAACTTTACTCATTTGATATCAATATTAGGGAGAGTATTTTATGATTAATTATATATGTTTGAAGATTTCTAATTACCTTATCAAAGAAAAAATAATTACAGATAAAGAAAGAAATATATATTCCTACCTTTTCTCATGTGTATTTGAAGAAATTATTTTTGACCTTATAACACTTGCCACAGGGATTATTTTTCATAGATTAATTACATCTGTTCTATTCATAATAATAACTATGCCATTGCGCTATTTTGCAGGTGGCTATCACGCATCAACACCTTTGCGGTGCACCATCTTGTCATATGGAATCATGATAATTGTGGTATTATTTCCACAATTATCATTTGAACATTCAGAAACTATTCAAGCAATCATATTTTTTGTCTGCATTGCCATAATTATGATAGTTTCACCTGTTGATACAGAAAATAAAAGATTTAACATCTCAGACAAAATCAGTCTACAAAAGAAAGCCAGGATTACCGTAATATTAATATGTGGAATCCAACTTATATTATGGTACAATAAATCCAATCAGCATACACAAACTATTACATTGTGTGTATTAATATGTACATTAAGTTTACTTGCAGGATATATAAGGAATATAAAAAATGTCTCTTAAAAATATTAATATAGCAATTTGTGACGATGAAGTATCATCAATTTATTCAATAAAAAAATACTTGATTTCATATCAAATACAATTTGATATCGACTGTGAAATTCACACTTTTACAGACAGTTCTAAATTTTTGTCTTCATTTGAAACAAACAAATACAACATTGTATTTCTTGACATTGATATGCCAAATATGGATGGTTTAGAGATTTCCAAACATATAAGGAAAAAATATTCAGATGATGTATACATTGTATTTGTGACTTCATATCCAAGCTATATGCATGATAGCTTTCAGGTTCATCCTTTTCAATATCTTATAAAACCTGTTTCCTACAATATTTTTCAAAATATTATGTCTGACATTTTAACATATATGCAAAGCAAGAACAATATACGCATAGTAGTAGATACATATAATGAAAAACTTCTTGTAAATGTGAATGATGTAATCTACATTCGTACAAGCAAGAGCCAAAAACTCCATCTTATTTATACACTACGCGATTCTCAAATAATTGGTCGTGGAGCGTTATCATCATTGGCAACCTCTCTTGCTGAACATGGATTTATTTTAACCAATCAAAGCACTCTGGTAAATACAAAGCATATAACCCACTTTAACGATAAGTTGTTAGGTCTTGATAATGGAGACGTAATCAATATTTCTAGAAGAAACCTAAAAAAATTCAGAACTTTTTTTGCAAAGCAAATCATCTCAGATATGAAAGGGTAAATACAATGGACATTATTTTTGATATTATGCCAACGCTTTTATACAGTGCAGATATGTATATATTTTTTTATGTTATATTCAACGACAAAAGACGATTTAATTATAACTTTATTTTTGGTATTTTTATAATCTGGGGAGTTGAAATGCTACAAAATATTATTGTTCTCCCACTTTCCGGAGATGTATCCATGAAAGCAACTGTTATGAGAGTTTCTCTTTCCTTTTTATTAACTACCATTCTTTCACTTTTATTTACTGCCACAATCACATCAAGATTATTTACATCTATTTCCTTTGTGACAATTACTATGCTATGCGAAAATATGTCATATTCAACTATAAATCGCTTTCTTGCAACAAATATTGAAAACGACACAATCCCTGTTGCCGTTTTCAATTCTGTTTTTTCTCTTTCTGATTTTTATTGTCTCATATTTGTTCTGCTTGTTACAATTATATTTAGAAAGATTCATATATCACTGTCAATTATTGATATTTCAGCTATTGTGGTAATTCCTGTCATATCTCTCATAATTTTAATAACCCCTGATATATTTGCCTTTAACAAGACAAATCCTCGAGCTTATAGCAATCTTATAAATTTACTGCTTACTATAAATATTGTTAATTTCTTCCTGATCAATGAAATATCTAAAAAGGAAGAATTACAAGCGCAAACAGAACAATTATCAAGACAGATTGAATTCCAACAAAACAAATACGTTCAACTTGGAGAGGCTTATAAAAGTCTCCGCAGTTTTATGCATGATACAAATAAACACTTTATATATATACAAAATTGTATAAAAAATAAAAATTATGACGCAGTCATTCCTTATACTAATGATACTTTAAACGATCTCAAATCCAGATACTGTTCTATAAACACAGGCAACCTGGTAATAGATTCATTTGTGAGTAACCTGAAAGAAGTGGCTGACAAATACCATATAACTCTTGATACAAGTATAAAACTGAGTACTACTCAGATACCTCTTACAGATTATGACCTGACTATAGTTTTAGGTAATCTTTTCGACAATGCCATAACCGCATGTAATGATGTTGAAAATGCGGTAATTACAGTCAAGCTACAAACTATAAGAAATACATTCACCATTTATGTTGAAAATTCTTATAATGCTTCGAAAAAACATTCTTCAGACAATGATTTTGACTTTATCCATGGATATGGTCTGAAAAATGTAAAAAATTCTGTAGAAAAATATAATGGTTTCTGCATAATAGACCCGCAAAACTGCTTATATGCTGTAACTTGCATCATTCCACTCAACCAAATAATATAAAAACAAGACTGTATCTGTATTGCAATAGCACATATGTATTCATATTTCTAAAATACATGCCACTGGCAGCTTCTCAGATACAGCCTTGTTATATAATTTCTTTTACTGGTGGTAATAGCTCAGGAAATCAGCCAGCTTTGCTGTTGCTGCCTTGAGTATCTCCATATTCGGAAGATATACTATTCTGAAGTGATCCGGATCCTTCCAGTTAAATCCCGTTCCACATGTGACGAGGATGTGCTTATCCCTCAAAAGATCAAGAGCGAACTGTTCATCATTTGTGATGTTGAACTTCTCCTTGTCAAGTTTCGGGAATATGTAGAACGCTGCCTCCGGCTTAACCACACTTATTCCCGGTATATCACAGAGTGCTTTATAAATATACTCTCTCTGATCATAGATCCTTCCTCCAGGCAGAAGCAGCTCATCTGCACTCTGGTAGCCTCCAAGACAGGTCTGAACTATACTCTGAGCAGGAACATTCGAGCAAAGTCTCATGGATGACAGGAGGTTAAGTCCCTCTATGTATCCCTTCACATTGCTCTTGTTTCCACACAGACACATCCAGCCAACTCTGTAACCTGCAACTCGGTGAGACTTGCTCAGTCCGTTAAAGCTTATGGTGAAAAGGTCAGGTGCCAGTGAAGCCAGAGCCACATGCTCTTTATCATCCATGACAAGTCTGTCATATATCTCATCAGCAAAAAGGATAAGCTCATTCTCCCTTGCAACCTGAACTATCTGCTCAAGAACCTCCTTTGGATAGAGAGCTCCTGTAGGGTTGTTAGGGTTGATGACTACGATTCCTTTTGTTCTTGATGTTATCTTTTTCTTGATATCTTCTATATCCGGATACCAGTTGGACTGCTCATCACAAAGATAATGAACCGCTGTTCCTCCTGCCAGGTTAACAGAAGCCGTCCACAACGGATAGTCAGGCATCGGGACAAGTATCTCATCTCCCGAATCAAGCAGTCCCTGCATGGACATGGTGATAAGTTCGCTGACTCCATTTCCTGTATATATGTCATCGATTCCCACATTTGGAATATTCTTCAGCTGGCAATACTGCATGATCGCCTTTCTTGCAGAGAAAAGTCCCTTTGAATCCGAATATCCCTCGGTATCTCTGAGGTTATATGCCATATCCCTTACAACTTCATCAGGTGCCATAAGTCCGTGCGGTGCAGGATTTCCTATGTTCAGTTTAAGGACATTTACCCCTTCAGCCACCATTCTGTTTGCCTCGTCCATAACAGGACCTCTTATGTCGTAACACACATTGTCAAGCTTTGATGATTTTTCGAATTTTCTCATGATACACACTCCTTTATATCTCTTGATCCCTTGTTGTCTGTGTTTGCTGATTGTTGGTTTTAACTTGCGTTTTCTTCGAGATTACTCCGCATCTGCCGATGCCCGCGAGCAAGCTCGCGCATCGCAGCCGCTTGCTTTCCGGCTTTCCTTTGCGTTTTCTTCGAGATTACTCCGCATCTTCGATGCTCCCGTAATCTCTGCACGACATTCACACTCCGCCCTACCGGGCTTCGTGTTTCATGTCGCGCGCGGGTGACAATTGTCTGCCGATGCCCGCGAGCAAGCTCGCGCATCGCAGCCGCTTGTCACCCTGAAAACGCAAAATAAAAGCCCTAAGCATACTTATAATATGCTTAGGGCGAACTTTCTTGTCCGTGTTACCACCTAAATTCAGGAACTTATTCCTGCTCTCAGCCGACAGCCATCACTATCGTTGTTCCTATAACGTGGAACTCTCCGTTGACCACTACCCGGAAAACTTTCGCGGTCACAGCTCGGGGACTGCTTCCTTAAGGTGTCCTATAGGCTCGCACCAAACGCCTACTCTCTGAAGTGACAGTGACTTAAGTACTCCTTCCTGTCTTTGCCTTTATCTGATTTTTAGGATAGCATTCTGATGTCGTGTTGTCAAACAGTTTTTTTATTTCATAAATGCACACTCATCCTCGTTACAGAGTATTCCCTCTGGATTGTACATATTCATATGGAATACATGGCCGCTATCAGGATTGTTCTGTCCATACGCTTTTGTGATATGTGCAACTCCAACTTTGTTCAGCACCTCATCCAACACTTTTGTATGTGATGCCAGATCATCATTTACACTGTACATGAGATACGCCTCCGGGAAATCAGTATTTATATAATCAAGCTGATCCATAAACAACTTGTACTGTTCCTCCGTCACAGCATATGCCTGGCTTATTTTCTTACTTTCACATTTTTCAGCTTTGTCGTGTGAACTTGTTTTTCCGTCACTATTCTGGTCATCATCCACATCATTTCTCAGATACCATGCGGATATATTGTCATTTCTTTCTGCCATCTTGTATGCACCACAGTTAAGGCATATCTTCTTAGGCAGTAGATCATATGTGAAGAAATCAAGCTTTGCCCTGTAATCGCTGTTTGATGCTATGATGCAATAATTTGCCGTGAGCTGTGCCCCCGCCGAATCACCGACCATATAGAAATTATCAATGTCTATTCCAAGTGTCTGCGCATTCTCATGGATATACCGAATGAGATACGCCACATCCTCTATGGCCGCAGGATATTTGTTCTGCGGTGACAATCTATAGTTAAAGTTCACCACCACGTACCCGTGCTCCGCAAGAAGGCAGCAATAGTGGCTGTACAGTTCCTTGTCACCATAGAACCAACCTCCGCCATGCACGCTCACTATCACCGGATATTTTCTGTTTTCATCTGTCATATACGATATTGGAACGCAGATATCCATGTAGCTGTTAGATGTATAGCTTGCAGAATCCACGTCTGCGGCATCCCCGGAATCGGCAAAGAATATAATGTTCCTCTCTACACCTTTGTCCCATGTTTCAATCAGCTCATTGAAACGGACCTCATCAAGCTCCTTTTTGTAATCCAGATTCTTTATCTGTACAACATTTGCCGGATATTCAAGCCCTCTGTCTCTCGCCGCATCACTTGCTTTCCAGGCGTGGCGCATATTTACCCATGCCGGAAGATTCTTCTCCACCGCACCGCGGCTGAATATCTCTGCTACGTTCTTCATCATTCTTTCTCTGTCCATAATTTCCTTGTATGATTATTTAGAAGCTAATAATCATTCATTCCTTTCATTTTAATATC
>NZ_QTZF01000007.1:0-209635 GCF_003462545.1 Coprococcus sp. OM06-34AC
TCCGTGTCTGTGATGAGGGATGCAATCTGCCCCGAGGTGGCGGATTCCATGGTGGTGATGGTGAGGTGACGGGAGATAAGAAGTTGTGTGAGATGCCGGTAATTCATTCTGATCTTATTCTCTATATTGCATTCATTCTCCATAAAGCGTCTATTCCCCTTCTTTTCCTTTTCACTTTTAGAATAGTAACTTTCCTCAAATTCGTCAAGCGAGATGATATACTATTCCTGAAGCATATCCAACCCCAATCCGGTATTGCATTTTGTTTTCCCAATATGGACATATGTATTAAAAAATTGCTTCTCCTTCAACTCTCTCGGACTGTTTTCAAATATAAGTGTAACAGATTCTTTTACTAGTTTTCTATAATACATTAAATTCCGAATCATCCCTTAGCAACAATCAATCATTATATCAAGGATTGCTAAAATATCTGATAATTCTTTTCTAAACTTTTTCCTGTATAATTCGATATCGCTATTATCTTTAATTTCTCCAATTAATTCAAATGAATTTTTCTCGTTGTAGCAGGCAATCACGCCCATATTTCCAGAAAGTTGAACTCTTGTACGTTTTCCCATTTTCTTCAAGCCTGAAATAAACTGAGGGGTCAAAATAGAATACGCAAGGTCATCCCCCGATGCATTAACCTCAAACCGGTCATCAAATACGCGATCTCCCGTTTTCAAGTAGCTTGATATATTGTTTTTTTCATCTATGTATACGGCCTTTCTATTTTGCCTCATTTTCCCAGAATTACTCTTGCCCATTATCTGTACAAATCCATTCACGCTTTTACTCAACGCCATTGTCATAAACTGTCCTGAAAACTCTGTAATAGTAGTTTTCAGGTTGTTTTCATTTGCAGTATAATCCTGACTTTCTGTTTTCAATTCAAGATCACTGTATGTAAATTCTACATTTCTGTATATTCCATGAATATAATCTGAACCTGTTGCTCTATTATAAGTTGGAAGAATACTGCATTTTTTTAAAAAAGATTCATCCACATAACCACTTGGCGAATAATCAATAACCTGAATTCTCTCCTCGAGAACCCCGAGCACAATATTCTGTCCTATAAACACCCTGAGGTCTTTCATTTTTTTATTACACAGTATAGCAAGTAAGAAGCCAATAAATATGCATACTACAGGCACCACTCTAAAAACAGTATCAATAATTGGACCATATATATCAAATATTACCCCCACAAACGGAAGGAGTATTCCCACTAACGACAAATACATGGGGATTTGTATTATTTTGATATTTCTTTGTTTTGCTTTTATTATACTCTGCATTTCTTCATCATTTTTATAATTAACTATCTGCTTATTCATATATACTCCTTGTTCCGTAATAATCAATGATGCAACTGGTAAACTTTTTCATTGACATTTACACATTGAAGCAGGATTTTTCATTGTGGCTGCCATCTTCTATGAAAAACATTCTAAATCCCAATATCATAACCGGAACCACCTCGTTCATATGCAGCAAAAGTGTCACTGCCGGCTTGATAAATCCCAGTTCCGCCAATATAGCATATATGATCAGAAATGCTTCTATCATATATATTCCAAGCACAAACGTTCCACGTCTGGCAGATACCTTCATAAGCCTTGCTGCAGACAGAATGACAGCGATTGACAAAATCACAAGCAATATGAACCACAATATACACAAACCTATTCCAGCCTGATGTTCAATTATCGTAATATTATATCTTGCTCCAAAAATCCTGTCTGGCATACTTCCAGCCTGATCCAGTTCATCCATAATCGAAGAACCTGAAATCTTATTCTTACTGGTAAATACATCATCACATCCGGCAAATATAAGTATAGCTCCACAAAGCAGTGATAACAGACAAGTCACAATATTCAACCTGTGCTGAACAGCCATGTATACAATAAACATAATCGTTTCTGCGCATACGATAGCAAATGTGAGATCATCTTTGGCCGTCACAAGTTTTACACTCACAACATTTGCAAGTTCGATAAGAAACCAGAACAAAACTCCACTCCAACTTTTCTTTACAAGGTCAACGCCCTTTACCATAACCACAAAAGCTAGTATCGTTATCACCACAGCATATATTTCGTCACTTCCCGAACCGAATAATCCCCAATGTCCTCCATCATCGAGTCCACTGTCGGTATGTATTGAAAACGTCACACTTGCCCAGCAGATAACGGCATACAGAAGCGTAAGCACAAACAATGCCGCCGCATCTCTAAATTTCTTTTTATCTGTAAAAAGCGATCCACAATAACGCACTGCGCCATATGTCTTATCACATATCTTCTCAAGTGGCAAAACAAAAAGTATCGCCCCTACAAGAATACATATAAGAATGTTCCTTATCTGGCTGACTGCACCTCCGCCGCCTATGTATCCAGCCAAAAATATATTCTCCGTTCTCGTCATTATTCCCCACATGGCCGCATAACATAAAGCTGATATCACAAATGCCGGTATTGCCGTTTTTAGAATCTTCTGATCGTATTTTTTCATCTTTCTCCGCCTCCATATATCAGTTTTTCTACTTGTAAATCATCCTTTTTTTTAAGGTTTAAAAAGGCTTAATAAGGTTAAATAAGGTCACCGTATACACTGCGACATTATAAGTTCCTGCCTTATCTCCTCATTTGGCACAAATGCAGAATTACTCTTTCTCTGATAAGCCAGATATCCAGGATGGATCAGGCAAGTGAGAACATCATCCTTATTCGCAAAACTTACTATGTCATTCTGAAATAATACCTTCAAATAATTCAGTATTATACCAATCTTTTCACAAGCTCCTCATAAATCTCCTCCGCCACAGCCAGCTTGTACGCAAGCCTTGTCGGCTGAGGTGGAAGCTCCACATAATATGCTTCCACATCGCCATCTATGTCTATGGCAAAGTATACCTGCCCCGGAACTGAAGCGTTCGGATTCGCCGGATCAACATTGCCCATTGTTCCAGTCACGCCGATCCCTATATTCGCATTATATGCCTTCCTACACGCCTTCGCCATGGCACCTGCAGTTTCCTTTGAGTAGACTGTGTACTTGTCTATGATCTCCGCCGGAACTCCCTGCATGATCTTTGCCTCATTGCAGTAGGTGACAAATGCCCCCTTAAGCACAGCAGATGAACCTTCCGTGTCTGTGATGAGGGATGCAATCTGCCCCGAGGTGGCGGATTCCATGGTAGTTATGGTAAGTCCTTTGAAAATAAGTAACCTGGTAAGTTTTCTATAGTTCTCTCTTATATTGTTTTCTCTATACTGTTTGTAATCATTCACTTTATTATCAATCATAGATTAACGCCACCTTATTAGTTGAATATTTACAGTCTATCTAACATATCAGTGACAGTAATCTCCGCCACAAGTCTTTAGGCCTTTTATCCCGCCAAAATAAGCACTTTCTTGCCCTCAAATGCAAATCCGTAATGTACAATATGGTCTTTGTCTATCCCCTCATCCACAAGCTCTGTATCATATTCTTTCTCATTTATCTGAGTCAAAGCTGCAAGTGCTGTATCCTGAAGTGTATGTTCGTCTTCCTAGTTTTCATCCTCATCACTATCATCATCTGTATGGTCCAAATCATCAAGATCATCAAGATCCATACATTCATCATTATATTTCGCTTCCATAATCTTAAAGATCTGCTCACGTTCCTCGTTTCTGATCTTCATAAGTCTACTATATAGCTCACTATAGTTTACCGGTTCTCCATTTTTCTTTTTCTCATCCATAAGCTTATCAGCTTTTTCTACAAAATCAAGAAAGTCGTGAAGTTCCTCTTCACCCTCATCTTTATCGTCAGGAATCACCAGTGCTTTGTGTGCCATGTCTACTTTTATATCTGTCAGCCTTGTCATTTTCACTAGAGCATTAAGCTGTTCCTGAAGGCTGAGTATCTGAATCTCCAATACTTTTCTATCATACCCGCTATCGATTATCTCCTGATCAGTATTTATGAACCTGCACTTCAGATCCGGCTGTGGCTTAATGGGAATGATCAATAGTCTGACAGCTATAAACACTGCTATCATACTACCCATGTCAAATAATGAATTACTGCTGAAACTGTTGTCCACAATTCCTGCCTTTGCACATATTCCAAATATCAGAAGTCCCAAAACACTTACATCTATCCATATCAGCATCCACATTCTTTTATGTGAATAACGTTCAACTATCTTCGAAGCACATGCCAGCAGAACGATAATAAATGCCAGCAATGCAATCATCCATATAACAACTGGCGAATTCAACGGTTCGCCCACAAACGAATAATCACCTGATACATTTCTGCGCAATCCGTTCTCGAATCTAACCAATACAGGAAGTACAACATAGCCATAAGCTATCCCCAGCATCACACTAATGATTATATAAATCAGCCATTCTACTATCGAATCGCTATTATATAATGCATATATCATAAGCACTTCCACAGCTGCACTGAACAGCACCATTAGAACCCATATGGCATATCCAGTCATCTGCCAGGCAGAAGATAATGAAGTTTCAAATAACATATCTGCCTTTGCACAAATCCGGTTTGCATATATGTATGTAATAACGACAAGATAAATTACCGATAAGATAAACCATACAATACCACTCTCAAAGAATTGCCTGCATATATAACATACTGCAAAACTCAACGCAATCACGCAAAATATGTACAAGCCTGCCCGACTAATCTTCGTATAAGGGATATAACAAAAAATGGCAATCAGCGAGGCAACCACAAGTATGGTAACTAAAAACACTCTTGATTGCCTAAGATTCGGATTTCTCTCTTTACAAATATAAAGATAAAATTTATACATGAGTTCCCACGGGATCAAAATAAATACCATGCCGGTGACTAGCATCTGCCATTGATCCCTAATCCACCACAGCAGGAACTGCACATGTCCGGTTGCTTCAGTGTTAAAACTGAATACTCTCTTGAATATAATAAAGTCTTTTACCACAAATGCAACCAAAAGCAGTACTATGATAACTGCTGCTTTTATCTTGTAACTTCTGGATGTTATTGGCTGCTTCTTTTCTTTGTCATCTGTCTCTTCAAAAAGCCTAGTTGAGGCTTCGTCGTCCGGATCAACTTTTGTTTCATCTTTTGTCATTGAACTTGGAGTCCTGTTTAAAGTTTCGTTGTTTTTTTCTTTGGTGTTGTCCATTCTCCCTCTCCTCGTTATTGAAATATTAGGCGTTTGCAAAACGCCACAAGCCGCATAAATACAACATTTTTTGTTACTAAAATCAAAAATCTCCTCACAGTTTGTGATACGATGAGGTATCTGCCAATTCCATCATGAAGAGAACTACAAAACACTACACGATTTAGATTAACTCACGATAAGTGGTAGTCTTCTAACTAAAAAATGGGCGGTCGTTGACTTAGGAAAATGACCGTTCTAAAACAGAATGGTAACCACTAGACGCCGTAAACCGCAAAACTACCGAAGCCCTACGGCTTCTTTCCCACCTATGAACATAATATTCATTACAATTTTTTCCTACGTATTATTTTTCCAAGTTCATTCTTCTCCAACTCTTTCTCCATGCAAATTTCTTTTACATAACTTACTATGCCTTCTGATACAAGCAATTCACTTAATTTATTTATATCAAATGCCTGATCATTCACTAACTTTATTAAAATTCTAACTTTACTTCCTATAAAAACCGATTCAACAAGAGATTCCTTCACACCTTCTATATTGTTAATTTTATCTTCCAATAATTCTGGGACAACCTTGTTCCCATCCTCAAATACAATCAAATTACTTTTTCTTCCCGTTAGGAACAAAAAACCGTCTTCATCAATATATCCCATGTCCCCTGTATACAGTTTTCCATCTATCAAGACACGCTTTGTAGCCTCTTCATCATTATAGTATCCAATCATTATAGTAGATCCAGAAACCACAACCTCTCCATCTACTATTTCAACATTACAACAAGGGAGAACCAATCCAACACTACCATTTTTATAATATTCATCTCTACTCATCGTTACACAAGGAGAACATTCTGTTAAACCGTATGCAGAATAGGCTCTACATCCATAGTTAACTAACACTTCATTATAACTTTCATCTAACCTGGCTCCTGCACACATTATTTTCTTTAATCTGCCGCCCGTTGCTTTTTCAAAATTATTAGTACGTTTTAGCATAATACACATTGTTTTTACCAATACAGGAGGTAAGTTTAAATTAGTTGGTTTATATAATGTTAAATCTTCAAAAAAATGCAACTTGTCTCGTACAACACAAATAGTTCCACCTGAATATAAAGGTCCCATCAGGTCAGCAACTATTCCAAACAAATGACTATACGGTAAAAAGTTGACATATACCGCACCTCTTTCATATTTGTACAGCTCCATTCCTGCTATAGTGTCATGCACCAAATTCTTTTGCGAAAGCATTACCCCTTTTTTATATGAAGTTGTTCCTGAGCTACAGGCAATAGTGCACACATCTAGCTCAGATGTTTTAGGTATAGGTACTTTCCCACTTTTTAACATATCTCCAATACAATTATCGTCAATGCATAAAAAGTCTATATCCTCTAGATTCATTAGATCTCTCCCTGACAAAACCGCTATATTTCCTGAAAGTACAACAGCAAAATATGCTATAGCAAACAACCTAGAGTTTTTTAAACATAGTAGGATATATTTCCTATTGTATTTTAGGAGATACGACGCAACCGCCTTAACATCATCACAAAAAGAAATATAACTCCATTCACACTCTCTTTCTTTGAACGCAACTATATCCCCATATTTTTCAATTTGATTTATAAACTGTAAAAAATCATCTATATGTTTCACATCGTATAACGGATAATTTCTCATTCTTCTCTCTCCCTTGATAATATATAATTAGTAACATAATCCCCCGAATAATATATGTATTCAGGCAATATCACTTCAACTGCAAAACCGGCATTTTCAAATATCATAACATCTTCATTTTGTATACATTCATAGATTATTTTTTTTAATGGATATTCCACAAACATATATTTCACAAAACAATTAATTGCTTCTATCTTTTTTGTTTCGTCTAACTGATGAACAAAAGAAACATTCATTCTAGTATTTAAATCATTCACTCTGAAATCATAGCTGTAAACAATACCTATGGCGTTTTCTTCTTCATCAAATAATATAAAGAAATCATGAAAAAAGCCTTTTAGCCTATGTTGAAAACTTTCTTCCATTATTTCTGTATAGTTATATCTAGGCATATTCGTACTCTCTTTCAGGAGTTCTAGAGCTAGAACATAATCAACTTCTTGTATTTTTCTAATAAATATCATAAACTTTTTCCTTATCTAAAATCTAATCTCTGGATAATAACACGACAGACCCATGTTGCATTTCTCCAGCGAATCAAATGGATAAATCATTCTTTCTAAATATTCCGTTTCGTTTTTTGCATTCTCAGCTATCTTGATATTTTTTTTCGTTGTTATAATATCTTGACAAACAGACAACGGATTGTCTGCTCTTCCTACTATTTTCAACGAATAAATTCCCATTTTTTGCATTCGATATAATGCACACATTGCACAAGCTTCATTATGAAATAATCGATCATATATTTTATTATTTACTGCAATATCATGTTTGCTTTTAAAATCACTTTTATTAGTGATTATGTTTCTACTATGGTTTCTTATCATACCACAAGTTGCTCCACACTCAGGTCTATGCATACCCAAACAATATCCATCTGAAAAAACGCAACCATTTCTCATAAAAAAGACTTCTATTTTCGAATTGTAAATATTTTGTGATATAGACTCTATTTCAGCCAAGGATATATCTCTTGGTAAAATAATACGCTGCACCCCGTTAGCCACATAATAATTTCCAATATCAGAATTATAGATAGAACACATAGTGCTAGCAACAGGATTTACGCCCAAATTCAACATTTTCTTTGCAAGAGTCAGGTCAGATACAATTACACCATCTACATTTGTCTCCAAAAATCCAGGAACATATTCCCTCAATATATAGTCAATCTGCTCCTCGCTATAGGTGTTTGCATTCAAAGTTATAAAAACAGATTTATTATTTATTTTTATTCTTTTAGCTATTCTGAGAATTTCTTCAAAGCTATATCTATTAGCATTCATTCCAAATCCTGACATCCTATTAATATCAGCGTATTTACCAAATTTCTCGCTCCACTGCAAATCATGAAAACCTATATAGAATTCATCTGCCCCAGCATCAATATATTTTTGTAACAATTCCGCATTATTTAACGGCACTAAAATTTTCATTTTGATCTCCTGTGCTATTTACAATTTCAATAAATGGGAAATAAATTTCTCTCTTTTTATTTTCCACCTCACTACGCTCTGTCATATATGAATAGACCGTACGACCTAGCCTGTATAAATCAATATGTCTTCCATTATACTCCTCAGAATAGTGCTCATAGATACATGAACATTCTTGTCTACATTTATCGTTAGGTCTAAACTTAAACTCTATCCCTTTATTGATAGATGCATACTTGCAAATATTTCCTGTAGTCATAAAACAAAATGGAGTATGAACTGCAACCCTAAAACAATCATCAACCCCCAACGACATATTCGTTTCGTCTAATTCAACATAATTAATTTTTGAAACATCAATTACTTCTTTAAGAGCAGACAATATATTAACATTTCCTTTTTGTGAATAATATTCATTAACCCTTACATCTCTTGGGTCCTTAAAGAATAATCGTCCCAAATTTACTTTCTTGTCAAATTTACTCTGTATATAAGTTAACATTCCAAAATCATTTACTGTTACTTCATCAATAACAGAATTAGAATTCTGAAGTATTTTTATTATTTTCTCCTTTGCCAAATTTAGGTCTTTTTCAGAAAATATAGGTAACACTAATGTTAATTTCAAATTCCAATTCTTTGCAAATTTTATAAGATTGTCGATTTGAAAAGCCAAAAAAAACTGGCTACAAAAATATGATCCAACATATATCCTACTTTTTTCCTCAAGCAATCCATACAATTTATTCATAACACCACAATGATCACACAACTTACTCCAATTAATTTCGCACAAATTCAAACATCTATGCATTATATTCGTCCTCCAAGTTCTTTTTCAAAGGTTTTTCTATCCATTGATAAAATATGCAAATCATAAAATTTTCCATTATGATATCTATAATTTTTTATACAGCCTTCTTCTGTAAATCCCGCTTTCAAATTACTACCAAGACTTTCTTTATTATAATCATATATATCCAAATATATCTTTCTAAGAGGATAATCATCAAATAACTTCTTCATAAATAAAATAGCGGCAATTGCACCAATTCCAAATTCGCGATATTTTTCTTCTATACACACAACAAGCTTACATCTTCCATCCTTCAGCGAAAAATCATAATTATGTACATATCCTATTCTCTGATCCATATATTCCACAATGTAAAAGTCATTAAACTCTAGATTAAGTTGATTTAATAACCAATTTTTAAACGAATGTATTGTGTTGCATGTTATTTTAGTAGAAAACAAATATTGATCTGAAGACATAATATTCTTATATAAGAAATCCATGTCCCGTTCCACGCTTAACGTTCGCAATTTAATAGTTTTCATACTCTATATTCCTTCCATTTGTTTTGCAACAAAATTCTGTGCCGTAAGTATTTCCTTAATTTTAAAAGCTAAACATCCCCCACTGCATTGTAGCGTTTTTCTTGAATAACAATCCTTACACTTAGGTGAATACACCGTATTATATGCATAGGCATCTATCATCCCTATGTAATATTTTTCCAGATCCTTAATTCCATAAAAATCTGAAATACTTACTTTGGTGCATTTAGATAACCCAAAGCATCTTACTGCTGTTAAATCTTGTCTTATATCTATTACTGGTGAACAAAATACTTTCTTATTGCTTATATTACTTTTGCCAATATTTTCTTTTATAAAGCTATTTGATAAAAATTTATCAAATTTACATATTTCTTCATTTTCTAGAAGGCAAGATGGAATTTTATTACAATCAAAATTTGGTATTATCTCACACTGCATTAACTCATTAAAAAATTCCAGCATTCTTGGTTTCATCTTCAAGAAATACTTATGAGCATCCACATTTCTACCAGCATCCATATTTGGCACTGTTATTGAAACTCTCACATGATGGAAATTATATTTTCTCAATAACTCTAACATGTATGCATATTCAAAATTTGCACCATACATATTAATTCCTAACGTAACATAATTCTTAAATTCTTTATCTATTAACAATCTATCAAGATTTTCACACAACTTTTTATAATTATGATCGCCTATATCAGACGGTGAATTACAATTTATTAAAAGCCTTATTTTATTGTGGGTAATTATATCCCAATATTTATCTATCGCAATTCCATTTGTATACACAACAATTGTTTTAACCCTATCATCATTAATTAGTTTTCTCACAAAATATTCAAATCTAGAGTGTATTGTTGGCTCCCCACCTATCAATCCTATCGAAGATCGGCTTCCATCTCCTACAATAAAATCTACTGCTTTATCAAAATTCTCTTCCGTTATTTCATTTCTATCTTTGTTTACAAACTCATTAGCAAAACAATATGGGCAACTCAAATTACAAACATCAGTCATCATTATATTCGCCATTTTTTATTTCTCCTTATCATCTGATTGCATTTATTAATCCCTTAATCGTCATATCTTTTGATAATTCAATTAGATCAACACTTTTATCATACTCATCTTCAATTATTCCAATAATAACCATCATATCAAAGGAGCAAAGACCTATTTCATCATACAACTTACTTTCTAATCCAAATTCTACATCATCCGTTTCAAGGACTTCTTTAAGAATCCCTGTCAACACTTTCATATCCATAATTTTTCTCCAAAAAAAATACCCATGATGTTTTATTCACCATGGGCTCCATCCTACCATTATCTGTCACTTTCCAGAATAACTACTTGTATACGTTTCCGTAGATGATCCATCATGATAATAAGTAGATACATACTGTTTTCCACCATCCGGAGTATATCTTGTTCCTTCGAATCCGCCTGATCCATCAGAGAATGTAGTATTCTTTCCTGAAACATATCCTCCGTGACCGTCATCACCATCAACATAAGATGAATTTCCACTATATCCCATATCACAACCTCCTCTCTTCAACTTTTATATTTTTAACCACTACAACCAAACGATAACACCATTGACTTTTCATGTCAATAGATATAAAATTAATTATTTATACTTCTATAGCTTGTATTATTACCTGTAATTCGAAAATTAATTGTCCAATATGTTATTTGTATATTCACTCTTTATGCCATGCTACTACGGCTATATTATAGTGTTTGCTCTACATTTTCTGAAACATCAGAACTTTCTGTTATTCCCTGTGCAGGTTCAAAATCTTCTCCAATATTCCCAATTGTATTTTCCTCACCTTCACCTGATTCATTCTCATAACTGCCATCCACAAATGCATTTTCCTCTTGTGTTGCACCTATTCCTTCTGCAACCTCAAAATCTTCTTCCGTACCACCAAACGCATTTTCCTCATCTATATCTGCGTAATCTGCTTCATAATCTTCATCAGCAAACGCATTTTCCTCTTCTGTTACATCTATTCCTTCCGCAGCCTCAAAATCCTCCTCCGTATCTCTAAACGCATTATCTTCATCTAAATTTACAGAATCCACTTCATAATCTTCATCAGCAAACACATTATCTTCATCTATGTTTGTAGAATCTTGTTCAATTTCATAATTGTCATCTACAAACGCATTCTCTTCATCCTCAAATGCATTCTCCTGATCTTCAATCCTTGAGTCTTTAGCTAATTCAATATCTTCACCACTACTTTCTTGTATGTTTTCGCCATAAGTGTTTACATTTTCATCACCATATATGCCCGCTCTAAGTTCACTCAACTCATTTTCTCTATAGCTACTTATAATGCTTTCCATTTCTGGTCCATCAGACATGCCATCATTTCTCATTTCATCTCTCAATATATCCATGTGCTTATCTATAGCTTCAGTGCCACTATGTAACAATTCTTCGTTCGATGGTGCACGATAATAATCATTTGTTAATGTTAATGTTTTTCCCATATTAAACTTCTCCCCTCCAAAAAAATCATTATGAATTACATCCGCTGTCAAATTCTTCAATTGAATACTTTTATCCAATTTTTCACAAGCAACAGAAAAATCATTTGCATTTTCAGTTATTCCCAGTTGATTTTCATAAATATGTATCTCCCCAGAACCCTTGTGTATACTTGCTGGAATTGCAACGGCTTGTCCATTTTTTCCTATATGATGATGAATTAGAACCTCATTTTTATAATCTCGATATTGTGGAAAATATTTAACAATCGATGCATCCACAATTGGCGATTCTCCTTTTGATAGCCTGTTCATATTCTTCTTACTAAAAAATTCAGGATGGCGACTAAATAACTCCTTAAAATAATAACCACTATTTCTTTCCCAACCTTGCGAATTAGAAGTCGATATTCCCTTCCCCTTATATCTCATATCAATCACTAATGCTTTATCATGATTTAACGAGTATTGTCTTCCATCGGAAGTTAGCCTAGGCTTATCTAATTCAGACTTACTTATTCCTCTATATGAATATATCATGTTAATTTACTCACATGCCTCCATATTCCAAACCAAAGACACCAGATCATCCAATTCATAATCAGTTTTCACTTCAATATCATGAAGAAAAATTCTATTGTTATCATTGTCAAAAAAAATTAACATATCATCATTACTATTCTTATTTGCAGTTCCCAGGAGAAAATATCTTTTCTCCGGGAAATAATAGCAAGCCTCTACATACTGCTGCTTTATAAAACTGATTAAATTATCACTAAATCCATTCGGAATAAAGTATAAAATAGTATCATCTATTCTCCCAGTCAAATGGGCATAATAGTATGTGGAATAATACTCATATAAGTCATCAGAAATTTTGAATCCCAACTGTTCACTCACTATTCCCTTAGAAAATCCACTCACAGGATACATTTTCCACTCTACTTCTCCATCAGAATTTTCTTTTGAGATTATGACTTCTTTTTTTAACTTGCTATCAAAAGTTACTGTTGGTCGAGTACCATATTCTTTTTTATACAAAACATTCAACTTTTTGTAATAGTTATCAAAAGACTGTCTCATACGTTTAATCATCGTAAATTCACTCTCTTATATTATTTGCGTGAATGCCAACTCACCACTGTTATTATCATAAATATAGAACTCATCATTTTTTAACCTGGAGATTTCTTCAGGTTTAATAATATTTTCTCTTTTTAGCGTAACATTTTTTGCATTTGTCGTTCCATATGAAAATCTTCCTACAATATTCATATTGTCCGTGTATGTATCACTTATTTCCTTCTTATCATATGATCCCACAATATCCGAATACTTTTGACATGAATATGCTGATATGTGTCTTGAAAGCATCATTTTAGACATTCTGCCTAAAACGGAGTAAAACAAATTATCTTCTCCAGAAAAATCCGCATATACATCTGTTCCAGACATACAAACAACCGATTGCATTCCTGATGTTTTCAAGTAATCTTCAACAAGCTTATTACCCTCAGGTTTAATACCATCCAGGCATAGATAAACTCGTTCTCCTTTATTCTTCAACATTTCTATCTCAGACATTATTATATTTAACAACAATTTATTAGCGTTACTACGCAAGTCAATTACAACTGCGCCTCTCTTTTTTGCAATCTCAGCAATACTTACTGCGTTATATAAATTATTTTTCTTGGCAAGAATAAATTCCGCCTCATTCTTCAATTCCGAGAAAAAATTTTCTATATTTCCACGTTCCAATTCTCCCTGTACTATTTGTGTTAATATACTTCTTGAAACGCTCTCTGTTATCAATCCTTTTGTCTCTGCTTCATTAACCTTATCTATTAACATAAGGTGTGGGCATGTTATATACATCCAAATATATGGCTGTATATTTTTTGATCTAATAAAACTTGAAATTCCATCTATATAATATTTTCCAGTCCCTTTTATATCATACTGGTCATTTTTTGAATTCATTATAATATGGCAAATTTCATTGTCATTAAGTCCTATAAATGGATCATAAAAAGGAAATTGTCCATTCAAAAAAGTCACATTTGAAGTTCCAAAACAATTCACCAAATAATTTTCCAAATTATAATTTCCCTCATGGAGAACAACCGGTATGTATCCTTGACCATATGCGCATTCAATTCCTTTTGCCAACGCACGTAACCTAATAAATTCATCTCCACCGGACAAGATCATATTTCCTATAGCCTCATTGTTATCAAAAAAATCTTCAATCTGACTTGGCTGATAGTATGTTATCCCTTGAGACTGTACATTTTCAGTCTGGATTCTTTTCAGTTGTTTTTTTTGTTTATGACGTTTTATCAGCGCCCAAGTTAATCCTAACGGCGAATCGAATGCATCATTAATATCTCCCATACACTCACCTCATTATATTTTTTATTTATATTCATCAAACATGAATATAAATGGTTCTTTAAATGGCATACCTATAACTGCCTCACCTAGTCTAAGCTCTCTTAAATCCCAATCTTCCACGACATGTGCCCTTTTTTCTTCTTCGGTAATAATATTGGTTAATGTTTTTCTTTGCTCGATAATTACATTTTCACCATATAAATCAGAAGTAAACTTCCTAGTCTCCGCATCATTTGCTCTAAACGAAAACACAGACGAAAATCCAGCTAATATGTTTTTTCCTCTTTCCTCACCATATGCTTCTGTCATTTGGTTTACTGACTGTATTCCAGCCATTATTTTTAAACCTAGGCTTCGTCCAAAATTTACACCATCGTCAATATGCTGCAGATATGGCAACAGTTTAAATTCATCAAATATCATATATACATTACCATTCTGATTGCCTCGTCCCAACACCTCTTTCAAAGCTAAATCTATCAATAAACTATAAATAGGTGCCAATGTATCTCCTAACGATAAATCATATTCAATAAATAATACTTTTCCACCTTTTTTCCTGACAAAATCCCTTATTGAAAAGGATCCCTTATCAGCAAAAACTCCTGTTAATATTTTTCTTATGCTCCCCAGTAGTTCAGAGTAAACTCCTAATGCCTGTCCACTTGCATCTTTATCTATATAACTATTAACAGAAGACCATTTAGGGTGTTTAGAGATAAAACTTCTTACCATAGTAATCGTTGAAGCATCAAATGTCTTTTTAAGTACAGAATTGTAATAATTCTTTCTCTTATACTGAGGATTATTCCTTCCACGTTCCATCATGCAAAGTAAAATTACCGCAAATAAATCTCTAGCTGCATTAGGGAAAAATGGATTTTTACTTTTTTCGATTGCCTCTTTAAATATAGACCATGATATTTCATAAATATTATTTTCTATTTCCTGACTATCCCAGCCATCCGCTAAAATTTCTCTGAAAATATTCCATTTTTGAGATTTTGACCTATACTGAACAGAATTGCCCAATATTAAATCTTCCTGAGCACCAAATTTATTATAATAATCCCCCTTTGTATCAAATATTATCATTACATCATTTTGAGTCATCTTTCTTTTGAGTTGATCTAATATAAGATAAAATGCATTGGTTTTACCACTACCCGTACCACCCGATAACAATATATGCTTACTCATAATATCATTATCTATATTTAAATATTTTCTCGAATTATTACAATAACCTGGTAATGATATATAATTTAAACCACCACATACATTGTTTTCACCCAAAATCGAGCCAAACACCGGCTTTCTATTGACATTCATCCTGACTTTCTCTCTCCTCATTTACAAGCTTTTCAAAATAAATAGTATTTAAAACAGAAATTATTTTTTTTAAATTTTCTATTTCATCAATTTCTAACTTTTTTTCATTTTGGCTTATTTCTCTTTTATTTTTTCTTATTTTGTTATATGAAATGTCATTATCCTCCAAATATGCCATAACATTTGTTAACAAATACAACTCTCTTTCATTAGAGATGATTCTATCCTTTCTATGCTTAGCTAAATATTCATTAATGTCATCATACTGAAACACGGTTAATCTATTTGAATATCTTTTTATAAATCTCTCCAACAAATACCATTCGTCATTATTAAATTCATATATTATCATTATCTTATCCTAACATATATTATGTTTTGCGTTGGATTTACATTAACATATACTTCTCCATCCATTCTTTTTACATTTATAGCCGCCAATGTACACTCCAGCACAATTTTCTGAATTAAATTTGTATCCAAATTCTGTGGCAATTTAAGGACAAAATCATAACAGTTTTCTTTTATTCTTTCATATATCTTTTGACCTAACTCAGCTCTTGACGACACAACATATTTGTCCTGATTATATATATATAATTTATTATTATTTGCATTAGGAATTATACTTCTGTTCCAATAGTGATCCACCGAGATCAAAGTATCATCAATAAAAAAATAATCGTATCTTATATAATCGTGCATTGACAAGGTGGCATCATATGTAACATCAACATGATAAAAATCATTATCAATCTTAACTAAATTCCATGCATGCTCTTCTGAATCGGAAAGTGTATGTACAAACCCTTTTCCATATATTAAGTAATTTTCAATTCCCAGCTCATCCAAAATTAATTTGTAAAGTTTTGAAAAACCATCACAAACACATTTTCTCTTCAATAGAGGACCAATAATTGTATGCACCTCATAATTGTTCTGCTTTTCATATTTAATGTTACGAATCAAAATATCGTGTAAATGTTTTGCTATACCATTTACACCTTTATCCTCTTTTAATCTTGATAAAATAATGCCTACTTCCTGTTGACATCTTTCTCGTAATTCCTCAGTCTGTTTTCTTGTGTATTTATATTTAGGAAATATATTGATTTTTTGCCCAGTTTCCTCCCACCTCCATTCATCAACGAAAAACAACCATGGAGTATCATCTATTAAACTACTCAATATACCATCAACATTAATATTTCCTATATAATGTCTATTTACTGTTATTTTTTCCTTATATCTACTTAATTCTTTTAGAATTCTTTCTTTTATCGAACTTATAATTAATTGTCTGTCATTCATATATAACAGCTTCGCTACCCCTTATATAACCTTGTTCAACTCTCCATTTTGATGGTTTCTTCTTATCAAAATTGATATCTAAGTACCCTGTGGTTTCAACTTTCTTTCCACCTGATTCCAAAATCACATTAAAGTCGATTAATGCAGTTCTTGAAAACCAATCCCATGTAACAAACTTATCTGTTATGGTAACACTCTCCACATTATCCTTTGTACAGATCAAATATTCATTTGTATCTTCCGAAATCTGGCTATACTCGCCAACAATTAAGTTTTTCACCAATTCTTCATCAACAGAATTTTCTATCGAACTAATTTTTATTCTATGATTCATAAATAAACATATCACTAATAAAACAACTATTATAACTGAGATATTCTTTTTAATACTCCCATTCATTTTTCCACTCTCCTAGTCGCATACCATTCCTAAATAATAATCAGCCTCACCTGAGTTACTATAAACTGCAATCGAATACGTTTCCCCCGCTGTTAATATTATCGTATGAGTATTATCATAAGTATCATCATCATTTGACTTGAAAGATGTCGATTGACCATCTTCATTTGATATCCTTACTCTAACTCCATCACTATTACTTGTTACAACTTCAAATTTTACTTTATACTCTCTGTTTCCATATGATGGATGATAATCACCTTTCAATGTAACAGTATACTCGTCCTTGTCAGCGGTGTTATCTAAGGATCCTGTAAAACTGATCTTAGTGTATGGACTCCACGCTTGAACTGTATCTGATATTCCATACCCTGGTTCTGGTTGTGTATTTTTTCTCCATCTCGCACTGTCTGCAAAATAAAACAATAACACTGAAGCCACACATATAATGAGCACAACTATCTCTGCTCTCAATGTATTTTTTTTATTCTTCGATTGCTGGCCACCACTGATACTTGCCGTGCGATTTGTCAATGCTGCGGCTTGTCCCGGTGCAGGTGCAATTCCTGGTATACTTTGTTGCTGAGACACAGCCGCTTGTATATTATTATTAAACTTTTTATCAATCTCACACCACGGACATGTATGTAATCCTTTCATATATTGATGAGTTGGATTAACCTTACACTGTTGCAAATTATTTATAAAATGTTCCAATGCACTATGCCATTCTCTCGCAGTTGGACGCTGCTTAGGGTCAATTCTCCCATCTATAAAAGCCCGATCAAATAACTTTACTATTTCAGTTGGAAGAGTATTCTTATCCGCTACAGCTTTTGACATATGCACATACCCAGGTTTGAAACAATACATATCCTTTTCAACTGCTATACTTCCCACTCCTGGTGCTCTGGTTGAAATAGACTCATTACTATTTGCCACTATGCCTCCAAATGGTGTAAATCCGTTCATTATCAGTCTAAAAATATGTATTGCCAATGCAAAATTATCTGTTTCCTTCGTAAATGTTTCTAATGGAGCATCTTCATATGTATATGATTTTCCTGTCTGTGGATTAATCCCTTTACATTTCAACAATAATTCTGGTGCTACATACCCATCTAAACACACCTTACACCTATATGTTCTTCCAGCTTTCCTATCCTTGATATGATATGAATCAGTATCCCAAAATGCAACGTGCCCTGTATTCATATCAACTCCTATATTACACGGATTAAAATCTCCAAAAACAAACCCTGCAGTATGTACCGCATCTATAACTGCACAAATATTTTGTGCAATAATAAGTTTTTGCTCAAACGTCAATCCTTTGTATTCTTTAGGTGGATATTTGTAAACGGGTTGCAGTTCTCCCGAAACATCTATTTTAGGCATAATAAAACCAACAAAGTCTTTTACATTTGAGTATATAATATCCAGCGGCCAAGCTATCTGAAATAATACCGATTGATCCGGTGGATTTGCCACCATTACCTTCAACTTTTCTTCCAGTTCTTTGGAACGTAATCCCTGATGGTAAACTTTTGCACATTTATCTGAGACCTTAACAATCTCATATATTTCACCTTCTCCACCACTACTGAATGGAGTAGAACCAAGCTCATATGTTTTTCCAGACAAACCAGTATATCTCATGACTATCCCCTCATCCTACAAAGTTTCTCATATTGCACTTATTATTGTTGTATCGCATCATCAAGTTTCATTATTTTTCCTCAAAGAAGTCCACTTTCTATTCTTACATCCAATCATCTGTATTTATATCTACATTTTTAATAGATACTGGGGTACTCTCCTGTACCCTTTGTTGCTGGGATGTAGTAATCCACATATTATTGAACTTTTTGTCAATTTCACACCATGGACATATATGTAATCCTTTCATATATTGATGAGTCGGATTAACCTTACACTGTTGCAATTTATTTATAAAATGTTCCAATGCATTATGCCATTCTCTCGCAGTTGGACGCTGCTTAGGATCAATTCTTCCATTTATAAAAGCCCGATCAAACAACCCTACTATTTCAGTTGGAAGAGTATTCTTATCCGCTACAGCTTTTGACATATGCACATACCCAGGTTTGAAACAATACATATCCTTTTCAACTGCTATACTTCCCACTCCTGGTGCTCTGGTTGAAATAGACTCATTACTATTTATATCTATTCCAAAAAATGGTGTAAACCCGTTCATTATAAGTTTAAAAATATGTATTGCTAATGCAAAATTATCTGTTTCCTTCGTAAATGTTTCTAATGGAGCATCTTCATATGTATATGATTTTCCTGTCTGTGGATTAGTCCCTTTACATTTCAATAATAATTCTGGTGCTACATATCCATCAAAGCAAACCTTACACCTATATGTTCTTCCAGTTTTCCTATCCTTGATATGATATGAACCAGTATCCCCAAATGCAACATGCCCTGTATTCATATCTACTCCTATATTGCACGGACTAAAATCTCCAAGGACAACCCCCGCTGTATGTAGCACCTCTATGTCTGCACAAATATTTTGCGCAATAATAAGTTTTTGCTTAAACGTCAATCCTTTGTATTCTTTAGGTGGATATTTGTAAACGGGTTGCAGTTCTCCCGAAACATCTATTTTAGGCATAATAAAACCAACAAAGTCTTTTACATTTGAGTATATAATATCCAGTGGCCAAGCTATCTGAAATAATACCGATTGATCCGGCGGATTCGCCACCATTACCTTCAGCTTTTCTTCCAGTTCTTTGGAACATAATCCATGATAGTAAACTTTTGCACATTTTTCTGAGGCATTAAAAATCTCATATATTTCACCTTCTCCACCTCTGCTGAATGGAAAAGAACAAATATCATACATTTTTCCTGACAAACCAATATATCTCATGACTATTTCCTCATCCTACAAACCACTTAATAATTCCAGAAGCTACATAAACAATCAAACACCCAATCAACGAGAACAAAAGTCCTGCAAAATTTCCGCAAATTCCAATAATCACTGCAACTATATATTTTAATATATAGCCATCTCTTTTCTCTAACTCATTTACAAAATAATACACCCCTGCACTTACGCTCATAACCAGCATAACTATCAAATAAACCCAATCCATACCTGTCCTTACTCTAAAATCCAGTTTATATAGAATACTATAATTGAGAATACCCAATATCACTATCCACGCAGCACACATTAATCCTCGTACATATTTTGCTGTTGATACATTACCAAATAATTTCTTTTGTTTTTGTAATGTCTTGTTTAATTTAACATGCTTTGTTTTATTATTTGTACCACGATTATTAAACGTCTTTTGTTGAAGCGGTTTATTATTTATAATTGCTTTGTTAGAGCTAACAATGCCGCTATTCGTTTTATTAAATGTTTTTTGTTGAAGCGGTTTATTGTTATTTGTTTCCATTATTTGCACCCTTCAAATCATATGCGTTTTCATTAAATCTGTTTTTATATCTTTGTATAAGTCTTTCCCAATTTGGCTCCTTATAATAATCTTCAGCCTGCATATGAATATCCAATTCTGTATTGATTGCTACTACTACTGTTTTATCATCATCTACAACATTCTCTGGGAGTTTTTCTATATAAACTTTTCTTCTATCCTTAATTTCATCTTCATTTATCTCTTGTTGAATAAAAATATAGGGATCTAAGAAGAACTTTGCCAGCGATGTATAAATATTTACTGTTTCCTCTTTAAGATATACAGGAAAGAACAGTTCATACATACCATCCGTTGCTAACAGTACACTTACTACATTGTTATCGAATTTACCAAAGTTCCAATATTTTTCGCCAAAACATAATGGGAAAACTCTTCCTTCATCATCACGCTGTTGCCTTGTTACATTATAGAACTTTCCATCCTGACCCAAAGCTATTATTCCACTATCCCCTGAATGTCCAAAAAACAAATTATTTGCTTTCAATACAGCAAGAGATAGCGTAGTATCATACTGATTAACATCCCTTTGATCTTGAATTGCCCTCATTTGAATTGCCTCAAGGGATTTCGTGAAAGCATTTTTTATTGTCTTAATAATATCAACATCATTTTTATTCTCGTTTATTTCCTCACTACATACTTCAACAGCAACATCTACTGCAATGTGCGAGGCAATATCCGAATATAATTCACTGCCTAAGCCATCCGCAACAGCAGCAATGCATAAGTTATCATTTATCACTCGTATAGCATGTGCATCCTGACATACAATATTGTGCTTTGCATGTGC
This sequence comes from Coprococcus sp. OM06-34AC, assembly GCF_003462545.1. Classification (NCBI taxonomy): domain Bacteria; kingdom Bacillati; phylum Bacillota; class Clostridia; order Lachnospirales; family Lachnospiraceae; genus Coprococcus; species Coprococcus sp. OM06-34AC. The sequence goes on from NZ_QTZF01000007.1 coordinate 21,907, forward strand.
AATTCCCCTTTGAGTAAATCCATATGTATAAATCACCCTTTTATTCTCCTTACTACATCCAATCATCTGTATTCTTATCAACATTTTCAGGAAGTACAATTCCCTTTGGTTTCTCTCCTGGTGAGCTTTGAGAAACTGAACGCATACTCTTCGTCATCCAATCAAAAAACTCCGTAAAGTCCTTGCCTTTTAATACAAGTGATCTTTTACCTCCGCACAGCTTATTCAGCATAGATCTGTCCGCGCCTTCAACAGCCAAGCTCCAAAGATGTAGCTTTCCTTTTTCATCTAAATCTGCAATCTCAGCAGCAATTTCATCTATAGCGCTGTTAGGATATCCATCGGTAATCATAACTATCCAAGGTTTATATGGAGTTGTTCCAGTAAATTCATAATAAAAATGACTTCTTTCTCTAACCATATCAATCGCCAGCCTCAAGCCTCCTTCCATATCTGTACCCCCACCAGCTGTCAAATTAACAAATTCCATTTGTTCAACAGGCTTCCATGGCTGTACAAGTTTGACAGTAGAATTAAATTCTACAATTGCCACATCAAGTATATTTTTTGTACGCTCATCTTTACAAACATCCTCTTTAAATCTATTAATTCCCTCATTTAAAGAATTAATTGCATCACCACTCATGGATCCTGAAGTGTCTAATAAAAATAAACAGGCCATATGCGGCTCATTTGCACTGATAATTGTTGGTGTTTCATCATTAAATCCCATAATACTACTGCCTCCTCAACATTAACTTATATTATTCTGCCATATTTATATTTATCGCCTATCAAAATATCTTTTTACAAACCATCCTGTCATATACAAATCGTTCTAATTAAAAATCCAGAACGAGCATACTAATATCAACTAATGGTTCTGTTAAAAATATCTAAGTTTTATAACTGCCATTATCATTATTACTTTTAAATAATTAAACTATTTCCACTCCATGTCATTGTACATAGTAGACTCAAAACCTTTTGTTCTTAGTCTATATACCATTTTATCCAAAGGTTTTCTCCATATATTTCTAAAAAAGGAATACCTCCCCAAAATGCGTACTACGGAAGGACTAATTGTGTAATATAATTTTATAAATAATCTTCCATACCAAGTTTTCGCTAAACAGTAATCCCTAAATCTTCTAAGAGTCCAAACCTCAGGGCAGTCATAACTTCCATATACACATGTAGCAACATAACATCCACCTTGTTTTTGGGTTTTAGGCTCATTTTCTGAAGAACTCGTATCTCTACTACTTGAAGAACTTTCTGCAATTAGCTTATTTATACCTGTCCAATAATTTCCATTTCCAATCTCAATTATATTATTAACAACCGAAATCGCATCTTCATCATTATTTTGTGCTGCTTTCAACCACCATTGTCCCGCTTGCATATAGTCCTTTGATACTCCATAACCGTTATAATAATGTGTGCCCACAATTCTATATGCAGGAATAAAGCCATATTCTGCCAATGCATAAAAAGCTTTAAAAGCACTTACATAATTACATTTGTCACCCAATTCCCCAGCAAGCAATGCTAACGCTGGTAATACATCATGATCATCACCATCTCCACCATTGTTTAGAGATGTCAAGAGCCACCTTAACGCCTCCTCATCGTCCACATATTCGTTATTTTTTATAAAGCCTATTTCACCATTTAAATACAAGTGTGCCATCATTGTTTGAGATTTAACATTTCCCGCACATGCCGCAAAAATCATAAGTCGCTCAAGATAACCAACATATTGATTAGGTCTCTCTAGCGAATCTAACGTATCTAAAATATCAATTTTACACATTAATTCATACAGATGGTCACCAACCTGTGTATATGCTATTTCTCCTATATCATATAGACCTAGTACATTAGCAATCTGATCCGGGAAATCATATTTGTTTCCCAAACTATTGACTATTATTTCTGCTGCTTTCGCCGGATTTCTCTCAACACCATAACCAAACTGATAACACAATGCCACTTCGCATGCCCAGTCTTCTGGAAATCTTTCTTTTGAAAAAGCTTCTATCATACCTTGTACACTTTTCCGGGATAGAGCATTGTAAATTTCATTTGTTTTTTTACAACTATTCATGTATTCGCACTTACCAGACTCTGATAAGTTTTCCCATAAAGCTAGTATTTTTTCTGCATCCAAGCAATTACCTGTACCTAAAGCTTCATAAAACAATCTTTCAAGTGCCTTACTTACTCCCATAGACGCAGCTTTATTAAGCCATTCTTTGTACTGAACTAAATCAACGCTTGTTCCCCAACCATATAAAAAGCAGTCCGCAACATACATCATGGCATATCTATATCCTTTAGAAGCTTTGTCACAATACCTTTTAAATATTAACTGCAAATCTCTGGTTTGATCTATCATAATTGCCACTCCTTTTACTCATAGTTATATTTTTTGTAAATAATAAGTTTTATATATAATTTCCAAGACAACCCTCGACCACACATTATCATTAAATATATATATAAATCAGTTGCTATAATGGGGTTCAATTTTATATTTCTCAATTATTACACACAAAACATTAAACATTATTTGCACATAACACATTACCTTTTATGATTATCTTATAATTAAGCATATAAATTACATATTATTTCTATTCATAAAATCATGCGAATTCATTCCATATCCTGCTTGCGGCTGTCCTCCTGCATTATCGTTTCTTTCAAAGACCAACATATTAAATGTTTTCTCATTATATCTAGATCCTATTCCTATTGATGCCAAACATCCCGCCATACATCCCTTATCTTCAACAACAGGAACTTCCTGAATTTGAACAAGTCTCCATCCACCAACAGCCTCTCGGTTCAATATAGCAGCATACTCCTTCATCGCTTCATCATAACTATCATTTTTTGTAATTTTCATTCCTAATGGACCTAACACTGTTTTGTACTGCATATCTTCATCCCTCCATTTTTATATTAACATCGACAACACTAATTTTAACTAAAAACTATTGCTGTGTGTGTTATTCATTTATTTGCATATTGTATGCATTATGGATAATCTTCACCTCCATTTGGTGGGTGGCACCGTAATAATCTTCTAATGCCCTTTACCACGCCTTTTACAATTCCGTATTTATCAATTGCCACCAACATATACTGTGAACATGTTGGTTCAAATCTGCAGGATAATCTGACCTTTGCAGGCGCATATCTCTGATAAACTTTCACAATCCATATTACAATTGATTTTGCAAATATTGAAACTAGACTAATATAAATCACTACCAGCGCAAGTATAATCTGATACCGTTTAAACGGAACATAAAATGTTAACCGCTTTGAAAATATTATCCACACAACCATAACGGCTATCATAAGCACTGCTAACCATATTCCTTTTTTTAAATTTACTTCTGGTCTATAAATTTGTTCTCTCATACTTTGCTCCGCAGAACGCATCTCCCGAAGCGCAATGTCTATAGCCTGCGATATACTCTCTTCTTTGTTTTCTCCAATAGTATTCTCATAATCACCATTCATTCTTGAGTTATTTAAAGCTTCTGTCATCTGAATGTATGGACTTCTGTTCTGTATATCAAAATGCATATTTTGTTTTAAATTAGTAAAATCATAATCTTTCATATAACGGGTCTCTTTAGATAACAATATATCACGCATAACTGTTGTATTGTTATTATATGGTTTATTGTGTAGATTTCTATGTCTATATGTACTTATATAACGTTATATCCATCTATTCCTCTGTCAGTTTCGAACATATAATGTTAGTTTACTGGATTTTTTGCAATCCCACATTTCTTTTGTACTCATATAAATCGTTTACAAGGTATTCGTTTGTTTTCCTTTCCACGTTTGCATTCCATGATTTCATACTATATTTTTGTTGAACGGAATGCTATTCTACATATTTCATTTTTCCAAAAATATTCTTTCTATAGTGCCCCAATTCCTCTGCCAGTCCCTGTTTTAACTGTTCATTCCTAATCTCGTTGTAAACCATCATAAGGAAATTGTATGCCCTATCAATGCAATTCTGTGTTTCCATCATTCTTATTATAGTTGCCTGTTTTTTTACTATTTCCAAATAAACAAGCTCTTGATATGCGTTCTTCTCTGTCCTTGCTAGTTCCACATCATCTTCTACAAATGATATAAATTTACAATAATCATCGAAATTTGAATCTGTTACTTTACAACAAAGAGCGTATAATAATCTAGATTTCTTGTCATTTAAATTAAGTACACGCATAGCATCATCTTCCGCTCCCTGCAAATACAAATAAAATCCATACCAATATGACGCATCTACAAAATTATTATATGCCATTCTACTGTCTATCCCTTCAATAGCTTGATGTGTTTTTAGATACGCATCAACCAAATAAGAATACTTATAATAATCCAGTACATTCTCCTTACATTTATCCAAGCCTTCTCCTTCTATCCCCAATGTCAGCAAAATACTATTAAACCCACTCAAATAAAACAATGCCTTCACCACTCTCGGCGATAATTTGGATACATCTGATAAATCCATTGATTCACATGCTTTATTAAACCACTTGGCAGCCAGTCCCGGTACCGATTTTTCTCCTTGTCCTGCATAATACTCACCAAGCAATAACATATATTCAATGTCTCCAGCATTTGCTCTTGCTTCAGCTTCCTCGATTGTCATAAATTATACCCCCGTGTCTACTAATTATTAAATATTGAAGTTCAATTTTGCGTACTTGTGTTACATTCAATCTCATTCTTTATACTTCACACTGCCAAACAAACCTTTTTTGTAATGACTCAATGATTCATCTATAATATCCTTCGTTGACTGTAGCTGCATATGTGTACTTGCAAACCATAATATTTCATATGCACGTTCATCTGAAGGTATCATTCCCTGATATCCCACGCCCAATCTTACAACTTCTGCAAGTCCCTGCAAGTTTGCCATATATACCCCCTCTTCGTATCTATCCTTTGGTTTATCAGCGTATATCTCATCGCTCGCAAACGGAAGAACCATATTATAGAAATCAAATATCCCCTGTAGATTCACAGTTATATCCGTCTCGCCAAAAATACACTGTGCAAATAGCAACTTTATCCTCTCATCTTCAGATCCTGTATCGATCAACAATTTCTTAGTTGCAACATAGTCTCCAATTATGAATGTATACATTGCATACCAATATGAAGCATCAACATAACTCTTGTATATCCTTTCCTCCATACCGGCCGTCAACTCTGGTCTGTGTTTATTGATATATCCTAATTTCGCTGCATATTTATAATACTCAACTATAGAATCTACACATGCCTTCAAATCCCCTGTCACCTGTTTCTCTGCTACCAGATACATGCCCATAAGAGAACAAGACTGAGCATATGCATGTGCTATTCTTGGATGGGATTCATACTGAATTGGATCAGGTGCAGTTTCGCAAGCCTTTTTGTACCAGTTCAAGGCATCTCTCAAATCTCCAGTATCCCCTGTTCCCACATAATAATCTCCCAGCGCAATCATGGTATCCACGTTCCCATTTTCAGCTAATTTTATCGCTTCGTCTAATGTCATTACCCTCTCCTCTCTTTCTACAATAATAAAAATTATACCATATTCGCTTGCTTCGCTACTATTTCATAGATTGTTAGGCTGTTTTCTATGTCTATATGCATTATAACTGTACATTTCTTTCCTCTATTCCTCTGTCAAATCCTTAACAAGCGAAGTTATTTTACTTAGCACTTCTGCTTTCTCTTTGTCTTTCAATCTGCCAACGCTGTATCGTCTGATATACAAAGTTTCCTGTGTGGCTGTGGAAATTATTATTGCCATAGCCCAGTCAAGCATATTCTCTGTAATTTAATCATCAACCATAACTGAATATCTATAGATCAAATTCCCACTTATCATGTCATATTGAAAAGCACAAAATCGCCTGTTAAAGTTTCTCTTCACGATCTCTTCACACACAATATAACTGTACTTTGATTCTAATATCACTGGTATTACAACCTCTGCCTTGAGTTCCCTTGGAATACTCTCGATGTTTATTCGCACCCTGTAGATTCCGTTCTCCAGATTGAATACCATCTCAAACAGGGTCTCCTCCTCGCGTAAAGAGGTTTTATCTGATTTCCATTGATTCTCAGCTATCCAGTCCCTCACTGTTGATACTGCTTAATCCATAAATACTTTGTTTTCCTCCGAACTTGCAATCTGATCAAATTTTCCCATAAAAATATCCTCACTTTCTATTTTTTATTTTCTAGTTAGATATTTATGTCACCTTATAATTTAATTCATAATTTTCCTTATTTGGGGTAGTTTTATGTGTAACTAAAATTTTCCACAAACATACAATTCGAAAGCTGATTTTCAACATTGCCTAAATGATGTGCAATCGAGTGATTTTTGATTAAGCATACGCAATCCTTACCCCAAATACTTCCATCCGAATACGCTTTTTTGGAATAGTGCAAGTTCAGCTCCCAATTCATCAGCAAAATCCTTTGAAACCATTTCTAATTTAATCGCAAGGCTCTGCTGATCAAGTTCATTTTGAAGTAAATCATGTGCACGTTTTAAATCCTTACAATTATACAAAAGATATGAATATGCACACCATACTCCCTTATTATATAAATGCCACTCTATAAGCTGCCATGAACACGGTCGTTTTATCTTTGAACCATCATTTAAAACTTTAAGTTCTGTATAAGAACTGCTTCTTTCTCCGTCAAATTTACTTTTAATTGTACTCATATCCTGTCCCGTAACTTTAGCATACTCAACCCACTCCTGGCCAAGTTCAAAATGAATTACACCCCTTAAAAGTCTGAATTTTAGGTCGTCTTTACAACCTTTATAACCAGATGATGTTTTTAATGCTCCTTCCAAGAGTCTCTGTTTTCTATACACTTCTTTTATTGCATCTGATATTTCATCAAAATTAATCAAATAATAAGTAAAAAATGCATAGTAAAACATAGAATCATAGTATATATCTGGCAATTTAGCCGAATCATACTCATCACCAGCATATTTATTTCTATCCTTATACAGACTTAAAGTCTTTTCATACAAATCTCTCCATTTGTCATACCAGCCTTCGCCATCATTTAAATTCTCACTATTACTTATAGCTTCATCATATTCCTCAAATTTTCCCCTAACATCAGCTACTGCCAGTCTATAGTCCAAAGCATCTGCAGCATGCTTGTAAAACTGCACCCTTTCCTTTGAACGATCTATTACATTTTTTAAAACTACAACATCAGCTTCTGTGTCAACATATTTTTTTGACAATTTGTAGACTGATTTTGCGTCTTCCAGCTCCTCACTCCACTTATCTCTGATTACATGTGGATCTTCATATGTAGGGAAATGCTGGTACATTTCAAAATTTTTTAGCACCTTATCCTTTAAAGCGAAATAATTATTATCTGCGTTTTTCTTCGAAAAAAACATATTTCTACCATTCCTTCCTTGTTTAATCATATATTTTAAGTAAAAACATACATTTTTATTGAACAAAAGAATTGCGAAACATCCCAAACCCTGAATGCAATCAGCCAAAAGTCTAATTACATCCAGAGTCAGGACCTTTTTTCTCTTTTGTGCTAACTACTTCTAACTACTTTCTTGTAAAGTAACCGTTGCAGCCCGAAGAGCTTTCTGATGGATAGTAATAAGCTCTGTTTCTTGTGCACCATATCTTACCACTGCTGTCTCTCTCATTTGGATCAGCCCAGCCGCAGTCGCCACAACAATACGCACAACATGTTCCCTCCGGGATTTTCACACACTTTTTCTCTTTCGTCATTGTCTTTTCCTCCATTCATTTTATTTACATTTTTGAACACACACTATATGACATTCAAAATAATGTACCTTTTTATCTGCTTTCCTATTATTTTATTTGTTATTAGAAATCCTTTTTCACCTCATATGTAAGTTCATTTACCGCTCCCCCAGAACTCACCTCATACCAGATAATAGTCCCATCATCGGGAAATACGAGTGGAAAATGTACATATTTCAAGCCATTCTCCTTCATTATGCGATTTGCATACACAACATCTGCAGCGGACAATTTCCTCATATCCAACGGATGGCTGTGTATCACGCCAGCAAATGTTATACCTTCTTCATACCAACTCTGCAAAACACTATTAAGTTTTGAAATATCTGGTATATATACTGATTCCTTTTTTTCATAGCTGCTGTGTTGTCCATCAAAGAAAAATTTCTCTATGATATTTCCTCTTACGCCAAGTATTCCTCCCATTTCTGGTGAAACACTTCCAATTGTCTTCATGATGTCATGGTATACACAACCTGAAATACACACCCCAGGGCTGTCCTTGCTTGAGATATCTTTTCTTCTCATACCTGTATCACCACATCCCCATACCTTCTCCCGACCTTCACCGTCTCACCATCCATCATCGTGATCACCTGATGGTTGTAGCTTCTCACATAGTCTCTGTTCACCACAGCTGCAGCCGAGCATCTCACAAAATTATCGGGAAGCTCCTCCACGATCTCGCTGAGTGGCCTGTACTCATAGAACACACCGTCTGATTTATCCGTTTTCCTTGTCGTATAATACTTCGTCACGCGTTTCTCTATTCGTATGTACATTATGTCGCGGCAGTCGAGGATGTTGACATTTCTGTCGTACCGGATCTTCACGAAACGCTTGCGCTCGTCGCTGTGCAGTTCATCCATGAGCTTGTCCACAAGTGTCACAAGTCTCGCATCGTGCCTGCCTTTCAGCATGCAGTTCACATGCCGGGCATCATAAATATCCAATTCGTCTGGAATTTTATTTGTGTAAAAGATTATGTTACATGATGGGACACTGTCATTGATTTTGCGGGCGAGCTTCACACCGTTTTTGCCGCCAGGAAATGACAGTTCTGATATAAAGATATCACAGTCGAACTTCTGATCATCGAGATCTAACATTACCAAATCAAGGTTATATGAAATAATCGTCACATCATCATAACCAATACACTTGTTTTGCAGATAATCACGTACTTTTGAGACATGGTCTGCCTTGTTTTTCAGATTTCTTTCTGTATTTCTGGAATTTTCCTTAAGATTTCTAAGCTGCGAATTTAATAGAAACACTGTCCTTGCTGTCTCGGCAGGGTTTACGTCACACACACCTATCTTCATATTTGAATCTCTCTCCCCTCGATTTATGCGGATCTCCACCTCATTACCCTCTGACTGTAGCGAAATATGGGAGGTTATTCAATTATTACCATACTTTAAAAAGTCTAAAGTAATATATAATTCAGCCATTGAAAAAAGCACTCCTGTCATCGCGTTGTCTATATTACATTTTTCAATGTCCAGTGTTCATCGTGTTGGTCTTTTTCATTTCATTCCATCACCGAATGTATTTTTTGTCCAATTTCTACACAAAAATCCAACTTATTTTGTTGAATAGCGACGATTTATAGTATATATTCATATGTAGCCGGTTACAAAGCTTATATTTTCAAATAATACGAGGGGGAGGATACACATATGAACTACCGCACCAGACCAGCTGAGCATATCTGCTCACTTGAAGATCTGTTTATAAACTATCTCGGGCTTGATATACCCATAGTTCCGCAGACTTCTTCTTATTCCAATAAGCACACTTTCAGCCAGTTATTTTTTACACAGAATACGAATCAATGCGATGACATTGACAAAATTCTGTCTTTTTCTGTGTTCAAGGACTCCTCACTTGAAAAATTGAAAGCGGCAGCGTTATCGCCAAGGCAGCCTATGTATTACCTCATCCATCCAAATGAGAGTTACCCGACAGGCCTTAAGCTGGGAGTGTTCTTTTCCAACCTGGCAAACAAGAACTACAGCGGAAATGAGCAGCCTCCTGCGATCAGAGAAATACTGAAGTCAATAGATTATGACAAGCTGTGTTCTCACTTAGCTGTCCTTATAGAAAATAAATGTAATGAGAAGCAGGAATTTATCACGGAACTCCAATCATATCTGAGTAACGTGATGGCCTGTGACATTGAACTAACCAGTTACTGCTCTCTGTTCAGATGCGCATCACCTTCAGAATATCTTACGACCTTCCTTTTATATGCATTGTTTGACGATGTCAACTTTCCGGCATATGCCTCCGAGGTCGCTCTGTCCAGAAAAAATACGCAGTCAGGTAAGACGGCTCCTGCAATTGACCTGAACAACCCACATTTTCAGAAGCTGATGAATGATGCCAGGCGTACTGACAGACTTCAGGCATTTGCAACATATACACTCATAGTGCTTTACTCTGTACAGATGCTGGGGGCTGTATTTTCGACAGTGCTGATGGACAGCTACGACGAAACCAGTTTCAAATGGAACATGTTTATCATATCCATGCTGTGTGCTTCCATCATACTCACATCTCTCAGGTTCATTCCATTCTCACTGCACAGAAAATACTCTGAGCTCAGCCTCATACTAGAGCATTCTGTCCTAGACGAGAAGAACAACACCTACAGCATCACCTGGAATCATTTTCAGAACTGTTCAAAGTCCTTCAATGCCATACAGAGAAACAGACGAATCATAATAACTCTGTTCTGTATACTGGGAGGCTGCTATGTCGTACTGTCATTTGTGGTGAACTCATTTCCACTGCTGGTGGCTCTCGTCAGTCTTTCATTTGGTGCAGTGCTAATGATTGACAGCATGCTATACGACCACATAGCTTATAAAAAATATGATATGTATTTTATGGATGAAGCTACTAAACGCATTCCTTCATCCGCGTACGGGGCAGCCCGCATGTGCGCATGGGATTACGACCCCAAAATGGATTCCTTCAGACATACCATGTATAACAGACTAACCAATTACAGTGAAGACTGCATAAGATATATTTATGATCAGGTGTCTGATACGGCGAGATACAGTTGGGCTACCATGACAGCTTTCATCATAACGCTGTCGTCCATCGGCGTTGTAGCCGAGATTCTCCAGCTTGTCAGACCTGATTTGGAATATTTTCGCATGCCGACTGCGACAATGCTCTATTCCGTCTCGATGATACTCATTCTCATAAGCGGAATACTCAACATTCTTATATTGCTGAGAGCAAGAGCCCACTTTCAGAAAATGGCAGAATTTTCATTCTATGCAGGCAATCCTGATGCGGAAAACTCTGACTCCACCCAATTGTTCAGACATCATCTATACGCTGGCAGCATATCTGAGCTTGCAATTGCCCGCGGAATATACAATTACAATTTCAGCATGTATGAACAAGGCATCTGCACATCGGATATACAGCCGCCTGATGACAGATATCATCCGACATTCATAGTAAATCAGAAGCAGCACCTGATCACGGATGTTGCGCTGTGCATATTTGTCGCCTACTTCAGTCTGGCTGTATGGCACACAAACAGCCTACGTAACCTTATATATCTCCCGGCACTGGTTGTCATCTATATACTGTGGGCATTTACAATATATCCTTTTCTGAAATACAAAAAGATAAAAACCAGTATCCGCAAGCTGTAAAAAAGAGGGCATATCACATCTGATATGTCCTCTTTTGTTCGTAACTATTCTGTTTTACGTGCAGTGAACTGCCTGATAAGCACTGCAGCTAACACAAGCGGTATGCCGATAAAAAGCAGCTTTGTAATTCTCATTCCAAGCACACCAACGACCAGACTTATTGCAAATATGCCGAGCTGGTCTCCTATGCCATACGCAAGTGTAGATGCAGCCGATGCCCTTCCTCTGACCTCTGGCTTCACGCTTTCCATCACCATGAGATTGATGAGTTCTTCTGCCGAGAAATAAAATCCATGCATACATCCCCACAGCACGCCGAGCAGCAATGCCGAGTGAGTGTGTCCGGCTCCAAATGTGAATGCCATACCGAACACGAAGCTGCAGGCAATCCCAAGCCTCACGATCTTTGTGCGTTGCACCCTGTCGGCAAGAACTCCTGTGACAACATTTATAATAAGTGATATGACCGGCTGGACAAGCAGCACTGTATTTACGGCATGTTCTCCCATGCCTGAAAATGCACACATCGGCTCATTGTAGTATGTTATGCCCGCGGTCGCCAGTCCCACCGCACTTATTCCTATGAGCAGCCCCTTAGTATCCGGCTGTCTCCACAGAGTTCCTAGTGTTCTGATAAAATGTATATGCTTATCATTCTCTTTGTCTGAGCTGCCATGTTTTTCTGCTTCCAACGCCCGGTTCTCATCACCGAAAGTTTCTTTTACAGCGGACACTTTGCAGATTGCTTCCCCATCTTCCATTGCATTCTGTATATCATCCGCACCGTTCTCTGGGAATCTGTACGCCGTAACCAGTGTAAGACACAGCATCCCGCCAACTATTCCCACCAAAAACAGTATTTGCCAGTTTCCTCCATCGCTGCTCACACACCGCGAGCGGAGCAGAGGTATGCACATAGCCGCTGCCATGGACACGCCTCCGCATATACCCCTGACTGTTGCCCGATGTCTCCTGTCGATGGCATCAACTATATATATCATATGTATGTCGAGCGAGTATCCAAGTATCAGCACACCATTTCCAAGCAGATATATCGGTAGCTTTTCTGCAAATATACATATGACACTTCCTGCCATAAGGAGCGATACATTTATAATCAGCATCCTCTTCCTGCCTATTATATCAGTATACGACCTGACAAACGGAGTGAGCATCCCGATAAAATAAAATGGCAGCATCATTCTGCTCATGTACGCTATGGCGGAGTCTCCGTCCATTCCTTTTGGAATTATTAAGAATGTTCTTGCCGACAGCGACTGTGTTCTTCCAAATATCTCTGTGCAGTAGGAATCTATGAACTGGATCAGGATTATAAGCACGGAGACTGTGATAACCGAAACTGCCAACCCTTTCTTTTTATATCTCTCCATGCCGCTATTCATCCGATGCTATATTGAATACAAACATATATGTATTTCCAACAAATATTTCTTTATATTTTAATGCCGACCTATGTATTCTCCGTATTATCTGTGACTTTCCCAATATTTTCCTCCTTATAGTACATAAAAAGGGAAGCTCATCGCTTCCCTTTTTGAATAACCACTGTCCATTCGCCTTGATATCACTCAAAGCGTCAACGTCTCTTACTTACTAACCTTCCTGAAGTTCTTCTTACCACGTCTCACAACAACGCCCTCTCCGTCGAACTTCTCCTCTGGAATTGTAATCTGGACATCTGCGATCTTCTCGCCGTCCACAGCAACACCGCCCTGCTCTACGGCACGTCTGCCCTCGTTACGTGATGTAACAAGACCTGACTTAACGAGAACTGACACGATATCGATGACGCCGTCCTTGAAGTCATCTGCTGTGAGTGTTACTGATGGCATGTCTGCTGCAACACCCTTGGAGAACAGTGCTCTTGCGCTCTCCTGTGCCTTAGCAGCCTCCTCCTCGCCGTGTACAAGCTTTGTGAGCTCGTATGCAAGGATCTCCTTTGCCTGGTTGAGCTGGCTGCCCTCCCAGCTATCCATCTTATCTATCTCCTCAAGTGGAAGGAATGTGAGCATACGGATGCACTTCAGAACATCTGCATCTGCCACATTTCTCCAGTACTGGTAGAACTCAAATGGTGATGTCTTGTTAGGATCAAGCCATACAGCACCCTTCTGGGTCTTACCCATCTTCTTGCCCTCTGAGTTGAGGAGAAGTGTGATGGTCATGGCGTATGCATCCTTGCCAAGCTTTCTTCTGATAAGCTCTGTACCACCAAGCATGTTGCTCCACTGGTCATCTCCGCCGAACTGCATGTTGCAGCCGTACTTCTGGTACAGTGCGTAGAAATCGTAACTCTGCATGATCATGTAGTTGAACTCAAGGAAGCTGAGTCCCTTCTCCATACGCTGCTTGTAGCACTCTGCACGAAGCATGTTGTTGACTGAGAAGCATGCTCCAACATCACGGAGAACATCTACATAGTTCAGGTCGAGAAGCCAGTCTGCGTTGTTGACAAGAAGCGCCTTGTCCTCTGAGAAGTCTATGAACTTGCTCATCTGCTTCTTGAAGCAGTCAACGTTGTGCTGGATAGTCTCCTTTGTCATCATCTGTCTCATATCTGTACGGCCTGATGGATCACCGATCATGGCTGTACCTCCACCTATCAGCGCGATAGGCTTGTTGCCTGCCATCTGAAGTCTCTTCATCAGACAGAGCGCCATGAAGTGGCCTACATGCAGGCTGTCAGCAGTCGGATCAAAGCCAATATAGAATACTGCCTTACCATTATTTACTAAATCTCTAATTTCATCTTCATCTGTTGTCTGCGCTATAAGCCCTCTGGCTACAAGCTCGTCATAAATCTGCATGTCCCTCTAGACCTCCTGTATTTATTTATTCAATGTGCGGTTCACTAGCACCACACAGGCAAATATTATAACATTTTGCTATGCACTGTGGCAAGTATATACACACAATTCCCTGTATTATTTTCTTATAAATCATATTTCACACATCATTTTCTGCCGCCGATTTCTGATCGACACCTGTATCTGCGGCACAGTCCTCCTGCCATGGCTATAAGCAGAAATATATATGGTGTTGTGAGCGACTGGTTAAGATTGACAAATGCCTGAACGGCATACCCGGTTATCCCGAACAGCACAGCTATCATACCGCCCTCATCCGCAACGTACCCAAGCAGGCACTCCAAGCCAGTCCTTGAATCTCTTGCAGCCCTTGAATCTCTCGAGGTCTTCTTCTCCTTCGATCTTTTTCCTGCAGATTGTCCGCTTGCGTTTTCATTCTCATTCATCGCAGCTTCTGATACCGCAGTTCTCACAAGAGCACCACCTGTGGTAACCAGCAGCCCCACATAACTCACCGCCCCGAATATTCCGGTAGTTATCAGATACTGCAGATACTCATTGTGAGCATTATCATATATAACACCCACCGCATTCATCATATCGTCGTAGTATCTGTCAGTCATGATCGACTTCACCGATTCATTTCCATAACCGAACAGCTTCTGTGGAACACTGAAATCCCTGTACGCCTCCATGAGTCTCCTCCACACAAAACCCCTGTAATTTCCCCAGGAATCTTCAAATGAAAATATACCCATGTGGTTGTGCGCCACATATATAACAACAGCCACGATGCCTGCAATTGATACGCCGACCGATACAGCAAGAGCTGCCTTTCCGCGGAACTTCACAGTCCACTTTGAAGCCAGCCTTATGGCCGCCCATACAACGAGAACGACCACGGACACTATCCACACCATCCGGCTGTCACTCACAAAGCAGCTCAGTCCGTCAAGCTCCGAATATCCACTGTCCGTCTGTCCCAGCATAATACTGATCGCCAGGACTCCGCACGCCATGACCAGGCATACATCCGCAAATTCTCTTATCCTTCCACGGTATGACGCCCATATCCACGCAGCTATCATGGCACCGCCCACACCTGCGTATGCAAGGTTTGCATTGGATATGATCACCGCACCTGTTCCTGTGAGCACAGCGATGACTGCTGTTATCCGTATCACTATGCTCTCTTTTCCCTCCGAGCTGATATACGCCCCGGCTGCCATCGGAACCAGCACGCACAGGAAGCTTGCAAATATGTCGATATTGCCAAATGTGGATATGTATACATTTCTTATGCTCTGCATCAGCCCTTCCCTGAGTCCAAGGAAATCATATCCCATGAACTGGCATATGCCGACAATTCCCACAAATGAGCCCGCAAGCATGAATATGACCACCACATACCGCCTTATCCTGCAATATCTCGCCATACACACATACAGGAAAAAGGCCAGCAGCACGAACTGAAGTCCGCACCTTCTGCCCTCCTCGCCTGTATATGCTGCTGCCCTATTCCCTGACATAAAGAATGCCAGAACATTTGCCAGAACAAATCCTGCCATGAATATATCCATGGCCATGATATTATGCATATCCATAAAATGTCTCAGGCGTCCGATAAACCTGCTGCCATGTGCCGCCCCTGCTGAAGCATCCTCATTCCCGCCTGAGCTCTGCGACCCATGCCCTGTGCTGACATTTCGTCCAAGCACATCCACCAACACCGCAAGCACCATAAGCACCGCATATATGCACAGTGCAATATAAAACGCCCTGTACTTGGTTACTGTTATATCAAAATATCTGTCATGAATTATCAGGGGATATGCAGCCCCCATATATATAAGAAATAATGTGGTTATTCCGTTCTGAAGTTCCCGCCTGCCGTCTCCTGCAATGTTGTCTTTTCTGCCCATACGGCTATACTCCTTTTATAAAAGCGGTGACAATAATCTGAGTATCGCACCAAGTATATTCACCCTGCTTATGTTATTTCTGCACCACGGAATATCTATCTCCTCCGACTCGGCAAATGTATCCATCATATCCTTCTTCACATCTTCTATGGCCTTGCAGTCATACAGGAGAGTTCCACACTCAAAGTGGTGATAGAAGCTCCTGTTATCCAGATTGATGGATCCCACAGATGCAAGCTTGCCATCCATGAGCAAAGTCTTTGAATGTATAAATCCAGGCGTGTACTGATATATCTTCACACCCGCCAGAAGCAGCTCCTTGTAGCTAAACTGGGTCATCTTGTATATATATTTCTTGTCCGGGATGGCCGGCGTAACAATACGCACATCCACGCCCCTCTTGGCTGCCAGCTTCAGTGCCATCATGAGCTCGTTACACACGATAAGATATGGGGTAAATATATAAATGTACTCCTGTGCATCATTTATCATCTGCATGTACAGATTCTCACCCACATTCTCTCCGCTCAGAGGACTGGACTTGTACGGCTGAACATATCCGTCACTTACGCCACTATAGTCGATCTCCGCCGGTCTATAGTTGTTGTAGCTTCCCTCTGAATATCTGAAGCTGTTCCACATCTGAAGGAACATAACAGTGAAGCTCCAGGCGCCCTCGCCCTCAAGTCTCACTCCACTGTCCTTCCATTTGCCGTACTTCTCTATCTTGTTGATATACTCGTCAGCCATGTTGTAACCGCCGGTGTGAGCTATCTTGCCATCAATAACAGTGATCTTCCTGTGATCCCTGTTATTGAAGATAGTGGCAAAGAATGGAACCACCTGATTGAACGCCATACATTTGATACCGTAGGATTCAAGTTCCTTCCAGTAATACTTCGGCACATTGAACACAGATCCGATGTCATCATACATGAACCTGACATCAAGTCCCTCCGCAGCCTTGCGCTTCAATATCTCAAGTATGGTATCCCACATATAACCCTTGTCCACGATGAAATATTCCATGAATATATACTTCTCCGCACTCTCCAGGTCTCTGATGAGATCATCCATCACATCATCGCCTATGGCATAATACTTTACACTGGTATGCTTGTACAGAGGCGCCTCAGCCACATTCTCCATATAATTACATATCCTGTATGTAGGCTCCGACTTTAAATTCTCCGCTGGGACCCAGTTGTCCCCCTTGACGTTCTCATATACCTCCTGCTGGAGAACCCGCAGAAAATTCTTTCTGAGTTTTTTAGGTATCAGCACATGTCCATAGAGCACATACATGAGACCTCCCAGCACCGGGAATATGAGTATCGGCACCATCCATGCCATCTTTACCATAGGGTTAGTATCCTTTGTTATAAGATACATTACAACTATTACGCTGAGCAGCTTGAGAGCACCCGATATATAGATATATCTGTCCTGAAGAAAAACAACCCCCAGTATCATGATCGCCAACTGGACGACCACAAGAAAGCACGTTATTACCATTCTGCTTAGCAATCTGTTCAGTATCTTCTTCATATATTTCCTGCCTTTACTGAATTGATGTCACCTTATAATCCTGATCCTCTACTGTCTTCTTGAGCACGCTGTCATCAACGTCTGCCTTGAGAGTGACAACCGCTGTTCCTGTCTCATGGCTGACTACAGCCTCCTGCACCTGGTCAAGGGCCTCAAGACTCTTCTTGACTCTGGCTTCACAATGTCCACACATCATACCTTCGATCTTCATTGTCTTTGTCATAACTTTGTCCTCCTTGATTCTATATCTTTTATTTTTATCATAAATGTCTGTCAAATTCAACCTCAGCGCATTTGTAACAACACAAAAACTTGACAGGCTCATGGCAAACGCTCCGAACATAGGATTGAGCGTCCAGCCAAATATCGGGATCCACACGCCGGCGGCAAGTGGTATTCCAATTATATTATATATAAATGCCCAGAAAAGATTCTCTTTTATGTTCTTAACTGTTGCCCTGCTGAGTCTTATGGCCGCCGGAACATCTGTGAGCTCACTCTTCATGAGAACAACATCCGCAGCATCTATGGCTATATCCGTGCCTGCACCTATGGCTATTCCTATATTTGCCCTTGTGAGTGCAGGGGCATCATTTATTCCATCACCAACCATGATCACATGCCCCTTCTGCATGAGATCGCGCACAACGCTCTCCTTGCCGTCCGGACGCACGCCCGCTATTACTCTGTCCACGCCGACCTGCTCTCCTATGGCTTTTGCGGTTCTCTCATTATCACCGGTTAACATAACTACTGAAAGTCCCATTGACTGAAGCTGGCTTATGGCCTCAGCGCTGTCCTCCTTCACAGTATCCGCCACGGCTATTATTCCAAGGACTCTGTAATCTCCGTCAGCCTCCTCGGCAAAGAACATAGGTGTCTTTCCCTGCTGTGATACCTTCTCCGCACTGTCCTTCATCGTCTCAGGTACATCTGCATATCCCTTTATATAATCCATATTTCCGCCGATGATCTTTCTGCCGTTCAAACTTCCCATCAGACCGTTGCCCGCAACAGCCTTGAAATCGGATACCTCATAATTTTTATCCTTCTGTGCATCACCTGTCTGGTAATTCTCACTGTAGTATCCAACCACAGCTCTTGCCAGAGGATGCTCTGACAGCTTCTCCAGAGCCGCAGCCTTCTGCATCAGCTCGTCACCACTGACATTCTCGGCTGCCAGTATATCCGTCACTACAGGCTCTCCCTTTGTGATCGTTCCGGTCTTGTCCATGACCACTATGCTGCTCTTTCCTGTCTCCTCAAGAGCAGTCGCAGTCTTGAACAGTATTCCGTGCTTGGCACCTATTCCATTTCCCACCATGATCGCAACAGGTGTGGCAAGTCCAAGTGCACATGGGCAGCTTATAACAAGTACCGATATTCCTCTCGCCAGCACATAACCGGCATCCTTACCCACTATTATCCACACTATCATCGTGATAAATGCTATCAGTATGACAACAGGTACAAACACTCCCGAAACCTTATCAGCAAGCTTTGCTATTGGAGCTTTGGTAGCCGCCGCATCACTTACCATATCTATTATCTTGGACAGTGCGGTATCCGCACCTACCTGTGTAGCACGACATTTCAGATAACCCGACTGGTTGATCGTCGCCGCAGACACACGGCTTCCTGCAGTTTTATCCACAGGTATACTCTCACCCGAGAGAGCTGACTCGTCCACAGCGGAATCCCCCTCAAGGACTACTCCGTCCACAGGAACGCTCTCACCCGGTCTAACGGCAAATATATCTCCAACCGCAACTTCGTCTATATCCACGGTGACCTCCTCACCATCTCTGATGAGAACGGCTGTCTTCGGGGCAAGATCCATCAGACCTTTGAGTGCGTCCGTGGTTCTTCCCTTTGAATATGCTTCAAGCGTCTTGCCGACTGTTATAAGCGCCAGTATCATGGCCGCAGATTCAAAATAAAAATCATGCATGAGCGTCATGACACGCTCACCGTCACCTGCTGTCTGCGCCGCTGTCATGGCATAGAGCACGTACACGCTGTATATGAATGAGGCACCTGAGCCCATGGCCACCAGCGTATCCATATTAGGCGAGCCGTGTATAGCTCCCTTAAATCCACTCACAAAGAATCTCTGATTTATCACCATCACAATTATGGTTAGCAGCATCTGCGTGAGTCCCATCGCCACATGATTGCCGTCAAAGAAGCTTGGCAGCGGCCAGTTCCACATCATATGTCCCATTGATATATACATGAGGGGAATAAGAATTATAACTGATTCCACCAGTCTCTTCTTCATTTTTCCAAATTCTTTGTCCGCCTCACTCTCACCGGAACCGCTGCTCTGTGAAGTATTTCCGCCAGCAGATCTTCCACCCGCCAGACTCGCACCGTATCCTGCCTTCTCAACTGCAGCCACTATAGTTCCGCTGTCGGCTGTTCCATCCACCATCATGGAGTTGGTCAGGAGATTCACCTGACACGAGGTAACTCCCTCAACATTGGATACGGCCTTCTCGACTCTTGCACTGCATGCACTGCATGTCATTCCTGTCACATTGTACTTGTCCATATATTTCACCTTTCTTTATCAAGCATCAGTCAGTTCGTAACTGCACTTGCCAATAACTGACATATCTATTTCATAAGTCTGGTAACCGTATTTACCAGATCCTCTATAGTATCATCCTTGCCATTTCTTATATCATCTGCAACACAGGTCCTGATATGTTCGGCAAGGAGCTGTCTGTTGAAGCTGTTGAGTGCCGCATTGATCGCCGACACTTGGAGCACAATGTCTGTGCAATAGGCATCATTTTCCAGCATACTCTTCACGCCTCTTATCTGCCCCTCTATCCTGTTCAGTCTGTTGAGAAGCTTCTTATACTCCTCGTCTGTCCTTGTCCTCACCCTGGCTTCCACATCGCTTATCTCTCCGCCATGATGACAGCAGCATTTCTTCTGTTCTTCCATATATCTTTCCTCCATCCTTATTGAACTCCAGCCATGCAAAATTTGCCTTCGGCAAATGACTGGAGCTACATGTCAAGTTTTCATAGAAAACTTGACAATTCTCTTTTCATCCACGGATTATATACCCCATAGGGGTATATGTCAACAATAAAAAATCCTCATAGACCAATATTTATACCACTTTATCAGTCTATGAGGATTTTTCTCCTTTAACCTATATGTCTGAGTTTTATTTACTCTGTTGTATCCTGATCGCCCATGTCAATATCAGCATCTCCGATATCAATCGCATCTGCGCTTGACTCATCACTGCTGTCTGCATCGTCAGTATCATTTATATCAGTCTCATCAATGAGGCTGTCGTCACTTATATCAAAATCTGAATCACTGTCAATAACAGAATCAACTACAGATGAATCATATGTCTGCTGGTTCAGGACATCCTTAAGATCTATCATATCTCCCGTAGTTGCATCTAACATGATGAGCTGTATTGGATAATCCTTATCAAGGCTTCCGTCCCCCATCTTGTCACACTGTGCAAATACCCATACAGGGCTGTATGTATACTTATCTCCATCCTTGAGCTTGTAGTATGTAAGTCTTACATCGTTGAACTCGATGGTGCTGTACTGTGTCTTGTTGTCTGTGTAATACTTATTTACAGCCTCTGGAAGCTTCTTGAGTGCATCTTCCCAGCTTATCAGATCAACATTGTCCTTCTTGTCTCCTGTTGCCCTGAAGGAATCTAGGCAATATGCTGAGATAAGTCCATTGTCATCAATGCCGAGCTGGAATGTCTCATCCATGGTGTCATAATATACTGAGTCATCCCCTGTCGAAAGGGAATCAAGGCCGTATACATTAGGTGTATATGGAGCCACACCGTCCACAGAACGCTTATATGTTACCATGTAACCATTCTTCTCTGCGGCAACTGTGCTGTTTGATGCATCGCTGTAATCCCACAGCAGATCAAAATTACTTGTTTCTATGACATCTGAGATTCCACATGATGCAAGGAAATCTGTTCCCTTCTGCTCAGCATCTGCCGCACTGATAGAAGCTGTGTTTGCGGAAGCCTCCTCGTCAGAATATTCACTGCTGTAGCAGTATACACTTGTTGCGCCATCCTTAGGTCTGTACTGTATAAGCTGATCCGATGGATAGTAATCCAGTGAGAATCCACCGCCTGTGGACATGTCATCGCCACTTCCATAGAATGTTACAATGAACTCGTTGTCCCCTACAGATCCGACGAATGTGTCTCCACTGTAATCTCCGGCACCCTCTCTCGTATCAGACGCTGTCTTGAGCTGATCCTTGAGGGTCTTCATGTAATCCTCATAATAGCTCTTGTCATCATCCGATGTTGCCTGATCCATCATAGCCTGAAGTGAATCTATCTCTCTCTGTACATCCTCCTTGTATGGCTTATCCCAGTTATATACATATACACCGGCGCTCACGTCAAATATATTCTCGCACACACGCTTCTTATAGTCATTGTCTACATTGTTACGCTCATAGTAAAGCACTGACATCTTATCTGTGTCAGGCACCTCTATCTCTGTGGCATTTATGGATACATCTGTGAGACCTGTATCTGCATTGATACCCTCAAGCTTGCCATTGTATGACTCCGGTACGTCGAGTCTTGATGCCAGCTTACCGCCGCCACCGCCGTTCTCGTCGTCTCCCATGTTGTAATCCACCTTCTTCTTGCCACATCCTGTGAGCGCAGTTCCTGCCACAAGTGATGTCACCAAAAGCAGCGCCGCCGCTTTTTTGTAACCCGCTTTTCTCATATAAAATACCAACCTTTCCTTACTTAATTGAAGTAATTATAATATATTTTTCCCGCTGACACAACACCATCTGCTATCACTCTTTTGTGATGATGACCTTGCCGTCAACAACCTGAACCTTGACCTTATTGCTGTCGATTCCGGCAGCAGCCAGCATATCAGGGCTTATCTGTACACGATTTGCCTTATCGAGTATCGAGAACTCCTCATGTGAATCATCAGATGAGAAGCCATCTGTCGTCAGCTCGTTCATTCTGTCCTTGTAAGATTCCTTCATGATCTTCTCTGTGCTAATCTTGCCGTCCGCAATCATAACCACACGTCCCACCTTATTTGCAAGACTTATATCATGTGTAACTATGATTATCGTTATCCCGAGCTCTTCGTTCAGCTTTCTGAACAGATCCTGTATCATGTTGGATGTCTTGCTGTCCACGGCTCCCGTCGGCTCATCCGCAAGAAGTATCTTCGGATTATTTGCCAGGGCTATGGCTATGGCAACTCTCTGCTGCTCACCACCTGACATCTGAGATGGATATGAATTTATCTTGTCCTCAAGTCCCACTCTGCAGAGCAGATCATGGGCTCTTGCATACTTGTCTTCCTTGTTGCTCTTGTCGAAGTACATAGGTACCTGAACATTCTCTATGGCTGTCATATATGGCAAAAGGTTTCTGGAGTTTTTCTGCCACACAAATCCTACAGTGTGCTTTCTGTACTCCACAAGCTCCTTATCCGTCATCGCAAACAGATCCTTGCCGTCGACATACAGCTTTCCGGCCGTAGGTCTCTCAAGTCCTCCGATCATATTGAGGAGTGTGGACTTTCCTGATCCCGACTTTCCGATGACCGCCATGAGCTCGCCGTATTTGATGTTGAGCTCCAGCCCCTGAAGAGCCATGACCTCCACATCGTCAGTCTTGTATATCTTGACAAGGCTGTCACACTCTATGATATTCTCCTCCGAGCCAAGGCGCTCCCCGCCGGATTCTTTATCTGTGCCAGCCTCAGGATCTGCTTCCACGGCTTTCCCGCTGTCAGTGCCCTCGTCTTCCTGAAGATCCATGCCGTACACGAACTCCTGCGCCTCCTGGCCATCCGTGTTCTCCATGTCCTGTGTCTCCACATCCGGTGCTATAGTTTCAGGCTCCACAGCATCGTTCTTCTTTTTTCTGAATAAATGCTTATCGCTCAACTATCTCACCATCCTCTATCTCATATACTACATCACCGAGCTCCATAAGCTTCGGATCATGTGTCGTCATGACTATCGTTATTCCTTCCTTGTACACCAGCTCCTGGAACAGCTTCATCACCGCAAGTCCCGAAGCCGTATCAAGGGCTCCTGTAGGCTCATCAGCAAATATTACCTTTGGCTTATGAGCCACCGCTCTGGCTATGGCAACTCTCTGCTGCTCACCACCTGACATCTGATTCGGAAAATGCGTCATTCTGGATGACAGACCCACCAGATCGAGCACTTCTTTTATACGGGCATCCCTGTTGCCCTCATATTCCGCAAGTCTGAGTCCGAAATCGACGTTCTCATATGCACTCATAATCGGGATCAGGGCAACCGACTGGAATACAAATCCTATATTGTATCTTCTCAGCTTCTCCTTTTCCTTCTCGTTCATCTCGCTGTACACGTGGCCGCCGACTATCACTTCGCCCTCAGTAGGCTCATCCAGCGCGCTCAGGATATTGAGCAGTGTCGTCTTACCCGATCCTGAACGACCTTTGAGTATAGTGAGCTTTCCAGCCGGGACTGTTATATCTATTCCCTTGAGTGCATAGAAATCTTCTCCGCTTCCAAGTCTGAAACAGCGTTTGATTCCATGTGCCTCTATCATAATTTCATCCATAGATTAATCCTCCCCCAGCTTTAATGCCTGTGTTATATTCATCTTCTTCAATATAGTTCTTATGACTACGAAACATACAACAAACATAAATACAACAACCGCTGTGAGCTTTATGATGTCGTAGGGATCCACAGCTATCGATATCGCTATGTTGTGTGATTCCGGCAGATAAACCACGGCAACCAGCTTGACGAAAAGCGCCGTAGCCGCAGCACCAACTCCGTATCCCGCCAGACTGGCAAGTACCGAGCTGAATATCTGCTCATTTATGAGCATCTTGTTGATTTCACGCATGCTCATACCCATAGCTCTGTAGATACCAAACAGAAGTTCTCTCTGTTTGATGGATGTTATCCAGTATATCAGGAATCCCACCGTACAAAGTATGATCGCTATGATAAATGACAGTGAGAACAGACCATTTGTTATGAGCACCAGAGGTGACTCCTGCATCTCTGACACATCCTTATCCACACTCTCATACTGCACTATATTGACATCCTCATCACTGAGTGCCTGAAGTACATCCTTGTAGTCCACACCATCCTTGAGATGCATCCATACCTGGTATGGTGTCTGACTGAATGCACCAACAACATATGCATAGTTGGCAACTACGAGGTATCTCTCCACCTCCTGCATCTCTCCCTCGGAATCCTTCTCATACACATACTGTTGGAATCCTGGGAATGCATCCACTATGGCACATACCGTTCCGCTAGGAGATGCGATCTCCTCCTTCTCCTTGCTTGCAATAGGACTGTATCTCGCATAGTTTATGGAATCTCCAACCTTTATATTGTACTTCTTTGCAAGGTTTGATGAAATGATGACTCCATTCGACACTGTTGCAAGATCATTCAGGTAATTGTACCAGTGCTCCTTGTTGAGTCCGCTCTGCAGTCTGGCCGTCTCACCGAACTCCTTGGTGTTGATACCCATGAGTACGCTGCCCGCCAACTCCTCGCCGCCCGCTTTTATGACGGTATTGTCGTCGTATATGACTCTTGTCACCTTGTCACACAGGCTGTCCTCGAGCTTTGTAAATCTCTCAAAATCCTGCTCTGTGTAATACCAGTGGGTCTTCTTGTCTTTGTCTATGTATGTTCCTCTGGTCCACTGCTCCTGTACCACAAGATCCGTTCCCAGATTGTAATCTATTCGCTGTGTCTTGTTCTTATTTATGGTTCTTGCCATGTTCGAGTTGAACATACCCATGGCTATTGTCATTACAAGGAACACCGATATGAATCCCTGCTTCTTGACCGTACGTGTGATCTGCAGGAATGATGCATACACAGCCGGTGACCATCTCTTTCTTCCGATCCTGTATATCAGTCTTATCAGATATTTGATGAGTCTAAGCACCAGAAGTCCCACTGCAAATATAAAGAGTGAGGAGTTCAGGAAGATGACCGGATCAGGTCTTGAACCCGCAAGTATGTCGAGTGCTATCGTCGATTTCTGCTTGTTGTAATTGTACAGGAGGTATATTGAAAGTGTCACAAGGATGACGTCCACAAAGAACTTCTCCCAGAATGGCTTGTAATTTACCTTTCCTGTTCTGCTCTTCTGCTCTACTATGGAGTTCTTGGCGTATTTGAACACCGGAAGTGTCACAAATAATATAGCTATAACAGCGGCAGCCAGACTGTATACTATCATCCACGGATCTACTCCATAGAAATGTGTATCCTTAAATCCAAACTGCAGGAACGAATCCGTGCTTGCCGCAAGCTTACACAGAAGATATCCTATAGGGATACCTATCACTATGGCTATCGCCGACAGTATTGCCGACTGTCCAAGGTATATTCCGAGAACCTGCTTCGTGCTGGTACCACGGCTCTTGAGCATGGCGATCTCTCCATCCTCCATCTCAAGTATCTGACTTGATACCATGTAAATGAATGCCAGAAGCAGAACCAGTATTGGGAGCTCCAGAACCCATATGATTATACCGATGGTTCTTGCATCGCCTTTATAATCTATGAGCACACTGCTGAAATTCTGCTCAAAATATTTATCTGACTTCTCAAATGACTGGAGATAATACAACGTGTCCATGGCATTCTTGTGTGTTATCTGTGAGTAGTCAAGCATGACGTGATCCACGTAGTATATTGTGAGGAAGCCGTACTTGCCTATCATGTCGTTGAAGTCATCCTTCTTCACATATACCTCGCTGTCGAGATCTGCAAGCTGGTCATACCAGAAGCTGTCTGAGTAATCCTTCTCCTCAAATACACCTACGATCTGATACTTCATAGGATTGCCCTGTGAGTCAACGGCATCGCTGAGTCCGGTATCTATGCTGAATACCTCTCCAACGACAAGGCCGTATTTGTCAAGGTTTCTCTGTGAGATGATACAAGGATACACACCATCCTCTGTCTTGGCATCCTCGAGTGACGTTCCATATGTTATGTTCACATGATCCTCTATCTGTGGCATATATGTCATGTTGAAGCTGGTCCTGTGATTCAGGTTGCTCTGGGTGTAACCCGCCTGAAGTGACAGGCTGGTCTGCTTCTGCAGAGCATCTATCTCCATGTAGTAGTTCCACATGTCCTCATATTTGCCGATCCTGCCAAGCACTGCATCGGCATCGGCATAATCGTCTACCGCGCATGAGCCTGATCTGCCGATAGTTGCCGGATACTTGTTCTGCTCTACCATCGCCGCGTCAAACTTGGACGACATGAGCATATCCAGCGCTCCGTTTTTGAACATTGGGTTGCACGATGCAACAGCCACCAGCAATATGATTCCAAGCAGGAGACATGCATTTAACCACTTCTTGTTCAATAATTTATGTGATAAAAATTTAAACATTATATCTCCTCTCTGCTACTCTGCTGCCGCCGCATCTCCGCCAGATGAATCCGATCCGCCATCCGACTGGCTGTCTGCGCCTGACTTTGAATTATCGGAACCATCTGATGAACTCGATGAGCCACCGGTGGATGTTGCTCCTGATTCCTTAGCTATGACATCGCCCTCTGAAAGACCTGACAGTATAACCGTCTTGGTCTTGTCTGCCTCGCCGAGAGTGACATACTGCTTTATGATCTCATCATCCTTGATGAGCCATACATAGTCATACTCATTTGAATTGTTCTTGCTCGTCTCATGATAGATCATGTTGTTAGGTATCATGACCACGTTCTCATAGGACTTTGTCGGGTAGCTGACCTGATATGACTTCGGCTTCTTGTAAAAGCTTGCATCATCAACCTTTATATAATACTTCAGTTCATCACTGCCTGAACACTTGGTTACGTGAACCCCACCCTCTGAATCAGTACTGATATATGACTTGGAGCTGTCTCCGGTGCTTCCGACACACACTCCGCTTATCTTCTTACCGCTGTTGTTCTTATTTGATATTGAAACCTTCTGGTTTACAGCAAGTTTTCCCTCTGATATGGATATCGCCAGGATCACATTGTCGTTGCTTCCGACTGTGAGTACATTTGCACCTTCCTTGACAGCCACATCAGTCTTCGCGCCAACCGAGAGGACTGTTCCCGCCTGGTCAGCGTAGACAGTTATCTTTCCGCTTCCATCATTGTTCTTGTTGAGCTTTTCTCTCTGTGCGTTTAAGCTCTTGATGGTTGCATTGTGTGTATATATCCTAAGATCCTTGTTGTATGTAACAACATTTCTCTGGCACACGAGCTGCTCCGCCATGTAGAGAGTGTTCTCTGCATCCGTCGGCGTTGCCACCTTACCCTTCTGGTATCTCGTGATCTCATTTGTAAGCTCATTTATCTGATCATCAAAATCCTTGAGATCCGAACTGTAAGTCTGGTTCTCCTCGCTGATCTGGTTATCTATATCCTTGACCGCCGCTGTTCCGCCGCCACTGTCAATGACAAACAGCACATCCCCCTTCTTAACCTTCTGGCCCTTCTTGACGTTGAGTGACGTGAAACGTCCATCGCATGGTGCAGTGTAGCTGACACTGTTGAGGTCCTCCACCGAGAACGAATCGCTCTTCACCGTTGCTGTCTTCGTATATGAATCGAGTGCCACCGTGTATTCTGTGTAATCACTAGGCATGACCGCATCTGAAGCGTAGTAGACAAGATCGCCTTCCTTGAGTCCGCTGACTACCTCTGTGTAGTTATTGTCGCTGGCACCAGTCTCTATATCCCTGCGCTCCTTCTCACTGGAATCTGTCTTGACATATACAAATTTCTGGTTGTTCTCCTCGTATATGGAATCATTTCCCACTGTGAGTACGTCCTTTGCATCGGATGTACTGAAATACAGTGACACCGTGTTGCCCACGCTGAGGATCTTATCTGCATCCTTCACACCCTTGAGCTTAAATCTTGTGTATGGAAGACTTGACATGCTCTGTGCCACAGCTATCTCCTGATTGGTGTAGTTGTATGGCACTATGTCATACTGCTTTCCATTTATCACAGTGTACATGTTCTTATACATGCTGTATGTATTCTTCTTGAAGCTCTCACCAGTTATCTCTATATATGGATCACTGTAATCTGAAACCACGACCACGTTCTCACCGCCGCCGACAGTATTCTCACTGCCGCTTATCTTCTTGGCGTATGTTACCGTGCCCGGACGGTCTGCCTTGAGCGTTCCGCTCTGCTTGACCTTGTCCTCATCCTCGTCCTGCTGTGTGAGCTTTTTCTGCTCATACTCATATAAAAGATTATCGTACCTGTTGTTCTCCTCATTTATGGCTTTTTCTGTTCTGGCCTCTGCAGCGCCCTTTGAATCACCGATCTCTTCGCACGCCTTTATCTTCCAGTCCAGCTCAGCCTGATTCTGCTCATATATCTTCTGCTTGATCTCATGTGAATACTTCTTCACATCCTGGGAATCAGCTCCCGAGCTGTCGTCCCCATCCATCGATGTTGAAGAATCATCCACTATTGAGCCTGAATCTGTACCACTGCCATCGTCTCCCGATGCTGTGGATGCATTGCTGTCGGTCTCTGCAAGAACCGTGTCCTTCTTGACCTCATCGCCCACATTCACATACACCTTTGACAGAGTCACAGATGTGTCATAGTAATAACAATAGTCAGTTGGGACTATCGTTCCGGTCTTGATGACCTTTTTGCCTATATCTCCATATGTGACCGGTCTGTATGCCTCGTTTGTACTTACAGGTTCAACGAGCTCAGGAACCTTCTCGCTGTTCTCCTTGCCACAGCCCGCCATTCCTCCTGCCATGACAAATGACATTACCAGGCATGCTATTCTGGCGGTCATATTCTTTTTTGTCCGTGTGCTGCCTTTATGCATAATATTCTGTCTCATCAATTTATCACCACCTGCTCTCCGGCCTTCAGTCCTGATTTGATAACTGTATAATCATCCACCGTATCTCCAACAGTAACTTCTACCGCATTCCTGTATCCGTCCTCATTTACAGTGTACACATACTTCTTCTCACCCGAGCCGTCAAACACAGCCTTTTTATTCACATATACAACGTTCTTTACAACCGGCTTATCTATGACCATCTTGAGGGTATCCGCTTCGGTCACTCCGGTCATATCACTGACAGGCTGAAATGTAAGTTTCTGCATCTCCTCTCCGGTGGCAGAGCTTGTATACTTCTCACACTTCGTGAGCTTCAGTGTAAATGTTGCCTCCTGAAAATCAGCATCGTAGGTCTGCCCCTCCTTGAATTCGTATGAATCCGCAGTCTCTGATACATAATCAGACGAACCCGAATCCACCGTTATGAGCGTATCACCCGCTGTGACATATCCATACTGCAGATCTGAGTTGACATAAGTCACTGTTCCGTTCTTGTCTGCAATGACCTGATACTCCTTCATTCTCTCGTTCTGCTCTTTGATGTATGTATCCGCCAGATCCATATCCTCCTTCGCCGCGGATATGTCACTGGAGTAATCCTGGCTGCTGTCTATGCTCGCCAGCCTGTTGTAATGGTCTATAAGAAGCTGATCCCGCTCCTTCTGATCCGTATACTGATCTATGGTCTTCTGGATATCCTTGGCCTCAAACTGGATCATCACATCGCCTTTGGCCACCTTATCGCCCTCTTTTACCTTGACCTCCTGAACCTTGTAGTCAGACTGCTGTATCGAGTAATCATTGCTGCTGTAACCATCAGGCTTGAGCTCCAATGTCAATGAGGACTGGATATCTCCGCTCTTAACCTGATCCGTATTGAATTCCACCTTGCTATACGGCTCTATATTTATTCTGGAACTTCCTGTCTGTCCACCGGTACTGCCTCCGCAACCAACCAGCGACACGGACATCAGACCGGCAATCGCTGCCGCCAGAACCTTCTTATTGAATATCGCTTTTGACACGCTCTATTCCTCCTGTTTTTATGAATATATTTGATTCTACCCCCTGTCAGCCCATATATCAAGGAAATCTCCCGGGAGTTAATATTAGTTAAAAAAAAGAGAAAGCTTATGTTTTAAGCTTTCTCTAGAAATAAAAAATGCGGGAGATGGGACTTGAACCCACACGCCGTTTCCAGCACTAGATCCTTAGTCTAGCCTGTCTGCCAATTCCAGCACTCCCGCATATTCTATATGTAATTGATAACCGCCCATTCTCTCACATCCGAAATTCCATAGGACTTTCAAAATAAAAATGCGGGAGATGGGACTTGAACCCACACGCCGTTTCCAGCACTAGATCCTTAGTCTAGCCTGTCTGCCAATTCCAGCACTCCCGCATATTTATGTGATGTCGACTTCTGTGCTCGTCACCAACGAATAAGATAATACCATCTATCGAATACAAAGTCAACAACTTTTTTCAGATTTTTATCATATTAGTGAGCTTTCTGTCCACATCCTTCATAAGGTACTCCTTGAACGCTGTGTAATACTCATGTGTGAACTGTGTATACAGGAACTTATTCCAAAGATTACTGCAGTATGTACTGTCAAAATCATAATATGAATCAGTATATACCAGACCATTGCTGAACCTGGTCACATCCAGATACGGTTCCTTTCCTGCATAGTTAAGTCTCATAACGAGGTTCTTCTGCTCACTACAGCAAGCAAAAGTCTCAAGAAACATCTTCATCTGATCCTTTGTTATTCTCTCTACGAACATATGTGCCTCCTACTCTGTGTCTTTACTCTCATTGGTCATCCCCCTAACCTCTATAATTATAGCATACGCCTCCGAATTATAAAACCTTTTCGCGCAACAAAAGAACCGGATGTGTAAGTTTATACCACATCCGGTTCTTTTTACTTATATATAGAAGATTCTATATTCTATATTATGATAACTGTGCCTTTGCAACCTCAACAAGCTTTGCAAATCCCTCAGCATCGCTGATAGCCATCTCTGAGAGCATCTTTCTGTTGATGTCAACACCTGCCAGCTTAAGACCATGCATAAGCTTGCTGTATGAGATGTCGTTCATTCTTGCTGCTGCGTTGATACGAGCGATCCAGAGCTGTCTGAACTGTCTCTTTCTCTGCTTTCTGCCAGCGTATGAAGATGTAAGTGCTCTCATAACTGACTGCTTTGCTACTCTATACTGCTTGCTTCTTGCTCCTCTGTAGCCCTTTGCAAGCTTTAATACCTTATTGTGCTTCTGCTTTGCGTTCATTCCGCCTTTAACTCTTGCCATTGGTTTTCTTCCTCCTGATCTATTAGATATAAGGTAATATCTTCTTCATTACCTTCTCGTTTGTTGCGTCTGTCATTGTAGCCTTTCTAAGATTTCTCTTTCTCTTAGTGGTCTTCTTTGTTAAGATATGACTCTTATAAGCTTTAGATCTCTTTAAACCGCCGTTAGCTGTTTTCTTGAAACGCTTAGCTGCTGCTCTTTTTGTCTTTAATTTAGCCATTTTACTTACTTCCTCCTTGAATTATATGTCTATAATAATTTAACGCTTTTGTGTTAAAAACATTATCATGCTTCTTCCTTCAAACTTAGCAGGCTTATCGATAACTGCTATCTCTGCAAGCTTCTCAGCAAAGTTGTCAAGAATAACCTTTGACTGCTCTACATGCGCAAGCTCTCTTCCCCTGAATCGCAGTGTAACCTTAACCTTATCGCCATGCTCAAGGAACTTTCTTGCCTGATTGATCTTGGTATTAAGGTCATTCGCATCGATGTTCGGTGAAAGTCTGACTTCCTTGACTTCCATGGTCTTCTGCTTCTTCTTGGCCTCTTTCTCTTTTCTGGCCTGCTCATAACGATACTTACCATAGTCAACTATCTTGCACACCGGTGGCTGTGCCTTAGGTGCTATCTTCACAAGATCAAGTCCTGCATCCTGAGCCATCTTGTATGCATCCCTGGATGACATTATTCCAACAAGCTGACCATCTTCTCCGATGAGTCGTACCTCTCTGTCTCTAATCTGTTCGTTGATCATTAAATCGCTAATGACTCTCTACCTCCACACTTTTAAAATTCAATTCTCTGACATAAGAAAAGTGGATAGAACCATCTATCCACTTTCTTAATACAAAGCATATTCAAACTCAGGGAAACCCTGTAAATCTTCTAAGCTAAATATTAACCCGAGTCATGTCAGACCATGCTGAGGTGAGAGTGGATACTCTGCTTCTATGTTCACTGTTTCACACAGCAATGGTAGAATACCACATCGCCAGCCGTGTGTCAACTGTTATTTTTCTTTTGTCGATATGCCTCTGTGCTGCCTTTATATCACTCATTATCGCCGTGGGATTCAACCGGGATGAACACCCTGTCATTGTCCTCTTCCTTCACCGGCTTCTGACTCTCCTGCGCAAGCTTCACAAAATACATCTGTGAATCAAGCTTTGCCTTGCCCCTGAGATCCTGCTTCGCATATGAGCCGTCAGGCTGCATGATGTGAGCCTTGAGTGTATCCTCAAGCTGTATCTTAAGGATATTCTTTATCTTCTTCTTAAGCTCCGGATCCTCTACAGGGAACGTTATCTCAACTCGCTTGTCCAGATTTCTAGGCATCCAGTCCGCACTTCCCATGTATATATCCTCAAATCCATCATTGTAGAAATAGAATATTCTCGAGTGCTCAAGATAATTTCCAACTATGGATCTTACTGATATATTATCTGAAAGTCCCGGAACTCCTGCCTTGATACAACATATTCCCCTGACGATGAGTTCGATCTTTACGCCTGCCTTTGAGGCATCGTAGAGCGCATTCATGATCACCGGATCACAGAGACTGTTCATCTTGGCAACTATCCTTGCCTTTTTGCCCTGTCTCGCATTCTCTGCCTCACGGCCTATCAGCATGAGGAATTTGTCCTTCAGCCAGATCGGGGCAACTGCAAGCTTGTTCCACTTCTTCGGCTCTGAATATCCTGACAGCATGTTGAACACCGCCGTCGCGTCCTCTCCTATGGCATCGCTGCAGGTGAGAAGTCCCATGTCAGTGTAAAGCTTTGCGGTCTGATCATTGTAATTTCCTGTTCCCAGATGCACATATCTTCTGATTCCGTCCTCCTCGCGTCTGACAACCAGTGCGATCTTGGAATGTGTCTTAAGACCCACAAGGCCATAGATAACATGACAGCCCGCCTGCTCCAGCTTCTTGGCCCACGCTATATTGTTCTCCTCGTCAAATCTTGCCTTGAGCTCGACGAGAACAGTTACCTGCTTGCCATTTTCGGCAGCCTGTGCAAGTGCCGCGATGATAGGTGAATTGCCGCTGACACGGTAAAGTGTCTGCTTGATCGCCAGGACATCAGGATCATTTGCCGCCTGTTTTATGAACTCTATGACCGGAGTGAACTCATAATATGGATGGAACAGAAGGATGTCTCCCTTCTTTATCCTGTCAAATATATGGCTGTAATCGCCCATTCCAGGTACAGGCTGCGGTTTGTACTTAGGATACTTCAGATGGTCAAAACCATCTATGCCGTTCACCTTCATGAGAAATGTGAGATCCAGAGGTCCGTTGATCTTGTATACGACCTCGTCATCGACTCCGAGATGCTTCTTGAGCTCCTTAAGGAGCTTCTTGTCCATTGCCTCGTCCACCTCAAGTCTTATGACCTCTCCCCACTGTCTCTGCTTGAGCTGCTTCTCGATCTCCTTCAGCAGATCTGCGGTCTCCTCCTCATCTATGGAGAAGTCTGCATTTCTCATGATACGGTATGGATATGCACACACTATGTCGTAGTTCAGGAACAGCTTGTCAAGGTTCTTCTCAATAACCTCCTCCAGAAGAATTATCTCGGTAACGCCCTTCTCCTCAGAAGGAAGTCTCACGATCCTTGGAAGTACAGATGGAACCTGGACGGTCGCTATATCCGTCACGTCCTTTTTCTTATCGTATATGAGTGCACCTATATTCAGTGATTTATTGCGCACCAGCGGGAATGGTCTGGACGAGTCCACCGCCATAGGTGTGAGTACCGGGTATACATCCTTCTCAAAGTATTTGTCCACGTACTTTGCCTGCTTTGGAGTGAGATCCTCATGGTGTCTCACAAGCTTCAATCCGTTCTGGGCAAGCTGAGGGATGAGGGATCTGTTCAGTGTCTGATACTGGTTCTTCATGAACTCTTTGGTGCTGGCATGGAGTGCGTCAAGCTGCTCCCGCGCCGTCATTCCGGCTATATCCTTCTTGGTGTATCCGGCATGCACCATATCCGTGAGTGATGCTATTCTTACCATGAAGAACTCATCCAGATTGGATGCCGTTATACTCAGGAACTTTATTCTCTCAAACAGAGGAATGGTCCTGTCCTTCGCCTCGGACAGACATCTCTTGTCAAATTCAAGCCAACTGAGCTCTCTGTTATAAAATATCGGATTCTTATCTGCCATCCTTTACAACCCCCTTTTCTGTTTTAACACAGGCTTCACTCCAAAGACCTTTCTGAACAGTTCAGTCTTGGTCTTGAACACCCCTGCCTCAAGCGTAATATCATTCAGTGTATCTACCGTCATCGTGAGCACGTAGTCCTTGAAGCTGAACTTCATATCACTTATCTTCTGCCTGTGGCTCTTGTCAAGGACATCCGCAAGTCTCAGTATGGATGCCAGCTTGGCGACCTTCATGTAATCCGCAGTCATCAGCGATACCTGTGCCTTTGTCTGTGAAGGGAGATAATACTCGTTGAACTTCACAATATTTGCAATCTCCTCCCTCTCCTTGTGGGACAGTCCAAGTATCTCCGTGGACATGATTATGTGATAGGACATCATGGTGCCCACGTTCATATTTACAAATTTGCCACAACTGTGGAGCATGGCTGCGATCTGGAGCTGCAGTCTCTCTCTCCTTCCGAGTCCGTGGACGCTCTTGAAGGAATCAAATATATCCAGTGCGTTCTGCGTCACATTCTGTGTGTGCTTCCTGTTGACCTTATATTTCTTGGCTATGCTGTTTGCCGATGCAATGATATCCTCGTCGAAATTCTTATTCAGCAGAAGCGTTCCGTTCTTATCCATATAATCGGCAACTATTCCGTCACAGAACGTAACATCCGGCGTGATGATATCCTCCGCCCTTGAGTTGTCGAGGAATGACTGGTAAATGATCGCCATCGGAAGCATCAGTGTCGCCCTCTCGTATGGCACACCGTATTTTTCTGAAAGGACCTCCGGGGTGGTCTCAACTACCTTGTGATAAAGCACGCGGAACTGATCTCTTGTGATCTTGTCTGTGATATTCAACTCCGGTCCGACCTTCTTCAGATTTGCGATTCCGTCTCCTATGGCTATTATGCTCTTGATGTCCTTATCGTTTATAAAGAGGTTCCTGAACTCCTCTATGAAGTTCGATACAAACTCCTCCATGATATTCTCCAGAGCCACCGTGTCTGCGCCGTATTTTGCCAGATAATCCCTTATTCTCACGGCTCCTATAGGAAGGTTCTGTGTCTGGATCAGATTCTGCTTGTCAAATATAGATATCTGAAGACTTCCCGCTCCTATGTCCAGAAGCGCCCTGTTCTTCGTGTCGGCATCCTCAAACTTCGACTTTGCCGCATACGCCTTGTAGTTCATGAATCTCTGCTCCGAGTTGCTGAGCACTGAGACGTCGATGCCTGTGTGCTGCTTTATCCTCTCAAGGACCATGACTGAATTCTCCGCCTCACGCACAGCGGACGATGCATACGCCTTGTATTCACGCACATCGTATTCCCTCATCTTCCTGCGGAATTTGTTGAGGATCTCACATACCTTCATTATGGAATCCTCGGTTATCCTGCCACTGTTGTAGGTATCACTTCCGAGCTCAACTGTGCTGTTGACGTAATCGATCTCCCTCACCCCTTTTTTGGGAGTTATCTCATACACCTTCATTGACAGCTCGTTAGAACCTACATCGATGGCTGCAAATACCTTACTTGCCATATCTACCCCACCTTTCATGTTACTTATCAGTATGTTCCAATTATCTTGAAATCCATAGAATCCTTATTTATATGGTCCAGCGCATCTATCGTCGCCGGATCCATGAGACTTCCCTCAAGAGTTATGAAGAATGAATATTCCCATTTTCTTCCCCTGAGAGGCCTCGACTCAATGCTTGTCATATTGAGCCCGTTATGTTTTATATGTCCAAGTATACTGTAAAGGGTTCCACTCTCATGTGGCAGTGCAAAGCATACGGATATATTTCCCGCACTCTTCACATACTCCTTTTTCTTTGACAGTATGATAAATCTCGTTGTGTTGTTCTCATTGTTGACTATATCGTCCTTGAGTATCTCAAGTCCGTATATATCTGCGGCAAGAGCGCTCGCTATGGCAGCCTGGGTAATATCGCCTTCATCCCTGACCTTCACCGCACCCACTGCAGTGTTCGCAACCGGGCACTGTGCGTATCCGGCTCTGTTTAGGAATTCACTGCACTGCAGAAGCCCCTGCGGATGGGAATATACAGTCTGTATATCAGAAAGCTTTGAGCCCGGAACTCCCATGAGCATATGTGCCACCTTGACCTCGTCTCCACCCACGATGGTCAGGCCGCTGCTGCCAACCATATCATATATACCACTCACAAATCCGGCAGAGGAATTCTCTATAGGCAGGACTCCGTAATCAGCCTTGCCGCTCTTCACCGTCTCTATGACATCCTCAAATTTTGCAACATTTACATTTTTTATATCCTTGCCAAAATAGTCATGCATAGCCTGATGACTGTAAGCCCCCGGAACACCCTGGTATACAACCACCGTGTCTTTATCGACCTTCAGATGATCCACGGGCACAAACCCGCTCACCACATCAGAGCTTATATGTGCCAGCGCAACATCTCTGCCCTCAACACACGCTCTGTCGATAAGCTCATTCTTTCTGGTGATAAGCTGCTGTATCTGCTCCTCCAGACTGTTTATCTCTTCCAATGTATTCATTCTATCTATCCTTCCACTTGAAGTGTCAATTTTGTCACTGTTTGTCCAGCCCGGCACGAAGCTCGGATATTGTCTTGCCAAGCAGCGGGTGCCTCTTGTATCCCGCTATCGTGGACAATGGTTCAAGTACAAACTCTCTCTTGTGCATCTCCACGTGTGGTATGTGAAGATCCTCACTGTCATACACGACATCATCATAAAGCAGGATATCGATATCCAGAGTTCTCGGTCCCCAGTGGATCAGCCTCTCTCTTCCCGCCGCTTTCTCTATTCCATTCACCAGTCTCAGCAGTTCCTCAGGAGTCCTGAGCGTCTCTATCTCCAGACAGCCGTTCAGGAAATCGTCCTGCTCAACGCCGCCATACGGCTCGGTCTCTATAAAATCTGATACTCTTGTCACCTTGGTGTATTTATCCTTGTTCAGCTCATCTATGGCCATGTCCAGATATGATTCCCTGTCGCCGATATTTGACCCAAGTCCAAGATATGCTGTGTGCTTTTTTCTGCTTATGGACACGGACACTGTATCTACATGTACCATGACCGGAGCCCACGGCTTCTTCACCGTCACATTTACCCCTCTCACATCATCGTAAGTGAGAAGTATCATGTCTGCTATCTCCTCAGCCACAGTCTCTATCAATTTATAATTTCTGTTCTTCATGACCTTCTGTATGTCATCGCACACGCTGCCATAGTTCACAGATTTTCTTATATCATCACTTCTGCCGGCCTCCTGGGTCGACACCTGCATGGATACGTCCACCACGAACTTCTGTCCAAGGACATTCTCCTCCCTGTACACTCCGTGATGTGCAAATACCTCAAGTCCTTTTATATTGATACTGTCCATACCGCACCTCCGCTATATGTTATCTGGCACTCAGCATCGCATGCGTCATCTTGAGTGCTCTGTAGTTACTCTTCACATCGTGTACTCTGAAGAAATCGCAGCCCTTCACAAGCCCAAGCACTGATGTGGCAACTGTTCCCTCCTCGCGCTCGGTCACCGGAAGATCAAGTGTAAGTCCTATCATCGACTTTCTCGACGTTCCGAGGAGTATCGGGAGATCCCATTTGTGGAGCAGCTCCAGATTGTTCATGAGGAGCAGATTCTGATGCAGATCCTTTGCAAATCCTATTCCCGGATCCACCATGATCTTGTCCCTGTCTATGCCTGCTGCCAGAGCCATGTTAACCGACTCATCCAGATCTGATACAACATCAGCCAGATAGTCTGTGTAATCTGTGTTCTCCCTGTTGTGCATAAGACAGCACGCCTTGTCGTACTTCGCTATGACAGCCGCCATCTTCTCATCGTACTTCAGTCCCCATATATCGTTTATGAGATCTGCACCTGCATGTATACCCGCCTCAGCCACCGCAGACTTGTATGTGTCGAGTGATACTGCCACGTCGAAATCTCTCTTTATCGCCTCTATGATCGGTGCGGTCCTCTCTATCTCCTCCTCATCCGATATCTTTGTATATCCAGGTCTTGTGGACTCACCGCCAACATCTATTATCACAGCCCCCTCAGCTATCATCTTCTCTGTGGTAAACAGAGCTGTGTCCATGGTGTTATGCTGTCCTCCATCCGAAAATGAATCCGGGGTCACATTCAGTATCCCCATCACATAAGGTTCTTTTCCACTCTCAAATGTCTTGTTTCCTATTATCATCCTTTTATCCTCCAGATATAAAATATCCGCACATGACGTGCGAGCCCTTGGTACTTCCCTTAATATTTTATCCCTGTATTGCGTGCACTCTCCAGCCAGTAACACTGGTCTGATGCCTTGCAGTCAAAACAGTTTCGAGACAGCTTATCCGCATTATACAACACATATGCCAGTCCTTCCCGCTCAGCACCGTCTGTATTGTGTGAGCCTATGGCATCACATATCTGCGCATTCTCCTGCGTGGAAAATCCGCACTGCTCCAGTATCCTGCCCGCATACTCAACACTCAGCTCATGATGCTTCCTGCCGGTGTCATCAGGATCTGCCCGTCCCACATCGTGAAGAAGTGCCGCGGCATATATGATCTCCCTGTCTATCGCATATCCCTGTTCGATATTCATTATATACGCTATCCTGGCAACATCCAGGCAGTGCTCAAGTCCATGCCGGCAGAATATCCTGTCGGTCTCCTTGTTCCGCACAGTCTCCATGAGACGTCTGTATTCATCGTTGTATATGATCCTGTCCACTCTGTCCATCTCTGTCTGCATCAGCTTTCTATATATCCTCCATGTTCCGCACGGTCTATGATCGGCCCAATAAATGACAGCGAGCCAAATACCATCACCACCGGATCCTGCCTGTCATCAGCCAGCGTCATCGTCAGCCTCACAGCATCGTCCACATCTTCCTGCTCATAGACTTCATCTATATATGTCCCTGCCAGCCTTTTCAGCTCATGCCTTGAAAGTGCTCTCGGGTTATCCGGCTCAACTGCTATGAACGCAGAAGCCCCCGGCATCATGATCCTGAGCATCTGCTCATAGTCTTTGTCCTTGAACACCCCACATATATATATGAGGTCTCTTCCGGCAAAATACTCATCTATGTTCTGTCTAAGTGCTCTCCAGCCTCCCGGATTGTGTGCGCCATCCACATACAAGAGAGGTTTGTCCATAAGCTTCTGGAATCTTCCCTTCCAGAACGTCGCATTAAGTCCTCTCCTTATGTCATCCTCAGTCAGCTCATATCCAAGCCTCATGAGAACATGTGCGGTCGCAGCCGCTGTGGCACTGTTATATATCTGATATATGCCCGGAACCTGAAGTTCGTATCTCTGTCCGTCATATATATATTCACTTCCACCTACTGACTCTCTGCATATCTCTATATCCTTCTCCCTGATAAGTACCGCCAAGTCCGATATATTATTCTGCTCACATGCCATATCCCACATATCCTCAAGCTCTGAGGCAAGCGGGTACGCCACACATGGGCAGTTCTTTTTCAATATTCCAAGCTTCTGTCTGTATATATCCCTCAGGGTATTCCCGAGGAAATGCATGTGATCCATGCTTATACTTGCTATTATCGTACAGACCGGGTGGCTACACACATTTGTGGCATCCTCCAGGCCTCCCATTCCGGTCTCAAGCAACAGGAAATCGACCTTTTTGTCGCAGAAATAACAGAACGCCACCGCTGTCTCCGTCTCAAACGATGTGGGTCTTCCCCAGCCGTCCGACACCATGTCATCCGCTGCATCTTTCACCGTCTCAAGATATACGGCAAAATCCTCCTCAGACATATATTCCTTATCTATCTGAAATCTCTCAAGATATGTAAATATCGTCGGAGATATATATCTTCCCACACTGTATCCTGCACTCTCAAGTATCTCGTCCAGAAATGCGCATATCGAACCTTTGCCATTTGTTCCTGCTATATGTATAACCGGGACTGCGTCCTGCGGATCGCCAAGCCTTCTCAGCAGCTCCTTTATACTGTCAAGCCCCAGAACGCTTCCCATGGTGTCCGTATATTCTATATAACTTCTTGCCTCTTCATAAGTCATGGCATATATCCGTCCCTTCTCATCTGTGCCTGATAAGTGGTGCATTCTCATCTATAGGCAGCAGCTCATACCCATCATCCCGGAGTCTTTCAATGAGCATCGGCAGTGATTCCACCGTGGTGTGCCTCGACTCAAGATCATGCATCAATATGACCACATCGTCGTGCTGCAGTGCATCCTTCATGATATTGTCGACAAGCTGCTCCGGCGTGTAGC
Source organism: Coprococcus sp. OM06-34AC (assembly GCF_003462545.1). NCBI lineage: Bacteria > Bacillati > Bacillota > Clostridia > Lachnospirales > Lachnospiraceae > Coprococcus > Coprococcus sp. OM06-34AC. Next base: position 63,490 of record NZ_QTZF01000007.1, read on the forward strand.
TGCCACACACGGCATCATTGTTCAGCGCATTCCAATCATAATATATAAGCCCCTCGGCATTCACATAGTCTATCAGGGTGTTCATATCCACTCTGGATACCGTATTTGAACTGCCGCCCGGGAATCTGTAATATACACAATTTACACCTGTTACATCATACAATAAATTTCGCAATTCCTCAATATCTTCGGAGAAATCAGCAAGGCTTCCATATATTTTATCGTAATCATGGGTGTACGAATGAAGCCCCAGTGTATGTCCCCTATCCACTATATCCCGGTAGGCATCATAATAGCTCTTGTCGCGCCCCACGACAAAAAATGTTGCCTTCACATCGTATTTATCAAGGATATCCAGTATCTCCACTGTGTTCCCGGATGGCCCATCGTCAAATGTGAGATACGCCCTCTTCGTTATCTCCGGCTCCGCATCAGACTCCGTTTCGTCCTTCTCCGGCTGCATCTCCCCGGTATCATTTGCCCCATCCACCTCCGATGGTGTGCTCTCATCCGCCCCCAGGACATTTGCCTGCTGCCTGACCGGCCCTCCGGCACTATAAAAGCCCCACCTCGACTGGCTGATTATGTAATAACAACAGAAAATTATGGCAAGAAATATGGCAACCGCCAGCATAATATACTGCCATCTGTCAGTCACCTCCTGCACATTGTCAATTTTTTTCAAATGATCCTCGCCGCCTATAGCGTTTTTTCTATTATATTATTTTTTATTTTTAATTATGTGTCTATTTTTTATGCCATGAATATTTCTCAGATATACGGAGAATATAAATAGCAAATATTAAAAAAAGGAGAACATGTACAATGAAAAAATACTTTTTACTTGTGACGTGTATGACACTCACCATGATCCTCTTCTGTGGTTGTGGCAATTCAAACGGTGCTTCAAGCACTGGCTCATCTTCAGCAGCCAGCACCCAGACAACATCTGAGGCTCAGAATGGTAACAGCTCTGAGGGAAACAGCACCGACTCATCTGACAAAGGCGTTGTAGGCGGAGCAGCCGACGCTGTAAAGGATGTCGCTGACGGCGTGGCCGACGGTGTAAAGGATGTCGCTGACGGCGTGGGAAACACCGTGTCAGGCATCTTCGGTTCATTCGATGATGCCCAGGACTGGTTCATGGATCAGCTTCCCGCAGGTGACGGAAGATTCGAGGTTGCCAACAGTGACAAGGATCTCACAGAATTTTCCGGTGGAAAAACAGGCTACCACATCGAGCTCCACGACAACAATAAAGAGGGCGACACCAAGGTCGGTGATTTCTATATCGACTCCAGCGATGGCAAGGTGTACAGATCCGATGAGCACGGGAAGACATTTGCAGAGTATGATTTCTCTGATTATAAATAGATGAAATATCCCGCATGAAAAAACAAGCGGCACGGAGGTATCTAAAAACCTCCATGCCGCTTTATTCTATGTTCTTATTCTGCCACATCCACTGCATCATCAGCTTCAGTAACAGTCACTTGTTCGTCTTCACCCTTCTTGTCTGAGCTCAGCATCTCTCCTGTGAGCGGATTGATCTTGACTCCCATCTCCGACGCAATGAGATTGTACATGTCAAACTCTCTGTCTCTGGCAGCCTTCTTTCTGGCCTTTACGCCCCTGGATCTGACCAGCTCCACTATTCCGAATCCGATCATCAGTATGCCGAAGAATATGAAGCCCGCCATATTTTTTGAAAAAAATGCATGAGCCACACTTATTGCGCCTATTCCGATCATCACGATACCCATAACGAAATTGAACATATATGCTTTACCGCCTTTCACCAATCATCTGTTTACAAACGCATCTATGCCCGCCTTCTCGAGCATTCTGTCGTATTGCTCATACATATACTGGACACTGTTCTCAAGAAGATGATAGTGCATTATGTATGGAACAAGCAGCACCATGAATGCAAGTGCAAGTATCAGCAGCGATATATTGTCCGTCACTACAAATGTTATACATGTTGCAACCGTCAATACGGCAAACAATACCAGCACTATGAGGTGGATAAGTCTCTCATGCATGAAAAATCCTACCTGCGTGAGATGTCTCTCTGCCTCCCGTGCAAAGTCCACATCATTCCTCTTTAAAAGCTCATCAATATATGCTATATACCGGCGTATCCTCTTTGCCATCTGCCGCATCTTCCTTTCCTGATCCCTGCCGAACCGTCAGGCTAGTTCATCACCTTGTTCATAAAGTGCTCCCACTGTGCGATCACCTTATCATAGTAAAAACTCAGAACATAGGATTCCTCATCCACATCTATTATCATCTGATAGCATTTTCTGTCAGCATTCTCCGAAGACTTGAGCATCTCCTTTGGCTGGCCCGAATAAAATACAACCTTGCCCTCAAAGCTCTTCAGCACATCCTCATAGTCCGCCCTGTCCACAGGCTTATCCGGTACTGACTCCTGGAGGACATCGTTCGCATCGTAATACTTATGACCCTCGAGCAGAAGTGCCTCGATCTCAGGCTCAGTGAATCTGACCTGCATATCACTGGCATATCTGTCAGTATAGAGCTCATTTGCAGAGTTGTCCTCTCTGACTACCGCGCCGTCAAATTCAAATTCCAGGATTCCCTGCTTCTCCGAATATATACATCTGATCAGAGTCGCATCCCTGAAAGAGAGCGTCTCGATCTCATCTACACTCTTGTACTTCATATCTGTATCTCCAACTAGTCCATTGCCTTCTTGATGGCCGCAAGAAGCTCATCGTATGTCTCAAATGCCTCAAGATCAGGATTGTCCGCCTTGATCTGATCTGTGCTCTTGAACAGGAAGCCTGCCTTGCTCGCATAGATCATTCCCAGATCGTTGTGGCTGTCACCGCTTGCTATAGTGTCGTAGCCGATTGACTGCAGAGCCTTGACTGTTGTGAGCTTCGACTGTGGGCATCTCATCTTGAAGCCTGTGATCTCACCGTCATCTGCAACGATCAGCTCATTACAGAATATTGTAGGGTAACCGAGCTTCTTCATGAGAGGGCCTGCAAACTGTGAAAATGTATCGCTTATGATTATCACCTGTCCTATGGATCTCAGCTCATCCAGAAACTCCTTTGCTCCAGGGATAGGATCTATCTTTGCTATAGTCTCCTGTATCTCCTTGAGTCCAAGTCCGTGCTCCTTAAGTATACCAAGTCTCCAGTTCATGAGCTTATCGTAGTCAGGCTCATCCCTTGTTGTTCTCTTAAGCTCAGGTATTCCGCTTGCCTCCGCAAATGCGATCCAAATCTCAGGTACCAGTACTCCCTCTAAATCAAGACATGTTATATACATATTATATTATCCTCCGTTCTTATAAATAGTGTGAATTAATGCATGTCATACTCCTCCCGTTTCTGACCACACAGATGCATTATAGCACAGTATCACGCAGACTAACAATCACTACTTTCAGGCATTTGCCCAGACTTCTTCCATCTGTCCAGAGCGTATCCATAATCCCGGATTATCATGTCGAGCTGCACCCTTTTCGTCACTCTCATGTGGCTTCCCTTCAGGTATACTCCGTCCATGAAACCGGTCCGTATCGTCATTCCGCACTCACCTCTCATCGCAGCCGGTCTCTTCACCACACTTGCACCCGCCGCCTTCTGAAGCTCTTCGTACCTTTCATAATTCTTCTGCCATGCCCTCATATAGGTCTCAACTTTCCTTCCCGGAATATTGACCCTCACTCCACCATAGCGTCCATCCGGCCCCGGGAAGAAATACTCTATCCTGAAGTCATTCTCACTTATTATTAGCGTACCGCCGCTCGCCAGCTCTTCTCTGCATGCTCTTCCCATAACTTATCCTCACACATTCCTGAGACTTTCAAATGTATTGTAAATGTTCAGCAGGCCATATCCCCACTCGGGATTCGGATACTGCCTGATCTCCAAAAGCCCGCCCGAACTTCCCGGTCTCACCGCTCCCCTTATCAGGTAGCCCCTTATCTGGTTGCCGTTTATATTCCTTATCATCTTTCTCCCATACGACCACTCAAGCATGATGGCACTGCAGCCCGCAGTGTATGAAGCCGCCACTGAGGTGCCGCTTCTTATAACCGTCTCCCCGCTGGCTCCTTCTCCCCTTATATTCACTCCGGGAGCGAGAAGATCCGGTTTCACCCTGCCGTCCGCCGTATAGCCTCTGCTGTTGTCGATATACAGATTACCATTTGAGTGATCATATGCGCAAGTGCATATCGCAGTCTCCGCCACCGCCGGGCTGGTTATGGTCACTCCCGGATCACTTGACACAAATCTCGTCCCCGGGGATACAAAGCTGCTTATGGGCAGCCACGCGTTAAAGCTGAGCTCCGTGGTTCCAACACCGTACACCCTTATCCGCCATATACCATTTGCCGGGGTTATAAATCTGAGCATGATGAGCTCCTGCCCAGCAGAATCCTCTACGAGAAAATAGTCGACATATATCATCCCACCTCCAAATATCGGACGGATGATCGAGCTCCTGTCATACCTCGGCGATATCCTCTCTATAAATTCCCCGCCAGGAATCTCTATGGCCACCGAGTAGGTATTGGTGGACTTACCCCATATCTCAAGTGTAAAGCTGTTGTGATCTGCCACATCGATCTCAACGACATCATATGCCCCTGTGACGATCCCGGAATAATGATGTCCTGCTCTCCCCTCGTTGCCACCGGCAGCAGATACCGCAAACCCCTGAAGATCTCCTATGTTGTTTATATATTTGTCCAGCGCTCCCGCCCCCGTATGGCTTCCACTGTTGGTCCCAAGCGTCACGAGTATGCTCATAGGCATGCGCAGCTTTTTCTGCTGCTCAAGCAGATATGCTATCGCTGTCATTATGTCAACCTCACTGTACGCATTTGCATCCGATGGAATACCATAAAAGCTGCGGAGATTCTCCTTTGCCTGCTTTAACTTCACCACCACCAGGTCTGCCGACGGAGCCACACTCACAGCCGTTCCCGCGCAGAAGCTTCCATGCCCGGTGGTATCCGTCAATATCCTTTGTCTCTCATCCACAGCAGCCTGTATCTCCTCCGTGCTATACTCCCTGCCGTAGCCGTATGATGCGTTGTCAGCCTCCTCCACAGTCTGATCCCACGCCGCAAGTATCTTTGTCTTACCCCCATCCCGCACAAATGAACTGCCAAATATATCGATCCCCGTATCAACGATGCCAAGCAGTATCCCCTTTCCGGTGAGTCCGAGTATATTTTCCTGCTGGATATTGATAACCCCTATAGCCTCAAGAGCCCCCACATCGTCCATCAGGCCGTACACTTTTGGGAAAAGATTGTACTCAAGCCTTGAAAAACTCTCCATATACCCGGCCGGAAACGGCTGATATGCCACCGCATATCTGTCGTCTATTATGTTGAGCCCGTATGGCTGATACAGATCCATCAGAGCTTCCCTGTCTCCGTTGTATTCTATTATATATTCCACATAATCCTCTGAGTAAGCAGCATCTGATATCACCGCACATTCCTCCAGGGGCAATCTATATAGTATATGCAGCAAATTCCGAATCTTTACACAAAAATACCGCAGCACGGAAATTTCTCCGGCTGCGGTATGTCTCCATCTGTACATTATATGTACCGGCTATATTCTATTTTATTGTTTTGTATCAATATACTTCTGAACCTGCTGCTTCAGGATATTGAACTGGCATGGACCTGTCTCGAGAACGACTGTATTGAACTCCTTCAGGTCAAACTTTGATCCAAGCTGTTCCTCAGCATAATCCCTGATCTCCTGCATCTCATAGAAGCCTGTTGAATAACTCTGGTATACGGCAGGATCACCTATCATGGTAGTATACAGATCGTCGGCGGCATCGCCGTTGAATCCCTTTTCATTCAGGTAATCTTTTGCTTCCTGCAGTGACCAGCCCTCATAGTTGATTCCTATATCGATCCTTCCACTTATAAGATAATTGATCTCATCGTTTAACCTGTACAGTTTTGCAACGGTGTCCGAATCAGATGCCCCATCAAATGTGTAATAGTTTATGGCATCATAGCACGCATACATTGCCCAGCCCTCCTTGTATCCAAGGAAGCTTAATATGGTACGTACCGGTTCAGGATCTGTTGACATGTAGTATGCATTCTGCAGCATGTGTCCCGGATATCCCTCATGGGCAAGTGTGGTCCACATACCATCCGTATGTTTGCCATTTACCCTGATAAGGTTGTTGTCCTGGTCATCGATCGCAGGTGACATATAGTATGCCAGCGTATTCTCCTGAATATCCTCAAGGCTCTTATCAAGCTTCTTCGCCTGATACTTTATCTCTCCAAAGTCTGGGTAGTTCTCGGTGGCTGTATTCATGAGTATATCTATTATTTCTGAAGGCTCCTTTGAGTCACTGTCTCCAAAGAGGTCATCGTAGTGCTCCACAAAATATTCATATGAATCGTACTGTGTCATGGCTATGGAATACAGATCTGTCATGAGATCTGACAGGTTGTCATCCAGCATCTGTGCCACTTCCTCAGGTGTCTTATCAGTTCCCGCAGCGTCCTTCAAAAGGTAAGCGTAATACTCTTTACCACCTTCATAGCCACACACACCGCCCTGGTTCTTACCGGTTCCCTTGAGCGATGACAGCACATCTATAACATCCTCATATGCAGGTATAAGACTTTCCGCAACGGCCTTCTTATTCTGTTCCTCAAAGTCCGCTATCTCGTCCGCAGTCAGAAAGTCCAGCGCCTCGATGTTATCGTTGAACACCTGTATCATGAAGTGATTGTCCTTGTCCTTGATGAAGTCTTCGCACTGCTCGATGACCTTATCGCACACGGCATCACTCATAAAATATCCCTTCTCGGACTTTGTCTTCTCAAACTCTAGATTGTCATCAAAATAATCCCTTACCATTCCAAGCACCTGGAGATATCTCTCCACATCACCCTTGTCGTCAAAACGGTAGTCTGTGAAATATGTGGATATATTCGACTGCAGTCCCTTCATAGGTGAGAACGGCTCGCTGAGGTATATGTTCAGATAACCCTCTGACTCCGTCTCCAGATACTGATTAAGTATATCATATGTGAGCTGCTGGCTCTCCGTGAGATCGTCCCTGTCAAATGACTTGAGCTTGTCAAAGGACTCATCAAACTCAGCCTTACGTTTTTTGATTCCCTCATCGCTCATATCCGAATCGCCCAGAGATACCTCCGGCTCAGGAATACCAAGGGCATCCCCATCCTTTATCTCATAGTTGTACGAGAGTGTGTCCGATGTCACACTGTCCACATACTCATCGTGCAGATATTCCTCGAACTCCTTCTGCACCTTTGTGTAGTTGTCCGCATTATCCTTTATTGTTCCTGTGATAGTCTTCTCATCAAACATATGAGAAGTACATGCAGTCATCGACATGGCCATGGCTCCGACAACAGCAGCCACGACAAATCTTCTCATATTCTTTTTGAATCTGGTCATACATCTACTCCTTACTTAATATATTGTCCCTTCACATAACCTATCTACACATTGTATGCCATAAACCATACTATTGTCCATTTATTTTATGTTAAGGTTACAATATACCGAGTCCGTCCAGAACAACCTTTACTCCTATGAGTATAAGTATGATACCTCCGGCAAGCTCAGCCTTTGACTTGTACTTTGTTCCGAATATACTTCCGATCTTCACTCCGACCGCTGAACATATGAATGTGATACATCCTATGAATAATACCGCAAGTATGATATACAGAGTGGACAGCTTGAGGAATGCAAATGACACTCCAACCGCCAGTGCGTCTATGCTGGTTGCAACCGCCAGAAGGAACATGACCTTAAAGCTCATATCTGCATCTACTTCCTCTTCCCCGCCAAACGACTCCTTGATCATGCTTCCGCCGATGAACAGGAGGAGCACAAATGCGATCCAGTGTGACCATTTGCTTACCAGATCTGCAAAAAAGCTTCCGAGGACATATCCTACCGTCGGCATAAGTGCCTGAAATCCTCCAAACCATGCACCTGCGATAAGCATATGCTTCACCTTGATGTTGCGCAGGGACAACCCCTTACAGATAGACACGGCAAATGCATCCATTGAAAGACCAACTGCCAACAGGAATAACTCTGCAATACTCATAATTTTTCTCCTTGATATGGATTTGACGGATGCAGTCACAGACACATATAAAAAGAGACCTCCCGGGCAGCTAAAAGCTGTCCAGAAAGTCTCATCATCTACAGTAATACCAGATTCACGCCATCATCGACCGATGGCTGCCAATCATTATGTTGATATCACAACGCAAGCTCTGCGCTGACTACTCCCTTAATGAACGGTGATATTCTAGCATATTGATAAAATATTATCAAGTAGCATTTTCCTGTTATCGCATTATTGTCATTACAGATCTGTTCAGTCCTGCTTATCGATCCGGGTTGCGCTTGCCTCCTCAAGTGCCGGTGTTCCACGCAGTTCTATGATAGGGCTTCCCTTGCCCTTTATATAATCACCTGTGATTGTCACCCTTCCTATGGTGTCATCCCTTGGAATCTGGTACATGATATCCAGCATGAATTTCTCTATGATGGCACGTAGAGCTCTGGCTCCCGTCTTCCTCTTGATCGCCTCCTCGGCTATCGCCTCGTATGCCGAATCGTCAAATCTCAGATCTACTTCATCAAGCGCAAGGAGCTTCTTGTACTGTTTAAGGATCGCATTCTTCGGTTCCTTGAGTATGCTCACATACATTTCCTTGTCCAACGCATCAAGTGTAAAGAGCACCGGAAGTCTTCCAAGGAACTCAGGAATCATGCCAAACTCGCGGAGATCCTCGGTTGTAACCTGTCTCAGCAGATTCGGATCATCGTCATATTTGTCCTTGAGTTCAGCCTTGAATCCCATGGACGCCTGCTTGCTGATCCTCTGCTTAATGATCTCCTCTATATCAGGGAATGCTCCACCACATATAAACAGTATATTTCTTGTATTGATGGTCGTCATAGGAACCATAGCATTCTTGCTGCCCGATCCCACAGGTACCTCAACATCCGCACCCTCAAGCAGCTTCAACAGTCCCTGCTGTACGGATTCACCGCTCACATCCCTGCTGTTGCTGTTCTGCTTCTTGGCGATCTTGTCTATCTCATCTATGAACACGATTCCTCTCTCTGCCTTCTCCACATCATTGTCGGCGGCGGCGAGAAGCTTTGACAGAACGCTCTCAACATCATCGCCTATATAACCGGCCTCTGTAAGAGTTGTCGCATCAGTTATTGCAAGAGGCACCTTGAGAAGTCTTGCTATGGTCTTGACTATATATGTCTTACCACAGCCTGTAGGCCCCACCATCAGCATGTTGGACTTCTCTATCTCTATATCATCCATGGTATCTGTGAGAACCCTCTTATAATGATTGTATACAGCCACGGATATAACCTTCTTGGCATATTCCTGTCCCACAACATACTCGTCCAGCATAGCCTTGATCTTATGAGGAGCCGGAATGGTCTTAAGCGTGAGCTCTTCCTCCTGCTTCTTTTCCTTTGGCGCCTTCTTCTTGACCTTCTGTGACTTCGGCACGTCATTCTGTGCCTTGAACTTGGACATATCTATATTGCCAAATGGCATATTTGTCAGATCTATGAACTGCATATTGCCAAGCCCCGGCATGTTGCCAAACCCGGAATTGTTGAAGCTGTCAAATGATCTCTGCATGCAGTCCGCACATATATTTATATCTCCAGGCATATGTATCAGCTTGCCGGCCACGCTCTCCGGTCTCCTGCACAGGTAGCAGTATTTCTCGTAGTCGTCATCGTTGTCATTATCATCCGATGCATGTCCATCGGCATCCACCGTATCCGGTGTCTTCTTATCTATATCATCATAATTCTCTGCCATATCTCATTTTCCTTTCCTGATTATACATATAGTCTCAGTCAGAAATATAATAACACACATATACCACATTTACCAACACCTGCAAATATGAAATTACTGTAAAATAGCCGTGACCAAACTCCTCATACCATCATTTTCCCCTTAATAATATTAAGTCATTTGTCTGTTTTTTGTATTATTTTACCGCTGGCATCTTTCGAATCGTTTTAAAATTTCGGCATTTGCGAAGTGCTATGGAATTGGATTTTTCGCTATGCTATAATCATAAAAAATAAATCCAACGGGTAAAAGGAGGACTGTAATTATGAAGAAACTTGAAATCGTAGTTCGTTCAGAAAAGCTTGATGATGTAAAGTCAATACTTGATGAGTGTGAATCAACAGGTGCCATGGTATCAAACATCATGGGTTACGGTAATCAGAAGGGATATAAGACAACTTACAGAGGAAGCGAATATGTTGTAAACCTTATTCCAAAGGTAAAGATCGAGACCATCGCAGCAGACGATGTTGCGGACAAGATCATTTTCAAGGTTTGCGAGAGAATATCCACAGGTAAGATCGGTGATGGTAAGATCTTCGTATATGATGTAGCAGATGTCGTTCGTATCCGTACAGGCGAGCGCGGAGAGACAGCACTCTGATAAGCACAGGTATCCAGTATCATTCCTTTTTCTAAATTGGCAGGCAGTGGCATTTGTCCACTGCCTGTTTTTTATCGTTCAGCTCTGTCTCCCAGTATCTTCAGCAGACTCCCCGGAGTCATCCCTGTATACCACTTAAACTCTCTCTGGAAATGCGCCTGGTCAGAATATCCCATGTCATCCATATAATCCGTGACATGTCCGCCCGGATGCTCCAGCATTTTTCTCACAGTCTCCCTGATCCTCACGATGCGGGCAAACCTCTTGGGGCTGACCCCCAGCTCCTCCACAAATCTCCTATGCACATGTCTAACGGTGCATCCCATCTGCTCAGCAAGCTCTGATATGCTTATCTTCCCTTTTGCCGCATATATGACATCCGCCTGTTTCACGATGTCCGAATCAGCCATGCCATTCCTCTGCCACAACGATCCGCATTTCTCTATATGCTCCGTGATCTCCTCCGTCGCACCCTCTATCGGATCTTCTGCACCATTTCCTGTAAATGCATGATCAGCCGTCAGCAGTTTTTCAAGCAGACGCATATCTTGGGTATCCAGAGTCTCCCTGCCAAATCCAAGATCCTGCTCCACAGATATGAAGCTGCAGCTCTCCTCAATGCAAACAGCCGCCTCCAGTTCACCCGGATACACCCTTTTGATGTGTCCATCCGTACATATCACACATATCCCAGCATTCTCCTGTGGCACTATTCTCAGCCCACCCAAGCTGTAACCAGCTCTCACATACACAGACTTCTCATTCTTTTCTATCAAATTAGTATGTACTTCACTGCAAAAATTAACATTCAATAAAATCTGACTATCCATACGCCATCTCCGCATAACTTTATTTATCTTTACCGTATCTTTGCTTTATTATATTAAGCCCGCGCAAAATATAATAAGGTTTATCGTTCCATGTCCGATTTTTTCAATATTTTACCATATCTCAATACTATACTCAACCCAAGTTAGTAATTGAGGTGTGGCACTGAGATACTTATTATCAGTCATATCTCAGTGACGTACGATCAGATATAATGTGCACAAAGATGTGTTTTGTCAGGAGCATACCTGGCAGGGCGCATCTTTTTTTATTATCTGATCACTTCCACAACTACAATGTATTAAAAGGAGGAATGATTATGGAAGACGTAAGCACAATTGTATTTGGAGTATGGTTCCTTGTCGGAGCCGCACTGGTATTCTGGATGCAGGCCGGATTTGCAATGGTTGAGGCCGGTTTCACAAGAGCCAAGAATGCCGGAAACATTATAATGAAGAATCTCATGGATTTCTGTCTCGGTACAGTTTCATTCATGATCCTCGGTTCATCACTTCTGCTCGGCAGCAGTGACTGGGCACTCGGAGGTTTCATCGGAAAACCATCATGGGATTTGTTCCTTCACTTTGAAAACTATGACTGGTCAAGCTTCGTATTCAACCTTGTGTTCTGTGCAACAGCAGCAACCATCGTGTCAGGAGCTATGGCAGAGAGAACAAAGTTCTCTGCATATTGTGTATACTCAGCTATCATCTCACTGCTGATATATCCTATTGAGGCTCACTGGATCTGGAATCCAGGTGGCTGGCTTGTAAAACTTGGCTTCCATGATTTTGCCGGTTCATGTGCCATCCATATGGTAGGTGGAATCTCAGCACTGATTGGTGCCGCATTACTTGGACCTCGTATCGGAAAGTTCAATAAGGATGAGAATGGCAAAGTAGTAAAGGTTCACACCTTCCCTGGTCATAACCTTCCACTCGGCGCACTCGGTGTATTCATCCTGTGGTTCGGCTGGTACGGATTCAACGGTGCAGCCGCAACATCTGTTGAGCAGTTAGGTTCTATCTTCCTCACTACTACTATCGCACCTGCACTTGCAACAGTTTCATGTATGATATTTACATGGCTCAAATATGGCAAGCCTGATGTGTCAATGTGTCTCAACGCTTCACTCGCTGGTCTCGTTGCCATCACAGCTCCTTGTGATACAGTCGATGCTTTCGGCGCAGCTATCATCGGTATCGTTGCCGGACTTCTCGTAGTATTCGGAGTATGGCTCTGTGACCACGCATTACATGTTGACGATCCTGTCGGTGCCGTAGCCGTACATGGTGTAAATGGTATCTGGGGAACAATCGCTGTAGGTCTCTTCTCCACAACAACTGTTCCTGGAAATGATACATTAAACGGTCTGTTCTACGGCGGTGGCATTCATCCACTCCTCATCCAGTTACTTGGATTTGCAGCAGTTGCAGCATGGACAGCAGTTACGATCACCATCGTATTCCTGATCATCAAGAAGACTATGGGACTTAGAGTATCTGAGGAGGAAGAGATCAAGGGACTTGATCCTACAGAGCATGGTCTTCCTACAGCATACGCAGATTTCCTGACAACAAAGTAATTCATAATATATAGTATTATCTGCAATCAAAAAGCCTGTGGTATGAATCAAAGTTCATATCACAGGCTTTTTAATATATTCACATCCACATGCCATGTATAAGCAGCATATGCGGATTCTTCCTGTCTCCATACTCGTGTATTGTCATCTCTTACCCCCTGTAAAAGCATTAGTTAGACTATCCTAACCTATGGCATATTATCACAGAAAGGCACTTATATACAACACAATATTGCACAAAGAAAAAAGATCCCAGTCATTACGACCGGGATCCGTCTTAAAACAAACATCTATAGATTAAAGACTGTAAGAACCTGATTCTCCATCAGCTGTATAATATACCATGCCTGTTTCTGGCTGGTAGTATACGTTCAATTCCTTAACTGTCTTATTGCCAATAACTTCCTTCACCTTAGCAACGATTGCTGCCATCTTGATCTGACCGCCAGCGAACTCAACAAATACATTCTCTGTTGTCTTAGCTGGAGCTGCCTTCTTTGCTGTAGCCTTCTTTGCAGGTGCTGCTGCCTTTGTCTCTTCCTTCTTAGCTGGTGCTGTTTTCTTTGCAGGTGCTGCCTTTGGCTCTTCCTTAACTGGAGCTGCCTTCTTTGCAGGTGCTGCCTTTGTCTCTGTAGCTGCTGTCTTCTTTGCAGCTTCCTCTTTCTTAACTGCCTCAACCTTAGCAAGTGCTGCTGCAGGTGTTGCCTTTGTTACCTTCTTTGTCTCATCTGCCTTCTTTGCTGTAGCCATGATTCTTTCCTCCCAAATAAAAAGTATCTATGTAATCTTATGTATTTATTTTCAAGCTAGGTTGATATTACTCCATTTTTTATATTTTTTCAATATAACCAAATTCTTTTCTCCCTTTTGTATCGTTTTGGGAATTGATTTACAATAAATGGCAACACTTTACACAAAAAGGCGGTCACAGATCGTTGTAAATCCGTGACCGCTTTTGTCATTTTGTACAAATACACACACTAATTCGTGAGAATATTAACCACTTCACTCAATTTCATTCCGTTTGATCCCTTCAAAAGCACTATATCCTCAGGCTTCATGAGCGCCATAAGGTATATCGCGATCTCCTCCGTGTCAGTGAATGACACAGTCTTGGCATACTTCGTATCACAGGCATCCAGAGCTTCCTTGATCTTCTGGGCATGCTCTCCGATGACTATGACCTCATCTATCTTCTTATCTCTGAGATACTCTCCGACTTCATAGTGGTACTCATCGCTCTTCTCTCCGAGCTCAAGCATATCGCCGAGCACGATATACTTCTTGCCCTCGCACTTCATGTCACAGAGGACATCGGTGCTAGCCTTCATGGAATCAGGGCTTGCATTGTATGTATCGTCTATGATCGTGTATTTGCCAGGAAGCTTGATGACCTTCTGTCTGAGACCTCTGAAATTCTCAAATGCCTTCGACGACTTCTCATATGGAACTCCAAGCTGATGCGACACAGCCATGGCCACCAATGAATTGCGCACGTTGTGCAGTCCCATCACTCCTACCTTGACAGTTACAACGTCATCCCCATGTACCATATCGTATACAGAATATCCATCCTCCATGCGGATGTTAGTTGCTCTGAAGTCCATGCCCTCGCCGCAGCCATATGTGTATACCTTACATGGTATCTCATCCTTGACCGCATACAGCATAGGATCATCACCGTTGATATACAGTGTTCCATTCTCGCCCATGCCATTGATGATGCTGAGCTTCTCCTTGCGGGTGTTCTCCAGTGAACCCATATATTCTATATGTGCAACGCCTATGGTCGTTATAACGCATATATCCGGCTGAGCTATATCAGTGAGGATGTCCATCTCACCCGGCTCGCCGATTCCAAGCTCAAGAACAGCCGCATCGTACTCGTCTGTCATCCTTGACACCGTGATAGGCTCGCCGTACACCGAATTATAATTGCCCTCTGTGTGGAAGCACTTCATTCCAGCACTGACAGCCGCTGTGATCATCTCTCTTGTCGTGGTCTTGCCCACGCTTCCTGTAACCGCCACAACAGGCATATCGTATCTGTTCCTTATATACTTTCCAATGGCCTGCAATGCCTTAACAGTATCATCCACCCTGATATACGCCTTGTCCGACACCACAACATTGTCATGCTCCGATGTGAGTGTGGCTGCTGCAGTCTGAAGTGCTGATTCTATAAATCTGTGTCCGTCGGTTCTTGTTCCTATGATCGGCACGAACAGATCGCCCTCCTTGGCCTCCTTAGAGTTTATACAGATGTCAGTGAGAACAGTGTTCTCATCTCCGCAGAGGAGTACGCCTCCTGTAGCTTCCAGAATATTTTTTACTGTTATATCTACCATCACTATCCCCTTTTTTCATATTGATAAAATATATACAACCGGGCTTTACCGCCGCTCCGGCTTCATCAGGTGTCCATTATAGCACTGTATTATGCTTTTGTATATTTAAATCTCTTTACTTTTATAATCCCAGAACTGTTCAAGGATCCCGTCCACATTTTGCATGTTGCATATCACGCTGTCATTCCATTCCACAGGAAACAGCTCCGTGTAACGCCTGGTGGCAAATCTCTCGTCTATCAGAAGTATTATCCCCTGATCCGTCTCCGTCCTTATGACTCTTCCGGCAGCCTGAAATACCTTGTTTATTCCCGGGTACTGGTACGCATATCTGAATCCATTCCTGTCGGATGCAGCCTCTTTTTCGTCCGCCGCGGTTCTGCTGTCGAAGTAATCCATCATCAGCTTTCTCTCCGTGCACACCTGGGGAAGACCGGGTCCGACTATTATTGCTCCTATCAGCCTGTCACCAGTCAGATCGATTCCCTCGGAGAATATTCCGCCCATGATACACAGTGCCAGCACATTGTCCTTCTCCTCAAATGCCCTCAGGAAGCTCTCTCTGTCGCTCTCCGTCATGTATTGTTCCTGGGCTATAACTTCCACCCCAAGAGACTCTGGAAGCTCTTCAGTGAGCACATGCACCTTCTCCAGCATGGCATACGATGGAAAGAACACCATATAGTTGCCCAGTCTCGCACTTATCACGCGCTCTATATAGCTGTAAATGTTCCTGTACATCGCCTCATTACGGTTCGTGTATCTGGTCGTGACATCATTTGCTATCATTATCTTCCTGTTCTCCGCAGAAAATGGAGACGGGATGTATATTGCCCTGTCCTCCGGGCAGTCCGACAGCATCTCCATATAATATCTGACAGGAAGTATCGTAGCCGAGAAAAACACCGTGGCAAGCCCTTTGTCCAAGCAGTTTCTTATGTTAACTGCAGGCTTGACGCAGTACAGTCTCACCACAAATCTTCCGTCATCCCTTATCTCGTCATACACGACATAATTCTCATCCATCATCTCCGCAATGTTCAGAAATGAGGTGAGATTAAAATAAAAGTTCAGGACTTCCTTTCTCTCCGGGATCTGCCTGTGCTCCTCCAGAAAGAGCTGTATTGCTTCATGGAGGCTGAGCAATTTCAGGTGAAGAGGTGCTATGCTCGAGAGCACCCTGTATCCCTCCTCAGGAATCTCCTTCTTCATCGTAAGCAGCTCTCTGTTGCAGCTTCCTATATGTCTTGCCATACGGCCGCCATACTGGGCTGTGAGCTTCTTGAGCTCCAGAAAGTCCTCCTTCACAATCTCCGCACTGTACATGGACGAAGCCCTGTCCACAAGGTTGTGCGCCTCATCCACAAGGAATACATAATCTCCCGGCTTACCGCCCTCTGCCGCAAAGAACCTCTTGAGGCTCGCCCTCGGATCAAAGACATAGTTATAGTCACATATCACCATGTCAGCAAACAGACTCACATCAAGGCTCAACTCAAACGGACACACTCTGTGAGCCTGTGCGTACCGTATTACCACATCTCTGTCAACCACCGTCTCATGTAATACCACGTCGTACAGCGCATCATTTACCCTGTCAAAATGCCCCTCGGCATACGGACATACCGCAGGATTGCAATCCACCTGTTCCTGACAGCATATCTTCTCTTTTGCCGTGAGTATTACAGTCTTAAGCCTGAGACCTCTGTCCTCCAGCAGCTCCACCGCATTTCTCGACACAGTGTGGGCTATGGTCTTGGCTGTCAGATAAAATATTTTCGACACATGTCCCTGAACCATGGATTTTATGGACGGGTACACCGCCGCCATGGTCTTTCCGATTCCAGTTGGTGCCTGGACATACAGATGTTTTTCCTGCTCAATAGCCCTGTACACATACAGAGCCATCTCCTTCTGGCCCTTCCTGTACTCAAATGGGAACTCCATGTCCGAGATGGACTGATTTCTCATGAGCTGATGCTTCTCCACCAGATCAATCCATTTGCAAAGCTCCGCCATCATTGAGCTAAACCATTTCTCCAGATAGCCAAATGAATATCTCCGCCTGAAGAACTTCTCCTTCTCGCTGTCAAGGTTTACATAACTTATCCTCACATCTATCCAGCTATAATTATTCTCTTTTAAATATATATACGCATAGCACATCGCCTGGGCCACGTGGACGCGCTGCGGGCTCTCCATGTCATCGAGGTTCCTGTATATGCCCTTTATCTCATCTATAAGCACATCGCTGTCATGGAAGTCCACAGCATACCCCTCTGCCATGTCAAAGCCGTCGTCAATATCCCCGGACTCTTCCTGTTCGCCACCGCATCTGTCTATGATTCCATCAGCCCGGCCCTCCACAGTTATCAGATGTCCGCCAAGCTCCTCTGTATACCGGAGCGGCACCTCTGAATTATAATGAGACCCTGCCCTTTTCTGAAGCTTCCTGTGAATCCTGCTACCCGCATTCATCGCTTCTCTGGACAGAGTCCCACTACTGCTATCACTTATATCGCCACTGCGGAAGATGAATTCCACCAGGCTCCTAACTGATATTTTTATATTCATTATCTCTTATATACTATCTTCTCTGCGAGATCGTCCGCAGTCTGTCTGTCTATGAGTATCTCAACCAGCTTAAGTGCAAATTCTATGGCTGTTCCCACTCCTCTGCTGGTGATCACATTTCCGTCCACCACTACCGGCTCCGTGCTGTGGCGCTTCGCCATGAGCTGATCCTCACATCCCGGATAACATGTTGCATTCTTGTCCGCAAGCACGCCAAATGCGCCAAGTGCTGTAGGTCCCGCACAGATAGCAGCCACATAACCGCCTCTGTCATTCTGTGCCTTGACCATGGCCTGAACCTTTGAATTTGCCTTGAGGTTCGGAACCCCCGGAATACCTCCAGGAAGAACTACAAGATCGCACTGGTCATCGATCTCTGATAACTTCTCATCCATCGTGACCTCCATGCCTCGCGCTCCTGTCACTGTATCCAGATCGTCAGCCGACACCATCAGGCACTCAACTCCGGCTCTTCTCAAGAGATCCACCACCGTGAGAGCCTCTACCTCTTCATAACCTGTTGCAAATAAAACTCTTGCCTTCATCGCTTTTCCTCCTTATTCGCACTCTTTACAAAACTGTCTATATCACGTCTGTCCATGCCGCTCAGGGCGCTGTTCTGATAGATACCGTCCTCAGTCACATCCCTACCAAACCACGTTGGCGGCACAAATGTATTTGCAAATTTCTCCTCCGGGAATTCAACCTCAGCATAGGTGAGTCCGCCAAATATCCCGTCGAACACGTCCAGCTCGATCTTCAGTTCCCTGTCCACTTCACTGTCACCACAGGTTCCGTCTGTATCGGAAAGCGGTATTATATACCGGTCCTTCTCTATTATATTGCCGTCTGCCTTACATCTGAGATTCCTGTATTCATCCTCGTCCAGATCCATCTCGAATTCCTGCCTGCTGAGCAGTCCCTTGGATTTGACCGTGAGCACACGTCTGTCGTCCGTTCTCCTGATCCTTATGACCGGCTTCACGGACACATACATCTGTTCCATGTGCTTCACCTGATATTTTGTCAGATCGACAGGTATCTCATGTACAAGGTATTTTCTCTCTATCTCCATATATGCCTCCACCTATTCAAACCAAATGGCCGCCTTATCAGAACACATCTCCCGGCGGTATATCTCCACTCACATAGCTTCCTATAGCTTTGTTCATAAATACCATGGACACGACAAGTGCGATGATCCATACAACAAACGAGGATAACAGATATCCAAGAGCAGTGTTGACCGACATTATGAACACCGCCAGAGTCTGTGCATAGACACATATCGTAAATACCTTGCCGTAGGACAGTCCCGTGTTGAGAATTCTTGCAAGTCTATTGCCCGCTATACTGAATATCAGCGCAAGGAGAAGCTGTCTGCCCGCCGATGCCACCATCACCGCAATGAACATGATCACCATGTACATATAAAATACCGGTGTCAGTACCGCCAGCTTGCTATTGTTGAAGCCATCCGGTAGGAACATGTATTTGAGCGGTGTCTCCATGTAATCATAGCCCTTGCCATCTGAGACCATTCCCATGACTATATTCTCACTTCCTATGGCGATGTACACTCCATCCGTTTCCATGGAGTCAAGGTCCACTGACGCATTCTCCGTGTTGATGTACAGAGTAGCATTTCCTATCTCAAGCTGCATATCGTGTTCCATGTCTAGCTTATTGTCATGATATGTGAATGCCGGGATCTTATTTGTTATGAGATTCCTCAGACCTCCGACCTTGCCAACCCAGAATATGGCGTCTATTCCAAACTCTATAAATGCCAGTAAAAAGGATATGATCACCACAAACCACACAAGGCGTCCCGTCTTCAGCTTAACCAGTTGTTTGTAATTCTTCGGACTGCTGACCGCTATCGACAACTGATCGAGCAGCGTCACCTTCTTGTTCTCTTCCTGTTCTTCCATATAAATCTCCAACTCTAATAATTATTGACCGGCAAAATGAACCAGCTATTCCATCGGCTCTATGATCCCAAGCTTCACCATAGCCTTATATATTCCATCATTCTCCGCATCGTCTGTGACCATCATAACCTGTCTTTTGAGCTCCTCCGGCCCCTTCTCCATGATTATGCTGTTCGGACAATATAATAACATAGGTGCGTCATTGTTGCCATCACCAAATGCATATGCATTTTCAAGCGGAATATCAAAATAATCCAGAAGATACTGTATACCTGTCGCCTTACTAAATCCCTTGGGAACTATCTCGCAGAAATTTGAACCTCTGTCGATATAGTCAAAATGCTGTGATACATACGCGCGGAACTCAGGAACATTTTTATTGTCATCCGCGAACCAGCAGCAGAACTTGTCGAATTCAAAGTCATCCGAGTCCACATCCTCCCCAACAAATATTCCATTTGCCCGGAAGTATCTGACCATCTCTGCAAGGAGTTCATTTCCCATGTTCTGACCGTCCACGTACACCTTGTCTCTGTGCTCATACATTCCAAACATGTCATATCTGCGGCATGCATAAGCTATATCCCTGCACACATCCCTGCTGACATCATTGTGGAACAGCTCTTTGCCGTCATAGTAAATGGATGTTCCGCAGCCACACACAAAGCCATCAAAACCCGCAGCCTTGATCTCATCAGTGACATTACAGTAAACCCTGCCAGTGTTGATGAACACCAGATGTCCGTTGGCTCTCGCCTGCGCCAGCGCATGCCTTGCGCTGTCCGGGAAGTATCTCCTTCCGTCCTCGGTTATAAGCGTTCCGTCTATATCAAAGAACAATATCTTCCTGTCTGTGCTTTTCATATATTATATCCATCCTGTCATATATTTACAGGCACATGTATTATAACTACACGTGCCTGTATCTTCTGTACGCATTATATTTTCACTTGATAACCTGCGCATGCATCAGCATGCTTCATTATATCGCATTTTCTGCAGTCTGCATTACAACTGCTTCATGAGGTCGATCATCTCAAGAGCTCCCATAGCGCAGTCATAACCCTTGTTGCCGGCCTTTGTTCCTGCACGCTCGATGGCCTGCTCGATATTCTCTGTTGTAACAACTCCGAACATTACAGGTACACCTGTCTCAAGTGATACTGAGGCAACGCCCTTTGAAACCTCGTTGCACACATAATCATAGTGGCTTGTCGCACCACGGATAACAGCACCAAGACAGATAACAGCGTCATACTTGCCGCTTGCAGCCATCTTCTTTGCGATTACAGGGATCTCAAATGCACCCGGAACCCATGCAACTGTAATGTCGTCTGCATTCACATCATGACGGAGAAGCGCATCCTCTGCACCGCTGACCAGCTTTGAAACTATGAACTCATTGAATCTCGCTGCTACTATACCTATCTTTGCTCCATTTGCTACTAACTTTCCTTCTACCTTATTCATCTGATTTATCCTCCTTATTCTATATCGGAGCTTACCCAGCCCCTCCTTATGAAATATTAGACTTCGTGTAACATATGACCCATTTTCTCTTTTTTTGTCTTGAGATAAAATGCGTCAAACTTGGTTGGCTCTATCTCTATAGGAACTCTCTCCACGATCTCAAGATTGTAGCCTGCAAGGCCGTATACCTTGAGTGGGTTGTTGGTGAGGAGTCTGATCTGTCTGATTCCGAGATCCACAAGTATCTGTGTTCCTATGGTGTAATCCCTTGCATCATCAGGGAAACCAAGCTTGAGGTTTGCCTCAACGGTGTCAAGCCCCTGATCCTGAAGCGCATATGCCTTGATCTTGTTGATAAGGCCGATTCCTCTGCCCTCCTGTCTCATGTACAGGAGCACGCCTCTGCCTTCCTTGGCAATGGCCTTCATGGCCGCATCGAGCTGCTGTCCGCAGTCACACTTCTGTGAGCCGAAGCAATCGCCTGTGAGGCACTCGCTGTGCACACGGCAGAGAACAGGCTTGCCGTCAGCTATATCACCCATTGTGAGTGCCACGTGATGTTCACCGTTCAGCTTGTTGATATATCCACAGATCGTAAACTCACCATACTTTGTTGGAAGCTTTGCCTTGGCTACGCACTCAACGAATACTTCATGCTCTTTTCTGTACTGCACAAGCTTCTCTATGGTCGATATCTTAAGGCCATGAACCTTTGCAAATTCCACAAGGTCATCCTTTCTCGCCATGGTTCCGTCATCCTTCATGATCTCACAGCACAGTCCGCAAGGCTTAAGTCCTGCAACCTTCATAAGATCAACTGTAGCCTCTGTGTGGCCGTTTCTCTCTATGACTCCGCCTGCAACTGCCTGAAGTGGGAACATATGTCCCGGCCTTCTGAAGTCATCCGGCTTTGCATTCTCATCCACAAATTTTCTGGCTGTGTAGCCTCTCTCCTCGGCTGAGATTCCGGTGGTTGTATCCACATGATCCACTGATACTGAAAATGCTGTGCAGTGGTTATCTGTATTGGTTATACACATCTGTGGGAGATTCAGCTTATCCGCATATGACGCATCCATAGGCATGCATATGAGACCTCTCGCCCACTTTGCCATGAAGTTGACATTCTCCGTTGTAGCAAATTCTGCTGCACAGATTACATCTCCCTCATTCTCTCTGTCCTCGTTGTCGAGCATGACAACCGGCTTTCCCGCCGCAAGATCTGCAGCGATCTCCTCTATCGAGTTGAATTCAAAACTCATCACTCTACCTCCTTAAAATATCTGTCTACATAAATCCATTTTCTGCCAGAAACTTCATATCAAGTCCTGATCTATCTGAAGCATTTCCATTTGAAAGCTTTTCATCTGTATCGTCACCCTTGTATGGCATAAGCAGTTTCTCAACATACTTTCCAACCACGTCATTTTCAAGGTTGACCACCTTGCCTGGCTTGCCATCCAGCAGCGTCGTCTCTCCCGCCGTGTGCGGAATGATCGACACCTTAAAGCATGTATCATCGACATACGCAACCGTAAGGCTTATACCGTCTATGGCTATTGAGCCCTTCTCAATGATGTATCTGAGTATCTTCGGAGAACAATCTATTGTCACCCACACTGCATTGTCCTCCCTTTTGAGCTCTCTGATCGTTCCGGTTCCATCTATATGTCCTGACACTATATGTCCGCCAAATCTTCCTCCGGCCGCCATGGCACGCTCAAGGTTCACCCTGCTGCCACCGGTAAGCTGTCCAAGTCCGCTTCGTCTCAAAGTCTCAGGCATTACATCCGCAGTAAAGATATTCCCCGATATGCCAGTTGCAGTAAGACACACACCGTTTACCGCTATACTGTCTCCAACCTGGCTTCCATGGAGAACCTTGTCTGCCTGCACCGTGATGCTGCAGGAGCTTACGCCTTTATCTATCTTTCTTATAGTTCCTATCTCTTCTACTATTCCTGTGAACATGTATGACCTCTTTTCTATAAGTTCTTAAACCTTTTTGTATCTGAGCATCACATCTTCATCAAATCTTCTGACCTCGTCAAGTCCAAACATATGTGCATCCGCAGGCACATCAACACCCGTTCCGGATACCGGACTGTACTTGCCCTCGCCGCCAAATATCTTAGGGGCAATGAATACACATGCCTCATCCACAAGACCTTCAGACACCATGCTGTAGTTGAGCTCGCCGCCGCCCTCAAGCAGTATTCCGTCTATGCCTTTCCCGCCGAGGATCGTCATGAGCTGCCTTAGATCCACCTGTCCATCCACATCTTCGGTCTCTATGATGCTTACACCTTTATCCTTGAGTCTCCCACACTTTGCTGAGTCTGAAGCTCCCGCTGCCGTCGTGGCAACTATGGTCTCTATCTCCCCGGCGGTCTGTACGATCTGTGAATCCTCCGGAATCCTGAGCTTGCTGTCACAAACTATCCTGATCGGATTTCTGACATTATCAGTATCCCTGTCCGTGCTTTTCTCTATTCTGCATGTCAGCATCGGATCATCCGCAAGCACTGTTCCTATGCCCGCCATAATACCCTTATGTCTGTTTCTGAGTTCCATGACATACGCCCTTGATGCCTCACCGGTTATCCACTTGCTGGCCCCTGTGTGGGTAGCGATCCTGCCGTCCATGGTCATGGCATATTTCATGGTCACATACGGCTGTTTATTTACTATATACTTAAAGAAAATACCGTTTATGGCATCGCACTCGGCTTTGAGGCAGTGTGTGTACACCTCTATCCCGGCATCACGCAGTCTCTTAAAACCTTTTCCCGCCACCATAGCATTCGGATCATCGGAACCACAGTAGACCTTTCTGATCTTGTGCTCTATGATCGCGTCCACACATGGAGGCTGCTTGCCAAAATGGCAGCACGGCTCAAGCGTCACATACATGACTGCGCCCTCGGCATCCGCCTGATCCTTAAGACTGGCAAATGCTGCGCGCTCAGCGTGGAGCTCTCCATATCTCACATGATATCCCTCTCCTATGATCCTGCCATCCTTCACTATGACAGCACCTACAAGCGGATTTGGATTCACTGCTCCAGTGCCGCGCCTTGCAAGCTCTATGGCACGTCTCATATATGACGGATCAAATTCATCATCTATATCATATTTTTCCATATGACCACCATCCTACTTAATACCTTTACAGACAGACTATCGGATATTGCTCATTCAAGCCTCCGAAGTATCTGTTCAAAACACAAGAAAAAACCCCGAAGATAACTTCGGGGTTTTCTCTTGTTCTGGTATCCATCACAACGGACTTCCATCAGATACCCTGTTCTGAATATATAATACTTCTCTCATCCAGACTATACTGTCGGTCCCGGAATCACACCGGATCATGCCTCATGGCTCACGGACTTAAGGTTTCCCTAACACCGTCGGTGGAGAATTGCACTCACCCCCGAAGATCTATCATCATATGCAGTTGTCTCTTAAAAACGACTATATTGTATTCCATATGCAAACGGAATGCAACTGTTTTTTATGATGTATTTTACCGATAAATTTTAAAGCTGTGAATTGAACAGGCTCTTTATCTTGTAGATAATATCATCACTGTCCGCATTTATAGATGCCGCCTCATTTATTCCTGAGAGCTTTGTAAGCTCATCCGTGTCAGCATCTCCGCCGTAACCTATCGTGTATACAGGTATGTTCGACTGTCTGAGCGCACTTGTTATCTCATCCATGGAATATCCCACATTGGCATATCCATCGCTGAGAAGGAACAGCATACACTTTGCATCCGGGTGCTCTGCCTTTGCATCGGTTATCATCTTCATCGCAACCACAACGGCATCATACGAAGCCGTTCCGCCTGAAGCCATCAGATTGTTGACCGATCCCTGGAAATATGATCTCTGGTTCAGGTCAAACTGGGCGATCGGAACCTCCACTGTAACTGAGCTTGAGTAGCTGACAAGCCCAACATAATTGTTGTCATTGATATACTGCGCACCGTTTGTCAGACTGTTCTTGAGCTGGTTCATAGGATCTCCGTCCATGGAACCGCTGCAGTCCGCAACAAACACCGCGATGATGTCCTTGCCGTTATCCTTTGTCTTCTTGTATGTCTTGAGTCCCTGTGTGACCTGTGCACCGGAGAATTCTTCCGTCGCAGTATAATCATCGTTGGCATTGAAGCCCTTCTTTGTCGCGATCGTCTGCATATCATCACTCTTGCAGTAATCCACAACGAGCTGTATGGCCTCAAGCTCTGATGCAGACTTTCCCGACTTGTTACATATGTATACAGGATTGTCATGTCTCACGCCAAATGCAATGAAATCATACATTGACACGAGATTGCTGTCATTGATATATGCCTGATACTCTGACAGCATAGCATCGAGTGTTCCGTTTGATGCACTATCTCTCATCTGCTGTGTTGTATATGCAACGTATGGTATGTTTGAGTTAAACTTTGTAAAGTTATCCTCGCCGTCCTGAAGCAGCGTGAGCAGGAGGTTAAGTCCTGTGGCACTTGTCTGTGGGTTCGTGTATCCCATGGTGATCTTGTTGTCCTGAACGGCCTTTATGGCATCGGCAGCAGTAGTGTAACCGCTGTCCTTCTTCACAAGGATTCCCGCTGTATTTCCAACCAGTCTGTCCGCGTAAAGCTCAAGGCTGCCGCTGTTCGACATCGCATACTCTCCGAACAGGGTGTTGCTCGGGGTGTACAGATCCGGGAGATATTTGCCGGAAATGATATAGTCAGCGGCTGTACCGGATGGCACTGATCTCACGCTCATCGATACCGACTTGCCGTCCGCTGTCTTCACACCAGAACCGTTGAAGGAATTTGCAACATCTATAAGCCATGAGTCGTTGTCCTTTCCCGCCTTCTCACCTGATGTAAATATCTCTATATCTATGTCTCCATTGCCCTCAACTGCCAGTGGATATTTGTCTATCTCAGGCAGCTCCGCATACAGATCCGGAGTGTCCAGAGTGACCGTACCCTTTACAGGGGTCGCTTCGCTTACATCGAGATCCGCATATAACTCATCAAGAGTCATATCCGATCTTGATGATCCTCCATTTCCACCGCCTGCTATGTTGATAACCTTCCTGCCGACTATTCCGATAATGACCGCGATCATCGCAATTATCACCAGCACTCCGACTACCACTAATCCTTTTGTCCTCTTATCCATTTCTTCCTCCTTTTACATTCCCTGACTGTGGACATCCTGCCTCATGCCATTCATGCACTCTATGACATCATCCACATATTTCATATCCAGCGAGCTCAGGTTGGTGTCAATATCAACCATCTTCTCCACCAGAATATTGAACTTTCTCACCAGCTCGTCGCCCTGTCTGCACAGATTGTCGAGGTATACCGGCTGGGGTCTAGTGTAATAATCGTATGTCTGTATAAAGCCTATGGCACTGTCCATGTTGCTCTGTGCCTGCTGCTTTATATCCTCGTACAGATTGCGGATACCACTGCCCTCCTCCACATTCTCCTGGAAGTATTCCTCCCTGGACATTATGCTCTCATACTGTCTGTTGAGTCTCTCTATCTGTGCATCAAACAAATGTCCCCTGGCACTGTCCTTGAGCTTCTCCGTCGAGCGTCTTCCCTTGAGTATATGTACATTTGCTGTTATGGTGAATGTCAGCCACACTACACTGATCGCAACACCTATAGCTATTCCCACCATACTGTCAGCCAGCACAAACATTACTATTGCCAGTATGAACATTATCAAGCCTATGATATTGACCGCTATCAATCCCATCGTTTTTCCTCCTAAAGTCAATATATATCACACCGCATCTGCATGTTCATTGTCTCTCTGCAATACGCTGAGCCTTCGCTTTGCAGCATCGGTGACCGTAAGTCCCGAAAAGTCAGCAAATTCCTTCTTCTCATTTCTTATGAGCATGACCGCAAACTCCCTGTCCGTCTCCTCCGCGCAGGACAGCAGTTCATGGTAATCCACCGGCCTATCCTCATATATTCGAAGCGCAACAGCCTCCGGCACAACAATAAACGTCATGGACGTGTGCGTCTTATCCGCTATGTATATCTCCGCCTTGTCCGCAAATTTTGCAAATTCCTCCGCCTGAGTCTGAAAGCCTCCACTCTGAAGCTCCGCCAATATCCTGTCTCTGTCCTCCATGAGACTGTCGAGATACAGATAGCCCTTCAGCAACAGGAGTCCCATAAGTCCATCTGACATATTGAAGTCAAGTATACAGCCATGTCCCTCGTCACTGTCCGTCAGTACATGACACACGCACTCCGCTATATCCTCATCGCTGAGTCCGCTGTATTTATACGCCTGCTCAATCCCATCATTTGTTATGAGCACGGTCTCTACATTTCCCCTTACAGACTTTTTCTTCCTGATGCTCTCAACAGGACGTGCAGCTATCTTGAACGCCTTCAGCTCATTTACAGCATCATCTATACTCTTCTTCCCTGATATAGAGGTCTCAAACCGTCCCTGATCCGTAGCTGCCGCCTGCACATTCCTGTATATCCTTTGTACAGAGATCTTATTTCTCCTCATTATCGCACTTAAAATGTCAATATCTGACTTCTGACCGGCCAGATATCTCTGAAGCTCCGCTCTGAGCTTTCTCCTGAAATCAAGCTCGTACTCAGTGTTGGTTATATCCGTTCCTGAATACCACCGTTTCTCCAGATATTTGTAATTATCCGGATCCCTCAGTCTGTCCAGCGCACTGTTCTTCAGACTGTTCACACCTTCCTCATCGGTCTCCAGCTCACAGGCAAGTTCCGGCACACTGCATCTGTCATGTCTGTAGCCATAGAGCTTATCTATCACTATCTTCTCCCTGTAATTCAGTTTGTCTATGAGTTCATCGAACATCCGCCTGCACATACCATCCTGTGAATAGGACAGCGTATCCGCCTGCACCCCAAATACAGAACTGTACAGTGCTTCATACGGACTGATAACATCCAGCATATATTTATTATTTTCTTTTCTTAGAACATACGCCCTGTGCAATATCCCACACCTCATTCTATATAAGTTCTTAATCCAATATGCAAACCGGCATACATATCTGATATGCCCATCATCATTTTTACTTATATCTGAACTTAATCATTTTCATTATACATGTTTTGCCACAAATTAAAAACATAAAAGTGACGGGATATGGTATTTTATTATTTTATTAAGTGTTTATACAACTGTCTGTCCACCTGTGGTATAATGAATCGACAACAAACTGGGAGGATATCTATGATCAGATTTTTGCCGGATGAATACTATTCATCCACATACAAGATAGATTTCAAAAAGTATTACGACATGGGATACAGAGGTATACTGTTCGACATAGACAACACTCTTGTGAGACATAATGAGCCGGCCACATCCAGAGCGATCCAGCTCATGGAACAGCTCAAGGCCATGGGCTTCAAGGTATGTCTGGTATCCAACAACAAGGAGCCAAGGGTTGCCGCTTTCAACAAAAAGATGAAGGTGAATTACATATTCAAAGCCGGCAAACCATCGAAAAAGGGCTACATCCGTGCCATGAACGAGATAGGCTGCAACATAGACAACACGATCGCCGTGGGCGACCAGATCTACACTGACATCATCGGAAGTGCCAGCCTTGGCATACACACTATCCTTGTCAAGCCTATAGACACAAGCCACGAGGAGATACAGATCACCCTCAAGAGGATCATTGAAAAGCCGTTTATTTTCTACTTCAGGAAAAAGCATGGCATGGTAAGATAATTTCTGTTATTCATAACGCAACACAAAAGGCCGTATTCACATATCTGCCTGATATGTGAATACAGCCTTTTATTAAATATCTCAGTAACATATACGTTCTGTCATGATGTTACACATCTGTGTGATCCACAGAACGTATGTTAGTCGTTGTACACCTTCTTGAACTCTGTATATCCCTCTGACTCCAGCATGTTTATCTGCTGCTTCATGTTCTTTCTCATCATCTGGATAGTCACTGTCTTACCTGCCTGGCGAAGTTCCTTTGCCTCCTTGAAGATCTCAAGCTTCTTGTCCAGTGTCACATCCTTGTGAATGAGGATAGCTACGTTGTCAGAATCTATCTTGTATCCATTCTCAAGCTTGTCCTTGAGTATGGTGATTATTCTCTCAAAACCTATTGAAAATCCTGTTGCAGGGACATCCTGTCCACAGAAGTTTCCAACCATCTTGTCATATCTTCCGCCGCCGGCGATGGAGAAGTTGTAGTCATCTATTGTAACCTCAAAAATAGGTCCTGTGTAATATCCCATACCTCTCACAAGAGTAGGGTCAAATACGATCTTTACGCCATCTGCAACCATGGTCTTTGCACTTGATATGATCTCGTCCATATTGGTTATAACCTTTGGATCAAGGCACTCAGCGTCTATGTCCCTACAGAACTCAGCGCAGCTCATATCTCCAAGGTTCTGGTATATCTCAAGATACTTGTCCACCATCTCTGCGTCGTATCCGTTCTCTGTGAGCTCTGCTCTTATGCCATCCAGACCTATCTTGTCATACTTGTCAAGGCTGATGAGTATTGAAGCAATGTCTTCCTCTGCAAATCCCGCATTCTTCGCAGCACCACGGAGTATCTGTCTGTCGTTGATGTGGATAGTAAAATCTGTTATTCCCACCTCAGAGAATATTCTTGAGAGCATATCGGATGTGGCTGCCACAAGCTCTATCTCCGCAAGGTTTGTATTGTCACCAAGTATATCTATATCACACTGGGTGAACATTCTGAATCGTCCCTTCTGTGGCTGATCCGCACGGAATACAGGTCCGATCTGGAGTGCCTTGAATGGGCTTGGAAGCTGCTCCTTGTTGTTCGCATAATATCTTGAGAGTGGAAGTGTAAGATCGTATCTGAGTCCGCTGTCTGCCAACTCTCCCTTACCTGCATCGATGGCTCTCGCAAGGTCTGCGCCTCTCTTCATCACCTTGAAGATAAGCTTCTCATTGTCACCGCCCTGCTTGCTTGTAAGATTCTCTATATGTTCCATAACAGGAGTCTCTATCTGTGTAAATCCAAATCTGGAATAACTTGTCTTGATCATTGAAAGCACATGCTCTCTAAGCCTCATATCAGCCGGAAGCTGATCACACATACCTTTTACCGGTGTCTTGATGAATTTTGCCATTTCTTATCCTCCTGATCTTATATCTTTATTAAATCCAACCTATTCTAGCATATACAACTATATTTTTCCACCCTTAAAAAGAACACCGGAACAAACTTATAGTTTGTTCCGGTGCTTTTCACATAATATATTGATATTTTTAATTGTCCTGTAATATCAGATTACTTGAGAAGATCATAGTTGAGCTTCTTGATAACAAGGAAGGCCTTGTTTCTGAGTTCCTCACCTGAGAATTCATCAAGCTGTACATTCATATCCCAGTTGTACTTCATGAGTGTATTCATAAGATCCTCAATGTAATCCTTTACATACTTGACGTTGCTCTCACTCTTATCCTTGAGCTGGACAACTATATTGTCTATAGCCTCGATGATTCCTGACTCCTGCTTCTCTAGTGCCTGTCCTGACTCATCGTTGAGCTCTATAACCTTACCTGTCTTGGTTATGATGACCTTCTTGTTAGGAGCTGCAGCAGCCTTGCTCTTCTTGTTGATCATATGGTTGATACACTTGATCAGACATGCTACAGAGTATGTCATCTCCTCGTTTGATGGCTTGTCTATTCCCTTGAGAGTGTGCTGATGGTACAGGTACTCTGACTTGCACAGCATCTCCTCAACAATAGCTACCTTACACAGTGATACCAGATCAGCCGGCATAGCCTGCTGCTTCTTACCGAAGAGACCACCGCCACCCTGCTCATTTTCCTCCTTATACTTCTCAGGAAGAGCTGTTCTGACATATGTCTCATGCAGGTACTTCTTGGCTGTGTTGATATCGTAGCTTGATGCAAGAACCATCTTCTTGGTACTGTTGAGTCCGTTAACGACCATATCCTCAGCAGCCATGAACAGAAGGATCTTCTGTCTATTGTCAAGCATTGAATAAACCTCTTTGTTCTTGTTGTTCTTCTCAACAATTGACTTCTTTCTGACATCAAATACCTTTACCTTCTCCTTTACACTGAAGAATGCCTTCAGCATTGAAGGATTGGCGTTCAGGAAGTTGCAGCACCATGTGAGCTCTATGTACTGATCCTCGATCTTGTTCGATACCTCATACAAGCTGTATCCCTCAAACAGTACATTGAGTGCCTTGGAGAGGATCTCCAGACTCTCATACTTCTCCTCATATGACTTCTGTGTTATATCAGAGTTAACATATGCCTTGATTCCACACTCTATGAAGAGCTTGTTGTACTCATATGCTCCCTCAGGAATGTTCTGACGTCCGCTGAGCTGTGCTCCTGAACCAAGTGTCTGAAGTACCTTCTTGACCTCCGGCTCATTCTCGATGGCCTGATATACCTTCTTGGTAAATGCGCAGGTCTCATTAAGCAGTGAATCTATCCTCTTGTTGTATACCTCCTGCTTGGAGATCTCTGAAGCCACCTTGCTACTAAGGATCTTTGCTGCCTCTGTGCTTGTGACATTCTTGATGAGCTCCTTGAAGTTGGAGTATACTGACAAGTTATCTATAGGTATGTACTCTGCGTTCAGTCCGTAGAACTGAAATGCCTTCTCATACTGCTTGTTCGCAATGTAGATAGAGAAGAGATTGATAGATAACTGTATCTTGTAATCGTTAGGTGCATGTGCATCCTCGATGACGTAATCATAAAGTACCTCGAGGTTGTTGATATATGAATCAGATCCTATGTCTTTGGCTGAGATATCCATCTCCATAACCACATTGATCAAATCCAGGTATCCGAGCAGAGCCTTGTCAAAGTTCTTTGGTCTGTCATCATCCTCAAGTATCTGGTATGAAATGTTGATGAGAAGTGGAGCGATCTTATCCCCGATCAGTCTCATGCACTCCGGTATCTTCTCAAGCTGTAAGAGATACAGCAGCCATACACTGTAACGATAAACACCTGTAGCTGATACAGGCGCATCTATATCAGTAGGGTCAATATCACCATATACAAATCTGAATAAAGGCTCTATCCACTCTTCGATCGCATAGTGTCCGGTCGCCTTTATATTGAAGTCTACAAACTCTGCAAGCTCATACAGCTTTGTACACTGAGCACGAACCTCGTCATCCACTGTCATGGTCGACAGATCAAAATTAGAATCCTTCAGGCTGTCTATAACCAATGTATAGAATCCGTCCTCAACCTGATCATTCAGATAACGAATAAGTGTTCCTTTATTACTGGATGCCGCTATTGATAATGCGTTATCCCCTGCCTGTCCTATATTTGCTGGTAACATAATATGTCTACCTCCTTTTGTTTTCGTATGTCTGGCTTACGAATATTCTTGTACTATCCCCCTCAAATCACTACTCCAAATATAACATATTTGGTAAAATCATTCAACAAAGTTTTTGGTTATTACTGATAACTGTCATTGTGCATAATTACCCAAAAATTATAGCACTAAAAAAATCGCATTTTTTGTGCATTTTTACTGTTATGCCAGATAATGCCATTTTTCAGCATCAGTCGAGTCCTGCCATGTGAAGTATCGCCATGGCATTTGTCGTGGTACACCTGCCATCCTTCTTCTTATAGTCGAATTTCAACTGGTCTCCCTCGTAATATTCCTCGAAATGATAGTTCGCAGCAGGTGTTCCGTCCTCCGCCTTGAGATCACACAGCTCAAAATCGTGTGTCGATACCAGTGTCATTGAACCCGCTCCCGCAAGCTTTCTGATGACCTGTGTTGCTCCCACTATTCTGTCAGCAGAATTTGTTCCCTTGAATATCTCATCTATAAGACAGAGCATAGGTCTGTTCTCTTTCCTGTACTCAACCATCGTCTTTATCCTGAGTATCTCTGCATAGAACGTTGATATTCCATTGCTGACATCATCGGTCACCCTCATGGATGTGAATATCTTCATCCTGTCAGCCTCCATATAGCCCGCACACACTGGAGCGCCCGCATATGCAAGCACCAGATTTATACCCAGTGTTCTGAGGAAAGTCGTCTTTCCGGACATATTACTTCCGGTTATTATCGTGGCACCGCCCTTGAAGTCCGCATCATTTGCCACGACTGTATCAGGGCTTATCAGAGGATGTCTCATATCCCTGGCGGTGACATGAACTCTGGCATTTGCGCCGACCTGTGGATAGCTCACTTCCCTCGTTCTTGAAAGGACAGCAAATGACATGAGTTCCTCCATATCAGAGACAGCCTTTATCCAGCCCTCAACGCTCTGTCCATTCTTCTGTTTCCATTTGTCCATCATCCTGCCTATGTGGAAGTCCCACATTATAAGTCCACACAGTATCTGATGAACTATAGGATTGTATCTGATATTGAACGCCGCACTTATCGTCCTCAGTTTTCTTATAGCCGCCAGGGCACCAGAGTCATTTGACAGATGCGACTTGATATCATTTAAAAGTTCACTGTCGAAATTCTCCCCGGAGATCAGCTCGAACATTCTTATATAGTCCTCTATCACATAGCCAAATGAGATCATCGGCATGACAGCCTGACCCGCAACTCCGCCAAAAAGCCAGGAGAACAAAAGCACAACAAAGAATGAGACAAGCGTCCAGCCTATGTTTATCTCACCCATTATTCCAAGTATAAATGCCACCAGTGTTATCGCCGGCAGTAAAAATCTCAATATGTTGAACACCGCAGGTATATGGTCATCGCCATTGCAGTATGCCACAAATTCATCCGCGGTATATTTCTTCTTTTTGCCCATTCCGGTCTTCACACCGAGGGTCTCAAAATCCATCGAGAACTCTCTCTTTGAAGTGAGCTCTTTTATCGCCTCCTGGCGCTTCTCTATGTCTGCTATATCGTACTTCGGATCGCGTATACTCTCGGCGAGAGCCCTTTTTCCCTCCTCGGTTCCCGCAACACAGATAAACTGATACAGAGAGCTCTGTCCAAGAAGGTCCATATCCCTTGCAACCAGATCGTCATCGCCGAGATACTGTGCACCGTTGTCCTCAAACTTCTTCCAGCCGTCGCCGAATCTCTCTATATACCTCCTGAGCACCTCCGACTTGGCTTTCTTATATTCCAGCTCCTCACTAAGCTTTCCGTGGATAAACACCATTGCGACAAATGCCGCAGCGGCTATTATTCCCAGGATCAGCACTGTCACTCTGTTGTCATATATGCCTATTATCAGCCCTGCCAGAGCTGCAAGGAACATCACAAATCTAACCCCTGAATATGTTGCAGACTTCCCCTCAAGCGCCTTGATGTCCTTCTCCAAAATGTCCCTTTCGTCCTTGTATTCGTTCATGTTATCGTCCTTTCATAAAAAACAATATATTTACTTTTTGTCCGGCTTGTCCTTCTTCTTATATGACATCACACCATCCTCTGATACATCTATCATGTCCGGCTTGACAACGAGCACGATACCCATTACCCCAAATACCACACACAGCACGATGCATATTATTCCGATCACCTTATATGATGTAAATGCGAGCATTCCAACTCCCACTGCCAGTGTGAGTGCCGCACATAGAAAATAGTTTTTCTGAAGTGCCTTTATCGCCTGTTCTTCTTTGTTGTAATCCTGTCCACTATTATTCATGTTCCATTTTACCTCCACATATCCATTCCATTATAGATGAATATATCATACACGGTATATCATTCGCAAATATTAATTCCTGTGAATCAATCCACCACACTTATTGCATTTGACACGAATACATATTAAAATAAATGGACAGGTTATATTCTATGGGAAGGAGATTTTTATCATGAACAAATTGGCAAAAATGGCGCTCACTCTTGCCGCTGCAGGAAGTGTCTGCTACTTATTCAAAGACAAGATCAAGACAACGAAAGCTTACCAGACAGTTGAGAACAATGATACTGTAAAGAAGGCAAAAGCCACAGCTACAGATACTTACCACAAAGTAAAGGACTCCGAGACAGTCAAAAAGATCAAGGACTCTGAAACATACCACAAGGTAAAGGACTCTGAGACAGTCCAAAAGGCAAAGGATACGATCAAGGATACCTACAATAAAGTAAAAGATTCCGAGACAGTCCAGAAAGCAAAGAATACAGTATCCGACACATATGACAAGCTCAAGGACAAGGTTAAGGAAAAAGCTGCTTCCACCGAAGATGGCGACCGTGAATATTTCACACTTCACGAAGACACCACCGGAGCAGAAGAAACCACATCCGAAGAAGCCGCAACCGAGGATGTTGTAACCCCGGAAGCCACAGCGGATATTCCGGATGAGACAACCGCAAAGGCCGTAACCGAGACCGTAGCTGAGGCTGAGGATGTTCTCGCCGAGGCAACTGGTGCCGTTGCAAATGCCGCTGCTGCTGAGACATCAGAGGTAATCGGCGATGAGTACATGGGACTTTCAGATGTATCTGAGGATCCATCAGTGCTCTCCGATCAGGACAAGCTTGACGTATAGTCTGCACAGTACAATAGGCAAAACAAAAACAGTATGTGCGATCCGTTTGATAACGAACCGCATATACTGTTTTATTTTTTCCCTGAATCTCTCAGATATGACAATGCTTCATCTATGGCAGCCTCCGTCTTGAAGTCCTGCTCATATGTCACACCATCCACATCCACCATGAGTAGTTTGTATATCTTTTTGTCTGCCGGTCCTATATTTGCCGATGTTCTGAGCTTCTTGAACGTCTCTATGGTGCTGAGTTCCACCACATCCGTATGCCAGGTTCCGTGATATACCAGATATTTGTCTGTTATGGCTATACCATCCTGATCATAGTAGAGATTGTATCTGAGCTGTTCATCTATATCCCTGACAGTATTCCTGTCTGCCTTTCCGCCCGATACGACCTGCATTCCTGACACCTTCCATGGACAGCACACACTGTATATACATCTGACTATATTATATAACGCCCACAGAGCCGTCAGCACAAGAACCAGCAGCATCATATTATAATAGATCCTCGGAAAATCCACCTCACTTATTATGAGTGGATATACCTTGCTCTCAAGCTGCTGGGATGGTATCCCCATGTCCTGTGCAAGGCCATCAACTATCGATGTATACACATCATCCGCAGAGACTACTCTGCCTCTCAGCGTATAATTCAGCAGTACATCTTCGTTACTCCTGATGAGCAGGATGGCATATCTGCCATCCTGCTGACAGTAGTAGTACCTGCCCTGCCTCTCAGAATCCACATAATAATCGTATCCTATATAATCCGCCCGATCCACGGTTATCGTCACATCCCTGTCGTTCGGATTCGCCCTGGATTCCACATCAGCTATACTTCTGTATGTCCTGCTCCTTATCCTGTCCGGCAGACTGAAATGCCACGCCATGATGATCATGCATCCCACCATGATCAGTGATAGAATGATCCCGGGTATTCTGTTTTTTAGAATATAACTTTCAAACTTCCTGTTCTTCATAATATGTCTTTCCCGCGTACGGTCAGATTTTTAGAAATGGCTTCCGCCACCGCCATGACCACCGCCACCGCCTGATCCACCAGAACCTCCTGAGCTGCTCTGGATAGTCACGCTGGTTACTTCCTTACGTATAAATATATCTCTTCTGTCAAGCTCCTTGGCATTTCCATCGCTGTATGTAGAAGCTGTTGTGGTATCTTTTCCTGCTTTCTTCGACAGATTCACGATGCAGAATGCGATGGCTGCTCCCAGAGATACAAGGAAGCATATAAATGGTGATAGGAACTTTAATCCTCCTGTGCTGCTCTTCATAGCCGTCTCTGTTCTTGACATCATTCTCTCAAATGCTCCAAGAGTATCCGATCTGAGTATCTTTCCACCGTATTCCGTTATGGATGTCGCCTTGGAATCACTTATTCTCTTCTTCGCCTTGCCGGCTGTGCACAGATAAACATATCCGTCGTTCTCCTGCCAGTTGGCAACTATAACTACGCTTGTGCTGGCATCCCTGCCGTCAAGATATGTTCCTGCAGGCCACTCTTCCCAGCCGAATCTGTAATAATCACAGATCTTCTCTGCTATATCCTTTGTGTTAGACTCTATGTCATATGAAACTGCATCGGCATCATATTCTGACAGATCTGTGTACTGATCCATGGTAACGACAACAAAGTCCATACCCACTTTATCTTCCAATTCTGCTATCTCCCCGCGGAGAGTCTCCTCCTCCGAATCAGACAGCTTATCTGCATAGTCAAACACTCTCTCATTTGTCTTACATTCTGTATTATTTCTGGCGTCATGCTTGAGATTGGCATTTGATTTCACAAAGTATCCTATAAAGAACACTATTCCAAGTCCAAGTACCACGAGCATTGCCACGATAAATTTCTTTACTGCATTCATTTACAACACCCCCAATAACATAGACAAGCCATCAAGCAATACAAATGCTGCGCCAAACAAAAGTGCGGTAAGTCCAACTGCCTTACTCATGCTCTTCGGCTCTGTTCCGACACATTTTCCAGTCTGTCCGTTGACATAGAACTTATAGTTTTTGCCCTGGAAACGGTACTCATATACCCACACCGGCATGAGTCCGAACTTTGTTCCCGTGAGTCTGTTGTTGTTTCTGAATCTCTCATTTGTAAGTGATGAATATCCGGTTGTGGTGCTTCTCACCCAATCTCTGTTTGCCTTCTCCGCCTTTGCCTGAGCCCTCGGCTCCACCTCATTCGGCGGCATATTGTAAGTCTCCGCATTGAATCCCGAGAGGTACTTGTTGTCATGCTGCATGAGCTCTTTGTAGTTGTACGGCTCCATGAGATCCATGATTCCATCCTCCATGGCTATGGATGCATCAACCGGTATGCCCTCATAATTCACATGCAGACTTCTTCCGACATCAAAATATGAAGTCTCTGTATATCTCTTGTCTCCAGACGTCCATGATCTGACCTTTGTTCCTATGGCCTCATAAGCCACATCCGAATCATAATCGTACATCCAGAATGGGACATACACTCCCTTAAGCGCCTCAAGCGTCTTCTGTGAAAGGAATGTTCCCGGTATAAATAGCTTTTTACCAAATTCATTCCTCAGCTTCTCCTCAGCCTCATGCTTTGATATCTTAAAAGGAAGTATCACATCAGCCCCATACGGATAATTTACTTTGTCATCCCTGAGCAGATATGTTCCACATGAAGGACATCTTCCCGCAGACTGATACTCCGTGTAAGGTATCTGTGAACCACAGTTTATACATATTACAGGCTCCTGTGATGGAACCAGTTCCTGACAGTCGCTTCCCCCGCAACTAAGGCAGACCATCTTTTTCTTCGCAGGGTCGTACACTACGTTACCCCCACAATTCACACAACGATATAGCAAGTTATCTTCCCCCTGTCCTTTTTTATCGTTTTCCTTCCAAACTTCCTACGCTGATTCTCAAGCGTACCTGCGCTTATTATAGCATAGTAAATCTGTTTTTAGAACATCGAATTGGATGCCTTAAGGCGGCTTTATAACACATTTTAGATATCTTAAATGAAACAAAATATTTTTTGAACAAATGTGTAACACATCATGTTCATGCGAATATGTTAAACCATGAACAAAATAATGGAGGCTTACCATGAGTGATTTATCAGCAACACAGTGTGCCTGTGGCGGTTGTGGCTGTGGCGGCAGAAATGGACTTTCTTGCGGAGGTTCATGTGGATGCAACAGTTGCACTCTGATCATCATCCTTCTCCTCTGCTGCGGTGGCTGCGGCGGCGATGGTTTCGGTTTAAACAGCGGTTGTGGCAATGACAATAGCTGCATCTGGATCATCCTTCTCTTATTCTGCTGCGGTGGCTGTGGCAATAACAACGGATGTGGCTGCGGTGGCTGCGGCGGCAATGATTGCGGCTGCTGCTAACAGCGGATTCACCACGATCTATAAACGGGATATCGGGCAGAAAGGCTGTCCGGTATCCACAGAAGGTTGCCAGCAGAAGCAATTCTGCTGGTATTTTTTTTAATAAAAATCAATAGAATATAGTATAGCTGTCTTACCAAGTGATCACTGCATGAAATGGAGCTTCATATGTTTAATGGCAACTTCCATCATCCACTTGACAACTTAATAAAAGATGACCGCCTGTTCATGATGGAGGCCATTCTCCCATTTGTGGATGACCGTATGAAAGCTCCTCTGGCAATGTACATAAAGATCATGGAACTTCAGACCATATTGAATGCTCTGCGCGATACAAATTATGTAAACTCCTGTGGACTCCACAAAGATATAAACAATCAGGATGATATACTGTCATCCCTTGCCGGGTGTGGATTTCCCGATATCAGGAACCAGTTTGCCAGCATGAAAAAAGCCATGGATATGATGAAGACCATGGAAGCCATGAACACACAGCAATCCACGGATTCTCTGTACCGGCACTATCAAAGCAGAACTGCCTCTGAAACCGAGGGCGAAGAAAACTACGACAACACTGAATCCCAGTCATCCCAGGATATATACAGCTCCGTCAAAGACCTGTTTGAAAAATATGATATGGAGGGATATTAAACATGAATCTTCAAAATGACCCAAGACTAAAAAACATGCATCCGCTAAAAAGGGAAATTCTTCTCAGATTATCCAACTCCCAGTCCACCATGACTCCGGAGCAGATGCTACCCCAGCTAATGGAGATCAACAAAGAACTGCAAAAAAGGGATCTCTCCTTCAGCAGATCCGAGTCCGAGATCGTTCTGGATGTTCTGAGCGAAGGCATGTCTCCACAGGAAAAACAAAAGATAAATATGATAAAGTCCATGCTGTAAAAAATACATTTCACTGAATGTAACACAATTTCATTTTTGTGGCTATCAGCTATATTTTCACATTTTTGTACCTGATAGTTTCTGGCTGGCGATACCGTTATTGACAGATACTATTTGCATAAAATGTAGCTGATAGATATTGTTTTAGCAAGATGGAGGTTATTGTGATAGATATCTTTGACTTGGGATTGCGGATAAGAAATGTGAGAAAGGCTCATAATCTCACTCAGGAACAGCTTGCCGAGAAAATAAAAGTGTCTCCTCATTATGTGTATGAGCTGGAACATGGATATAAAAGTATGAGTATATATACTCTTGCCAATATAGCAACTGTTCTTGATGCGCCACTGGATTTTCTGGTGTTCGGAAAAGAACCGGCCACCACCCCCGAGAACAAGGATTATATCACTCATGACGATCTTGACAGACTGGTGGAATCGATACCGCTGTACAAACGTGACAGTGCATACAGCGCACTCAAGAATCTGCTGCCTTATCTGAAATAAATGATAATCCGATATATATTAAACATCAAGAAAGCCACATGGATTTTTCTCCATGTGGCTTTCTCTTGTTTATAGTTTTTTTATTTCATAACAATATTCACAATACGTCCAGGAACATAGATCTCCTTGATAACGTTACCTGTGAGCTTGTCGGCGATCACTTCCTTAGCCTTTGCGATAACCTCATCCTTTGGATCCTCCTTGCCGATCGCAAGTGTTGCCTTAGTCTTACCGTTGATCTGTACAGCGATCTCTACTGTTGACTCTACTGTCTTTGCCTCATCGAACTCTGGCCATGTCTGCTGATATACATATCCGCCATAGTTCTTTACTGACCACAGCTCCTCTGTGATATGAGGTGCAACAGGGTTTAACAGGATGAGCAGTGTCTTGAACTCATCTGCTGTAACGCTTCCCTTCTTGTAGAAGTCGTTGAGAAGTGCCATCATGGCTGCGATAGCTGTGTTGTACTTCAGGTTCTCGAAGTCATTTGAAACCTTCTTGATAACCTGGTGCATCTTGGTCTCCATATCCTTGGAGTAGCCCTTCTCGTCTGTCACACTGTCCTGAAGCTTCCATACTCTGTCGAGGAATCTTCTACATCCCTTGACACCATCCTCTGACCATGAAGCTGCAAGGTCAAATGCTCCGATGAACATCTCGTAAGTACGAAGTGTATCTGCACCGTATACATCTACGATGTCGTCAGGATTTACAACGTTGCCTCTTGACTTGCTCATCTTCTCGCCGTTCTCACCGAGGATCATACCATGTGATGTTCTCTTCTGGTATGGCTCTGGTGTAGGAACTACGCCCTGATCGTACAGGAACTTGTGCCAGAATCTTGAATACAGAAGGTGGAGTGTTGTATGCTCCATTCCTCCGTTGTACCAGTCAACAGGAAGCCAGTACTTGAGTGCCTCCTTGCTTGCAAGAGCCTCTGTGTTGTGAGGATCTGTATATCTCAGGAAATACCATGATGATCCAGCCCACTGTGGCATGGTATCTGTCTCTCTCTTTGCAGGACCGCCGCAGCATGGACATGTGGTGTTTACCCAGTCTGTCATAGCTGCAAGTGGTGACTCGCCGTTGTCTGTCGGCATGTAGCTGTCTACCTCTGGAAGAAGCAACGGAAGCTGGCTCTCGTCGATAGGTACATAACCACACTTATCGCAGTGAACGATAGGAATTGGCTCGCCCCAGTATCTCTGACGTGAGAATACCCAGTCACGGAGCTTGTAGTTTGTCTTTGCCTGACCGATACCCTTCTCCTCCAGGAACTTTATCATCTTCTCCTTTGCATCCTTTACCTCAAGGCCGTTGAGGAAATCTGAGTTGATGAGCACTCCTGTTGCCACGTCTGTAAATGCAGCCTCATTTATATCTACTTCCTCGCCATCCTTTGCAACAACCTGGATGAGTGGAAGTCCGAACTTCTTTGCAAATTCCCAGTCTCTGTCATCATGTGCAGGAACCGCCATGATAGCACCTGTTCCGTAGCTCATGAGTACATAGTCTGATACGTATATAGGGATCTCCTTGCCATTTACAGGGTTGATGGCTATGAGTCCGTCTATGCATACACCAGTCTTATCCTTTGCAAGCTCTGAACGCTCAAAGTCGCTCTTCTTCGCTGCCTGCTCACGGTATGCCTCGATGTCTGACCAGTTGCCGATCTCGTCCTTGTACTTGTCAAGGATTGGATGCTCTGGTGAAACAACCATGTATGTTACTCCGAATAATGTATCGCATCTTGTTGTATATATGCGGAGCTTGTCCTCTTTGCCCTTTACTGAGAAATCTACCTCAGCTCCTGTTGAACGTCCGATCCAGTTCTTCTGTGAAACCTTTACACGCTCGATGTAATCCACGCCGTCAAGTCCTTCAATGAGCTTGTCTGCGTAATCTGTGATCTTGAGCATCCACTCAGACTTAACCTTGCGGACAACCTCGCTGCCACAACGCTCACATACGCCGTTGACAACCTCCTCATTTGCAAGACCAACCTTACATGATGTACACCAGTTGATAGGCATCTCCTTCTTGTATGCGAGACCAGCCTTGAAGAGTTTGAGGAATATCCACTGTGTCCACTTGTAATATTCAGGATCAGTTGTGTTGATCTCTCTGTCCCAATCGAATGAGTATCCAAGTGAGTGTAGCTGTTTCTTGAATCTTGCAACATTGGTCTTGGTTACTTCCTTTGGATGGATCTTGTTCTTGATCGCATAGTTCTCTGTAGGGAGACCAAATGCATCCCAGCCCATTGGATACAGAACGTTGTAGCCCTGCATTCTTCTCTTTCTTGCTACTATATCCAGCGCTGTGTATGGTCTTGGGTGACCTACATGGAGTCCCTGACCTGATGGGTATGGAAACTCAACTAACGCATAATACTTTGGTTTTGAATAATCATCTGTAGCAGCAAATGCCTTGTTGTCATCCCAGACCTTCTGCCACTTTCCTTCAACGACTTTGTGGTTGTATGTCTCAGCCATTTTTGAAAATGCCTCCTTGAAATTTATCTTTTCAGGCTTTATAACGCTTTTTCGCCCGATTCCTCTCTAATCTTAACTATATTAGCATATATGCTGTGTTTTTCAAACTGTTTTTTGG
Source organism: Coprococcus sp. OM06-34AC (assembly GCF_003462545.1). Lineage (NCBI taxonomy): Bacteria > Bacillati > Bacillota > Clostridia > Lachnospirales > Lachnospiraceae > Coprococcus > Coprococcus sp. OM06-34AC. The sequence goes on from NZ_QTZF01000007.1 coordinate 106,762, forward strand.
TATAAGCAGCCCAGCTTATTCAAACACTTTCTTGATACTGTCATAATGAAGGAAGATTCCCTGCTCTGCATATTCTTTTATCTCATCCAGCGTTGCCAGCTTGAAACCATCGGTCTCCGCCTCCTGAGGCCTGATATCTATTTCCGAAAAATCTCCAGTAAACTTATAGACATCCACAAAGTAGTTGTCCTTCTCATCCGGGTTATCTCTCCTATATGTAAACTGCAAGCCTCCATCGAAATCACTTACGTCTATGCCTGTCTCTTCTATCACCTCTCGTCTGACAGCCTCTATGGATGACTCTCCTGCCTGCACTCCGCCGCCGGATACCTCCCACCAGCCTGCTGCCCACGCCTTTGTCATGACACGCTTGGTTATCAGATACTTTCCCTCTCTGTTCTGGAGCACACCGAGCACTGTGAGGTGATAATCCCCCGGCTGCATATTCCAGTCATTTCTCTTCATAGTGCGCCCTGTAGGTTGCTTGTTCACATCGTAAATATCCCAGTATTCCATCTCTGCTTGTCCTCTTTCTGATTTTTATATTTGTTCTGCCCAGTAACATAATAAATGCTATTTTAAGTTTCTTCAACAATCATTCGAATTTTATGCATAATTATTTATTGCAGTTTACTATAAAACTTAAGCTGTGGTACAATTCAAACTGTTATCAAGAGATTTGACCAGCGCAGGCTGAAGGAGGAAGCATGAACGCTTATGAGGTATTTGCCAGTGTCTATGATGAACTGATGGACAACATTCCATATGATGACTGGTGCACATATATAATAGAAGTTTTGAGAAAATACGGAGTGGACGAAGGGCTCATATGTGAGCTTGGATGTGGCACCGGAGAGATAACGGAAAGGCTTGCGGATGCCGGATACGACATGATCGGTATCGACAATTCATATGAGATGCTTGAGGTGGCAAATGAGAAAAAGCTGGATACAGGACATGAATCCATCTTATATCTCATGCAGGACATGAGGGAGTTTGAGCTCTTCGGCACGGTGAATGCCATCGTGTGCGTGTGCGACAGCATCAACTATCTCACGGAGCTTGCCGACATAACCCACGTATTCAGGCTGGCAAATAACTATCTCGAATCAAAAGGCATATTTATCTGCGACTTCAAGACCCGCCACTATTTCAAGGATGTGGTTGCCGACAGCACCATAGCCGAGGACAGGGACGACGTGAGCTTTATCTGGGATAACTACTACGATACGGAAACCGATATAAATGAGCTGGCTCTCAGCCTGTTTCTCCCAGAATACCCAGAATCAGGCATTGAGCCGGATGATGAGTGTCCTCTATACAGGAAGTATCAGGAATTCCATTATCAGCGAGGCCTGACCCTTGATGACATGAGGAAATGCGTTGCTGACTCAGGCATGGAGCTCGTCGCCATGTACGATGCATTTACATGGCAGCCAGCCACAGATTCCAGTGAAAGGGTATACGTGGTTGCAAGGGAGACACACCAGGATAACAAACACTATGAATAGGCTTGTCTTATCACCATTCATAATATAAAATGGTGAAGATTGTCCAATATATCATTATTATAATGCGATTATATATAGAGATAACCGGACAGATTTCAAAATGTAACAAAACTAATCAACATAGAATAGCGAGGTATACAACATGAGCGATCATATAATAAGAGGTATGGCGGCGAACAATCAGGTAAGATTCTTCGCCGGAACAACAAGAGATATCGTGGAGACTGCAAGATCTATCCACAACACAAGCCCTGTGGCTACAGCCGCACTTGGAAGACTGCTCACAGCAGGAGCACTTATGGGAGCACAGTGCAAGAACGAGTCCGACGTACTCACACTTCAGATTCAGTGCAACGGACCGATCGGAGGACTTACCGTAACTGCAGACGCACATTCAAGAGTCAAGGGATATGTCAACAATCCAAACGTTATCCTTCATGCAAATGATAAGGGCAAGCTCGATGTAGCAAAGGCTCTTGATCTTGGTGTACTTTCAGTTATCAAGGATATCGGTCTCAAGGAGCCTTATGTCGGTCAGACACAGCTCGTGTCCGGTGAGATCGCCGAAGATCTTACTTATTACTTTGCGACATCTGAGCAGATTCCTACATCTGTTGCCCTTGGTGTTCTCATGGAGAAGGACAACACCGTCAAACAGGCAGGCGGCTTCATCATCCAGCTCATGCCATTTGCATCGGACGAACTCATAGACGTTCTTGAGAAGAGACTTAACGAGTTCTCTTCTATCACCAGTCTCCTCGATGCGGGCAAGACTCCTCTTGACATCATCAAGGATGTATTTGAAGGATATGACGTTGTAGTGACCGATGAGTTGCCTACCGAGTGGCACTGCAACTGCAGCAAGGAGAGATATTACAATGCGGTACTCAGCCTTGGCAAAAAAGAGATTGCAAGCCTTCTCGAGGAGGGCGAGCCTATAGAGGTCAACTGCCAGTTCTGCAATTCTCATTACAAGTTCTCACCTGACGAACTTAAGGAGATGCTGCTCAAAGCGGCTGCAAAATAATCATTTTTCCGCCATTTGCCCTCATTTTTACAACATTTTTGTACATTATAATTATTGCATTGGTTTTTTCACTATGCTAGAATGTTAAGCGTTGTAAAATAGACTAATTTTGAAAGAAAGAGTGAATATTATGAAGATAACAAGAGATGATATCAGAAATGTGGCTATCATCGCCCACGTTGACCACGGTAAAACAACACTTGTAGACGAGCTCTTAAAGCAGAGCGGTGTGTTCCGTGACAATCAGGAGGTCGCTGAGCGTGTCATGGATTCCAACGATATCGAGCGTGAAAGAGGAATCACTATCCTCTCCAAGAATACTGCCGTAACATATGGAAGCACCAAAATCAACATCATTGATACTCCGGGTCATGCAGACTTCGGCGGTGAGGTTGAGCGAGTTCTTAAGATGGTAAACGGAGTAATCCTCGTTGTTGATGCATTTGAGGGTCCTATGCCACAGACCAAGTTCGTTCTGAAGAAGGCCCTTGAGCTTAATCTTGCAGTTATCGTATGTGTAAATAAATGTGATCGTCCTGAGGCACGTCCTGACGAGGTAGTTGACGAAGTTCTTGAGCTCCTCATCGAGCTCGATGCAAATGAGGATCAGCTTGACTGCCCATTTGTATTTGCTTCTGCCAAGTCCGGTTATGCAACACTTGACTCATCCGAGCCAGGCACAGACATGAAGCCTCTGTTCGACACTATAATTGATTACATTCCTGCTCCTACAGGCGATCCTGAGGCAGGTGTACAGATGCTTGTCAGCACAATCGACTACAACGAGTACGTTGGACGTATCGGTGTCGGCAAGGTCGACAATGGTGTCCTCAAGGTAAATGAGGATCTTGTCATAGTAAATGAGCATGACCCGGACAAGCTCGAGAGGGTTCGTATCGGAAAGCTTTTCGAGTATGAGGGTCTTAACAAGATAGAGGTTAAGGAAGCACAGATAGGTTCTATCGTTGCTGTTTCAGGCATCGCAGATGTACAGATAGGTGATACTCTCTGCTCCCCTGAGAATCCTGACCCAATTCCTTTCCAGAAGATTTCTGAACCAACCATCGCCATGACATTCATGGTAAATGACTCTCCTCTCGCAGGCAAGGAAGGTAAGTTCGTAACATCAAGACATCTCCGCGAGAGACTTTTCAGAGAGCTGAACACAGATGTCAGCCTCCGAGTTGAGGAGACTGACACAACTGAGGCTTTCAAGGTTTCAGGCCGTGGTGAGCTTCACCTGTCAGTCCTCATCGAGAACATGAGACGTGAAGGTTATGAATTTGCAGTAAGTAAGGCTGAGGTTATCTACAAGGAAGATGAGCTCGGACATAAGCTTGAGCCATTTGAGATCGCTTATATAGATGTTCCTGACGAATTTGCAGGTACTATCATCAACATGCTGAACCAGAGAAAGGGTGAGCTTCAGGGAATGGCTCCTACAGGAAATGGAACCACAAGACTTGAGTTCTCTGTTCCATCCCGTGGACTTATCGGATTCCGTGGTGACTTCATGACAGCTACCAAGGGTACAGGTATCATCAACACAACATTTGACGAGTATCTTCCATACAAGGGTGACATGAGCTACCGTTCAAAGGGATCACTCATCGCATTCGAGTCAGGTACTTCGATCACATATGGTCTTTTCAACGCACAGGAGCGTGGAACACTGTTCATCGGACCTGGTGAGCAGGTTTACGCCGGTATGGTTGTAGGTGAGAATCCTCGTGCTGAAGACATGGAGGTCAATGTCTGCAAGAAGAAGCAGCTTACCAACACACGTTCTTCAGGATCAGATGATGCTCTCAAGCTTTCACCTCCAAAGGTGATGAGTCTTGAGCAGGCTCTTGACTTCATCGACACTGATGAGCTTCTGGAGATCACACCAAAGTCATTCAGAATCCGTAAGAAGATTCTTGACCATACTCTCCGTTACAGAGCCAACAGGAAATAAGGACGGACGAAAAGTCCTTTGAGATAGTGAAGCCCGTACCCTGTAAGGATGTGGATCCATCACGGGATATACAACAAAAGCAGAGACAGTTCACACATTCTTTGTGTTTTGTGTGAGTTGTCTCTGCTTTTTTTGTGCGTAAAACTGTATCTTTTTTGCTTATTTTCCTCTGAATGATACAACTTTTCTGTTTTTTGTATCTTTCTGGCTTTTTCTTTATGTTTGCGATAATTTTGTGACCTTTTACCTCCTTGTCACGGCGTCTATTGGTCTTAATTTTGAGGCCCATCTTGCTGGGAAATAGCCTGCTACCACTCCGAGGATCACGGAGCCGAGGACTCCGGCCAGTGCAAGCCACCATGGGATCATGGCTATCTGGGTTCCTTTTGCAAGGTTGAACATGGAGACGTCGGCTTTATTCACCACTATTCTCACTCCGTAGGAGGATAATACTCCGAGGACGCCTCCGACAAGTCCTATCACTGCGGCCTCCATGAGGAACAGAAGTCTGAGTTCGTCTATGTCGCAGCCGAGGACCTTCAATATACCGATCTCGTTTACCCGGTCGAATACAGAGGTCGTCATGGTGTTGCTTATTCCTATGACAGCCACAATAAGTGCTATCATTCCGATTCCGCCGAGAAGAAGCTGTATCATCTTGAGGTACTTCTGTATCGTGTCCAGATATTCCTTGGAATTCTCTGTCTGATACCCCATGTCCTGAAGCTTTTTTACCATCGCATCAACGTTATTTATATCATCTACGATCACCACCGCTGATGTGTAGACAAATTCACGGTAGCTGTTGCCATTGCCATCCACCGGCTGACCGTACAGCTTGCCATCGGCGCTGACCTTTCTGAGCAGGCTTTTCAGTGAATCCATATCACAGTATATCGTCTGAGACTTCTCGCTGTAGCTGTCAGAGATGTCCAGCGATTCGTCAGACTCTTCATCCTGAACTGCGCTGTCATAAGAAGTGTCAGCAGAAGCATTGTCAGAGCTGTTATCCGTATCTCCATCAGATAAAACCCCGGCGAGCTTCAGTTTGAATATCCTGTCACTTTCACCGCTCCATCCGACGGTCGTGTCAAATCTCTTTCCGACAAGGGATGCAATACTCTTATTCTCTCTCTTCTCGTAACTGTCAAATATCTTTTGATTGAAGAACATTTTGCCCACACTGCTGCCCGAGATCAGTTCAGGTGTCCCATGTGAAGAATTGCTGTTTTCCCCATAGGCCAGACTCCAGCCATCAAGCTCATTTCCCGGCACACCCACAAGATTGCCAAAGTATTCATACTCCCCATACTTCATACTCACAGGCACCTCATACAGAGGATAACAACCATCCACATTTGCAAGATCTGTCAATGTAGATATCGTTCTGTCCGTTATCATTCGATCCTTATGCTTACTTCCGGTCTCACTGTATATCGTTATCTGGTTGACACTTCCACTTGCAACCGCAGAATCTATCATCTCGTTCTTGACTCCGATTCCCACAGCCAGAAGTGCTACAACCGATATAACACCTATCATCACGCCGAGAACGGTGAGAAATGTTCTGATCTTTCTTCTCTTCATATTCATAAGACACAAATGCCATATCCACCCCATACAATCTATCTCCTTATAAACTCTCTCCCCGTGACCGGAATCTAAAATTCATCAAGAATCTCCTTTTTTCTCCTGTGCTTTCTTATTGCACATATACATAACAGAGCTATCACTATAACCACAGCAATTACACCATATAACACCTTTTTACCACTGCTTTTTGTGCTGTCCTTTATCTTCTCTACATTGTCATACACCGGAGATTCCACAGTCGCCTTGAAATTCCCCTCAATCGTCGTCTCATTCCCCTCTTTGTCCTCATATGTAACTATCACCTTTGACATATCACCGCTCGCAGCAGTCGTCGCCACGGCATTCGTGAGGATATCTATACTTCCGCTCTTTCCAGACTCTATACTGCCTATATACGTCTCAATCTCCTCCATACTTCCCAACAAGCAATTTTCAACCGACGCACCGCAGGACGGGAGGGCGAAAATACGGAAAAGGGTACTCTTTTCCTATGCTTGCTAAGAAAGTTTTTTCCTCACTTATCACTACAACGGAACTCCCAGTATGCCAAAAAGCGCAAAAGAAAAACGCCGCAATTCTGCGGCGCTTCATTCACTTTATGCAGACAAAAACGAGGGAACTTTATTCCCCCGTCCTGTCATTGTTGGCTTCCTCTATGCCTTTTGCAGTAGCAGACATGATTTTTAAGTCTGTTTCGCTCATTGTGTCAAGCATGGTATCGAGCTGACGGCGGCGTGTGGACTTCTCTTGTTCCCGTTCCGGGAAAAAGAACTGGTCTACTGATACGTCAAGCAGGGTTACAAGCTCATATAAAATCTGTAAACTTGGGTGCTGCCCGCTGTTTTCAATGGACGCGATATACCTGGGCGCAATATTCAGTGTGTCGGCTAACTGATTGCGTGATATTCCCTTTGCTTTTCTTGCTGCTTTAATGGCTTGCCCGAAAGCCTTAAAATCATACTTCACTTTATCCTGCTTCATATTTTTCACCCTATTACATTTTACTGTTCCTCTTTTCTTTGAGATATGATTACACATATCATAGTATTGATGGCAATAGAGCATAAAACATGCAGAGTAAGGTTGCTACAACTCATATTGCCATATATAATATCTAATGACATCGAAAATTAAAGAAATTGATTAGAAATAGATTTTTGTTTGATAATCTTAAATCAGATATTCACAATGGAGGCATATTTATGGCGCAGAGTATTTTAATTGTAGACGATGAAAAAGAAATTGTATCAATGCTGTATTGCTATTTCAGCAAACTTGGATATACGGTATATACTGCAACAGCAGGAAATGCTGCATTAAAAGAAGTAGAAAAAAACCTGACATTATTTTGTTAGACGTTAATATGCCAGATATTGATGGATTTACTGTTTGTGAAAGAATACGGGATTATGTTTCATGCCCTATAATTTTTTTAACAGCACGCATTGAAGATAGTGATAAAATAAAAGGATTTTCTATTGGCGCAGACGACTATGTAATAAAACCATTTTCTGTTGATGAATTAGAAGCTCGCATTGCAGCACATCTTCGCATAGAAAAAAGACACAATACATCTTCAAAGGTGCAATTTGATGAAGATATGGTTATAGATTATTCCTCACGTATTGTGTTTTATCATAATAAGGATATGGCTTTTACCAAAAAGGAATTTGATATAATATCTTTCCTTTCACAAAACAAAGGAATTGTTTTTGACCGGGAAACTATTTATGAAAAAGTTTGGGGATTAGACGGCATTGGTGATAATACAGTTGTTACAGAACATATCAGACGTATTAGGGCAAAATTTTTATCTTTAGGCGATAGACCTTACATTGAAACTGTTTGGGGGTGCGGATATAAATGGAAAAATTAAAGAGAAGCAGATGGTTCAATCGGTTAAATAGCATGAGTATTAGTATGTCCTTTGTTCTTTATGCTTTGTTTTCGTTGTTGATTGGAATAATTATTTGTATACTTTTAATTTCAATGGTTGACAAATACAGAATAAATTTGAACTATAAGTATGAAAATATGTCAACAAGGTATGATATACCGGAAAATGGTTCATTTACCGCCGCTTATAGTAATGACCAAACAAAATACACAATATTTGATACGAAAGGAAACGAGATATGCAAGTTCAATGTTGATTATCAAAAAGAACGCCCAGTACACGAATATGTCTATCCGAACCATGTTTCATATATCGAAGTTTCACCTAATTTTACAAACCGGGATAGGCTTATTGACAGTGTTTTAGGTTCATTAAATGTTGCAATTATTCCTATCGTATTATCTATTAATATGATATGTTGTGTAACATTTTTTTATAAAAAAAAAATATCGAAACCTATTAAGCTATTAACTAATGCGTATCATAAAATTGAAGCAAATGACTTAGATTTTACGTTATCATATCCATTAAATGATGAAATGGGAAAACTCTGTCATGCCTTTGAAAAAATGAAAGACTGTTTGGCGAAAAATAATGAAACTATGTTTCGACAATTTGCTGAACAGCGCCGTCTAAACGCTGCTTTTTCACATGACTTACGCACTCCTTTGACTTTACTAAAGGGTCATGCTACTATGCTGCTTTCCTTTATTCCCAAAGGCTTAGTATCACAAGAAGAAATATTAGATGAAATATCAGTAATGTCAAAAAATGTTTCACGTCTTGAAAAATATGTAAATGCTATGACGAACTTATATAGGTTAGAGGATATTGATATTCCACGGCAACAGATTACATTTCATGCACTTATTGATAATTTTAATAACACAGCAGAAGCACTTTGTTATGACAAACATTTTTCAATTACTACAAGCGGTGATAATATAACCTTGTTTATCAATTTAAATACAGTCATGCAGATTTATGAAAATTTACTCTCTAATAGTATTAGATACGCAAAAAGTGATATTGCTATTAGCGCAGTAATAGAGAATAATAATTTAGTTATATCTGTTTCAGATGATGGTTGCGGGTTTAAAAATATTGATATTGAAAAAGCGACATTACCATTTTATAAATCATCGAAAGATATATCTACTGAACATTTGGGATTAGGGCTGAATATTAGTAAGATTTTAAGTGAAAGACATGGCGGAAATATCCAAATTGCTAATAACGAAGCAGGGGGAGCATGTGTTACAGTAAAAATAAATTGCAATGAAAGTTGATTGAAAATAGACATTTTATTGCTATTATAAATTTAAAAGAAAGGAGATAAGGACAAATGAAAAAAATAATATGTATGTTTCTAAACTTATCGTTATTGGTGTGTATTGTTGGGTGCAGTCAAGCAAAGGACAGTGATAACCATGTAGTACAAGATTATTCCGAAGAATATGAGGTTTCTCCTTATGGAAGTGAAGAAGCACTTGACACTTTGGGTGATTTGAAGATTTCAATGAGTACAGAAAAGGATTTAGATTTGAAGCACCTTTCATTTCTAATAGAAAATACTTCTGATAAAGAATACCGATATTCACCAAATTATTTTGAAATAGAAGCTGAACAATCCGGCACTTGGTATCAACTTAAACAGCTTGATGACCCCTCAAAGAGCAATGAAAAGGATTGTTTTATTAATCCTAACGAACGATTAACATTAGAAATTGATGTTAAAAGTTTTTATGGAGAATTGCCTGCTGGACACTATCGTTTGATTAAACAATTTGCGTTCTTTGAAAGTGAAAGAGATTGGGATTACGATACATATAATTTATCTTGCGAATTTACGATAAGGTAAAAATTCTCTACTTCATAAGCATGAAATAAAAAAAACGCTTATGAAGTAGAAAGTTCGACTCAGAACTTTTGAAAAGATAGTCAAAAATTACTTTGTGATTTCAGAATAAACATCATGGACTTTTCACACATGTTTTCTTTTTTCTACATCCCTTCGTTTATGATAACACTCTTTATACCTGAGACACTGTTAAGTGCGTTCAGTATACCCGTTACCGCCATGTTGCTATTTTCTTCTGATACACCGCCAAGGTCAAGATATATCATTATCTGGTCTTCACCATTATATATATCAATATACCCCATATAGTTTTCTTCATCACCATTTTGCGAAGAATAATCCGCCATCACCTGCTGGATCTCATCTACCTTCTCATCTGTGACACCGCCATCAATATGCACACTATACAAAAAGCTCTCTCCGTCAAATCCTGCAACATGTGCCTCGTAGTTCAGGTCAAGCTGATCTATCCCAAATATACTGTCAAAGTCGAATTCTCCATCTTCCCCATAATCCTCTTCCATAGAAGCATCCATATAAGCTGTCATCTCACTATTCCCCTCTATCTCGTTCTCTTTCTCTGCAGACTTCGTCTCATCCTGCGCTTTCTCCGTAGCTTCCTCCGGTCTTCTCTCAAACCTCGCATATCCGCTGTCATATTTCAGATAAATGACATTCTTCTCAGTTGTGCTGATATATATTTCCTGTCCAGCTTCAAGATCCACGCCTGCTGCCGCAAAATTCTCTGCAGGATAGTCTTTGCTGTCGACCCTTTTTATCGTTCCCGCGATCTCGTATCCTTCCGGCAATTTCTCATCTCTTCCGGTTGCATTGTAATAATAGATGTGTCCATCATACATGACCTGTGGCTGCTCTATTATTCCGCTCTCCACACCGGTCGAGGTCTCCGCACTATTTGTTTCTGAAACATTTCCACCTGAATTTCCACAGGCCGTACACGCCATAATGGAGAGCATCGCAGCACCTATAAATATTCCTTTTCGTATCCCCATATAAATTTCCCTTTTTTAATTCTTATTTATTGATGTAATGTAAACCAACTAACTGTATGTCCATATTAACATGGCTTTTCCAGCTCTGCCACATAAATATTATTAAAGTTGTCACCATATGCTTACTTCCGTCCATCCATATTCTCATCCCGGACATATCTCGCATTGAACTCCATATTTATCTCACGAAGCTCTTTCTTCCCGTCAATATAATCCTGATACATCTCTGTGATACCGCACATGCATCCATCGCAGTAAGCATCTATATTTCCCAGAGAATCGGCAACTATCTGCTCTCGTTCTTCCCTAGTTGTGTCCTTTATAAGAAAACCTGCCATCGTCAAAAGCCTCCTCTTACAATTCTCATAAAAACAATTAAAACCGTTTTTATACACAAGTACATGTCAAAAAAACAGGCACTTGTAGTTCTTGATACATAAGATATGAAACATATATACAAACGATAATGAAAGTGACTGATCTTCAGCGCTTACTGCTGCTGCGAAGACCGCACCGCTCTTATCGCGGTTTTCGCAGCATGCAAATGTAAGCAAGCTGAAGTGAAGGTAACTGAATGTGTTTGTATATATGTTTTCATATCCATATCTCGAACTACAAGTGCCGTCCGGCCTTTTTACTGTCTGACCTTAATGTGAACCTCACGGAGCTGCTGCTCTGTAACCTCGCCAGGTGCTCCGCACATAAGATCCTGTGCATTTCCATTCATTGGGAATGGGATGACCTCTCTGATATTCTCCTCGTTTCTGAGAAGCATGATCATTCTGTCCACACCAGGAGCCATACCTGCATGAGGTGGTGCTCCGAACTGGAATGCATTGTAGAGTGCTCCGAACTTCTCCTTCAGATCATCCTCTGTGTATCCTGCAATCTCAAATGCCTTGACCATGATCTTCATGTCGTGGTTTCTTACAGCGCCTGATGAAAGCTCGATACCGTTGCAGACGATGTCGTACTGGTAAGCCAGGATATCAAGTGGATCCTTCTCATTTAACGCCTCAAGTCCGCCCTGTGGCATTGAGAACGGATTGTGAGTGAAGATGATCTTCTTGCTCTCCTTGTCGTACTCGTACATTGGGAAGTCATTTATATAGCAGAAACGGAATGCGTTCTTCTCGTTGAGATCAAGTCTGTTACCAAGCTCAACTCTGATCTGTCCTGCAAATGACGCTGCAAGCTCCTCCACGTCTGCGATGAAGAAAATAGTATCTCCAGGCTGAAGGCCTGCAAGCTCTGCGATCTCACCCTTCATATCATCAGGAATGAACTTGTCGATAGGTCCCTTGTATGACATATCCTCAAGTATCTCCAGATATCCAAGGCCGCCCATGCCGATGCTCTGTGCAAACTTGAGCATCTTCTCATGCTGTCCCTTTGAAAGCTTCTTGTGTACATTGATGGCACGTACCGTCTTGCCGTGGAATGGCTTGAATGTACATCTCTGGAAGAAATCTGTAAGATCTATTATTCTAAGTGGGTTTCTGAGGTCAGGCTTATCCGTACCAAACTCAAGCATAGCCTGCTTGTAGCTGATGATCGGATATGGAGCCTGTGTAACCACTGCGCCCTCAGGTGCAAACTTCTCAAATGTTGCTGAGAGGACTTCCTCTCCAACCTTAAATACATCCTCCTGTGTTGCAAAGCTCATCTCAAAGTCAAGCTGGTAGAACTCACCAGGTGAACGATCTGCTCTCGCATCCTCATCTCTGAAACAAGGAGCAATCTGGAAGTACTTGTCAAATCCTGATACCATGAGGAGCTGCTTGTACTGCTGTGGTGCCTGTGGAAGTGCATAGAACTTGCCCTTGAACTTTCTTGATGGCACGATGTAATCTCTTGCACCCTCAGGTGATGATGCGCAGAGGATAGGTGTCTGGATCTCAAGGAATCCCATCTCAGTCATCTTCTGACGAAGGTAGCTGATGACCTGGCTTCTGAAAATCATGTTGTCCTTAACCTTCTTGTTTCTGAGGTCAAGATATCTGTACTTGAGTCTCACATCCTCACGTGTCTCCTTGGATGTCTGGATCTCAAATGGAATCTGCTTATATACCTTGCCAAGTATCTCTACAGTCTTTGCCTCAAGCTCAATAGTACCTGTAGGGATCTTAGGATTGTATGTCTCCTCATCTCTGTGCTCAACGATACCCTCGATTGATACACAATCCTCCTTTGTTATTCCGTCAAGCAGGGATGTGTCTCTCATTACTACCTGGAGCACGCCATACATATCACGAAGATCGATAAATGATACTCCACCGTGGTCACGGATATTCTCTACCCATCCGGCAACCTTAAGTGTCTTTCCCACATCGCCCTCAGTGATCTCGTTCATTGTTCTGTTACGATAAATGTTCTCGATTGTCATCTGTTCTCTCCTTTTCTTTACTATTTGCCTGTGGCTTTATGTCCACTTTGGCTTTTTCAGGATTACGCACTGGCTGTTATTTCTCTTGCAAATAGAAAAAGCTTATGTTCATCCTGAATCAGATGCACATATACATATGCAAATATTCAGGACGAACATAAGCTCTCTCAAACTACCTGTCGGTTACTTGTCTGCTTTAATGTCCGCGGTACCACCTGATTTACCGTTACACGATCTTCGTATATTCAAAGCATCGCGTCCCAGTCCCTCTCAGTCACCTTGCTCATGACCTCTCTGCGTATCGTGCAGCTACGGCTCCCCTACTCGACATAAAACACGTATCCCGCTATGGGCTATATCTTTCAGCTTGCGGCTGGTAAAGTGTTATTCACATATATTCACTCCGCCGGACTCCCACCACCACCGGCTCTCTGTGGGCGATAATCTATGCTACTTCTCTTCGTCATTGCCTTATATATGGCGTCAGCACATATCTGACGCCACATTATTATATTCTAGTGATTCAAGTTCTGTCAACTATATTTATGTATATTTCCACCATCATCCCACAATCTCTGCACCAAAAGGCATGAGCGCCAGCTTGGCGATCTTAAAGAACTGAAGCCCAAATGGAATTCCGACTATCGTTATGCAAAGCAGCAGCCCCAGGCAGGCATTCTCTACCGCCATAGGTATTCCGCAGCAGAGCAGCCATATGATATTCGCGATCAGCGAGCCAGCCCCGCCTCCATACACTATCTCTTTTCCAAATGGAAAAAATGCAAGTCCTGCAAACTTAAAGCACTGCATCCCAATCGGAATCCCTATTATCGTTATACAGCACAGCACCCCGCTTGCCCCCCACGAAAGTCCGCTCAATATTCCGCCACATAAAAACCATATACAATTTCCAAGACATCCCATGATATCATCTCCTATCTGCACAGTGCAGCCAGCATCCTGACTGCCGCCTCATACTCACCATTATCTCTAGTCTTCCGGATCTTCTTAAGAGCCCTCTCAGCTCCCTCCACATCATAAAACAGCCTCGACCAGTAAGCCCACAGCTCCTTCATCTTGAACATCGTGTTGCCCCTGCCCACATCCGACTCACAGTAATTCCTGTAAAGTTCATCGTGGAATATGAAAAATCTGTTCCAGTCATATGTACTGTCGCCACACTCTTCTTTTATCCGCTCCGCCAGACAAGGATCAGCTATTATCCCCCTGCCTATCATAACCTTACTTATATCAGGAAAATCGCCCGTGAACCTGTCATAATCCACCACACTGTTTATATCTCCGTTGTAGCACACTGTGTCTGGTCTTCCATATGAAGCCACACCTTCGGCAAACACTTCCATGTTTGGCGTATTCTTGTAGAAATCCGTCTGTATTCTCGGATGTATGATCAGCTCACTTATCGGATACTTCTTATATATTTCTATGATATCCTCAAACTCCACAGAACTGTCTCTTCCTATTCTGGTCTTTATAGACACATCCATCACGTCGGCGGCAAATACTTCATATAAGAAATTGTCAAGTCTCTCTGTATCATACAGTAGACCCGAGCCTTTATACTTCGTTACTACAGTTTTTGACGGACAGCCGAGATTGATATTCACCTCGTTATATCCAAGCTCCTTCAGGAACTTTGCAGCCTTCACAAATCCCTCGCCACTGTTGGTCAGAAGCTGCGGCACCACATTTATCCCCTGATTGTTTTCCGGCAGCACATCCCTTAGTTCCCTGTTTCTGAGAGGACGTCCTTTCGCCGGGGCAATGAACGGCATAAAGTATTTGTCAACGCCGCCGAAATATTTGTGATGTGCATTTCTGTATATGTATCCTGTTATCCCCTCCATCGGGGCAAGATATATCAAATCATCCCTGTTGTTCATCCATCATTCTCCCATTAAATCCGTAAACCCGGTATAAATATCCTGCAATGACATTCCTTATGACAAAAATATAGAGACATTCATCACCCACATGACAAATGCCTCTACATTATAAACTATATTGTTCTATTTGAACAGATTGGTAACAAACTGTACAAAGTCAATTCCAAACGACTGGAGAAGCAGCAATGCAAGCAGTATTGGTGCCACAAACTTTACCATGACAATATAGAGCTTCTTTCTTCCAAACTTCTCGCCATTTCTTGTAACCTCGTCTATAACCGTCTTAGGCTTCACTACCCAGCCGATAAGTATACATGACAGGATAGCCACAAGCGGCATGAAGATGTTGTTACTCAGGTAATCCATCACATCGAGGATCTGGGCTGTAGCTCCATTTGGAAGCTTGAGCTCAAAGTACCATATGTTGTAACCGAAACATACGACCAACATTCCGACAACCGCATATACAGTTGTTATGACCGCACTCTTCTTTCTCGTGAGATGGAACTTATCCATAAGTCCTGACACTATCGCTTCCATGACCGATACTGAGGATGTGATCGCCGCAAATGTAACCATGATGAAGAACAGGGCTCCGATGACTGTTCCGACCTTACCCATGGCATTGAATACCTTTGGCAGAGATATGAACATAAGTCCAGGGCCCGCTGACATGCCTTCCGTTCCAGAGAACACATACACCGCAGGGACTATCATCAGACCAGCAAGGAAAGCCACTGCCGTGTCAAATATCTCTATCTGATTGATCGACTTCATAAGGTTAACATCCTTCTTAACATATGAGCCATACGCAACCATGATACCCATAGCGACACTTATCGAGAAGAAGAGCTGTCCCATGGCATCCATTACAACCATGAATATATCCCTGAATGTCATTCCCTTAAAATCAGGAATCAAATATACCTTCAGTCCATCAATTCCTGTTCTGATCGTACCATCATCACCGGTATGCTTGATCGTCAGTGAATAGATTGAAATTCCAATTATAAGAATTACCAATATCGGCATGAGCACCTTGCTAAACTTCTCTATTCCCTTTTCAACACCACAGAATACGACAACGCCTGTGGCCGTAAGGAATATAAGTGCAAATACTATAGGCGCAGTCTGGGCTGTTATAAAACCGGTGAAATAACCGTCACCAGTGGCAGCCTCTGTCTGACCTGTAAAATATGCTGTCATATACTTCAGAACCCATCCTCCGATAGTACAGTAATATGGAAGGATTATGACCGGTACGATCCACGCCAGACCGCCAAGCCATTTCCACTTCTTATGTATAAGACCATAAGCTGTGAGCGGTCCCTGCCGAGTCTTTCTTCCTATTGCAATATCTGTTGTGAGCAGTGTGAATCCAAATGTAAGCGCAAGTATTATATACACAAGTATAAACACACCACCGTTGTCCTTTGCCGCAAGATATGGGAACCTCCATATATTACCAAGTCCTACCGCACTTCCCGCTGCTGCCATAACAAAGCCCAGCGTCCCCGTAAAATTACTTCTTTCCTTCTTATTCATAATCGCCCTTTCTGTTTTTGCTTTTATTTTTTGCTATCCAGTCCCCTGTCTGAACAGTTACTTTTCATTTTTGCCTTCAGTTTTGCCGATGCCGCAAAGTATGCGCGACATCTCGCAGGATAATTTCGGAATGCGCCATATATATTGTATAAATAAAATCCATACGTCAGGAATTTGCCGGCAGGTCCTATCTTGTCCTTCAAGGTCTTCGGGTATCTCTTTCCGCCAACCTCGGGATGATTGCCGTCATTTATATAATTTATCAGATCATCCTCCGAATGTATATAATCCGGAAGATATGTACCTGCAAGTCCGACACAGTTCTCCTTATGGGCATCGCTTCCACCAAAAACAGGTATATCATAGTATGACGCAAGCCTTCTGGCCATCTTATTCCTCTTGGCTGATTCACAGCAATTATATCCCTCTATGAAGTCAAAATGCTGTGCATATAGTCTGTGCTCTATCATGCCAAGCCTTCTCGTGCTGCCAAAGCTCATGAACTTCTCGCCAAATGGATGAGCTGGGCCAAGTATACCGCCGCACTCGTGCACAAGCCATATCACCCTGATAAGCGCCATGCCCCTATGTTCAAACAGGTCGTACACCTCCTCAGGTGTATCTGATGGCAGTACGATGAGGAAATGTCCATAGTCAAACGTATCATACTCGATACCTCTGAGCACAGAGAAATCCTTCACCTTATCTTTCTGCCTTAAGTAGGCTTTGTATCCGGAATATGAATCATGGTCTGTGACCAGCATTCCGTGAAAACCACGCTGCTTTAACAGATCAATATAATCAAGAATCTTTACTTTGGCATCGGGTGATCCCTCAGCCGTATGACAATGCATGTCAAATCTTACTCTGTTCATGTGACCATCTCCTCTGATTATCCATCATGACATACAATCTAATACTCTGCTCCGTTTCCAAGCCATGTTATCTGTGAAAATGGGAAATACACAAATTCTGCTTTGGCAAGTATTTTGTCACGCTTCACATAGGTATTCTCCCAAAGTCTGGCATCCGCTGAGTTTGGTCTGTTGTCTCCCAGCATAAAGTAACAGTCCTCAGGAACCTGATACGGTCCAAACGATCTTACGTCAGTCCTTGCCTCATCACTCAGATAATCCTCCTTGAGCGGAGTATCACTTCCATTTATATATACCTTACCATCTATGATCTCCACGGTCTCACCCGGCAGTCCTATGATTCTCTTGATATATACCTGGGACTCATCGTCCGGCCACTTGAATATGGCTATATCGCCACGCTCAGGATCAGAGAACTTATATGTAAGCCTGCTTCCTATTATATTGTCTCCAAGCTGTATTGTCTCAAGCATGGAACCAGTAGGTACATTACAGTTTAATATCACAAATCGTCCCAGCAGAAATGCCAGTACGGCGGCCACAACTACTATCACTATACAATCAATCACATCCTGCTTATAATCACGTTTTATATCTCTGCGCCTTATCCTCATCTGATGCCAGACGACACCGCCATGCTCAGATTCACTCACGCCCTCATCCACAAAACCAAATTGTTCGTAGAATGGGATCATGTTCTCTTTACATGTGAGGACGACTCCGTCGAGTTTACATTTGACCGTCTCCTGAAGAACCTCATGCATTATCTTCGCCGCATATCCATTGTGCTGATAGTCCGGCAGAGTTGACACGCCGAATATCATAAGCCAGCGACCCTTCTTGTCGTAGAAGTCCTCGCCCGTATACATGGCATCGCTCAAATCCTTCTCATTAGTAGTAATGCCATTTATACCTGCTATTATTCGTCCGTCCTTCTTGAGCACCCAGAAGGTTTCTCTGTGTGCCTTCAGTCTTCGCTCTATAGACTCCCGGCTTGCTGCCTCAGCCTCAGGAAATGTCTCCTGCTCAAGCATCACAAGCTGGTCAAGATCTTTTTTACCTGGATTGTTTACCTTCATAAATATCCAAACACCTCTTTTCTAAGACACCTATTCTCCATTATCTCACATAACAGAACGGTGTCAAGAAAAAAGGATGCATATCTGACAGATATGCATCCTCTTATCTGAAATCATCTATGCAAATTTCTATTACTCTACACTGTAGTTAGGAGCTTCCTTTGTGATATGGATATCATGTGGATGGCTCTCCTTGAGTGAAGCTGCTGAAATCTTGACGAACTCTGCCTTCTCATGAAGCTCTGCAATGTTCTTTGCTCCGCAGTAACCCATACCTGAACGAAGTCCACCGATGAGCTGGAATACTGTATCCTCAAGTGATCCCTTGTATGCCACACGGCCCTCAACGCCCTCTGGGACAAGCTTTCTTGCGTTCTCCTGGAAGTATCTGTCCTTAGAACCATTCTCCATGGCTGCTATAGATCCCATACCTCTGTATACCTTGTACTTACGTCCCTGATAAAGCTCGAAATCACCAGGAGCCTCATCTGTACCTGCGAACAGACTTCCCATCATACATACGTTGGCACCTGCTGCCAGAGCCTTTGTGATATCTCCTGAATACTTGATACCGCCATCTGCGATAACAGGGATTCCGGCATTCATAGCTGCATCATATGCCTGCATGATAGCTGTGATCTGTGGTACACCTATACCTGCAACAACTCTTGTTGTACAGATAGAACCAGGTCCGATACCGATCTTGACTGCATCTACACCCATGTCGATCATAGCCTGTGCGCCTGATCTTGTTGCAACGTTACCGGCAATAACCTGAAGGTCAGGATACTTCTCCTTAACCATCTTGAAGGTTCTCAGAACATTGGCTGAATGTCCATGTGCTGTATCTATAACTATCGCATCAACCTTTGCTGATACGAGCTCTGCAACTCTGTCGAGGATGTTGGCTGTACATCCTACTGCTGCTGCACAGAGAAGTCTGCCCTGTGCGTCATGTGCTGAATATGGGTACTTGATCTGCTTCTCAATATCCTTGATCGTGATGAGTCCCTTCAGATGGAAATCGTCATCAACGATAGGAAGCTTCTCCTTACGAGCCTTTCCAAGGATCTCTCTAGCCTCGTCAAGTGTGATTCCCTCCTTTGCTGTAACAAGACCCTCAGATGTCATTGACTCCTTGATCTTCTTGGTGTAGTCCTTCTCAAACTTCAGGTCACGGTTGGTTATGATTCCAACAAGCTTGCCATCCTCTGTGATAGGTACACCTGAGATTCTGAACTTGCTCATAAGCTCGTCAGCATCTGCCAGTGTATGCTCTGGAGATAAGTAAAATGGATCTGATATTACACCGTTCTCTGAACGCTTTACCTTGTCAACTTCCTCTGCCTGCTTCTCTATGGACATGTTCTTGTGGATAACTCCGATACCACCCTGACGAGCCATGGCAATAGCCATTCTGTGCTCTGTAACTGTGTCCATACCGGCACTCATAAGAGGAATATTCAACTTAATCTTCTGTGTCAGCTTTGTTGTAAGGTCAACGTCATTTGGTAATACCTCAGAATAAGCAGGTACCAATAAAACGTCATCAAATGTAATTCCTTCGCCAATAATCTTACCCATTTTCTTCTCTCTCTTTCTGTAAAATATTTAATAAGAGCATTGTGCTCATTATGTACGTCAATTAGCCTTAATAGAGAAAACACATCACCCAACACTTATCGCGTTGGGTGATGTTACTTTTTAAACATGCTAACAAATTATATAGTTCTTGTCAAGGCAGTTCTTCCGTCTCCGTGGTCACATTTGTCTCTGTGTCCTCCGGATCTTCAGGATCTCCCTTATATACATAAGTGTCTTCCACTCCGAAATCTATACTGTCGTCTCCGACCTGCGCCACGGATATCTCCTTGCCCGCCTCAAACGAGTCCTCATATGGAAGAAACAGCGTATCTCTGTCTATATAGATAGTCTCCTTCAAAAAGGCATCATCTATCCACACAAATGTACATTCATTGAAGTTGCTTCCGTGGATATAATATCCATTCATAGGCTGTGGCTCCTCAGCACTCTCACCGTCCCCGGAACCATCATTTGCCGTGAAATCCGCTTCTTCATCAACCGGTGGCACATACACGCCCTTTGTGATCTCCGAGATCCTGATCTTGCTTATGCCGTATTTCATATTCGTCGGCTCATATGGCCATCCATCAGGATACATGTATCTCTGTCCATAAAGCATATCATACTCAATGTTCTCGAGATCATCATCATAGTTTGCATAGCCCGGCTTGTACTTTGACTGGAACTTCTGCACATAGCTCTTCTCAAATCCCAGCATATCAAACACCTTTGTGCTGAGCTGATATGCCTCTATATCCTCATCCTCAACCGGGAAGTTCTTCATATTGCTCCAGACAAAATACTCTGTCTGGTAAAGGTCTCCGTTGGTTATATCGTCCTCTGTGATCTCAAATCCAGGAAGATGGTCTCCATACATAACGAGAACGACCGGCTCATCGTACGCCTTAAGTCTGTCTATAAGCTTGCCAATGAAATCGTCCATCTCGTGGAGCTGGTTACAGTAATATGTCCACTGTGTATCAAGGCTCTCATCGCCTGTTCCGGCAACCTTTATAGGATAACTGTAATTCTCCTCGTCAAGCTCTGATGGGTATCTTCCATGTCCCTGTACGCTGACGGTGAATATGAAATCCCGTCCATTGGTGGAGTACAGAGTCTTCATGATCTCACCAGTAAGGACATTGTCCTTCTCCCAGTTCTTCTGAGTATGCTCCAGATTGTACATATACTCCATCGGGGTAAATGTATCAAATCCCATGTTTTTATACACCTTGTATCTGTCATAGAATGTACCATCATGATTGTGCATGGCATGTGTTGAATAACCATCAAGCTTCAGCTGTGTCGCCATGCTCTCTATGGTCTGCTTGCCAAGTATGGTCTTATATGGATACTCACCTGCACCGAAATATGCCACGTTAAATCCCGTGAGCACCTCAAATTCCGAGTTGGCTGTACCTGCACCGATCGCCGGCATCGTCAGGAATCCTGATGTACATTCCTCCTTCAGCTTTGTGAAATTCGGAATAGGATTCTCATTGAACGTGAGGCATTTTACATATGACGGATCCATGAATGACTCAAGCTGTACAAATATAACGTTTGGCTTGTCCTTGCCAAGCTTTGAATCCGTTGTGCCAACACTGTCCAAATCGTCCTTTATCTCAAGCATCTTATCCTCGCTGTAATCACTCGGCTGTCCTATACCTACATCGACCACACTGTTTGAGAAACAGTATACAAATCCATAATTGTTGTATGCCGTTGCAAGGTTTGCAAAATTATCTGATATAGTCTGTGCATTGAGCGCGATCTTGGTGAAGAGCATTACACAGAAGAATGTCGCAACTATAAACACAGTCGTTCTCGTTCTATATATATTGCCCGTAACCGTCGGCGATTTTATGAACAGAACTATGATGGCTGCCAGCGCAACGAACAGAAGCGCAGCTATGAGCACGATCTGCCATACATTAAAATATTTGTCTATGATAGTTATCGTATTCCTCGCCATAAGCATATCGATAGCTGAAAATGGCGTTATTCTGAATCCCAGAACTATGCAGTTCGTGATTCCAAGTATCAGCCATGCAAACGATATAACGCAGTATCCGAATATTCTCTTTCTCATGAGCAGCGAAAGTGTCAGCGTAAAGAAAATGATCGAACAGTTATACAGGAATATGAGCGGCTGATTCCACACATACGATATCGCCTTAAACAGCGAATGTCTTCCAAGAGCTTCCAGAACAACGTCCAGAACAATTGCAAGAACCAGACAGATAAAAACTGCTGAATGATGAAAATTCTTAAGTCTCTCTTTCATAATTTAATCATTACCTCGTAAAAATTATACTTTTTCTGATATTCAACGATTGTGATTGATTATATCACTACATGTCATTTATTCAATAGTAAAAATGTTTAAATTTTATTACCAATCGCTTCTGAGGGCAAAAAAAAATCAGGATTGAATCCTGAGTGTGAATTAATATAAAAGAGCGCGAGACGGGAATCGAACCCGCGACCCTCTCCTTGGCAAGGAGATGCTCCACCGCTGAGCCACTCGCGCTTATCTGCTGTGCTACCAACAACAATATGGATAATATCACACCGCCAGCAAACTGTCAACAACTTTTTTAAAATTTTAGCAACATGGAAATTATCCAGAGCGCGAGACGGGAATCGAACCCGCGACCCTCTCCTTGGCAAGGAGATGCTCCACCGCTGAGCCACTCGCGCTTATCTGTTGTGTTTTCAACAACAATATGGATAATACCACATCTTATTCGAATTGCCAACAATTTTTTGAAAATTTTTTACAATTTTTTATTCAAGACTTTATCCTATACCGGTTACTGAGTATCCACACTTCTCTACACAGCTCTTAAGCTCATCATCAGATACTTCTCTTCCGAGCTTAACGATAGCCTGCTTCTTCTTGAGGTCGACTTTTGCGTTCACCTGGCTCAGACTGTTCAGTGCATTCTGTACACGATCTGAACAGTTGCTGCAGTGCATTCCCTCTATGTAAATAGTCTTCACGGCGACAACATCCTTTATCTTGTCACCCTTGACCTTGACGGAACCACCGCCGCCACAGCAGCCTCCTTCTCCTTTAAAGTGCTTTGTAGAACTGATAACTGCACCCACTACTATAAGCACCAGTATGCTCACTACCAATATTGTTCCACCCATTGTAGATCATCTCCTTCGTTATTAACAACATGAGCCACAGCCACAAGGCTTTACATTGACACCTGTCACCATCTGATTCTCAATATATCCGCCAGCCATAAGTCCTGCACGGATTATCCTGTTCCACTCTTTGGCCGAAAGCTCAATGCTGGATGAATCATCAAGCTCAATGACACAGGCATCCTCTATACCACAGTTGGCACCACAGGCAACCTTATACATGTTTTTACGGTTGATGGCTCCTATATCCTCCAGTGTATTCACCATTCTGTACACTGTAGCCGAGCCTATACGACTGTCCTGCTTGGCCGCCTTATAATAAATCTCCTTGCAGGAAGAACACTCTTCCCCAAGTATTATGTCAAGGAGTATCATTCTCTGTCTGGTTATCCTGCATCCCATTTCCCTGAGTCTGCTGATAACGATCTCTTTCTGCATCTCTGTACGCTGGATACCTGTATCATCTATACTCTTCTTGTCCGTCTCTAATCTTTCGTTAGTCATCATACACGCCTCCTTCTGATTGTTGATAATATTATCATCAAGGTTAGTATGCCCTAACTCAAATTAGTTGTCAATAACGTTTTGTGCTAAAATCTAATATTTTTTCATAATTCAACCTGCAGATCACACATTATTCTAACGATTGGTTTTCTTCTGCGGAGTTCCGCAGTCAAATGTTATAACCGCCTTGAACAGATCACCATCTATGCTCAATCTGAATTTTGCACCCATCAGTGTACACAGACTGTTTGCAATAGACAATCCCAGTCCGCTTCCCTCCGTATTTCTGGAGCTGTCTCCACGGACAAATCTCTCCATGAGCTCATCACTGGACACATTGAGCGGATCTCTGGATATATTCTTGAACTCAATCCTGGTCTTTCTGTCATCGATTATCACCGATGCATATACCCTTGTCCCCGGCATTGCATATTTGCTTATATTACACAGCAGATTATCAAATACTCTCCACAGATGCTGTCCATCAGCTCTTATGACTGCCGGCAACTCTGATCTTGTGAATACGACCTTAAGCCCGGCATTTGCAAGTTTATCCTCATATTCTGCAACAGCCTGCTCAAGCAGCATATTGGCATCTATCTCTGCCCAGTTTATCTGGATATTGCCAGTGGATGCCTTGGATGCCTCGACCAGATCCTCTATGAGTTTTTTCAATCTCGCAGACTGCCTTGAGAGAACTTCTATATATTCCTGTCTTGTCTTCTCATCCATATCGTCCTTCTGCAGCAGATCAACATAGTTGATTATGGATGTAAGCGGGGTCTTTATATCGTGGGATACATTTGTTATGAGTTCTGTCTTCAAATGCTCGCTCTTCATTCTGGCCTCAACAGCCTTTGACATGCCGTCTCTTATCTGGTTGAGGTGTTCACCATGTGCGCGGAATACCCAGAACATTTTGCTTGTGTCCGCTTTCCTGTCCAGATTGCCCTCCGCCATCTCCTTTGCGCACTTGTATAACTCTTGTGTCTGTATGAGATATGCCACTATTCCGACTATGCACAGCCATTTTAAAATGATATAAATCACCACCCAAAGAAGGCCTCTCATGCTGCCTGCTGCCAGGATTGCCACAAAAATTATCTCTACTATAGTTATACCTATATAAGCCCATACGCCCTTCTGCGTCAGGGACATATGACTTTTCACATACCTGAAACAAGCTTTCGTCTTTCTTGCTATCCACTTCAGTGCGCGGATTATCAGACAGTCTGCAAAAAATGTTCCCGCCTTCACCTTAGCGACTATATTATTAAAGAAAAACAATGCCACAGAATATAGGCATGCCACCGGCACCAGAAACGCAATATACTGTATATTCTCTGATACAAATGTGTAATTCCTATACTGGTTCACACACATGGATGCAATACCGCTTTCAACGCAGATCCCTACTGCTGCTGCAACAGAGCATACTGTCATAGCCAGCACAAGCTCAGTCGGAGTCCTCTCAAATCTGCCAAGAGTGATCGTCTCCTTCCCTGTCTTTACGCCGGCGTTGACCATTGAAAATATTGACATGACGATGCACAGCAGCAGCATAACTGCAAATCCCGCCAATATCCCCTTGCTCTTCGTCCTCCATATTCCAATGTATTGAACCATTTCCGGATTTGACGCTTTGATGTTGTCTACAGCAGCCGCCACGTCCACATAGCATTTTCCCGTGATATTTATAAATGAATATGCATCATAGCTTAGCACAAGACAGTAGACCTTTCCAGATGAACTGCCAGAATCGTCTGCTTCATCAAGATACAGTTTTTCAACTGAGCTAGGATAATAATCGCCATACATGATATCCTGTTTGGTAATAGACTTGCCATCCGCTGTCAATACAGAATCTGTATCAGCCTCCACAGTATCACTTTCTTCATATTCTTCATTATAAATGTATTCGTCATAATATGGATCATAATTCCCCAGCAGAGCATTGATATACTGCTCGCCCTGTTCCATATCGCTCTGTTTGTCAAACACAATATATCTTTTAACAGGTACTTCTATCGTGCTATCATAATCATTTGTATATATATTATCGTCCAGCCGTGCATCATCGTTTATCAGCTTTATATTTCCGGTCGTTACTTTTATCTTTCCATTATTGATGCTGACATTTGTATCATCACTGCAGGATGCCGTCAGCATATAGCCGATATCACCTCGTTCGCTCATATCCTCATACCGGTATGACGACTTGATCGCAGATGTTGTATCCGCATTGGTCAATCTCCGGAAAACATCATCCGCAGTTATAACCATATCTCCGTTATGATCAGCACTCACGAGCTGATTATATGTTGTAATGCTTTCCAGCTGCGACCTTGTATCCTGGATGTAAGCCTTCACCTTTTCGGTAAGCGCATCATTTGTGTCCTCCACATAATCGTTTACAAGTCTCTCATACGGCGTCGCGCCCTGATCATCATCACTGTACACTCCAAGGTAGCTTCCCTGCAGCACCAGACCGCCTGTATACAGCGTTCCATATGCCAGCACCGCCACAAGAATATATATTCCAAGTTTAAAGAACACATTTCCTCGTATCTTATAAATTGTTTTATCCACTATTGTCCCTCCATTCTATATCCTCTTCCCCAGATAACCTTTATGTATCTCGGATCAGATGGATTTATCTCTATCTTTTCTCTCAGGTGTCTTATATGAACCGCAACAGAGCCTTCCGCTCCCATCGGATCCTCCTTCCACACCGCCTTATATATCTCCTTCGTGGAAAATACCTTTCCCACATTCTGCATAAGAAGTTTCAGGATGTCATACTCCGTCGGGGTGAGTGGCATAAGTTCACCGTCAAGTGTGACCTGTTTGGATTTGTCGTCAAGTTCTATACCTCCGATAACCAGCTTATCCTTTGGTGTCTCTCCGCCTCCCAGCTGCATGTAACGCCTGAGCTGGGACTTTACCCTTGCCAGAAGTTCCACCGGATTAAATGGTTTTGTCACATAGTCATCTGCGCCGACCTCAAGTCCCAGCACCTTGTCGGTATCCTCACTCTTTGCCGTAAGCATGATAACCGGCACATTGCTGCTCTCTCTTATCTTTGCCATGGCTGTTATACCGTCCATCTGAGGCATCATGACGTCCATGAGTACAAGCTGTATGTCATTAGAATTTACCATATCAACTGCCTCCATACCATTGTAAGCTTTATACACCGAATACCCGGCTGTCTTAAGATATATCTCTATAGCTGATACTATATCTTTTTCATCGTCACATATTAATATATTGTACATTTTTCTTGTCCTCACCTTTTTCGTATTTATCCTTAGCTTACCACAATCACCTCCTGTTCTCAATTATCGCCATACTGCCATTAAGAAACAACCATTATAAAGTTTAAGATATCTTTAAGACTTGTCATTATTTGTGGTATACTTAGGAGGCGGTCTGTCATTGCAGATGTTATAACGCAAAATATATCACTATATAGAAACGGAGTTTTATTTATGACAAAAAAAGACGTACTTGAGATAAGACACCTGTTTGCTCCAAAGGAATGCTCCATAAGCAAGATCCGCGGATGCTACGTGGACGGAGACTGCAACAAGGTGGCGACCATCAACGAACAGTTTCTCACCATGCCGGAAGAAGAAACATACAAATATTTTGAAATACTGAAAAAGACTTTATCAGGAAGCATTGGCAAGAATCTTGTCACCATGCCATTTCCTACCTCACAGGAGTTTGAAGGCGGCACACAGGAATTCCTGAATAAACTCAGGAAGAGCAAGCTTGAGAACGATGAGCTGATAAATGAGTTCTATGACAAGGTCATCGAGAACTACGATTACACCGGCAACTACCTCATACTGCTCATCCACGATACATATGATGTTCCGGGCAAGACAACCGACGGCATCATGATGGACGATGCATCAGACGAGGTGTATGACTATATCATGTGCTCCATTTGCCACGTCAACCTGTCCAAGGCGGGACTCAGCTACTTCGACGTTGAAAGCACATTCCACAACAGAGTCCGCGACTGGGTGGTCGACATGCCGGACATAGGCTTCCTGTTCCCGGCATTTATCGACAGGAGCACGGATATCCACAACGTTCTGTACTACACCAAAAAACCGGAGGAGCTTCACGACAGCTTCATAAGCAATCTTCTCGGCACCTCGCTTCCTATAACGGCAGGCGAACAGAAGGATGTATTTCAGGAGATTGTCACTGAGACTCTGGGTGACGACTGTAATTATGACATGGTCAGAACCATCCATGACAATCTGAATGAGATGATCGAACAGAGAAAAGACAGTCCTGAACCGCTGACCCTATCCAAGAACACTATAAAGAATCTGCTGACAGAGAGCGGAGTATCAAATGAGAAGATGGCAGATTTTGACGCCCACTACGAGAAGGTAACCGCTGCGGCAGCACCGCCTGAGCAGCCATCTGAGAACCCGGAGGATGAACCGGCCATAGTTGTACCGCGTGAGAAGTCAACTGTCATGTACGCGACAAATGTTGCAAACACAAAAACATTTGAGGTAAAGACTCCTGATGTGGTCATCAAGGTGAATCCTGAGAGAACTGATCTGGTAGAGACCATGGAGATCGACGGAAGGAAATGCATCGTCATCCAGATATCCGATCAGGTCGAGGTAAACGGAATACCTATCAACAACAAATAACAAAGGCACAAAAAAGGACCACCGGCAGCAACAAAACCGCCGGTGATCCTTTTTTCTATCTGCCCTACTGTTTGAGCATCTTCTTTTTCTTCAATATCAAAGCTATCACAATACTTATAACGAGTATTATACCGCACACTATCTCAAATCCATATGGTACATTCGCAAATGGCATCCACTTCGTGCCCACATTCATTCCATACACACCGGATATAACTGTAGGCACAGCCATGACGATGGTTATGGCCGCCAGAAACTTCATGGCGTTGTTCAGTCTGTTGTTTATGATGGTCGTCATGAGCTCTCTCGTACCACTTATGATATCCCTGTATATCTGTGTCATCTCGATAGCCTGCTTGTTCTCCACCAAAACGTCGTCAAGCAATTCCTTGTCCTCCGGATACTGCTTGATCCTGCCGTATCTTGTCAGCTTGTCAAGAACTACTCCATTCGCTCTCAGTGATGTGGCGAAGTATACGAGGTTGGACTCCAGCTCGTGAAGATCTATGAGATCCGCATCCTCGGTCTCCTCCTGGATACGTTGCTCAATAAGGGTTCTTCTTCTGTCCATGACTCTCAGATAATACTGGTATGTGGTACAGTTCCTGTAGAGTATCTGGTACATGAACCTCATCCTCTTCTTGGTACTGAATTCTCTCACCTTGCCTTCCATGAATGCCTCAAGTACCGGTGTCTCCTCAGCACATATGGTGATGATACAGTCTGCAACAAGTATGATACCAAGTGGAATCGTAGTATATGCCTCACGTTCATTTCTTATCTCTATAGAAGGGATATCCACGATTATCAGTGTGTAGTTGTCCTCCACCTGAACACGTGAGCTCTCCTCGTCATCCAGTGCGGCTCTGACATCCGCCAGATCTATCTCAAACCTCTCGGCTATGCTCTTACTCTCATCTATTGTTGGCTTAGTCATGACTATCCAGGCACCAGGACCATATTCCTGTATTTCACTCAAAATTCTGTCATCTGTTCTGTACAGCGTGATCATATCTGCGCCTCCTGCCACATAGATTACAGCATGCCTCAAATGCACATTACCGCCTGATAATATTAACATAAAAAACACGGCCTTTCAACAAAGTTTTGTGTAAAGACCGTGTAATATCTATGTTAGTCAAGTGCCTTTCTGTGGGCTACTGTAACCGTCTCCTCGTAGCATGAGAAGGCATCCTCGACCTTCTTCTGGTCAGGCTTCTTTGTGAACAGGCTCACAATAGGAACTATTATGAGACCGCCCACCATTGCAACCGCACCGCAGTTGATAGGTGACTGCATCACTGCCGGGAACTTGAACAATCCCCATGTATTGCTTATAAAGTTCAGCGTCATGATTCCTGTTCCCCATATAAAGCATGTCCAGCATGCCGCAACTGTAGTCTTCTTCCAGTATAAGCCATATAAAAATGGAGCAAGGAACGCACCTGCTATAGCCCCCCATGAAACACCCATAAGCTGTGCTATGAACGTTATCCTGCTTGAGTACTGCACGATGGCAATAACAGCCGATACAGCAACAAACATAACGAGCATGAGCCTCATGACAAGTATCTGTTTCTTCTCATCCATCTTCGGTGCAATGACCGGCTTTATAAAGTCGATGGTAAGCGTTGAGCTGGATGTAAGGACCAGCGAAGAAAGTGTGGACATAGATGCTGAAAGCACCAGTATGACCACAAGTCCCATAAGGGCAGCTGGAAGCTTCTCAAGCAGATGTGGAATGATGGCATCGAATCCCTCTGTAGCAACATCGGTTCCTGTCAGTCTTCCAAAACCGCCGAGGAAATAGCATCCGCCGGCAACTACGATCGCAAACAGTGTCGACACAACCGTACCTGTCTTGATGGATCTCTCATCCTTTATGGCGTAGAACTTCTGTACCATCTGTGGAAGTCCCCATGTTCCAAGGGATGTCAGCACGACGACACAAAACAGATTGAACACGTCAGGTCCCAGGAATGATGCAAATACACCAGGTGTATCTGACACTGCAGGATCATTTATCCTTGCCAGACTGTCTAGCGCGCCTGTGAGTCCACCATAGTTGTTGAGTACCGCATATATGACTGCCACGATTCCCACCAGCATGATGAGTCCCTGGATGAAATCGTTGATAGCAGTCGCCATGTATCCACCAACGATTACATATATACCTGTAAGGGCAGCCATGACGATTACGCATATCTTATAGTCAACATTGAACGCCATTCCGAACAGTCTTGAAAGTCCGTTGTACAGTGACGCTGTATATGGAATGAGGAAGATGAAGATGATGATCGACGAGAAAAGCTTCAATGACTTGCTGGAGTATCTCTTCTCGAAGAACTCCGGCATAGTTCTCGTGTCAAGCTCCTGTGTGAGCAGTCTTGTTCTTCTTCCGAGAACTACCCATGCCACCAGTGAGCCAAGCAGCGCATTTCCAATTCCTATCCATGTGGAAGCAATTCCGTACTTCCATCCAAACTGTCCGGCATATCCAATGAATATAACCGCTGAGAAGTAAGATGTTCCATAGGCAAATGCTGTGAGCCACGGGCCAACGCTTCTGCCCCCAAGAACAAATCCATTCACATCCTTTGTGTGTTTTCTCGAGTAAAATCCAACTCCAAGCATGATCGCAAAGAAAACAACAAGCATAATAACTTTGAGTACCATAGTATCCTCCCAATACATTTTTTATCCGCACTTTACTTTATCACGTCAAAGCGTGTCAACTTTAAAGTTTTGCGGTTTAAATTGCTACGTCTGATTATAAGTTATACCCATACCATAGTCAAGAAATATCCACAAAAAAATACAGCGTGCGTCACTCGCTACACGCTGTATTTTTTATTGCGATCTAATCAAGTTCTTCTAAATCATAAAAATCATCCATACTGTAATAATCCTTGTCATCGTGACTTGTTATACACACCAACTCTTCCGGTTCATAATCATCACATAAATGACTATACCCCATTCATTTGATATCTGCTACATATAATTCTTGTACATAATATAAGCAAAATATACCGCATACACAGCCAGCATCACTATTCCGCCCGGCCTGGTGAGCTTCTTCTTTCTGACGCTGCACACCCAGAGGAGAACAGCAGCCACTATTGCCATGATGCCATCCAACAGGAAGTTCTGCTCAAACTGCACTGGGGTTATGAGCATTGTAGTTCCGGCAACGAAAAGTATATTGAATATATTGCTTCCAACTATGTTGCCTATGGCAATATCTGTCTGCCCCTTTTTTGCCGCTGTGCATGATGTCACAAGCTCAGGAAGAGATGTGCCAAATGCCACTATTGTAAGACCTATGAGTCTCTCTGTCATACCGAGCTTTCCAGCTATATATGATGCCGCATTTACAGTGAAATTACTTCCGACCACGACCAGCGCTAATCCTATGATTATAAACAGTATAAGTCTCGGAGTCTTATCCTTCTCCGTGAGTTCTATAGAATCACTCTCGCTGTTGCCATTCTTCGCGCTGATGATCAGATATACCAAAAATCCAATAAACACTACATAGAATATCACACCCTCAAGTCTGCTGAGCACACCATCAAAATATCCCATGCAGAGTATCATGATCGATGCCACGATAACAAATGGTATATCTATCCTAAGTGTATTTTTCTTTATAGGAAGTGCTGCTATGAGTGCTGTCACTCCAAGGATGACAAGTATGTTAATAATGTTGCTTCCAAGCACATTTCCAACAGTGATCCCGGCTCCCGCAGGCGAAAGTGCCGCCTTTATGCTGACAGCTGCTTCTGGAGCACTAGTGCCCATGGCAACTATTGTTAAGCCAACTACCATCTCTGGTATGTTGCATTTGACAGCTATTTTAGACGCACCATCTACAAATACATCCGCTCCCTTTATCATAAACACAAATCCAAGCACAAGAAGCAGTATCTGACCTAACATTTTTAATATCTCCATACATTCCCTCCATTGTATATATGCTACATTTTCACCTCAGCTATATAAGCAGCTTTTCTATCCCTATCATGTGGCATATGACGTATTACAGATCTCTTCTGACAATTATCATGCCCGCAACGCTGTCCAGCAATTCCTCAATTCCAAGACCTTCCGCTTTGATATTGATATGGCAGTACTTCTCATAAAGCTTTGTCCTCTCATTATACAAATCTTTCAGAGTCTGTCCATCCTTCAGCACCACGCCTCTTCTCTTGATATTGCCAAGTCTGTTCGCTATCTCCTCATACGGAAGATTGATATATATAACTGTATCCTCCGCCATGTATTTCTTCATGGCCTCAGTACAGTACACAGCGCTTCCACCTGTGGCTATGACTGCATGTTGGTCTGTGATACCCTTGTTCACATCATTCTCTATCTTTAAAAACCCATCATCGCCATACTTTGCTATTATCTCCCTGAGCAGCATTCCCTGACTGTTCTGTATGAGAATATCTGCATCGATGAACTTATAACCGAGAACCTTTGCCAGAAGAACCCCTATAGTGCTCTTGCCCGCTCCCGGCATGCCTGTAAGTACTATGTTGTTCATTTTTCCTTTACCTCCGGTATAACTGATACTTCGTCCTTGAGCGTCTTGAGAACAAAGTGCGTTTCAGTTGCAGACACACCCTCATATCCCTTCACAAACCTATACACCTCGTCCAGACCTGCAGCGGAATCAGTCACTATCTTCAATATAAAGTCAAAATCTCCTGTCATATAGAAGCATGCGACTATGCTGTCATTTGTCTGTATAAGCTGTGCAAATTCATCATAATATTTCGGATGCTTCAGTCTCACTTCCATGATGGCTACCATCTCATTGCCCAGCTTTTTCTGGTCAACCTCAATGGTATATCCCTTTATTACCCCGCTGCTCTCCATCTTCCTTATTCTCTCTATCACGGCCGAGACAGAGAGATTGATCTCTTCACTGATGGCCGATGCTGTAAGTCTCGCATTGTCCTTCAGGCATCTCAGTATCTTGTAGTCAATGTTATCCATTAATTAAACCTCTGTATAATAAAATTAGATTACTCCCAAACATTTTAACACAAACACCCACAGAGTCAACGTCACTGACGATAATAATGTGGATAAAACGATAATATTCGATGACAGCACATAATCATTGTCCATATTCTTCGCCATGATGTATCCCGACACCGTAGCCGGTGCTCCAACCATTATCAGTATAGCAACAATCTCACTCGGCCCAAAGCCCATACCAATGGCAGCCGGAAGGAATATGACAGGAAGAATCACAAGCTTTATGACCGTTGCCACAAGTGACGGCTTGAGCCTGGTCAATGCCTGCTGTGAGTCAAATCCAGCACCTATGGCTATGAGCGCTATAGGAGTCGCCGTCTGTGCTATATAACTGATAGTTCTTGTCGGTATGGCTGGTATCGGTATGTCAAATACAGAGAACGGGACTCCAAGCAATATTCCTATGATGATCGGATTCTTCAATATATTGACGAACGCTTTCTTGATACCAGCTGTTCCCCTCTGTCTGTCGTTCCCGCCAAATGTCAGAGCTATTACAGATATAATATTGTACATCGGCACCGCTGACACTATCATGAGAGGCGCCATGCCCGAGTTGCCACAGATATTCTCCACAAATGCAACGCCGAGAACCGCAGCACTTCCTCTTGCTCCCCCCTGCACAAATGCACCGATCATGGTTCTGTCCTTACAGTATATCAGTGCCAACACCCATACCAGCCCAAACATTATGATCGTTCCAAAGAAGCAGAACAGAACAAACTTTACATTGAGGTCGTCCAATATGGAGGTCGTCGCAATATCCCTGAACAGCAGAACCGGAAGGGCTACCTTGAACACATATTTATTCGCCACGTTGGCGAACTCTTCTGTTATAATATGTATCTTCATCAGAAACCATCCCAGAAGTATCACCAGAAATATCGGTATCGTTGCATTTATGCTGAATATAAAATTATCCATTTCTACACATCCTCACAATTTTCAATTTTTTTCAAAATACCTATTGACTTTCGCTCCTATAATGCATATAATGCAAAAGTCGGTTTGATGAACAGGCGATAACGTCTGATTCAATATAACACATCAGCAACTGATTTTCAAAAAAAAATTAAAAAAGTTGTTGACAAACATCACCGACTTGTGTATAATAGGTTTTGCGTTGGTCGCAAAGGACTAACGGGGTGTGGCTCAGCTTGGCTAGAGCGCTTGATTTGGGATCAAGAGGTCGCAGGTTCGAATCCTGTCACCCCGACTTATAATCCAAAACACTGTTAAGCATTATGCGGGTGTAGTTCAATGGTAGAACACTAGCCTTCCAAGCTAGATACGTGGGTTCGATTCCCATCACCCGCTCTTTATTTTCGCTAACATATACATATAGCGGGAATTGGTACGTGTCCGTAGCTCAGCTGGATAGAGCAACGGCCTTCTAAGCCGTGGGTCGGGGGTTCGAATCCCTTCGGGCACATTTTTGTATCTTAGCTACTACTACTGTTAGCAGGCTAAGATATATTTTTATAAAATAACAATTATTTTATAAGCCTATGGTGGGTATGGCGCAGTTGGCTAGCGCGCCAGATTGTGGCTCTGGAGGCCGAGGGTTCGAGTCCCTCTATCCACCCTTTTTCTTTATCGCACATATTAGCGATGCTATTGGGTTATCGCCAAGCGGTAAGGCACAGGACTTTGACTCCTGCATTCGCTGGTTCGAATCCAGCTAGCCCAGTTATTAAAGTCCAGACTTATGGGCCATTAGCTCAGGCGGTAGAGCACTTGACTTTTAATCAAGTTGTCCGGGGTTCGAGTCCCCGATGGCTCACTATTTCCCTTCTGGTATGAGGGGCTATTTTTATTTTACGGAGAATTAAGCGGATATGGCGGAACTGGCAGACGCGCTAGACTTAGGATCTAGTCCTTCGGGGTGCAGGTTCGATTCCTGTTATCCGCATTTTTTATACCTTTTATCATGACGTTTCGTCCTATCTTCCATTTTTTTTAGTAGATGGCAAAAAAATACGCTCTATCCTCAATGGATAGAGCGTATCTTTATACTACCATATTCTTCTATATAATACAGTACGAATTACTCAGCGTCTGCCGCCTCGGCTGCTTCTGCTGCTGGCTCTGCCTCATCTGTATCTTCCTCATCATCGAAGAAGTCATCGTCGAAATCATCGTCGAAGTCATCATCAAAATCATCAAGGAAGTCTGGTGTAAGATATGAATATACTGCATATGCAATACCTGCAATAGCAGCAACGGCACCAATGATAACCAAGATCACAAATAATGTGCTCTTTGCCTTCTCTTCTGTTGCATCGCCTTTAACTAAGATTACGTCACTACTCTTCATCGTTACATTCCACCCTTTCTTAACCCTGTAACGGGTTTCATTATATTATATTGATTTGAGAGAAGAAACATACAGTTATTATCTCCCAACACATACCAAAATTATAGCATACGGTTTTGATTATTTCTATATGTATTTTATAAATAAATCTAACATGCGGTTTAATTGACTACTCGCATTTTTTGAGCTTTGCAAACGAAGCAAACATCTTCCTGACACCGCATCTGTCGAAATTCACTGTAACCTCGTAATCCTTATCGCCCTTCTCCAAAGCCTCCACAGTACCCGGACCAAACTTAATATGTCTGACTCTGTCTCCAACAGCATAATCCGGCTTGCCAACACTGTTTACCACAAAGGCTTTGCCGAACGAAGGCTGGGAAGACGGCTGCCCGTATGACTGCTGTTTTGCATAGCTGCTGTATGGATTCTTCTGTCCATAGCTTCTGCCTGAGGCTGCTCCAGCGGTTCTTCCACCGCCATAGCCGGCATATGTATCACCATATGAACTTCCATACGCATCTCTGCGTCCTTCACCTCTGTTATATCTGTCGACAGACTCCGACTCTCTTCGCTTTGCCATATTCTTCATATCAGCTTCATGCTCAAACAGCATAGGTGGGATCTCTCTTATGAATCTGGACACATCGCTGTACACCCTGTTACCATGCATCATTCGTTCCTTCGCCGCACTCAGGTACAGCTTTTTCATGGCTCTGGTTATACCCACGTAACACAGACGTCTCTCCTCCTCAAGAGCATCGGGATCATCTGAGTTGAGTGCCATTCCACTAGGAAATACTCTGTCCTCCATTCCGCATATAAATACGTATGGGAACTCCAGACCCTTGGCACTGTGGAGAGTCATCAGCTTGACCTGATTGTCATCCTCCGACATGGCATCGAGGTCAGACACAAGCGCAATCTCCTCCAGGAACTCGCTGAGCCCTGCCTCCTCATTATCCTCTGTGAATTCCACCACCTTGTTGCGGAGTTCATCGATATTCTCAAGCCTAGTCATGGCCTCCTCTGTGTGCTCTGCTATGAGCTCTGACTCATAACCCGTATCCTCAAGGATCCTGTCGTACACCGAGTCAAGGCTCTCACCATCCGCCAGCATATCCCTGAATGATGTGATAAGCTCCGCAAACTGCCTGATCTTAGCTGAGGTCTTGGCAGCCATTCCCGGTATCTCGTCAGCTCTCGCCGCAGCATCCATCATCGACAATCCATACGCATCCGCAAATGACTCAACCTTGCTGAGACTCGCCTCGCCTATACCTCTCTTCGGAACATTTACCACTCTCCTGAAGTACAGGTTGTCAGTGGAATTGTTGATGACCTTGAGATATGCCAGAACATCCTTGATCTCCTTTCGGGCATAGAAGTTTGTGCCGCCATATACTCTGTATGGTATGTTCGCATACACCATCTTCTCTCCGAGCACACGGGACTGTGCATTCGTCCTGTAGAGGATAGCTATATCCCTGTAGTCCACTCCCTGTCTGACAAGAGTCTTGATACGGCTCGCCACCATATCTCCCTCTGCATATTCCGAATCGCACTGCTCAAACGAGATCTTCTCACCGGCATCCTTATCCGTCCACAGAGCCTTATCCTTACGGCCTGCATTGTGCTGTATGACTGCATTCGCTGCGGCAAGTATATTGCCACAGGATCTATAGTTCTGTTCCAGCTTGATAACCTTCGCATCCTCATATTCCTTCTCAAAGTTCAGGATATTGGTTATATTCGCTCCTCTGAACTTGTATATGGACTGATCATCGTCTCCCACCACACACAGGTTCCTGTATTTTCTCGCAAGCATCTTGACCAGCAGGAACTGTATGTGATTAGTATCCTGATACTCGTCAACCATGATATATCTGAATCTATTCTGATATGTATCAAGGACATCAGGATTGTGCTCGAACAGCTCCACCGTCTTGTAAATAAGATCGTCAAAGTCCATCGCATTGTTCTTCTTAAGACGACTCTGATACTCAGTGTACACCTCTGCAGCCTTTGTTCCTGCATAGTCTGCAACATTCTTTTTTGCAAATTCATCAGGTGACAGATACTTCTCCTTGGCCTTGGATATCTCCGCCATGAACATCTTCTCGGGATACCTCTTCGGGTCTATCTGAAAATCCTTGAGTATACTCTTCACCGTACTCTTCTGGTCATCCGAATCATATATATCAAAGTTCTTGCCATAGCCGATCTTATCAGCATATCTTCTGAGTATCCTCACACACAGCGAATGAAATGTGCTGACCCATACCCTGTCAGCTCCGTCCCCAACTATCAGATCAACTCTCTCTCGCATCTCACGGGCCGCCTTGTTGGTGAATGTGATCGCCAGTATGTTCAGAGGATTAACTCCTTCGTGCTCCATGAGATAGGCTACCCTGTGTGTGATAACCCTGGTCTTTCCGCTTCCTGCTCCCGCAAGTATGAGCAGTGGCCCATCCACATGCTCACAGGCCTGTTCCTGCATATCGTTAAGTCCTGCCATAATTCCTCCTGTATCCTGTGACGTAAAAAACGCCGTTATATACACCAAACATATGTTTTATTCCATCTGCCTAGTATATCATAACAGCGTTTATTTGAAAATATCATTATTCAATTATAATGTATTTGTCTTTAGATCAGCTTCGTTCCACAGTTGCCACAGAACTTCGCACCGTTAGTTGGCTGTCCACAGTTAGGACAGAACTTTGGGGCTGTTCCGGTTCCCGCTGCCTGCGTTGCTGCATTGTTCATCTGGTTCATAGCTCCGGCCATCTGACCTGCCATAGCCATTCCCATCTGCATTCCTACCATGGCATTTGCCATATCCGTTGCATTGCTTCCGGCTGTTCCTGTACGGCCACCCCTTGCCATGGAATCAACCATATTCACCTGCTGGAATCTGTTCATATCCCCTATCATAGAATACTCAGCAGCCTGATCAGCACGCTTCTGTATATTCTCAGGATATGTAAACTCGCTTATTCTGAAATCAGTTATCGTAAGTCCGATTCCCAAGAGTTCCATGTCCAGATCTTCCTTGATACCCTTAGCTATATCAACGGAATTGGCCATAAGATTGAATACGTCTCCGCCAACCTTTGTGATCCACTTCATCAGCAGTCCGTCCAGAATACCCCTTATCCTGTCTCTTATGTCATCGACTGTGAACTGCTGCTTTATACCTGCAACCTTCTCTATTAGAACATTATAATCGTCTATCTTGAATGAGAATTTACCATTTGATCTCACAGGAAGTCCGCCCGGAAGTCCCGGTGCCTGAAGTCTGATCGGTGAACTGGTTCCCCAGTTACATGTAAACTCTTTT
This sequence comes from Coprococcus sp. OM06-34AC, assembly GCF_003462545.1. Lineage (NCBI taxonomy): Bacteria > Bacillati > Bacillota > Clostridia > Lachnospirales > Lachnospiraceae > Coprococcus > Coprococcus sp. OM06-34AC. Next base: position 146,057 of record NZ_QTZF01000007.1, read on the forward strand.
GTATTCACAAACAGAACCTCTGCGCGAAGTCCTGAATTGAATCCGAACTTAAATCCCTTGAGTGTTGAAAGGAATGGTATGATCTGTGAATCAATAGTGTAGTTTCCAGACTCGGTAAATATACCTTCAACCGCTCCGTTATAAAGGAATATAGCATCCTGTCCCGGTTTGATTATAAGCTTTGAATCCTTCTTGATCTCTCTATTTGTCCACTTCCAGAAGATGACGTCATCTCTGTACTCTTCCCATTCTACAACATTAGCAAACTGATTTGAAAATAAACCCATGTAGTGCACTCCTCTCTGTTCTGCAATATGTTTGGAATATTATAATCCCATCTTTGCCTTAAGTGCTGCAAGCTCATCCTGAACGTCTGCATTTGGAGCTGCATCATACTTGCTTGCAAGATCATCTATTGAATCTGCGCTTGATGAATTGAGCTCGCTCATTGCATTTGCCTTGTCAAGCATAGCGTCTGCCTTTGCTTCCATTCTTGAAAATGCATCAAGTGAAGCTGATGAATCGCCGATACCGCTCATCATCTTGTTCATACGCTCCTGAGTCTTAGCAACCTGAACCTTTGCCTTGATAGTCTCTTTTCTTGCATTGAGATCGCTGACATCCTTTGTGAGCTTGTCATGCATCTGTCTCATCTTGGCTGCGTTAGCTGCTGCTGCATCATATGCCTGCTGAAGAGCTACCTGCTTCTGCGTGAGCTGGTTCTTCTTCTCGAGGAACTTCATTGCATCGCCCTCGTTACCTGCTACAAGTGCCTTCTCTGCATATGTCTGCATCTTTGCGATCTCTGCGTCACACTCATCAAGCTGTCTCTTGCATCTCTGCTCCTCTGCCATAACAGTTGCAGTCTCTGACTTAACCTTTCTGAGATCCTCCTGAAGGTCTCTGAGGTACTGATCTATCATCTTCTCAGGATCCTCTGCCTTGTCAAGAAGTGCATTGATGTTTGATGACATAATGTCCTTAAATCTCTTTAAAATTCCCATAACTTTTTACCTCCGCGTTTTAGGTTGATTTATTTGTATATAATATTAAATGTTGCCTCCTGTCGACGACACCACCATTATATGATCTCCCATGCTCCGGCGCAATGCCATGCATGCTGTGTTGCTGCATCATATAATGTGCTATTCGACACGTTACCCCCTGTAAAGTATCAGCCGCCAACTTATCAGGCTTTAATATTCAAAACTAGCGCGTCCCCTGCATGTTGCACGAAACTTTTATACGACTCCGTCATCCACGTCATCATAGGCATCGGATATACGTCCGCCTATTCTGAAATCAGGTCTGCCGTTCTTGTCTGAGTCGCTTCCCTTGGCACTCGCATCCGTTATCGACTCCTCAAGTCTCACCGGTGTTCTGTCTCCAAAGCGTCTCATCTTATCGTCATGATCACTGTCTTTTATGACATGTATCGAAGAATCCGCATCATCAGTCTCCCTCTGGACACTCTTGACCGGTTCCCTGGATGCCTTCACCCGGATCGGTTCAGGCTCCTTCTTATCTTCAAAATCGAACTCCCACTGAACCATCTCCGGCTCACCGTTCTTATCCTTGTGCTCCTCATCCTTGGCTTTGTTCTTCTCGTAATACAGCTCATTCGCCAGAAGCTGGCTGATCTCCAGTATATCGGCATAGCGCTCCTGCTTCTTCATATCCATGAGACCTTCCATGAGCTCCTTCTTGTTGTTCTCAATGATCTCAGATTTCTTTCTCAGAGAATCAAGGACTCTGTCGCTCTCCATGCTTATCATATTATATGCCTGGTTCACGGTCTCGTTGATCTCCATCAGCATCTCATTTGTATAAATGATAGATGCCGCATATATCTCGTTGGCCGTTCTGAGCGCCTGCCTGTCCTGCTTGCCAAGGCTCTTGACCTTGCGGTCCACAAAGAGCGGGCTTGGCTTTGTAAGCCTGATCCTGGATGCAGTCTCCTCGGCCTCCGCGATGATCTCATCGGCCTCCTGCTCTGCCTCCTTGATGATCTTGCTTCTCTTGTCTGTGATCTCATGATATGCCTTGAGTTCCAGATCTATAGTAGTCTTGAGCTCCTCAACGATCTCAAGAACCTCTTCCTTGTTGACCAGTACCTTACCTGCTGCAAATGGAACGTTCTGTCCATCTCCAACTATATCCTGTATTCTATCTAAAAGCTGTTTAGCTTTTCCGTTCTCCATAATAGTGCCTCCATCGCAACTTTTCTATCTCATAAGTATACGCTAGTTTATTTTAGCATCTTTCATATGGCATTTCAACGTTAATCTATCGCCGGTTTCACATCATCTCTCGGAAGCCCAAGGAAATCCTGTATAAGATGTCTTGTAAAAAGCCGTCCTTCCTCGCTCTCAAATATACGCTCAGGATGCCACTGGAAGGCAAGTATGCTCATCGTCGGTGATACAAATGCCTCGACAGATTCATTCTCCTCATCGACCACTATCGGATAGAACATCGTCGACAGATTTTCCAGATAGACACAGTCGCTGTGGAAGTTGTTTACCTTGATATATCTGTCCGTCTTGACTATCCTTGCCATGTGGTCTGTGCCTCTGGGTCTTGGCACCTTAAAGCGCGCGGAATAACTTATCTTACCGCCAAACAGCGCATTTATGTGCTGCATTCCCCTGCACACGCCTATCACTGGGATCTCATTCTGGACGCAGTACATTATGAGCTGCTCCTCCAGCGCATCACGGTGCGGCTGCAGCTCTGCATTGTGCGGCTCCACATAATGTCTCGGATGGAGCGTTCCGCCCCCTGTCACTATCAGGAGATCAAACTGTTCATCCACTATCTCATCAAAGTTTTTTGTAAAGTTGGATACCGGTCTGAGTCTTATTCCAAGGCTCTCATAGAACTCCACATAAGCAGCCTCGAGAACGTCCGTATATTTTCCATACATATTGTGTCCTTCCCGCTGTGTTATAAGTGCATGTAACATAAAACCTATACCCCCTTTGTTATCTTACCGTGTGCACAGTCGAGCGTCACCGTCTGCTGTTTTTCCACGAAACTGTATATGCAGTCTCCGCAGCCTATTGCCGCCGGGATGTTGAACTCCGCACACCTTATCGCCATGTGGGATGCAACTCCGCCGTATTTCGTTATAAATCCTTTTATCCCCTTTGCAAATATCCAATCGTATCCCGGATCCGCCTTCGGGAGAACTACTATCTTATCCTGAACGTCAGCCACATCCTCGTGATCCTCATTCTCATAATTTTCAAGCAGGAGAATGTCACCCGTGACGCATTCAGATGTTATGAAGTTAGGTCTGGCCTCCCATATCTCTATGCATTTTAACTGCAACGGATCATATATGACATCCGGCAGTATAAGCATGGACGCCCTCTGGAATTTCTTTTTGTTCTGATCTATGTTCTTTCTCCATATATCGCCTGTGAATTCCGCAGGTCTGTTCACCATAAGCTGAATATCCGGCACCTCAAGATATGCCATGTCTTCCTTGCTTATGCCAAGTTTATCGCCTATATCTATAAGTATGTCTATGGCAAGGCTTAATGTCTTGGTGAACTCGAACTTGAAGAATTCCCTCTCCTCCATGGAATCCTTGAGGAAATCCAGAAATTCCCTGAGATCCACATAAAAGCCTATATCCTCAAGTGCCTCCATGAGCTTAACCGAATCCAGAGGATTATGCTTAAGCTCCTCTATGGTCTGCCTCTGCTTTCTCGCAGCAGCGCTTCCCTTGGACAGGTCGAACTCGCGCTGGGCGTATGTCTCGCAGGTTATGTCGTATGTGCCTGAACGCAGATGTCCATATTTTTCATCAAATGTAACTCTTGTTATCCTGCCGTCCACCAGATCCTGAAAGTCAGAATCGTACTCCGACGCAACAGTATATATCGACATCATAAAATCGTCTATCTCTTTGTCCGTAAAATATCCTCTGTACACAAGGGATCTGCTAATCGCCTTCGATATGAATGCCAGTCTCGCCTGTCGCGCAAATTTCGGGGTTCCGTAATGCTTTATGCTCTCTATGAGCTGTACAAAATACTGTATCAGCGTTACCACATCATTGTGCGCCATAAGCCAGTTGCTTCTCGTATTCTCACGGTGGACACGAAGGCCGTTAAGAGCCCTGAGATCCTTCATCCTGTTTCTATTGAAATTGCATATCGCATTGTTTGTCAGATTGAACAGCGAATCCGAGAGGTCCGCAATCTCCTCCCTGGTGAACCCGGCTTCCGTCAGTGTCCCCAGCTTGTCCTCCGTCGAGAAGTCATATTCGGAAAATGCTATCTCAAATTCTATCTTGTCATGGGCGGTCGGATCATCTATAAGCTTCTTATCGTAATACTTCAGAAGCTTCGCCTCCAGCCTGTCATCCAGTTCATCCGGCATCAGCCCCAGGAACGACTTCTTAAGAGATATGTACGGCTTGTTGCCAAGCTTATACATGAGGTCTCCATCCACCTCTCTGTAACCAATGTAGCTGAGTCCCTGATTCCATGCCGCAGACGTGATGATCTCCCTGTACAGGGAATAGTCAAGCGGATGGGGATTTTCACCTATGATCTCCGCAGGATTCCAGAATGCCATATCCGACAATATGGTGTTCCTGTCCCCAACCAGGCTGCTGATCTCCCTGTATGTATCCTCAGCCTCCAAAACAGTCCTGAACACCTCTTCGTCATCGACATCGGAGTGAACACCATTGATGCTGGCTGCAAGAGGTCTCATCTGAAATATCGTGACTGTATTGTCCTCATCTATTGCGAACTCCACATCCAGTGGATATTCAGGGTGCATCTCCTCCAGCTCACGCATGGATCTGATGAGCGCAGCCCAGTTCGCCGGCAGCTCATCACAGTCCACATTCCTGATTATGTATACCGTCTTTCCTCCCCTTCCGCTTGTAACCGCGTCTGTGGATGAATCATCGTAGGTTATCGTATAATATGGCCTGTTCTTCTTGATCTCCCTTGAAAATATAACACCGCTGTAGCTGATATTCGTGATCTGTCTCTGTATGAGAACCTGTTCGCCGGACACATCGTCCAGATCACATTTATATGAATCCAGCACTTCCCTGACTGCCCTTACTACCGCCTCTCCGTCTGAAGGGTCCACTCCCAGAATACTCTCATAGTGACCGGCATTCGAAGTGTTGAGTCCGTCTTCATTTGAGGACGAGCTTCTGACCACGATATACCCTCCGGCAAATTCTTCTGCTATCTCCGCCGCAAGTCCATACGGATCGGCATCAAGCTCAGCTCCGGTTACTATCTTCAGCTTTTCCACTCTCGAATACTTCAATTTTCCATACAGGCTCTTAAGAACATCAGCCTTTGAAGAAATCCTGTCTGCCATGTTGCCTCCTTATTAAAAAAAGCTGCACTTAGTGTATACTAAAGTGCAGCTTACATCAATTTCTTTTTATATGTAATTGTACCGTTCTGTTATCTACTTCACTGTGAGAAGGTCGTCCACTGACTTTCTAGGCGGCATCTCCGGTGCAAATGCAGGATAACCCATAGCCACAACTGCGGCAACAGTCTGTCCATCAGGAATACCAACTATCTCTCCTACCTTTGCATCGTCAAATATTCCGAGTATGACTGTTCCAACGCCCTTATCATGAGCGGCAAGACAGAATGTCTGGGTTGCTATACCGGCATCGAACATCTCCCACTCGCTGCCCTTGCTTGTGCTGAACTCTCCTGACTTCTCATAGCCACATATTCCGTCCTTCTTGGTGACTATCATGAGCTGCTTCGCTCTGCTGACTGTCTTCTGGTTGAGAGGGAAATCCATAACGCCCTCTGCAGCTATCTTAGCTATGATCTCCGGATCCTCCACAAGTGTATATCTGATAACCTGTGTATTCTTCCATGATGGCGCATATGACGCCAGCTCAACAATCCCTCTGACTGTGTCAACACTCACCATCTCATCTGTAAACTTTCTCACACTTCTTCTGGTCTTGATACATTCTACTGCGTTCATACAATGTCCTCCTGGTGTAAAATCTTATAATAATCCCTGGATATATAATATCCCGCTCGTGAACTTGTCACCGACGTTATTCACGTAATTCCTGTATTCCTTATAGTCTATATAATACTTCTTTCCCCATGAAGATACAACAAGATATTCTCTTCCTTTTATGGTGCACACTCCTGTAACAGTCACATAATGTGAGTGGACATTCTCCCTGATGGAGCTCTTCAGCTCACCGTCCTTGTCCACATAAAGGCTGATACCCTTCTTGCCAAATGGATTGTATCTGTTAGGTCCTATGGCCAGTATGACCGGCTTATTCTTTCTTATGAGATGTCTTATATCTCTCAGCATCGATTCATCGGACTGCATCATCTTCCACTTTGCCTTGAGCCCTATGTCGTTCAGCATGAAATATCTGTTCATCGTATGCTTGAGTGCTATTCCCAGCATACCCTTGTGCATGAGAAGTATCACGTAGTGCACATAGAAAAATCTCACATACTCAAGATAGTCATGCTTGTTGTATAAGCCTTTTGGCTTGTTGATCTTTCGGATGGCATCGGTCATCATATTCGGATTCTGCTCAGCAAGATACATCGTGAGGTCTGCCATGGCTATAACACCACATCCGACCTTCTGCATCTTCTTTGACTTTGACCAGTTCTGATTGCCACCGTAGCTCACCAGATTCAGATTCTTTATCTTCACATAATCTCTATTAGTTAAATATACATCTTCCATTGTTAGTCCTTTCCAGCGCTGTGTGCGCCATATGCCTGAAGTCATATATTAGTCTGCTCGTCTTTGCTATAGATTATATCATGAATCGCAATCCACATCAAGCATTCTTAACTGTGTTAAGTAGTTTTAAAAACTACATTCGTTGTTTTTTGATTATTTTCACTTTACTTTTTGCCGGTGATTTGTTATAAGATTATATGAGTTGGATAAGTGATCGCGGCTGCATTTTTGCAGGTGAGGAAAGTCCGGGCTTCACAGGGCAGGATGCCGGATAACGTCCGGTGGAGGCGACTCCCAGGCCAGTGCAACAGAAATATACCGCCATATTCGTATGGTAAGGGTGGAAAGGCGAGGTAAGAGCTCACCGCTGCCATGGTAACATGACAGGCTCTGTAAACCCCATCCGAAGCAAGACCAAATATAGCTTCTGCAAAGGAGCTTGTGGAATGATACAGTTGCCCGCTGCATTCCAGGTAGGTTGCTTGAGTTTTATGGTAACATAAATCCTAGATAGATGATCACTCTCGACATAACCCGGCTTACAGTCCAACTCATTCCCTTTCATAGTATTTTTCTTATATTTTGAACAAAAAATACGGCACGGAGACATTTGATTTGCCTCTGTGCCGTATTTTTTATGCTACTGGTTATTCTTATTGGTTATTCTATATCCTTGTGTGAACCTTCATCATATCCTGAAGCATCCGCCACCTATAAATTCTCTGAGTATGGAATTGGCAGGTATGTATTCCGTGTCTATATCGTGGAACATATCTATCAGACGCAGAAGTCTCGCCGCATCCTGGTAATGCTCTGAAGTCTCATCTACCCCGAGCAGCAATGGTCTCGCCTCACGCCGTATGGCGGTATATTCGTACAACAGTCCCGAGTTAAACATCTCATCAGCCTCGCTCTCATATGGGAAGATATATTTCTCCTCTCCCCTTCTGACTGAGCTCCACATGGAAAGTGTCTTCTCCACATCGTTCCCTCTGGTCCTGCTGTCTCTGACTATTCTCCTGAGCAGTCTGCTGTCTATGGTTGAAACCTTTGCCGGCTCGCCGTCCTCACCTTCAACGTACAACTGATTAAGAGGACTTATGTATATCTTGTACTTGTCTTCATCCGCCAGGCCGTATGTCATCTTCGGGTTAAGCGAATGGATTCCTTCCATGATGATAACATCATTTTCACCTATTTTGAGAAGGTCCCCATGATATTCCCTCACTCCGGTCTTGAAGTTGAAAACCGGAAGCTCTATCTCTTCACCGTCCAACAGCCTTGTCATATCCCTATTAAGTGTTTCAAGATCCATGGCCTCCAGGCACTCGAAATCATAGTTGCCATTCTCATCCTTCGGATTGTCTTCACGGTTCACAAAATAGTTATCCGCAGCTATCGCATGTGGTCTGAGTCCCATGGCACGAAGCTGGATACTGAGTCTGTGGGAAAGTGTTGTCTTGCCCGCCGAGCTCGGCCCGGATATCAGTATTATCCTGCGCTTCTGTTCGGAGACTTTTCTGGCTATCTCATACATGCAGTTACTCTGCATAGCCTCGCATACCAGTATGAGCTCCAGTCCCTTTCCTGAATCGATCATCTCGTTCAGCCTGTCGACCGAATCGATACCGACTTTCCTCGCCCACTCCTTTGCAGTTGTCTTTAATGATGTTATACTTCTCTGCTCATCACCCATATAAATATCTACTCCATATCCGATATAAGTCTCAATGCCTCTTCCATGCATTCCTTTTCATGCGTGAGCTCACCGGCACGCCGTCTGGCATTGACCGTATCCGCATTCTTCAGTCCTTCAAGAACTTTTCCGGTCGAATCAAGCTTATCCCTCAGATACTCTCCGAGGATCTTGTCATGATTATGTATGAGGTAATATCCGTATTTATAATATACTTCATCCATGGCTGACTTATTACCAAAATCCTGTGCTGTCACATCCACATTCAGTACAACATAGTATTTGCCGGCATCTATCAGCATTTTTTCCTCTGTGATCTTCCAGCCATTCTCTGCGATGTACCTTCTCAAATGCTCTGTCTCCGACTGGGGCTGCAGCACGAGCTGACCGGCTGACTGTACCACATCCATGCCGGCTTCAAGTATATCCGTTATGAGGATTCCTCCCATGCCGGCTATTATGATGGAATCCACCTCACCCGGAGATATGGTTGCAAGTCCGTTTCCGAGTCTCAGATCAATACGGTCTGTCATATTCCACCTGGCTATATTATCCCTGGCTATAGCACACGGACCGGTTCTAACATCTGATGCTATGACCCGGTCCGATATGCCATTTGCCACAAGGTATATGGACACAAATGCATGGTCGCATCCAATATCACACACTCTGCCGCCGGGCTTTACCATGTCGGCAACAGTCTTCATACGAAGTGACAATTCTATATCTTTCATAATTATTATCCTCGCACCATCCATGCCAGATCGCGCGGTCCTCTCTGCTAGTTATACAGGAAATCCTTGAGCTTTCTGCTTCTGTTAGGATGTCTCAGCTTTCTGAGCGCCTTTGCCTCGATCTGTCTGATACGCTCTCTTGTGACATTGAACTCCTTGCCGACTTCCTCAAGGGTTCTTGGTCTTCCGTCATCCCATCCAAATCTGAGCTTTATAACTCTCTGCTCTCTCTCTGTAAGTGTGCTGACTACCTCGTCGAGCTGCTCGTGCAGCAGTGTCTGGTTTGTCGCCTCAACAGGTGTAGGGATACTCTCATCCTGTATGAAATCTCCAAGATGGCTGTCCTCCTCCTCACCGATAGGAGTCTCCAGTGATACAGGCTCCTGTGCGATCTTCATGATCTCCTGAACTCTCTCCTTTGGAAGTCCCATAACCTCTCCGACTTCCTCTGGAAGCGGCTCTCTGCCGAGCTTCTGAAGCAGATCTCTGCTCACTCTGGTAACCTTGTTGATGGTCTCAACCATATGAACCGGGATTCTTATGGTTCTCGCCTGATCTGCGATGGCCCTTGTGATGGCCTGTCTGATCCACCATGTCGCATATGTTGAGAACTTGTAACCCTTTCTGTAATCAAACTTCTCCACGGCCTTGAGCAGACCGAGGTTACCCTCCTGTATTAGATCGAGGAATAACATTCCACGTCCAACATATCTCTTGGCTATACTTACAACAAGTCTGAGGTTGGACTCAGCAAGCTTCTTCTTTGCCATCTCATCGCCTGCCTCCATTCTCTTGGCAAGCTCTATCTCCTCCTCCGCGCTGAGCAGAGGCACCTTTCCTATATCCTTCAGGTACATCTTGACAGGATCCTGTGTTGTGCTTGATATATCACCTGTATCTGTGAAATCTATCTTCTCAACATCCTCGCCCTCAGCGATCACGTCCTCGTCAAGTGTTGGCTCCTCCTCATCGTCATCTGTTATCTGAAGTATGTCCACACCGTTCTTTTCAAGGAAATTGAAGATCTTCTGCATGGTATCCAGATCAAGGGCAACCTCCTTGAGATCGTTAAAATGCTTGATGAGCTCTGTGTCCTCTATAACGTTCTTCTTGCTGTGAGCTATGTCAAGCAATTCCTGAAGCTTTGTGTTGAACTTTGCGTTGATCGCATCGTCCTCACTCACCTTGATCATATACTTGTCTTCATTTGAATTGATCGCATCCATTGTACTCATATCTTTCCTCCACATAATGTATTGTTTATTTCTTATAAAATAACTTTAAACTTTTCTATCTTTTTCCTGTCCTTGATGAGCTGCTGAACCTTCATCATGTCATTCTCGCTCTCAAGCTGCTTTTTTATGCTGGCAAGCTTTATCTTTTTCACGACCTCGGTTATGGCATTGCCAACCTCCTCCTCGGTCATGTCTATCGCCAGATCTGTCTGGAGCATGCCTGCCACCAGTCTCTGTTCCTCCACATCCTGGAATGTGTTCACCACCACAGCGGGCTCAACCTTGTGCTTCTCCCTGTACTGTGAGTACAGCTTGTCCGCTACGGTCCGGTATATTCCCGGCTCAAAGTCCGCCTCACTCACCACGCCGTCAAGTCTGGCAAACAGCTCCGGCCGGTTCACAAGCCATGTGAGCAGCAGCTTGGCGGTCTTATTATCCTTTGTCTCAGGTCTTCCCGGAGCTCCCGCGCTCTGGTCTCCCGGGAACTCTTCATAGCTCTGCTGTTCCTGGAGTCTGCGGGTCTCCCGCTCCACTATCTCCGGCTTTGCCGTGCCCGCAACACCGTAGGCATGTACCTTCGCGGCAAGGGCATCCTTGTCGATCACATATTTTCTCGCTATGGCATCGACATAATTATTTCTCTCCAGGTCGTCCTCAATATATGCCAGTTCCCTCGCTATCTGGTTCTGGAACTTGGTCAGCTCCCCCGGATCGCTCTGGTCATATTCCTCAGAATATATCCTTGCAAGGAACATCATTCCGCTCTCAGCTTTCTTTATCCTCTCCTCAAATGCCTCGCTTCCAAGGTTCTGTATGAACTCATCGGGATCCTTGTACGGTCTCATATTGATGACCCTTGCGCCGACTCCGACCTCCCGGAGAATTGCTATGACCTTCTTCGTCGCCTCCACGCCTGCGCCGTCACTGTCGTACGCCAGATAAACCTCATCGGCATATCTCTTTATTATCCCAGCATGTCCAAATGTAAATGCCGTTCCAAGGGATGCCACGGCATTGTCAAATCCTGCCTGATGCATGGAGATGACATCCATATATCCCTCACAGCATATAAATCCTTTTCTCCTGCTCCGCCTTGCTATGTTCATGGCAAACAACGTATGGCTCTTGTCGAACACCGCGGTATCACTGGTATTTATATATTTCGGTTTTCCATCGCCCATGACTCGTCCGCCAAATGCGATGACCTTGCCGTTTATATCCAGTATCGGGATCATGGCTCTGTTCCAGAACTTGTCCACACCGCCTTCCTTCTCGCTGATCTCAACAAGTCCCGAGCCCTTCATCTGATCATCTGTATATCCCTTGCTCTTCAGATACCTGTACAGATCATCCCTGTATATATCTGAATATCCAAGCGCAAATTTATTTATCGTCTCATCAGAGAGACCTCTTGTCTCGTGAAAATACTCATAAGCCTTCTCACCATGCTGGCTATGCTTCAATATATAATGAAAATATGCAGCCGCAGTCTTGTTCATCTCCCTGAGCGTTATCTTATACTGCTCCCTCGACCTCTCCTGGGCGTTCATGGACTTCTCAGGGAGCTGTACTCCAGCCCTCTCCGCAAGCCTCTCCACCGCCTCCGGGAAATTGAGGTTCTCATATTCCATGACAAATGTAAACACGTTGCCACCGACTCCGCAGCCGAAGCAGTGATACATCTGTTTTTCCCTGTTGACCTTAAATGACGGAGTCTTCTCATGATGGAACGGACAGCATGCCTCGTAATTCGCGCCCTTCTTCTTAAGGCTTGCGTAGCTTCCGATAACATCCACTATATCATTTCTTGACAAGACTTCATTTATCACGTCATCCGAATAATACAATTCGATTCCTCCTGTTTGTCAGGTATGCTCAGACCTTCCAGGACTTCGGTATATATATACTCTTAAATGTCTCTATCGCATAATTGTCTGTCATACCAGCTATGTAGTCGCACACGACTGTCTTGGGATCCTCTCCCATATATATCATCTCAACACATTCATTTGTCAGCCTGCTGGCGTCCTCAATGAAGTATTCATACAATATCCTCAGCATCTTGTCGGCCTTGAGCTCCTCGCTCTTGGCTATCGGGTTAGTGTAGAGATATCTGAACATGTATGTTCTCAGCTTCCCCAGAGCATCCCCGATCTCCGCCGACATACCGACATAATCCTTGTCCTGACTCGTATTTATCACATCATGTATGAGACAGTTCAGTCTGGTGCGGGTATTCTTCCCGAGAATGTCGGTGATATTGGTCGGAAGATCCTCCTCCTTCAATATGTTACCCCTTATCGCATCATCTATATCATGATTGACGTACGCTATCTTGTCCGCCAGTCTCACACACTGTCCCTCCAGCGTATGCGGAGTGCATGATGTCTTATGGTTTAGCATTCCGTCCCGGACCTCCCAGGTGAGATTAAGTCCCTCACCACGGTTCTCAAGACGTTCCACAACCCTTACGCTCTGAACATTGTGGCTGAAATTATTGCCCGCGCAGGCCGCAAGTGTCCGCTCACCGACATGTCCAAATGGCGTATGTCCCAGGTCATGTCCCAGCGCTATCGCCTCCGTCAGATCCTCGTTAAGCCTGAGTGATCTGGCTATCGTCCTTGCTATCTGCGACACCTCCAGAGTATGGGTCAGTCTGGTCCTGTAGTGATCATCACCCGGCGACAGAAATACCTGAGTCTTATGCTTAAGTCTCCTGAACGCCTTGCAGTGGAGTATCCTGTCCCTGTCTCTCTGGTAGACCGTTCTGAGGTCGCACTGCTCCTCCGGTCTGTCACGTCCTGTGGACTGATCACTGAACGCCGCATATCTGCTGAGCACTTCGTGCTCCCTTTTTTCCTGCTGTTCCCGTATCGTCATAGAATCTCTCCTATCACATGATCAATATTTCTTACCACACATTTTTATTATTCTCCGTTTTTTCTCAAAATCCTTTTTTATTTTTCAAATTTTCTGATGAAAGAATGACATGATAGTAAGTATAGTGATATACTTATCTAAGATTTTTGAGGTGAATGACATGTTTGATTTTGAAGAAGAACTTAAGAAGCTCCCCCATGTCCCAGGAGTATATCTCATGCACGATTCGGGGGATCATATTATATATGTAGGAAAAGCCATAGATCTGTACAACAGAGTACATCAATATTTCCAGACCGGCTACAAGAAATCCCCGAAGATTCAGAAGATGGTATCCCATATTGCATGGTTTGAATATATTGTCTGCGGTTCAGAGATCGAGGCTCTCGTTCTAGAGTGCAACCTTATAAAGGAGCACAGACCGCACTACAACACCATGCTCACGGATGACAAGGGTTATCCCTATATCCGCATTACTGTGGAGGAGGATTACCCGCGCATACTGTACAGCCATCAGATGAAACGGGATCACTCCAAATATTTCGGCCCATACACCAATTCCAAAGCGGTGAAGGATATCATAGAGCTGCTGAAAAAGCTGTATCACATCAGGAGCTGCAACAAGGTTCTGCCAAGGGATATGGGCCTTGAAAGGCCCTGCCTGTATCACCAGATAAAGCAGTGCATGGCGCCCTGTCAGGGATATATCTCCAAGGAGGATTACAACAAAAATGTCCAGGATGCCATAAGCTTTCTGAACGGCAACCACGGTCATGTGATCAGGGATCTCGAAAAGCAGATGAAGGAGCTGTCCGAGGATATGGAATTTGAACAGGCCGCCGAGATCAGGGATCTGATAAAGAGCATCCATCACATTGAGTCCACCCAGAGAGTCGGTGACACAAGCGCAGACGACAGGGATGTGATCGCCATGGCCACCGATCTTGGAAATGAGTGTGTCATATCCATATTCTTCATAAGATCCGGCAAGATGATCGGCAGGGAACACTACCACATGAGCGGCGTAAATGCTGAGGCTTACAGCACGATCATGGAGTCTTTTCTCAAGCAATACTACGCTTCCACTCCATATCTGCCAAAGGAGATCATTATCGAGCAGCAGATCGAGGACTACAAGGTCATCGAGGAATATCTGAGCGCCCGCCGGGGAAGTCAGGTACACATCATTGTTCCCCAGAAGGGAGACAAGCAGAAGCTTCTCAAGCTGGCAAAGGACAATGCTTTTCTGGTCATGAACCAGGATGCCGACAAGCTCAAGCGTGAAAAGGAGCGCACTGAGGGTGCGGCAAATGAGCTGGCACAGCTTATCGGAGTTTCATCCGCAAGACGCCTTGAAGCATTTGATATATCGCATATAAGCGGCTATCACTCCGTGGCATCCATGGTGGTATTTGAAAACGGACGCGCCAAGAAGAATGACTACAGAAAGTTCAAGCTCAGGACCATAGACGGGCCGGATGACTACGCAAGCATGAGGGAGGTACTCACAAGAAGGTTCACAGACGAGCGGTTTAATATCTACCCTGATGTACTCATGATGGATGGCGGCCGGGGTCAGGTCAACATAGCTCTGGAGGTTCTTGACGAGCTTGGTCTCAACATCCCGGTATGCGGAATGGTAAAGGATGACCACCACAGAACCAGAGGACTCTATTACAACAACAAGGAGATAGATTTTCCTGCAAATACACAGGCCTTCAACATGATAACAAGACTTCAGGATGAGGCCCACAGATTTGCAATCGAGTACCACAGAAGTCTCAGAAGCAAATCCCAGATCCACTCAGTTCTGGACGATATTGAGGGCATCGGTCCGGCAAGGAGAAAGGCTCTTCTGGCATACTTCAAGGACATAGAAAAGATCCGTGCCGCCAGCATTGCTGATCTCGAGATCCCGCAGGGAATGAACAAGACTGCAGCCACTGCGGTATATAACTTTTTCCACAACGATAAACAGAAGTAACGAGGATTTTATGATGGAATACAACTTTTTTGCACTTATATCACGAATGAAATATATTGACAGATGGGCACTCATGAGGAACAACCGCGAGGAGAATCTGTGTGAGCACTGCCTAGAGGTGAGCATGATAGCCCACGCACTGGCAACCATCGGCAATGTACGCTACGGCAAGACTCTGAACGCCGAGAGAGCTGCACTCATAGGTCTCTATCACGATGCATCGGAGATCATCACCGGCGACATGCCGACCCCAGTGAAATACTACAACGATGATATCAAGACAGCCTTCAAGGATGTGGAAGATATCGCATGCCACACACTGCTTGACAAGCTGCCGGACGATCTCAGACCAGCCTATGAACCGATATTCTTTAAGGATGCCGACGACGAGAATGATGTATATCTTTGGAAGCTCGTCAAAGCGGCTGACAAGCTGTCCGCCCTGATCAAATGTATGGAGGAGACAGGATCGGGAAATACCGAGTTCTCCAGTGCCATGGGTACGATCATGAATTCCGTGTCACAGATGGCTGAGACTTATCCTGAGGTAAACGACTTCGTGTGCGAGTTTTTACCGGCATACGGCAAGACCCTGGACGATCTTCAGCAGATATAATCTAAAGCAGATATAATCTAAAGCAGATATAATCTAAAGCAGATATAGAAAAAAGAGAAGCCGGAGCTTTTTGCCAGCCCCGGCTTCTCTTTTTTTGATCTTATTATTGTCTTAATTTTATTCCTGTTCAACATTTTGTTCAGCATTTTCAACTCTGTTGAATATCTCCATGAACTCCTGGCCTGTTATCGACTCCTTCTCTATCAGATACTGTGCGATGGCATCCAACGCATTCATGTGCTCTGAGAGAAGCTTCTTGGCCTCATCATATGCCTTCTTGAGCTGATTCCTAATCTCCTCATCGACCTTTGCAGCAGTCTTGTCTGAACACTGGAGCACTGCATTTCTGTCGAGATATTTTCCCTGAACAGTCTCAAGCTGCATGAGTCCGAACTTGTCTGACATTCCGTACATGGTTATCATCGCTCTCACTGTCTTGGTCGCCTGCTCTATATCATTTGCCGCGCCGGTGGTCACTGACTCGAATTTCAATTCCTCTGCAGCTCTTCCGCCGAGGGTCGTCACAATGTTCGCCTCAAGCTCAGCCTTGGTCTCCATATACTTCTCTTCCTCAGGCACCTGCCATACATATCCCAGAGAACCCATCGTTCTAGGAACTATTGTAATTCTCTGAACAGGCTCAGTGTGCTTCTGGAGTGCAACCAGAAGAGCATGTCCAACTTCATGATATGCAACGACCTTCTTCTCCTGGTCGCCGAGCAGCTTGCCCTTCTTCTCTTTTCCTGCAAATACAAGCTCCACCGCACCAATCAGATCAGCCTGTGAAACCATGCTCCTTCCGGATCTGACCGCAGTGAGCGCCGCCTCATTTATTATGTTGGCGAGATCTGCTCCAACCGCACCTGCTGTGGCAAGCGCAAGCTCACGGAGATCCACAGTCTCATCCATCTTGACATTTCTGGAGTGTACCTTCAGCGTGTCTATTCTACCCTGAAGATCCGGCTTCTCAACTATTACTCTTCTGTCAAATCTTCCCGGTCTCAGGAGTGCCTTGTCAAGTGTCTCCGGCCTGTTGGTTGCAGCCAGTATCACTATTCCCTTGGATGTGTCAAATCCATCCATCTCGGCAAGAAGCTGGTTCAGTGTCTGTTCTCTCTCCGAATCACCGCCCCTCACGCTGTCTCTGCTCTGGCCTATGGCATCTATCTCGTCTATGAATATTATACAAGGAGCCATCTCAGATGCCTGTTTGAACAGGTCTCTGACTCTCGATGCTCCGACTCCCACGTACATCTCCACGAAGCTTGATCCCGACATGGAGAAAAATGGCACGTTTGCCTCTCCGGCAACAGCCTTTGCCAGAAGTGTCTTTCCGGTTCCCGGAGGGCCGACCAGCAGTGCTCCCTTTGGAAGCTTTGCACCTATAGCCATATACTTCTTAGGGTTGTGAAGGAAGTCGACCATCTCAGTCAGGGATTCCTTTGCCTCGTCCTCACCTGCAACATCTGCAAATGTGACTCCGGTCTTCTTCTCCATATATACCTTTGCGTTAGATTTGCCAAAGCCCATCATTCCGCTCCGCCTTGTCACGAGCGAAAGAAACAGATAGAATGCAGCTATCATTACCACATATGAAAGTATCGTTCCGACCATGGCTGAACCGCTCTCGTCTTTTCCCTCATATGTTGTGGCATACTTCTCATGGGCCGTCTTAAGTCGGTCTGCCAGCTTATCGTCGCTTATCCTCACAGTCACATAGGTGTTCTTGTCCAGAGTTCCATCAGACTCCTTTGAGGTAAATTTGATCTTCTTGGCATATATCTCTGCATTGTCCACCTCTCCCGAATCCAGCATCTCCACAAATCCGCTGTACGGGATCTCTTTTTTCGTTCCATTTGTGATCTTGTCGTATGCTCTCCAGCACAGCAGTGTCAATATCACCGAGATGACAAGCAGAACCATGACATTCCTGTTTTTGCCTTTGTTGCCATTATTCTTGTTGTCGTCATTCTTGTCGTTTTGTTCTTTGTTGTAATCGTTATTCAACACGTTTCTCCTTTTACTCTGATATGGATATCCCATTTATCCATCTATGACTTTACCGCCTAACAAATTATAAGTCAAGTAAACTGTTTGTATGAAATTGTCTTTATTGACATTACGGGGGCTCCGGGGGTACACTTTTTTACAAATTGACAAATATATTCTATATGGGAGGGCTGCAATGCCGGGATACATAATACACCTGTGCGAGGGCAGATACATCGCAGATAAACTTCATATTTCAAAGGAATCCCAGCCGGAGCTGCTGAATGATTTCCTGCTGGGCTGCGTTCTTCCAGATGCGGTTACGGACAAAGCCCTGACACATTTCAGGCCGGAATGGCAGAACGATCTCATAACAAAATATCCGGACATCGATCACATATTGTCAGAATATCCAGTGGAAGCTATGACACCTGCCGACCTTGGCATACTTGCCCATCTCATGATGGACGCCGCCTATGTGGAGGAATTCTGGCCGCAATATTTTCAGTTTGAGGCAGGCGATAACACTCCCACCTGTGTGACACGCGACATAGACCATGTCCGAATGCACGAGCTCAGCATGCAGCCGGAGGGAAGGTGCATCCCATTCCGGGATTTCTTCTCAGAACAGTTTTTCTACGGTGATTACAATGTGACAAATCCATTGTTTATCAGGGATTTCTCACCGATCATACCGAAGGTTTCATCACCTGATATGACCATAAAAAAATGTCTATGTTTCTCACAGAGCAGACTGCGGAGTGATCTCGACTCATTCACCTCCATAGGCACCGATGTAGGCAATAATACAACGAATGTATTTCCATATAAAGCACTTAAGGACTTTATCATCTCTCAGGCGGACAGATTCCTCCGCCTCATAGATAACAAAAAAGCATCCACCAGATAAGCCTGTTTCCAGGCTCACCCGGTTGGATGCTTTTTATAGTTTTATTTCCGGCTTTCCCTTATCTAACTGTCAGTCACTATTTGACAACGATCTTCTTTACTGTTGAGTATGAACTCTTATATGTTGTCTTACCTGACTTGTTAAATGCACGCACCTTGAAGTAATATGTCTTGCCTTTCTTCAGGCCTTTCTTGGTGTATGAAGTAGTTCCTGCCTTTCTTATGGTTGCAACAGCCTTATACGTGCCACGCTTTGATGTTGACATGTATACGATGTAACCTGTTGCTCCCTTGGCTCTCTTCCATGCAATTTTCGCCTGCTTGACTCCGGCCTTCGCTGATACAACAGGTGTTGCAGGAAGTGTAAATCCTGATACATATGTTCCGGCATTCTCTACGATCGCCTTTCCATCCTTCTTGTATGCCACAACTCTGTACTTATACGTTGTTCCGGCACTGAGCTTTGAGCTTACAAATACGACCTTTGACTTGCTTGTGATGGTCTTGATCTTGACTGCTCTGTTGCCGCGGTATCTGTAAACTATGTATCCATCAGCGTTGTTTACCTTGCTCCATTTCATCGTTATTGATGCATTGCTTCTGGCACTGATCTTAAGATTCTTGACTGCCGATGGCGTTGTCATGATCCTTGCTGTAGCATCCTCACCAACGAGCTCCTTGCTGCCGACCTTCTTGTATGCAACTACCTTGAATGTGTAAGCTGTACTTCCAGTCAGACCGTTTACATTATAAGCTGTCTTTGATGTCGAACCAAGATATTTGTAATTGTCCTTTGCTACAAGTCTGTATACCTTGTAGCCTGTAGCTCCCTTAACTGTATTCCACTTGAGCGCTATCGACTTCTCTGCCCTGCTGCTGAATGAAATACCTGAAACCTTAGCTGGCTTTGTTGCTGCATTTATGACTGTCTTCTCGCTATACAGTGTCTTGCCTGACGACTTCACATATGCTGATACCGCAAACTTGTAATCAGTTCCCGCTGCCAGACCTGTGATATTTCTGCTTGTGCCCGTCACTGTTGCAACCTTCACATATGTCTTCTTACCTGTATCATATCTGTACACCTCATATCCCTGGGCATATGCACTGCTGCTCCATGATAGCTTCAGTGATGTTGTTGTCTCACCGCTTGCCGCAAGGTTCTTCACCTTTGCAGGAAGGATGTTGAATGTAACCTTCTTTGTTCCGTAGAAGTTGTTAAGTCCTGTGATCGTAACACTTGCAACACCCGGCTTCACGTTGTTGCTGTACTCAACCGTGTACTCCTTTGGATTTATCACTGTACTGCCGATCTTAACTGTAACCGCCGGCTTGATCGCTGATCCTGTGTAGGTCTTGTCTGCTATCGCTGATACGGTTGCCTTTGATATGTCAAATGCCTTGATCCTGAACTGCTTTGTAACGCTTCCCTTGTAGTCGCCCATGAACTTCACAGTGACTGAAGCCTTACTTGTTCTCGTCATGGTGATTCCGCTGTTGTTCTGGTATGTGATCGTGTAATCTCTGCCTTCCTTCAGCACATTTGTTCCCCATGTTATCGTGACATTATCAAACTTAAATGCTGTGCCCTTGTATATAACCTCGGACTCAATTCCGTTTATAACAGCCGTGTTGCTTATATCTGCCTTGCTTATCACAAAGCTCTTCTTTACAGAATCTGTGTAGTTGCCTGCACCTGTTATTGTTATGACTGCTGTTCCTACATGAACATTGTTCTCGTACTTCACAGTATAGTCCGTTCCCTGGCTAAGCTTCTGTCCATCCAGTTCAACTTCAATATCCTGTGTTATTGCATTACCTGTGAATACCTTTCCTGTAATACCCTTGATCTCAGCTCCAGCGATACTCTTCTTTGTAATTGCAAAGTATCTTGTCACTGAATCCTTGTAGTTGCCCTTACCGGTCACAACCACCTTTGCGCGTCCTGTCACATCTGTGTTCATATCGAAGCTGAGTATGTAGTCAACTCCCTCTGTCAGCTCCACATCACCATTCTTTACCTTTACAACAGGTATGAGCTGGTTTCCTGTGTACTCGATCGATGTGCTGCACTCAACTGTACAGTTCTTGATACTTCTTGCTATTATCTCAAATGTACCTGTTGTCTCTCCGGTGTAGTTGCCCTTTCCTGTTATGCTTACCTCTGCGGTTCCGACCTCAGTGTTGTTACTGTAAGCCACTGTGTAATCCGCTGCTGATAACACAACACCGTTGACTGTCACTGTAACGGCTGGAGTTACCGGCTTTCCTGTGTATTCCGTATCCTCTGCCACAACTACTGCATTATCGATTGATGCCGCTGTTATGGCAAATGTTGCTGTCACACTTCCTGTGTAGTTAGACCGGCTTCCTGCTGTAGCTGTAACCGTTGCTGTTCCAACGTTTACATTTGAAGCATATCTCACTATGAAGCCCGCGATATCTTCATCGTCAAGCACAAATGCTCCGTCACTGCTGTTAATAGCTGTAACTGATGGAGTGAGTGCCTTTCCGGTGTATGTCATGCTGCTCTTTGAAAGCTCTGCTACATAACCTGTTACGTCTCTCTTGACGATCTCGAAAGTTGCCGTCTTAGAACTTACGTAGTCTCCATATCCTGTGATCGTCACTGTGGCAGTTCCAACATTATAGTTATTGATGTATGAAACCTTGTAATCAGTTCCCTGTACAAGCGTCTTGCCACCGTATGTAACATTTACCGCAGGTGTGATATTCTTCTTTGCAAACTCCTGATCAGGTATTGCACTGATCTTGGCTCCGCTTATATTTACAGGATCCTTTGTAATGGTAAATTCTCTCTCCACAGTTCCTGTGTAGCTTCTCTTACCTGTTACTGTTGCCTTTGCCGGCTGTCCGCCTGCTGTAGGCTCAATATTATTGCTGTACTCGATCTCGTAGTCAACACCCTCTACAAGCACCAGATCTCCATATGTAATTGTGAGCTCCGGCTCTATCTTCTTGCCTGTGTAAATCTGACCCTCGATCTCGCTCACATGACAGTCTGCAAGATTTCTTCTTGTTATAGCAAAGTATCTGTTAACACTTCCTGTGTAGTTGCCAATACCTGTGATGGTAACACTTGCCTTGTCCGTCACGTTCTTATTTCCACTGTATGATACAGTGTAGTCTCTTCCTGCCACAAGTACATCGTCGCCGTATGTTACATTAAGTCCGGCAAATGTTATTGCCTTTCCTGTGTAGGTTACGCTGTCTTTTATACCTGTTATATCTGCATCTGCAATATCAGCACCGCCAATAGCAAACAGCTTGCTGGCAGCTCCTGAATAATTGCCCTTTCCTGTTATCACCGCAACTGCTGCCGTTGTCACCTCGACATTGTTCTTGTAGCTTACGGTGTAATCCCTGCCTGCCACAAGCTCTCTCTGTCCGTCAACAACCGTGAGCTTTGGTGTAACCGCATTACCGGTATAATTCTGTCTGTCGATGTCCTTTATCTCTGCAAGAGATATGTCTCTGGCTGCGATATCGAATTTCTCAACCGCCGTTCCAGTGTAGTTGCCTATACCTGTGATGGTAACGCCTGCCTTATCTGTGTCTGTTGTGACATTCACATTGTCACTGTATGAAACTGTAAAGTCTCTGTCCTCCACAAGAGCTGTTCCGCCAAGTGAAACTGTAACTGCAGGTGTAAGTGGATCTCCTGTGTATCTTGCCGATGCCACCGTAATGTCTGCATCTGCAAGATTTCTGGCACTTATCTTAAATCTTGCTGTGGTGCTTCCACTGTAGTTACCCATACCTGTGATGGTGAGCACTGCACTGTCTGTCACGTTCACATTGTTGCTGTAGTCTGCTCTGTAGTCGCGTCCCTCAACAAGTGTCCTGCCTCCGAGTGTAACTGTGTGATCCGGAGTTACAGCTTCACCCGTATAAACTCCGTTTCCAACCTTTACTGAAGCATTGTCGACTGAAGCACCTACTATTGCAAATGTCTTGCTGACACTTCCTGTGAAGCCTTCACCCTCAAGTGCCTTTATAGTAACCTTACCTGTTCCAACATTTGTATTTGACGAGTAGCTGATCTCAAGGTTGTCAAAATCAGTAACTGTCACTGTCTTTCCAGCTCTCTTCACTGTAAATGAATTGATCACCGGTTTTACTGCTGTTCCTGTATACATATACTCGGATGCATCAAGAGCTATCTGTCCATCACTTATATCGACCGGATTGATGTTAAACTTAGCCGATAAAGATCCGGTATTTGACTTGATACCTCTAACTGTTACGGTTGCCACACCCTCATCGATGTTGTCCACATATACGAGTGCGTAATCCTCGCCGTATACAAGTGTCTTTCCACCAAATGTAACTGTCACATCCGGTGTGAGCGGCTGGCCGAAGTTGTAAAGCTGATCACTGATCTTGCTTATCACAGCCTTGGATATATCCACAAGATTCTTAGATATCGTGAAGTTCACTGTTATGCTTCCTGTGTAGTTACCAGATCCTGTGATCTTGATCTCAGCCTTCGAGCTGGCCGTTGTCTCATTTATGTTGTTGCTGTACTCTGTCTTGTAATCTGTTCCAGACACGAGAACCTGTGTTCCGTCTCTCACTGTGACCTCAGGTGTTACAGCCTTTCCTGTGTATACCTGTCCGCCAATCGCATCGACTCTACACTTGCTTATGTCCTTAGCTGTGATCTTGAATGTTCTGCTCAGCTCTCCGCTGTAATTGCCGATACCTGTTATCACAACCTCCGCACTGTCTGTCACGTTTACATTGTTCTTATACTCTACTGTGTAATCCTCATCCTCGGACAGTTTCTTTCCGCCCAGTGTCACAACAATCTCGCCAAATGTTATGGCCTTTCCTGTGTATTCTGTGCCGGCTGGTATACCTGATACCTCTGCGTCCTCAAGAGTGAGACTCTTTATACTGAAGTTTTTCTCTACAGTTCCCTTGTAATTGCCCTTACCGGTTACGATAAGCTTGGCTGAATCTGAAACCTCTATGTTGTTCTCATATGTCACAGTGTAGTCCGTTCCTGCAACAAGCTGTACTCCATCGAGTGTCACCTTTGCATCCGGTCTGATCTCACTGCCGCTGTACATCTGATCCGGTATATCATTGATCTTCGCCTCATCGATCGCCTTTGGCTCAATGTCGAATGTTGCAGTCACAGTGCCCTGATAGTTTCCTGTTCCCTTGACTGTCACAGTCGCCTTTGACTTTGCTGTCGTAGCGTTTACATTGTTGCTGTAAGAAACAACATAATCAATGTCTGCATTTAATATCTCATCATCGAGAGTTACTGTCACAGCCGGTGTAAGTGGCTTTCCAGTGTAAACTGATGACTGGACATTCACATCTGCCTTGCTCAGATCCTTTGCAGTTATCGCAAAGTATGCGACAACTGTTCCCTTGTAGTTTCCTGTACCGGTCACTGTGAGGATGGCTGCTGTTCCAACATTTACATTGTTGCTGAACACCACATTAAAATCTGTTCCCGCAGTGAGTTTCTTGCCATCAAGTGTCACTGTATATGCAGGCTTTACTGCACTTCCTGTGTACACATGGTCTTCCACATCAACTACAGCCTGTGCGATATCCACCTCTGTGATCTCAAACTTCTTTGTCACAGATCCTGTAAATCCGCTTCCCTTTGCTGCCTTTATAACCGCACCAGCAGTTCCGACATTTGTATTGTCCGTGTATGTCACATCAAATGCTGTCATAGATGTCACTGCCGTCGCCTTGCCATCCCTGCTTACTGTTATCATCTTAACTGCAGGTCTGATCTCTGATCCCGTGTACTCAAATGAGTCATTCTCAAGTACAACCTCAGCAGTTGTTATATCTACTGGCTTTATGGCAAATGTTGTGCTCACCGAGCCTGTGTTCTTGTTGATACCATTTGCCTGTATCGTCGCCGTACCTTCATTGATATTGTCGATGTATACAAGCTCGTAGTCCACATCCTGTGTCAATGTCTTGCCGCCATATGTAAGTGTAACCTCTGGTCTTATGGCATTTCCAAAGTTGTAATACTGGTCATCGACCTTGCTCATTACAGCCTTTGATATATCCACAACCTCCTGTGCGATGGTGAATACCGCACTGTTGCTGCCTCTGTAGTTGCCCTTACCTGTTATGGTGACCTCAGCACTGTCTGTCACATCTGTGTTGTTGCTGTAAGTAATGTCATAATCCTTTCCGGTCTCCAGTATCCTTGCGCCATCTCTGACTGTGATCTCAGGCTCAACCGCCTTACCTGTGTATATCTGTCCGCCAATCGGATCAATGCTGCATCTGCCGATATTCTTAGCTGTTATGGCAAATGCTGTTCTAACCTGTCCGCCGTAGTTTCCTGTGCCCTTTATGATCACATATGCAGGATTCTTCTCATCTGTAACGTTCAGGTTGTTCTCGTAGCTTACTGTGTAGTCCGTACCATTCACAAGTGTCCTGCCGTTTACTACAACTGCTATATCTGCAAATTCAATGGCATCTCCTGTAAATACTACCGCATCCTGGATTCCACTTATCTCTGCATTATCTATGCTGTATGCCTTTATAGCAAATGTTCTGGTCACTGATCCCTTGTAGCTTCCTCTACCTGAGATAATAGCGCTGGCCTTGTCTGTAACCGAATCGTTGTTCTCGTATGCCACTGTGTAATCAGTGCCCTCTGAGAGGACATTGTTGCCATTTACAATTCTCAGTTCAGGTTTTACTGCCTGACCGCCGTATGTCTGATCTGGTATCTCCGGTATGTCAAGCTTTGATATATCCATAGGAGTTATAGAGAACTCTCCCTGGACTGTTCCTGTGTAGTTGCCTGTTCCTGTCACTGTCACAACAGCCTTTGCTGTGTCAGATGTGACATTCACATTGTCGCTGTAGCTGAGCTTATAGTCAGTTCCCTGAACAAGAGTCTTTCCATCAAGGACTACACTGACTGTTGTCGTAACTGCGCTTCCTGTGTATTCAGCATCATCGGCCTTTACCTCAGCCTGTGATATCCTCTTAGGAGTTATGCTGAACTTCTGTGAGAGCTTTCCGGTGTAATTTCCGGTTCCCTCTATAGTAACCAGTGCATTGTCAGTAACATTCACATTGCCTGAAACTGTTACCTTGTAGTCAACGCCCTCTGCAAGAGTCTTTCCTCCGAGAACTACTCTGCATACAGGAGTGATTGCGCTTCCCGTATATACTGCACTGTCAACGCTGACCTCTGCCTGCTCTATTGAAGCTGCAACGATCCTGAAGGATGTGCTTGTGCTTCCTGTATAGCTCTGGCCTTCGCCTGCGGCGATCTTAACTGTAGCCGTACCGACATTTACATTGTCTGTACATGTGATCTCAAATCCTGCGAGATCTGTGAGTACCTTCTTAACTCCATTTCTTGTGACTGTTATCGATTCTACATCTGCTGTTACCGCATCTCCTGTGAAACCATATGAATCCTTCACAAGTGCGATCTCTGCAGTTGTTATATCTATAGGAAGGATCTTGAATGTCTTACTTACCTCGCCCTTATTCTGGTCGATTCCCTTCACTGTAGCTGTAGCCGTACCGGCCTCAATGTTATCAGTGTAGGTTACGCTGTAATCAACATTCTCTGTAAGCTTTCTTCCTCCAAGATTTACACTGAGTGCAGGTGTGAGCTCCTCACCGAAGTTGTAATACTGATCTGCGATATCACTTATCACCGCATTTGAAATGTCGAGCACTTCCTTTGCGATGGTGAACTCTGCTGTAAGCTGTCCGGTGTAGTTGCCCTTACCTTCTATAACTGCCTTGGCATTCTTGCCCACCTCGATATTGTCACTGTAAGATACCGTGTAGTCTCTTCCATTTTCGAGTACCTTTGATCCATCTCTTACTGTAACCTCAGGGGTGATCTCCCTGCCTGTATATGTCTGTCCTCCGATGGCATCGACCTTGCACTTCTCAAGACTTCTTGGGGTTATGCTGAAGGCTGTTCTTATCTGTCCACCGTAGTTGTCGTTACCCTTTATGATAACGTATGCCATGCTGTCCTCAGTGGTTGCATTGACATTGTTCTCATAACTTACTGTGTAATCTGTTCCATATACAAGTGTCTTTCCATTCATCACAACTGTTATGTCCTTAAAGGTTATGCTGTCACCTGTATATTCTGCACTCTCAGGTATTCCTGTCACAACCGCCGGTGCTATGCTTGCTCCGCATATCTCAAACAGCTTTGTAACGGTTCCCTGATAGTTACCCTTACCTTTGACTACTGCTCTCGCCTCTGTAGTCTTGTCTGTATTGTTGCTGTATGTTACATCGTAATCTCTTCCCGCAACAAGAACTGTGTCTCCGTTTCTTACGACCACAACTGGCTCTATCGCCTCGCCGGTGTATTCCTGAGCATCAATGCTGTCAACATCGGCTGCTGTAAGAGTCTTTGCCATGATGTCAAAGTAAACTGTGAGCTTTCCTGTGTAGTTGCCCATGGCCTTGATGATCGCTGATGCCTTCTTCTCAGCCGTTGTGACATCTATGTTGTCTGCGTATGTAACTGTGTAGTCCTCACCCTTGGTCAGAGTCTTGCCTCCAACCTCAAGAACTACATCAGGTGTCAGCGCAGATCCTATATATACCTGAGCCGGTATGCTGCACTTTCCGCCGTCTATGCTCTTTGCACTGATCTCAAATGTCTGGCTCAGTACGCCCTCATAATTACCGCATCCGGTGATCTTTAACAGAGCGTCCTCTCCTGCCTCTACATTGTTTTCAGCCGATACCGTGTAATCCACGCCTGCTGTCAGCACCTTATCTCCCAGAGTTACCTTTACATCCGGTATAACCTCTGATCCGGTGTACTCAGCATCTGCCACGCTCACGACCGCACCGCTTATGCTCTTTCTTGTGATAGTAAATGTGGTTGATGCAGTTCCGGTGTAGTTCGTATCCTTTCCTGCACTTACAGTAACCTTTGCCGTCCCGGCATCTGTATTGTCACTGTATTCCACAGCGAATGAAGAGAGATCTGTGATACTCTCTGTCACACCACCATTAGGAACGCTAAGTCTTGTCACTGCAGGTGTAATCGCCTCACCTGTGTAGGTGAATGATGTTCCCCTGAGAACTACTGACGCCTTTGATATATCTGCCGGCTTTATGACAAATGTCTTTGTAACCGACTTGTTGTAATCACCTGTACCTATGATCTTTACAGTTGCGGTTCCCGCATCAATATTATCGGTATAAGTCACTGTATAGTCGGTGTTAAGTGTGAGTGCCTTTCCTCCAAAGCTTACCTTGACTTCAGGGGTTATGGCCTGTCCGAACGCATATGTCTGATCCGGAATAGCCTCTATCTCAGCCTTTGATATATCTGTAAATACTCTTCCTATAACGAATTCCTTCGTTACCTTTCCTGTGTAGTTGCCCTTTCCTGTGATTATAGCCTTAGCCTTTGTTGTCTCTGTAGTCTCATTTATATTCGACTCATATGTGACATCATAGTCAACGCCGCTCACAAGAAGAACATTGCCATTTCTGATCGTTACTTCCGGCTCTATGGCCTTTCCTGTGTATATCTGGCTTTCGATCTCCTCGACATCACATTCCCTGAGATCCTTTGCCGTGATCACAAAGTGTACATCCTTACTTCCGGTGTAATTGCCTGTACCTGTTACTGTAAAGTATGTACCATCCTCTGTTGTGACTGCCTTGTTGCCTGTGTATGTGATCCTGTAATCAGTTCCCTCTGTGAGGATCTCGCTTCCATCGGCAACTATAATACCTGCAAATGTCACATCAGCACCTGTGTAAGCCACAGACTCACTGTATCCGCTGATGGCGACTCCTGTAAGTGACTTAGGTACTATCGCAAATGTTGTTCTGAGGGTTCCTACATAGTTGCCCTTTCCTGTGATAACCACCTGTGCAGGTGCATCCTTTGTCGTAACATCTGTGTTTCCTGTGTATTCAGCCTCATAGTCAACACCGGCTTTCAGTGTTGTTCCATCAGCCATGCTTACTGTCACTGCCGGGGTGATAGGACTTCCGGTATATGTCTGATCACTGATCTTATACGCAACTGCACTTGAAATGTCTGCTGCAGCTATTCTAAAGGTCTTTGTGATAGTGTCTTTATAATTGCCGGTTCCCTTTACTATAACGTTTGCCGTGCCGACATTGACATTCTTCTCATAGGTAACTGTGTAATCCACACCGTTTGTCAGAAGCTTGTCTCCAAGTGTTACTTCCACATCAGGAGTGAGCTCCTTACCTGTGTAGATCTGATCTGCGACTTCCACATCGGCATCAGTGATCGTTCTCTCTGTTATAGCAAACTCTGCACTGACGGTTCCCTTATAATTGCCACTTCCTGTAATCTTTACAGTACCCTTTCCTACGTTTGTGTTACTGCTGTAGCTCAGAATGTAATCCCTGCCCTCTGTCAGAACCACTGTACCAAGTGTTACCCTGACAGCTGGGGTAAGAGGTGTTCCCTGATATACCGCATCGTCTACCTCAACTGCTGCGCCTGACAGATCTGCCTCTGTTATGGCAAACTCACCTGTCACGCTGCCCTTGTAGTTGGTGTTGCTCTTTGCTGATACGCTGATGGACGCTGTTCCTACATTGACATTGCTGCCAAAGCTTATGTCGAAGCTGTCCATATCAGTTATCATCACATCTCCAAACTCTATGCCTGTAACCTCAGGCTTCTGGCTCTTTCCTGTGTACACAAAGCTTCCCTGATCTATAACCACACGGCCTGCTGATATGTCCGCAGGGTTGATGGCGAAGCTTACTCTCTTTGTCTTGGAGTAATACTTTGTTCCGGTTATGATCACATATGCTGTTCCAGCATTTATATTGTTCTCATATGTTAAGGTGTAATCTGTATTCTCTTTCAGTGTAATTCCGTTATACATAACAGTGACTGAAGGAGTTACAGCCTTGCCAAATGCATATGTCTGCGCCGGTATAGCCGACACTGTAGCGCCGTTTATATCCACAACGCTTCTTGTTATCGAGAAGTAGACTACAGCAGTTCCTGTATAGTTGCCAATACCGGTGATCTCTGCCTTCGCCTCATCCGTCTCGTCTATATTGTTGCTGTATGTAACTTCATAGTCTGTTCCGGCCTTCAGGGTGACGCTGCCATTCTTTATGGTGAGCACCGGCTCTATGGCCTTACCTGTCCATGTCTGTCCCTGGATCGGGCTGATTTCGCAGTTTGCTATATCTGCCTTTGTTATCTTGAAGGCTGCAGTCTTCTCACCGCTGTAATTGCCTGCTCCGATGAATCTGACAGTCGCTGTTCCGATCTCCTTATTATCAGTGTACTCAACAACGTAATCCTGATTCTCTACAAGTTTTGTATCTCCAAGTGTGAGCTCATATCCTGTGAGGACTATGCTCTCACCGGTATACTCTACACTCTCAGGTATTCCTGTTATGACTGCATCTGCAAAGTCTGCCTTTGTTATCTCAAACTCAGCCACACACTGACCTGTGTAATTTCCACGGCCTGTGATAGTTGCCTTTGCCTTTCTTGAGTCTGTTGTAACACTTACATTGTCGCTGTATGTGACGTCATAATCACTGCCCTCTGTCAGAACTATCTCTCCGTTCTTGACTGTAACCTTTGGACTGTGGGCTGTTCCATCGTATACAACAGACGCTATAGGTGAGACCACGCACTTGCTTATATCCATTGCGGATATAGTGAATGTCTCTGATGCTGTTCCTGTGTAATTGTGCTTACCTGTTATCGTCACTGTGGCTGTACCCTTATCGGTATTTCCACTGTAGTCAACATCATACTCGGTGTCTGCGATCTGCTTTCCACCTAATGTAACTGTTATCTCCGGTGTAAGCGGAGCTCCAGTATACACCTGATCTGCAACAGTTATCTTTGCTGCACTTATGGATCTTGCTGCGATCTTGAAGGTCGTCTTAACTGTTCCGGCATAGTTGCCCATACCCTTCACAGTAACCGTTGCTGTTCCGGCATCGGTATTGTCAGCATATCCCACTGTGTAATCTGTTCCCTCTATAAGCTTTGTCTGTCCCAGATATACTGTCACTGTCGGCTTGAGTGCAGCACCTGTGTATGTCTGATCGGCAACCGTGAGCTGGGCATCTGTGATGTCTGCCGCAGTGATCGCAAACTTGCCTGTAACTGTTCCCTTATAGTTTGAACTGCTTCTGGCTGTGAGAGCTATCTCTCCACTGCCTACATTTATATTGTTGCTGTATGTCACGTCAAAATCTGTGCCAGGCTCTATGCTGCCGCCAGCCAGAGTGATTCCTGTCACTACAGGCTTGATCTCGCTTCCGGTATATCCGTAAGCATCCTTCTCAAGCTCAAGTACTCCTCCTGTCACATCGAGCTGTTCGATAGTAAATGATGTCTCTACGACTCCATGATACTCTCCGGCTCCTGTCACGATTATGTATGCCTTTCCGGCATTCACATTGCTCTGATAGCTTAC
The DNA here is from genome assembly GCF_003462545.1 of Coprococcus sp. OM06-34AC. Classification (NCBI taxonomy): domain Bacteria; kingdom Bacillati; phylum Bacillota; class Clostridia; order Lachnospirales; family Lachnospiraceae; genus Coprococcus; species Coprococcus sp. OM06-34AC. The sequence goes on from NZ_QTZF01000007.1 coordinate 177,305, forward strand.
TGTATACGCATTCTCTGGAAGCACCTCTCCATCCAGTGTAACTGATATAGCCGGTGTGATCTGCTTGCCATAGTTATATACAAATGGTCCCTTGTCTGTTATCGAGATGACCGCAGGTGTTATATCTATAACTCTCTCTGCTATCATAAATGTCTTCTGTACAGATCCGGTGTAGTTGCCCTTTCCTGTGACAACCGCCTTTGCCGGCTTGTCTGCTGTTGACACCTCAATATTGTCGCTGTATACGACATCATAATCCGTGCCCTTCACAAGAGTTCTGCTGCCATCCTTGACTGTTATGTCAGGTGTAAGTGCCTTTCCTGTGTAGGTCTGTCCCGGAATATCACTGACTGTACAATCCTCTATGCTCTTTGCTGTGATAGTGAATGTCCAGCTTGCTTTTCCTGTATAATTACCCTTTCCACTGAAGATGATATTCGCCTTGCTGCTGGCAGTAGATACATTCAGATTGTTGACATATTCAGTCTCGTAGTCCACACCATTTACAAGCTTAACACCGTCCACAGTGAGCACAGCCTGATCAAATGTAATAGCCTTTCCTGTGTATACGACTGAACTATCCACGCCGTCTATCTCTGCATCTGTTATATCCTTCTGTCCAATTGTAAATTCTACACGTCTTGTTGTACTGCTGTCATAGTTACCCTTACCTCTGACTGTAACTGCAGCCTTTGAATCTGTGGTCGATGCATTGACATTATTCTCATAGTCGATAGTGTAATCTGTTCCCTCTGTGAGAACCGCATCTCCATCCTTAACTGTTATATCCTGTGTTATCTCAGATCCGGTGTATGTCTTATCTGCCACACCTGCAACCGTAATGCCCTCAGCATTTATACTTCTCGCGTTTATGACAAATGTGCCGTCAAGCTCTCCGGTATAGTTGCCCTTGCCTTTGATCTTGAATTTACCGGTTCCTGCATTTGTAACTTCGCCTTCTACATACTCTACTGTATAATCCTGGCCCTCCACAAGTGTCTCGTCTCCAAGTACGACTGTGATCTTCGTGGTGAGCGGCTTACCTGTATAGCTCTGTGCCTGAGCACTTACCTTTGCTCCCGTGAGCGACTTCGCACAGATAGTAAAGAGAAGCTTTACCTCTCCTGTATAGTTACCTGTACCTGTCACCATCACGCTTGCCTTATCGGAACACTCCACATTGCTGTCGTAGCTGAGTGTATAGTCGACATCCTTCTTGAGAATGACATTTCCACTTCTGACAACCGGCTCAGGAGTTATCTCAGATCCGGTATAGCTGAACTCTGTCTGCTCAAGGCTTGCCCAGCTCTCCTCTATCTTCGCTGCAGTTATTGTCGCTGCGATATCAAAGCTTCCTGTAAAGTTACAGTCAGCCTTTGCAGTAACTGTTATTGTTCCTGTTCCAACATTTATCAGGTTTTTCTGTGTTACAGTGAAATCTGACATGTCCGTCACAGTGTACTTCTTGCCATCAACTGTGATGTCAAAGCTCTCCACTGTAAATGTCGTTCCAGCCGGTGTGTACACCGCTGAATAAGTCTTAGATGCCACTGCCTTTGCAATAGACAATGGAAGTATCTTGAATGTCTTCTCGACAGTTCCTGAATATCCCTGTACAGCGATACCTGTAACTGTCATTGTCGCAGTTCCGACATTCACATTGTTTGTATAAGTTACCATATAGCAGTCAGCGTCAAGCTTCACGCCATCCACTGTGACTGTTGCAGCCGGCTCTATCTTATCTCCCATGTGGTATGTCTGATCTGCTATATCAGCAACATCCGCATCTGTTATCTTGACGATCTTCTTGGCAATATCAAATGTTGCCTTCACAGATCCCTTATAGTTGCCTGTTCCACTTATATCAGCAACAGCCTTTGACTCGGTTGTTGTGACATTGATATTGTTGCTGTATGCAACGGTATAATCCGTTCCCTTTACAAGAGTGTTTGCACCGTCAGCGACAGTCACTTCAGGCTCAACAGCCTTTCCTGTATAGATCTGTGCGCTGATCGGCTGAACTGTGCAATCTGCTATATCCTTCTGCTCGATCACGAACTGAACTATCTTCTCACCGGTGTAATTGCCCTTACCTGTGATAAGTATCTCTGCCTTGCTGTCAGTTGTGGAAGCATTTCTGTTATTTGTATATTTCACTGTGTAGTCAGCAGCAGTGAGCTTTCTGCCCGACACTGTAACTGCCAATCCTGCAAATGTTATATCTGCGCCAGTGTATACCACACTGTCCTCAACGCCTGTTACAACTGCCTTGCTGACTGATGCAGAAACAATATTGAACTCAATCTTCTTTGTTCCGCTGTATACGCCCTTACCAGTTATGGTTATCGACGCCTTAGCTGAAGCCGTGCTGACATTCTCATTATTATCATATGAAGATACAACATAGTCCTCACCCTCAACAAGCTCGGTGCCATCGTAGCTGACTGTTATATCCGGTGTTATCGCTGAGCCTGTGTATGTCTGGTCAGCTATATCAGCCACATCGGCTCCGGCAATATCTATAGCCTTTATCTCGAAGCTTCCTGTAGCGGTTCCATCGAAATTGCCATCCTCCAGAGCTGTTACCGTGATCTTAGCTGTACCAACATTGATATTGTTGGCATACTCAACGCTATAACTTCCTGAAGGCACTGCCATTCCGTCCTTGCATGTAACTGTCACCGCAGGAGTCTGTGCCTTACCTGTGTATGTCACACTTGAAGCTGAAACTGTTGCACCTGTAATACTCTTCTTGTATATTACAAATTTCTGTGTGAGCTCTCCTGTATAGCTGCTGTCCGCCTTTGGAGTGATGGTCACACTTCCATTTCCAACATTTGTATTCTCACCGTATGTGACATTGAAATCATCAAATGATGTTATTCTATTGACGGTTCCAACCTTCACAGCCACAAGTGATGGCTTGATAGCAGTACCGCTATATTCAAATGTGTCGCCTGATATGATCAGTGTATCACCTGATATGTCATACTTGGCAATCTTGAACGTGTATTCCTTTGTTCCCTTGTACTTGCCCACACCTGTTATGACAAGTGTTGCGGTACCGACCTCATAGTTGTCCTTGAAGGTATATGTATAATCACCGTTTGATCCGGCTGTCATCTCCTCGCCGTCATAGCTCAGAGTAAAGCTTGGTCTGACCGCCATGCCAAAGTTGTATGACTGATCCTCAAGTCCCGTCAAAGTGATCTTGTCACTTGTGCTTATGTCTATAAATTCCTTAGTAATATTGAAGTATTTGATAATCTGACCTGTGTAATGATCACCACAGCCTGTTATGGTCACTGACGCTTTTCCGGCATCCGTGTTGTCTGCATACTCTACTGTGTAATCCTCATTCTCAACAAGCTTGATCTCACCGTTGTATATATTGATCTCAGGTGTTATAGCTGAGCCTGTCCACAACTGATCCGCTATAGCATCCATCTGACAGTTATACACAGCTCTCTTCTCTATCTCGAAACGTATAACCTTCTGTCCTGTGTAATTTCCTATACCGGTTACAGTGATCGAAGCCTTCTCTCCTGAACCTGTTACCTCTATATTATTCGCATACTCAACAGTATAGTCCTTGTCTCTCTCCAGCTTGATAATTTCACCATTAACGTATCTGGTTACATTTATCACCGGTTCGATGGCCATACCTGTGTACATCTGTGACTGGTCGGCCTGGGTTATTCCCATTCCGCTTGAAGATGAAATGATTGAAACAGGTGTTATCTTGAAATACTTGACGATCTCGCCTGTATAATTATCATTTGCAGCCTTTATTACGACCTTGGCCTCATCTGTCACATCCGTGTTATTGCTGTACTCTACCGTATAGTCTACATCCTGCTCCAGCTCAACACTGCCATTCTTGATGGTGACTGCCGGCTCTAATGCCTCTCCTGTGTACTGGCTGTCGGATATATCTTTGACATCGCAGTCCTCAAGAGGCTTAGGTAAAATGTTGAACTCAAGAACCTTAGTTCCGCTGTATGAGCCCATTCCTTCTATAGTAATAGTAGAAGTTCCTACCTTGTCATTGTTCTTTCTGTCGGTGACTGTGAAGTCTGTTCCCTCCTTCAGAACATAACTGCCATTCTTAATGGTAAGCTCCGGCTTCACCTCGCCGCCGTTATAATACTGGTCAGGTATATCCTCATATGTGAGTTTGCCCATATCACCTGACGGAGCAACTATAGTGATCTGGAATGACTTTGAACCGGAATAATATACCGATGCTGACATGGCAATGACTGTCCATGTTCCGGTCTCCTTGTAGCTGAACGGGAAGGTGTAGTTAACTCCCTCAACCAATGTCATTCCGTTGTATGTAATTGTTATATCCGGCTTTATGTTCTCTCCGGTATATTCATAACTGGACTTATTCACAGTCAGCTTTACATCGGCACCTGAGAATGACTTTGCAAGTATGTTAAATGATTTGTACACAGTACCCGCATAGTCTCCCATACCTGTAAATGTAACCTTACCATTGTTGGTTCCCGGCACGATATTCTCGCCGTAAGCAACAGAGTAATCGGTTCCCTCCACAAGTGTCTTGCCGTCGTATGTCAATGTCACATCCGGCTTCAACTGTGCTCCGGTATATGTCATCGATGATATCGTGGAAAATTCCACATCATTCATGCTGATCTTAGATGTCTTTATCGCAAATGTACCTACACATGTTCCCTGGAAATTGCCGAGACCCTTGATCATGACTCTGGCTGAATTTCCGATCTCCACGTTGTTCTCATAACCTGATATCTCGTAGTCAACGCCCTCCACAAGATCCGTATTGCTGAATGTGACCTTTGACAGGGTTGTGGTCACCTCAGAACCTGTGTACTCGGCGTCATCGGCAGTTATTACAGCTTTGGATATATCCGCTGCAACAATCTGGAACTCACATGGAACAGTTCCAGTGTAATTTCCAATACCTACTATATTAAACTTATGTGTTCCTACATTGTAATCCTTGGCATTCCAATACTCACTGAAGTCATATGAGAAATCCTGGGATAACTTAAGTGTAGTTCCAAGTTCCCTATCCTTGACAGAAATATTCTGTGGAGAAACCTGTATCGTTATGTTGTTTGCGGTGTTGAACACTGCATCATCAAATGTTACAGAGAGATTTTCCGTGCTCCTAGGCTTGATGGTGAAGTTCACCGTCTTTGAACCCACATATGAACCAAGTCCTGATATAGTCAGTGATGGCTTAGATGTGGATGTGGATGCATTTGTATTGTTGGTGTAGTATGACACCTTATAATCCTTGCCCTCGACAAGTGTCGTGCCCTTATACTTAACCACCGGACTTGGAGTCTTGGCAGTTCCGTCATATACAAGGTCGTCATCCACCGTAACGTCAGCGTCTGCTATGCTGTATACCTCAGTTCCCTGATCCACGATCTGGAAAGTCTTGGTGACAGTTCCCTTGAATCTGGTAGGTGCTCCTGTTATTGTGACAGTCGCCGTTCCAACATCTGTATTGTTGGTATACTCAACCTTGTACTCATAGTCATTTGCACCCCACTCGTCTATGCTGTGCAGATACTTGTTGTTGGTCTTGTCCAGTATCTTAACAGCCGGCTTTATAGGTTTTCCTGTATATACAAATGTATCACCCTCCAGTGATATCTCCTGATCACTGAGGTTTGCAGCGCTGATTCCGTAGTATATGTAATACTCACCGTCGCTACCGATCTTATAATTGCTGTTCTTTGCAGCGGACACTACAACTCTAGGGCCGTCCCCAAGAGGATCCTCCACTACCTCTGACTCCTCGTCGTTGTTATAATAATCGACAACATAGTCAGTTCCTTCTGTAAGGAAATGTCCTGATGATGTATTCGCTGTCTTTACATATATCTGCGGCCATACACCACCAGCCTGATATGTGTAAATTTTATTTTTGCAATTTTTATGCTGGTTCGCTTTCTCTTTTCCATCTATATAGAAAAGTGCAGTCGAGGTTATGCTCTTTGCCTTTATAGTAAAGGTACATGTAAGAGTTCCGCTGCAGTTTTTATCAGCATTACCCCTGACCGTAACAGTTGCTGTACCCACATTAACATTATTACTGTACTCTACAGTATAATAATCTGACGACAGCTTCGTGTCGTTGGTCGTATCTCCAATCTTCTTTACCACCAGCTCTGATGCCAGGAGTGTGATCGCTTTCCCTGAATACGTCTTGCCTGATGTAGCTGTCGTATAACAGTAATATCCGTCCGCATTCAGATCTATGGCATCATCCGCCGCCAGCGTGGCAACAGAATCCCCCACATCACTCTGCTTCTCCGCATCACTGGCCGTCGCCACATTCTGTGACTGTGCCGCCAGCACCTGCGCAATCCCTCCGATCGCAATATCACTCTGGAACAATACGGACAATGCCATAATGAATGCCATGAGAAATGCGATCATTCGTCTGCCATAACTTCTTCTCATAAATTACTCCCTGCCTTTCTTGATATGTACATTTGCGGAATAACCAGTATAAGTTTCTGGAAACCCCATTTATATACAATTTTACCAAAAATCAATATGTTATTCAATGTGCTTTATGAAATAATCACTTGACTTTCTAAACATAAAAAAGAACTTTTGCACATATATATGCAAAAGTTCTTTTTTTATATACACTATATATTATTTTCTTATCTTTCTCACTGATACAACCACAAGTGCCGCCGCTACGATTCCGGTAAATATGTATATTGGAAGTCTGTCTCCTGTCTGTGGTGCCTTTCCTGCCTGTGATACACCCGCAGTCTGAGGATCATCATCATCCGGTATATCTATGTCATCCTTGACAAACACTGCAAGCTGTCCATCCGATGGGAATTCTGCCAGAAGAACTCCGCTCTCTACGCTGAATGGGATCTTGGTCCATTCTCCGTCATCCGGAAGAAATCTCACCTGAACTGTCATATCACTGGTGATGGCCGCTCCTCTGATCTTTGTCGTCTCTATATCAGAATAATCATAATCATTCACCGCTGTAACTGAGAACACTGCAAGAGTTGAATATCCATCCAATGATTTATCTCCAAGCACCTCCGATGGTGCATCTCCAAGCATGAGATTGTCAATATCCGCTATAGTTGTATCCGCCTCGGATATGAGAATGTGTGTCGAATCTGTCTCATAATCATTCTCCGGGCTGTTATTCGCAAATGCTGTTGTTCCGCAGCCTAATGTTATCGCTACCGCTGCAAGCCAGGCTGCCACTTTTCTCTTAAATGAAGCTGCCTTCCCCAATCTTGTTGTCATAACCTTCACTCCTTGTCTCCCTGATGTCCTTCTCCTGACATCATACTTTGTTCCAAAGTATACCATCATAAAAAGAGAGCGTCAATTGTGCAAAACTCCCTTTTTTATCTGGCCTCCGCTTCTATTTCCCCTGTGAGTACCGACTGCACGATCCATCTTTTTCCATCCATTCCACAACATGTAGAAAGAGTCAGCAGTCTGCTGTCAACATCTATTTTTTGGTCATTTTGCACAACCCCAGTATCAAAATTCTCGTCAAATATTCCATCTATGTACGACCGTCTGCCTTTTTTGTCAGAGAAATCATTGTATGTGAATATATGTCTGTCATTTGTCCTGTATGCAGCAAACACCGTATAACACAGCGTACTGTTTGGTGTGTATACATACACATTCCTGTTGTTTCTGAGGAATTCCTCATCCTCATAATTGTGCAGAGTCTTGAACATAGTTCCACTGGACATGTTGTGTCCATACATGACCGTATCAAAATCCGAAAATTCTCTGGAATTTGCAGAGTCTATGAAGATTGCTCCATCAGGGCTGTACTCCCCATATGCATCATGGCTCAGATAATAGCTGTTGTCACTGCCCTGCAGTACCGCATAATCGACATCTGTTCCAGGTATGTATATCCACGCACATATATCCTGATTCTTTTTCTGAAGTTCATCAAAGTCCACCTTCACATGCGGGAATATCACATCATCAATTCCTGCATCCTGCTTGGACGAGGCATAGCTCTCCGTAGCTCCATCTGTTCCATAATCCACATACTCCCTGAGTGCCCGGTTTGCACGGTTGCTCCGGTTATGTGCAAACGCATATCTCACGATCAGGCAGATGCACACCAGCAAAACCACCGATGATACCCCCAAGACTACCTTCCATAAGAGCTTCTTACGCTCTCCTCCCGGTTCGGTCATCACTGCCTCTGTCTCAGGACTGTCGGTATTTCCATTTTCTGCGTGACTTTCCCGCTCATTGTCCTCGACAACGGATTGCGCGAGCGCCACCGCCTCTGCAATTTTTCTTTCTAATTCTTCCTGTCTATCATCGTTCTGCATACAGGCATTACTCCACTTCTCTGTAGAACATTTCGACAAGCTGCTCCTTTAACGCCGCATCGTCAACAATATATTCATCATAATAATTCTCTCTCTCATATGAACCCGGGAGCTCATACATTCCGTCATCAGTAAACTCCGCCCCGGCAAATTTCCACGCCAGATACAGCATCCCGGTTCTGGATATGTCTGTTGATATATATCCCGACATCTGTTCATACATATCCCATATCTTCAGGGGATTTCTCTTAAGCTTTTCCTTTAGCAGGCCGCACCATGCACACATGTACTGCTTCTGCCTGTCCATACGGGCGGCATTTGTTCCTATATCCTCCGAGGCACTGTTGCGCTCCGTCACATAATATACCGCCTGCTCCCCCGACAGTGTCACTGTCTCGCCCTGGCGTATATCTGCTCTGTCCAGATCCTCCATGGCTTTCACCGTCACTCCGCCGACAAGCTCGTTCATCTTGCTGATCCCATCAAAGTCAAGCGTCACATATGCATGTATCGGAAGTCCGTCAAGCAGTTCTGATACCGTATATTCCGTGAGTTCCGCACCGTCAGCCACATCACTGCCATATGAAAATGCCAGTGCTGCCTGAAGATTCTGGGTCGTGATATATTTGCCCGCAACACCAAATACCTTGACAGGTGCCAGAGTATCCCTGTTGATATTCAGGCATCTTATCGTCTTGTCCCTGACATTGAGTGTGACAAGTATCAGGGCATCCCCCTGTCCCACGGTGTCAGCCTCTCCTCTGGCATCCACACCGATACACAGTATATTAATGTTGTCTTCATCATACATGTAGCTGTGACCTTCATACAGCATTTCAGCATCCCTGGATCTTTGTCCTCTGAGGGAGCTTCTGCCCGCATGAAGATATGCCGCACATACCAGGATCACCGCCACAACTATAGCCAGAACAGCCACGGCTGCTATGAGTAATTTTTTCTTAACTTTACTGTTACTTTTCATGTTCATGTTCTCAAAAAGCGGCACGGAAACTTCCGTGCCGCTCTTGTTCTTATCTTATATGCCTGACGAACTGCAATGCATCAATATTTCTTATCGATTATGCATACAGTGGATACTTCTCTACAATGCTCTTTACAAGCTGCTCAGCCTTTGCCTTATCATTGTCAAGGACTGCTGCCTTTATGGCGTCTGCTATGATCTCCATGTCAGCCTCATTTGCACCTCTTGTGGTAACGGCTGGTGTACCAAGTCTTATTCCACTTGTTACAAATGGTGACTTAGGGTCGTTTGGAACAGTGTTCTTGTTTGCTGTGATATGAACCTCGTCAAGAAGCTTCTCAACTTCCTTACCTGTAAGTCCAAGTCTCTTGAGATCCATGAGCATCAGATGATTGTCTGTTCCGCCTGATACAATATCAAATCCTCTTGCCATGAGTGCCTTTGCAAGTGCTGCCGCATTCTTGACAACCTGCTCCTGATATGCCTTGAACTCAGGTGTAAGAGCCTCCTTGAAGCATACTGCCTTACCGGCTATCACATGCATGAGAGGACCGCCCTGGATTCCAGGGAATACTGCCTTGTTGAAATTGAACTTCTCATTTATCTCGTTGCTGCACATGATCATACCACCACGAGGTCCGCGGAGAGTCTTGTGCGTTGTGGTTGTTGTCACATGGGCATATGGGATTGGGCTCATGTGAAGTCCTGCTGCCACAAGTCCGGCGATGTGAGCCATATCGACCATAAGATATGCTCCAACCTCATCAGCGATCTCTCTGAATCTCTTGAAATCAATAGCTCTGGCATATGCTGAAGCTCCTGCTACGATAAGCTTTGGCTTGCACTCCTTTGCGATCTCGAGAACTCTGTCATAATCTATAAATCCGTCATCGTTTACACCGTATGGCACGCAGTGGAAATACTTTCCAGACATGTTGACCGGTGAACCGTGGGTGAGATGTCCGCCGTGATCAAGATTCATTCCCATAAATGTATCGCCAGGATTAAGTATTGCGAAGAATACTGCCATGTTTGCCTGTGCTCCTGAGTGTGGCTGTACATTCACATACTCACAGCCAAACAGCTCCTTGGCTCTCTCTCTCGCAAGGTCCTCAACAACATCCACATACTGACATCCACCGTAATATCTCTTACCAGGATATCCCTCTGCATACTTGTTGGTGAGATGGCTGCCCATGGCTGCCATAACCGCCTTTGATACTATATTCTCGGAAGCTATGAGCTCCAGATTGTTATTCTGTCTGTTGAACTCGTCTGTCATTGCTGCCGCTACTTCTGGATCTACCTTTGTTATCTCGTCAAAACTGAACATCGAATTTACCTCCATCAAAAATTTGTTCCTATTATACTCATATATATCACTGTTTTTCAACAGTAAAATTTAACATGTCCTTGTACTGGCCATACTCGTACTCATCATAAAAATATTCCTCAGGTCTTGCGGATATTCCAAGCTCGTCATACCATTCGCTGAGAAGCTTCTCTCTGAGCTTTGTCTTTGTCGGCTCCGCCAGCGTGTTGTAGTTCCACAGGCTGAAGTGAAGAGCGTAATTTATATAGTCCTTCTCTATCTCTGTGTACAGACCGTGATCCTTCAGCATCTGTCTGAGTGCCAGCAGCATGTGATAGAAGTTATCCCACGACTTCTCTCTGGTCTTGGACAGCGAATCCCGGGTATCCACTCTTCTGTGGATGAGTATCTCACTTACTGTACATATGCGCTCCGCCAGCACCAGCGCGCTGAACACGAACAGCGCATCATTTGTAGTTCTCTGCTCTTGGAATTTCAGATCATTCTTCATCACAAATTCCCTGAGATACAGCTTATCCCACGCCCATCCCACAAATGCTCTGAATATATTTGTGGATATCTGTCTGCGGTTAAACGGCTCATACGGTGGAAGTGCCCACTCTATCATGGCCCACTTCTCATATACATACTCCTCAGTATCCATGTTGTACTGGTCTGATTTGTAAATAACTATCTCCGCCTGCTCCTCCTCGGCTCTGCGGAAAGCCTTCTCTACCATCTCAGGCTCGTAGAAATCGTCGCAGTCGAGAAACAGTATATATTTTCCTGTTGCCTCCTGCATTCCGCGGTTTCTTGCCGCACCCGCTCCGGCATTCTTCTCTCTTATAAGTACGATCCTGTCATCCTTCTGCGCATACTGTTCTATGATCTGCGCCGAATTATCGGTGGATCCATCGTCAACGCATATTATCTGTATATTTCTAAGGGTCTGTCCGGTTATCATGTCCAGACATCCCTCTATGTAACTCTCCGCATTGTATACTGTCAACACAATCGATACATCAATCACTGATACACCCCCTCCATCTCATCTGTTAGTTCCTATGCAAAAGCTTCTTTACAGCCTTCTTCAGTGTCACCGGAACAAACATCACAGCCTTGCCCACACGGAACGTGGTGGATGTCTCGTATTTGATCCGCTGGGCTTCCATATCTCTTCTGAGTCCATCTGCTTCTCTGTGACTCTCGTCCAGCTCTTCAGCGCGTCGTCCCAGTTCATTGTTAAGGTCAAATATCTTTTTACTGTAGACTGCCTTACCGAGATAATATCTCTTGAGGAATCCCGGATCCTTTGCAAGGACATAGAGTCCGGTCTTCTCCTCCTGGCTGAACAGTTCCTGGTCAAGCTCATCAAGCTCCATGCTCCTGTGGAAGTCCACAGCCATGCGCTCCGCAAACTGCCAGCCCGCATCCTCTGTCATCCAGTGAAGCATCTCATAGTAACATCTCCATCTTTGAAGCGTGTAATATCCCTTCCATTTCTCCCACACAGACCAGTCCTGCATGAGATGATCCTTTATGCGGTCGTAGGTTATATTGACCGTGTACGCCGCATCCACATCGTCTATCCACACTGTGTCTATCTCAACTCTGTCACACATGTCACAGGCTGCAAACATCGCCCTATCAGCATGTGCAAATGCCATCCACAATATATACAGATCAGGAAACAGCCCCTGCTGATGTGCCTCCACTCCGTCGCAGTATGTGTCCAGAAAGCTTCTGCTGTAAAGCCCCGCGCACACATGCCGTATCGCTATCGATATCTCAGGAGACGATGCCAGGCTCATAACCACTTCCCGCTGGACACTGTCATCCATTCTGTCATCAAACACTCCGATAAATTCCAGTTTTCCCTGCACGGCCCTTTCTGCCAAATGCTTCACAGCCTCCTCCGAAACAGCCACGCATGGTCTCGCCAGAAAAACATAATCGCCAAGATCTATCTTTTTTAAGCTTACATTCTCTGTACTCACTCCCTGCCCTCCTCATGTAAATTTCAAATAATATACCGAACATTTTTCACCAGCGCCAATTATACCATTAATTTCATTTTTTGTGAATACAGAGAAGGGCGCAGGAGTAATACTCCTGCGCCCTTCTCTGTATGACCTGTATTATTTTATCTCTCATTTCCTGCCACAAGAGCCGTTCCATCATAATCGATGACTATGGCTGACTGTGTGCTTACGCTGCCCGCAAGTATCATCTTTGCAACCAGTGTCTCCACATTCTTCTGCAGATATCTCTTGAGCGGTCTTGCGCCATACACCTGATCATATCCCTGATCGATGATGTGCTGCTTTGCACTCTCCGTAAGTTTGATAGTGATCTCCCTGTCTGCCAGTCTGCTGTTGAGATCTGCCATGAGAAGATCAACTATACCACTGATGTTGTCCTTAGACAGTGCCCTGAATGTGATGATCTCATCGATACGGTTCAGGAACTCAGGTCTGAATCTGCTCTTAAGCTGAGCCATTACGTCATTCTTCAGTTCATCTGTGATCTCTCCGCCGGCAGCTGCGATATCCGCACCACCGATATTTGATGTCATGATAATGATCGTATTCTTGAAGTCCACAGTTCTGCCCTGAGAATCCGTGATACGTCCATCATCAAGCACCTGAAGGAGCACATTGAACACATCCGGATGTGCCTTCTCTATCTCATCAAAGAGGACAACCGAATATGGCTTTCTACGAACAGCCTCTGTCAGCTGACCGCCTTCATCATAACCTACATATCCCGGAGGCGCTCCTATAAGTCTTGACACACTGTGCTTTTCCATGTATTCACTCATATCAATACGAACCATGTTCTGCTCATTGTCAAACAATGCCGCTGCAAGACTTTTTGCAAGCTCTGTCTTACCAACACCGGTTGGTCCAAGGAAGATAAATGAACCTATCGGTTTGCTAGGATCCTTTATTCCCGCCTTTGATCTGATGATCGCATCGCTGACATAGTCAACGGCTTCATCCTGACCTACAACTCTCTTCTTAAGTTCGCTGGCAAGATTGAGGGTCTTGCTCTTCTCGCTCTCAGTAAGCTTTGCAACAGGAATTCCTGTCCACTTGGATACGATCTTCGATATCTCATCTTCTGAAACTACCTCATGGACAAGCTCCCTCTCCTTATCTGAAGCTGTGGACTCAGCCTCTGCAAGCTCTTTCTGGATCGCTGGAAGCTTACCATACTGAAGCTCTGCTGCCTTGTTCAGATCATAATTTCTCTGTGCAGCCTGAATATCAGCCTTGACCTGCTCCATCTCTTCCTTGAGGGTCCTTATCTTCTCAACTGCAGCCTTTTCGTTCTCCCACTTTGCTTTCAAGGAATTTGCCTGATCCTTGAGTTCTGCCAGTTCAGCCTGAAGGTCTGCCAGTCTCTGCTTTGACAGATTATCCTCCTCCTTCTTAAGGGCTGTCTCCTCAATCTCCAGCTGCATTATCTTACGTGTGATCTCATCCACTTCAACAGGCATTGAATCAAGCTCTGTCTTGATCATGGCACACGCCTCGTCAACAAGATCTATTGCCTTATCCGGTAGGAATCTGTCTGTTATATATCTGTTGGAAAGAACCGCTGCGCTTACAAGGGCACCATCTGATATCTTAACTCCATGGAACACTTCGTATCTCTCCTTGATTCCTCGAAGAATAGATATTGTATCTTCAACTGTTGGTTCATCCACCATAACCGGCTGGAAACGTCTCTCAAGAGCCGCATCTTTCTCTATATACTGTCTGTACTCATTCAGTGTTGTGGCACCTATACAGTGCAGCTCACCCCTTGCAAGCATAGGCTTGAGCATGTTGCCCGCATCCATGGCACCGTCCGTCTTACCGGCTCCCACAATGGTGTGGAGCTCATCAATAAACATTATGACCTCGCCCTCAGACTTCTTAACCTCATCAAGGACATTCTTAAGTCTCTCTTCAAATTCACCTCTGTACTTGGCACCGGCCACAAGGGCTCCCATGTCCAGTGCAAATATCTTCTTGTTCTTAAGTCCCTCTGGCACATCACCTCTGAGTATCCTCTGTGCAAGTCCCTCTACAACCGCAGTCTTACCTACACCAGGCTCACCGATAAGCACCGGATTGTTCTTTGTCTTCCTTGACAGGATCCTGATCACATTTCGTATCTCAGCGTCACGTCCTATTACCGGGTCAAGTTTCTGCTGTCTTGCCCTCTCGACCAGATCATATCCGAACTTCTCCATAGCCTCATATGAGCTCTCCGGATCATCGCTGTCCACCTTGTGGTTACCTCTGATTTCTGCCAGCTCCTTGAGGAATGCATTCCTGCTGACTCCCCAGCCTTTAAGAAGCTCCTTGATATCCGAATCAGCCTTATCCACCATGCCGAGGAACAAATGCTCAACAGACACATATGTGTCGCCCATCTGCTTTGCTTCCTTCTCTGCCTGGATGAGAGCCTTTGAGAAGTTATTTCCGGCATACATATTGCCACCGCTGACCTTCGGCAACCTTGCCAGCTTATCCTCCACCGCATTCACGGCACCAGTAACATTCACGCCCATCTTCTCAAATATCTTGGCTATCAAACTGTCATCTATCTCAAGCAAGCCAGCCAAAAGGTGCATCTGCGTAAGTTCCTGATTGTCGTACTCCAGAGCTTTTTCTTTTGCTTTCTCTACAACTTCCAACGATTTACGTGTGTATTTATCCATCTCCATAGCTGTTTACCTCCTAAACTAAACTTTCAGGGAACTGATACCTTAATATCACTTCCCTGTCTGATGATAATATAACACACTTGTTAGCACTCGTCAATACTGAGTGCTAACATTTTTTTTATTATTTTAAATTATTTCTCTCTACGGTAAACTACCACCCCGGCAGCCCCTAATAAACATGTCATCATGACGATGAGCATCAATGCCACATTTCCGTCATCTCCGGTATTTGGAGCACCTGACTCCTTTTTTGAGTCTGCTACAGTTGTATTCTCTGTTGCGGTCACGTTAGTTTTCTCATCGGTTGTCTGTCTCTCTGTTGTTACCTTCTCTGTCGTCTGCTCACTTGACGTTGGTTTTTCAGTTGAAGGTTCATTTGTAGTTGGTTCATTTGTAGTCGGTTCATTTGTTACTGGTACATTCCCCTTCTTTACCACTACCTTTGCAGCAGGAGATGCATAATAATTTTTGGTCTCCTTATATCTCACATAATAATTTCCATCTGCAAGTTTCTTAAGTACCGTGCTTTCACAATCCAACCATTTTTTCTTGTCAACACTATATTCCATTGACATCTTCAGATTAGATATCTGACCATCATTTTTCCCATCCACAGTTTCTGCCGTTGCGACCAAACCTGTAGGTGCCTTCTGCTTTGCCTTATCTATTGTGAACTCTTCCACGATCTGTCCATGCATGGTATTCTCACCCTTGATAGTAACTGTAGCTGTTCCCGCATCAATATTATCCGCATATACACATGAGTAACTTTTTCCCTCTGTCAGAGTCTTTCCGCCATAAGAAACCGTAACCGCAGGTTTCTTTTCTTTTCCATCGTACACATACGATTTTGGAGCAATGCTGACAGCGACATCTGCATCATCCGACAAGCTGCGGTAACGGAGAATAAAATCCTTAGCCTTGGCTCCTGTCTCATCATCAATGATTGTCGTTCCTTCTACAGAAAGTCCCTCTGGTACAAACTCCTTCACACCGTCAAATCCATCTGCAATATGCCCAAAGTTGCTAAGTCCGTCACTGTTCTGTACCGTAAATACACAGTCTGTATCCATCTCAAGTTTTTCAAACCAACACTGTGAACCGTTGAGCGTCACATTTGAGCCATTATTCAGACAGATTCCATCTTTTGTCATCCAGTTGATACTATCCGTAATGAATTTGACATTTGACAAAGTCAGCATAGCATTAGTAAATCCAACACTTCCATTTGTGATACCGCAATTTAATGTTCCGTTTTTCACGTATAACGAATAATCAAAATTCATCATCTGCAAAGTGACACTTTTACCGTTGAGATCTATAATGATATGTTTATTATGTTCACCATCATTGTATCCTATAGAAGCCGAAGGATCATATATATCACTAATTATACATATTGTATAGCCATTCTGTGCGGCTACAAATGCATCAGCCAGTGTAGCATATGATCCGATCTCATCGCCATTGCCATCCGTCACAATTGCCACATCCCCATCCGCGGCCTGCACCTTCACAGAGTTCTTTCCCGCAATAATCACTACAGCAAATATACATGCCATAATCAACCCAGTTACCAATTTCTTTAATTTCATAATTATCCCTTTCCTCCTGTCTTTAATTCCTGGCAGTTACTGCCAGATATTGCCATCAACATAACAAATAATTATAATACACTGGGGCTTTTAGTAAACTAGCCAAACGGCTAGTTTTAAAAATTAAATGACTAAATGCATAACTTTAGTACGAAAAAGAACCAGCACTTATGTGCCGGTTCTCCCTGTTCTGATATTATTCTATTATCACAGCTCCTCACCATTGGTCTCTATAACATGTTTGTACCAATAATAAGAATCCTTCTTGTATCTGTTCAGAGTTCCACTGTTCTCGTCCTCTTCTCTGTCCACATACACAAATCCGTATCTCTTCTGATATCCGTTGAGCCAGCTGAGAAGATCTGTGTAAGACCATGTGCAGTATGCCAGGACACGGCAGCCATCATCACACGCTTTCTTGAGCTCCTCTATGTGATGTTTCAGGTAATCTATCCTGTACGGATCATGGATCTCCCCATCCTCAAACTTGTCAAATGCGCCAAGGCCATTCTCAGATATGACTATAGGAAGATCATATCTCGATGTTATCTGTCTGCAGCACATGCGAAGTCCCATCGGATCGATGGTCCAATCCCAGTCTGTCGTAGGTAGGAATTCATTTGCAGGATTCTTGTAGAGCCCCGGAACGCCCTGCACCTTTGCAGTACCCTTCTTGCCTGTGGTGTTCATCTCATGTGTAGCGCCAACTCCATCTATCGGATTGTACTCTGCAACACATGTTCTGTAGTAATTTACACCCATGAAATCGATAAGAGAGGCAGCCTTCTTCAGTATCTCGTCATCTCCATCTTCTATAACCGGCATCAGATCCTTGCTCTCAAGGTACGCCCTTGCAGCTCTTGGATAACGGCCATATGCATACATATCCATCCAGTAGAAGTTCTCAAGATCATCGTAATCCATCTTCGCCATGGCATTCTCCGGCTTTCTGTCAAATGCGTATGACGGTGTGTATGCGAAGGATGATCCGACCTTAGCATCCGGACATACCTCCTTAAGTGCAATAACGCTCTTGGCATGTGCCATAAATGCATGATGGTTTACCTGATAGAACATCTTCTGATCATCAACCTTTCCTGGTGGGTGCATCCCTGCATTCCAGCCAAGACCTGTAAATACATTCTGCTCATTCATGATTATCCAGTGTTTCACCCTGTCACTGTATCTCTCAAACAGAACCTTTGCATATCTGACGAAATCATCGACTATTCGCCTGCTCTCCCATCCGTGATACTGCTCCTCAAGTGCCTGCGGCATATCCCAGTGGTACACGGTCACCATAGGAACTATATTATTCTTTACAAGCTCGTTGATAAGATCATCATAGAACTGGAGTCCCTTCTCATTGACCTCACCGTTGCCGTCAGGTATTATTCTCGGCCAGGATATTGAGAATCTGTAAGTCTTAAGTCCCATCTCAGCCATAAGTGCCACATCTTCCTTATATCTGTGGTAGTGATCCACGGCCTTATCTCCGGTAGTTGCCTTGAATGTCTTGCCCGGAATCCTCACGAACTCATCCCAGTTGGATGGACCTTTCCCATCCTCATTCCATGCTCCCTCAACCTGATATGCGGCAGATGCACTGCCCCACAGAAAATCTTTCGGGAAACCTTTGGATTTCTCAAAATACATAAATCGCCCTCCATATCGTATTTATATCAGGCATGCCTTCTCCATGCCTTTTTATCGTTATTACAGACTGCCCAGCACATCTCCTATCTTATCCGCTATCAGAAGATCTGCATTGCTGTCCGACTGTGTCGGGGACATATTTATAACCACCAGTTTCCGCCCCCTGAAATATCTGATAAGTCCTGCTGCCGGATACACAACAAGCGATGTACCACCGATTATCATCGTATCCGCCTCGGATATATACTGGAGTGCCCTCGACATATTATCCTCATCAAGTGCCTCCTCATACAGCACCACATCCGGTTTTACAGTGCCTCCGCACTTTTCACACTTAGGCACACCATCCGAATTGACTATATAATCCAGGTCATAGAAAGCATGGCATTTCTCACAGTAATTTCTATGAACAGAACCATGGAGCTCTATGACATTCCTGCTACCTGCCATCTGGTGAAGTCCGTCGATATTCTGCGTTATCACCGCCTTGAGCTTTCCCTGTTTCTCAAGCTCCGCCAGCTTTATATGAGCCTTGTTCGGCTTTGCATCAGCAAATATCATCTTGTCCTTATAGAATCTGTAAAATTCCTCCGGGTTACGTCTGTAAAAGCTGTGGCTGATTATAGTTTCCGGCGGATACTTATACTTCTGATTATACAGTCCATCCACACTTCTAAAATCTGGTATACCGCTCTCCGTCGATACTCCTGCACCGCCAAAGAAAACGATATTATCCGAATCTTCTATCATCTGTCTCAGCTCATTCAACTTTTCTGTATCCATATACATACACCTCCAGACAATGACTACTGTGTCTCAGTAACCTTTACCATAACTGTACACGTATTTACCACGGTGTACTTATCTCCATCAGGGACACTGAGCGTGATCGTATTATCGCCATATGAGAGCTTGGAAGCATCTATGGACAGCTTCAGGCTCTTGGCCGATACCTTGGACACCGCACTTGAGATTCCGCTCACGGTTATCGTATTGCTATCACCCATGCTCATCTCATAGCTGTATCCACTCTGCTTGCCCCTCAGGATGATATCCCCTGTGGTCACCGTTATATTTCTTGTAACTGATTTCTCGATCGCTATCTTCACATTGATGTATGCGCTCTCCTTTGTCACGACCACACCCTCTGGAAGATACTTTGATACATCAAGTGTAGTCTCAACATCTGCTGTACATCCGCTCACATCAACATCCGTTATATCAAGGCTTGTTATATCCTTTATTATCGATGCGTCTCCACCTATATCAACGGTCTCCGGTACATATGTTATATCTGATACAAGATATCCATCCGCAGGATCTCCTGTGACATCCACATGAACAGGTATATTCTTAGTCTTGTATACCGGAACTGTGACTGCTATCGATATCTCATCGTAGGATATCGACTTGTCTGATACCTTCTCACCATCAGCGGTTACAAATACAGGCGTACAGTTTGTCGTTATATCATCCTTTGCACTGGTCACATCAACTGTCACCTCTGCACGATCTATGCTCGAAACTATACTTGCAGCACCCTTTATCGTTATGAGGTTTGGAGCTGCCACACTGTTACCAACCGTATATCCGGAAGCAACCTCGCCTGTTGTCACCACGGACACAGGAACTGACACTGACTTCTCGTCCTCAAGTTCAACTGACAGCACGTTGTCCACAACAGTTATGCTGACCTTTTTAGCTATGTTGGTGCTGTTCGCAGTTACAGTGATAGGCACCGCATTTGTTATGGATATCTTTGACATATCCGCTACAGCCTTGAAATCCGACGCATCAAGATCACTTATAAGTGATTTACGTCCTTTGACGACTATATCCACGGTATCACCTGAAGTTATCGTGTACAACTGATTCTGACTTGTTATGGCGTCAGTATTTACCAGATTGACCGGAATGTCCCTTATGGTCCTTGTCACGGCTGAATCATCGATATTCAGTACAAGAAGCCACACCAGAAATCCAAGCACAACCGACAGAAGCTTAAGACCTATATTGCTGTATATCTTATTTGCCTTTTTCTTAGGCTCTGCGCTGTTATTTTTCATTCTCATCAGCCTCCTTTCTGGAAGCTTTATTCTTATTCTCCACAACGACTCTCTTTCTCCGCTTAACCGGACGGACACCTGAAGACCTGTGGCTCTTTCTTCCGTTATACTCCTTGCACAGCGTCTGAAGATGACTTCTCACGCCCTCGCTGTCCAGATTCCTGAAGAGCTCGCCTCCCTGTGCAATGGATATTGAACCTGTCTCCTCAGATACGATAAGAGTCATACTGTCTGACACCTCACTGATACCTATACCGGCTCTGTGTCGTGTTCCAAGCTCCTTGTTGATGGAGTCATTTGCAGACAGTGGCAGATAACATGTGGCAGAAACCACCCTGTTCTTTCTTATAATCACCGCACCATCATGAAGCGGTGTGTTGTGCTCAAATATATTGAGAAGTAACTGGTTAGTCACGACCGCATCGATCGGTATTCCCGTATCAATATACTCGCCCAGTGCAACTTCATTCTCAATGACTATGAGTGCACCGGTACGGTTTGCAGACAGGACCTGGGCCGTCTTCACAAGCTCATATATCGTTTTCTCCGATATAACACCATCATCCTCGCCATCTCGTATAATGTAATTGATCAGCTTCTTTCTTCCAAGCTGTTCAAGTCCTCGTCTGAACTCCGGCTGGAACAGGATCACCACCGCAATTATTCCCACACTGAATGCATTCTTAAGCAGATATAAGATCGTATTGAACTGGAACATCGCCGCAATGGCAGTGAAGAGCACGATCATAACTATACCCTTCAGAAGAGTCCATGCTCTGCTCTGCTTGAACCACAACATGATCCTGTATATAAAGAATGACAAAATAAGTATCTCTATTATATCTACTGTGCCTGGAACTGTTATATAAAACCAATCAAAATACGTTGATATAAACGTTGATATCTTATCCATTTCATCCTCCTTTCGGTATATAAATACTCCGTATAATTAATGTGACCTGACAAAAGTCAGGTCACTCACATGTAAGCTCTTTTCAATGTATCTATCTTGTTGATCCTGTAACAGAATCTTCCTTTGCCGCAGACCGGCTTCTCTGTGCGCCTGATCCGGACGAAGTCGTCCTCTTCTGCTGTGGTCTTGGCGATGGCTGCTCTCTTCTGGCTGCCTTTCTCTGGGCACCACCCATGACCTTTGGCACAGCCTTTACATAGTAGTAGTAGTCATCGTCCTCAAACTGTGTATTCTCAACACTTGAGTAGTCCACAACTATCTTGAAGAACTGAACCACTATGGCCACCAGTATCGCCAGTATGCATCCAAGCAGAGCCCCCGCAAGGGATACCTCAACTTCCATGGACAAAGTTCCAACCAGGAACAGTATGATCTCTACCACACCGCCTGTGATGATGGCAACGTACCATGAATATGCAAATGACATTCTATATATTATGTATGTAAGAACTATAACAACTGCAAACACTATTATGGTGAGCAGAAGTGTCTTATCCTGTACCAGATGCTGGAAAATATACTTGTATCCCTCTATCAGATCACCCTCTGCTGAACTTGAGCTTAAAGCGACGTAATCAGCAGTATGCTTCAGGAAGAAGTAGAATATACAGCCAAATGCTGCAGGAACCATTCCTGTGAATCCAGCTGTCATTCCAGCCAGGATCGGCATGAAATACTGGAACTTTATAATGTAAAAGAATGGCATAAACAGAATGATCCATGATGCCTTAGGGAAAAATCTTATATATACACAATACATTATCACAAATATGACAATAAATGAGATTCCAAGCTCCAGACTTGCGCTGGCAACCTGGGCACATGCGTACAGTCCTGCAATGGCAAGTGTGAGCTGGCCTGAAAGGAACGCACACACAAAAGCTGCTGCCAGGACCACTACGATACTGCTTATCGTGCTGTTATATCCTGTGAGATGGTTTATTGACCAGAACACAACAAGTGCCAGTATAAACTTACACAGTGGTGAAACAAATTTATCATACTTACTACAAAAATTCTTTACTCCATCGCGGAAATCCAGAAGTGTTGACATTATCAGTTAGCCCTCCTCTTTTTTTTGACAGAACGGCGTGTTCCGTCCTCGTTCTCATAAAATTCTATCAGTTTCTTAAGATTCTGGTTATACTTTATGAGTTTTGGCTTTGCCTTCATATATCTGTATGTATATAAGACCCACGCGAAAAGCGCAAATGCAATACACACCACTGCATAGCCGCCCACAATGCTGCTCGCCACCTTCACATAGTCAAGCTCTGTGAGCTTCTCAACTATATCTGCAAGATTATAGTATATGTAAGCTGCGGCAAAAACTACAAACAGCACCGTAGATGAAACAATTGTCTTAAGACAGTTAAGCTTCACATAGTCACTTTGAAAATATTTACCCTTTTCGAGATCCTCACGTCCAAGCGACTCCTTGTACATGGCGATCTTCGTCATTAGAATGACCTTTTCTTCATTTACCATTGCTCGATTCTATCTCCTTATTCTGGTCACTTTTCCACAAATGACCATAACTAGCAGTATTATACCCCGCGTCTTAATATTGCGCAAGTTTTATATTTAGAATTTAATGTCTATTAATGTAGGATCACCAAGTGCGTCCGCCGTAATAATCATGTTCATTTTTGTATGTCTCGTATGCATCCATCTCCTGATTTCGTTGCTCAAGACTGTCTCCCTGGATGGCATCGAGCTGCTTTCGTATCTCCGATTCCTTATCAGAAGACTGAGGCTCCTGTGTATCCTCTTCGTTTTCATCGTCACTGCCCTGATCCTTCTGGTCATTTGGATCCTGATCACCTTTCTGATCCTGTTCCTCCGTCTGCTTCCTGAGCTGTTCCTCAAAGGCATCTATCTCATCCTTCAGAGTCTGTGCATCCTCGTAATGTCCATCATCATCATCCCTGTGGGCGCAGTCATTCTCTATGAGAATGTCCTTTGCCCCCTCAAGTATGTCTATCACCTCATCCAGATTCTCTTTGGTAACACCCTCAGGATCTATCTGCTTCACTATGGACAGCGCAAGGTTGACCCTTGTCTTACAGTCGGACTCACCACCCGGCTTCTTTTCAAGTGCCTTACGAAACTCCTGCTCGGCGCCCTCGTAATCTCCCTGACTGTAATATACATCACCAAGATTATAATGGTATATATGTGGCTGAGTAAAGCCAAGCACGGCGTTCACTGTACTGTCCACATATTGTCCCTTTTTGTATTCACTTATAAAATGCTCATTGCACAGATAATTCACCAGAAGCACCGCCATACACAGCAGACTGACAGCTCCGGTCACTGCAGCTACGATCTTTATTATTCCTGATCTGTTTTTCATTTCATGACTTTCTTTCTCATATCAAAAAATTCATATACAACAAGTCCTGCAAATAAGGCTGCAAACAGATAATATATATCCACATATCCTATGGTCTTACCCTTATCCGTTGACTCAGCGGTTCCCCGTGACTTCTCCACAACCTTATCCAGCGCAGAACCATCGTTCATATTTATATAGTCGACGCCCAGATCATCGGCAATCTTTTTCAGATTATCCTCATCGATCTTCGACACCGCTGGTTTATACGGGTAGTCCGATGTGTCCTCAAGCAGCTCCTTCCGGTCATCGTAATATGATTTCACATACATGTTGCCGCCTTCCTTTGTACCGTACCCCAACACTGCGCCTCCATCAATATATTTTTTCGCCCCGTCAAATGACTTGAGTCTGTCGTCATTGGTTATTTCACCATCGCTTATAAAGAACACGACCACATTTCCATCATTTTTCTCCTTTGCACGCTTAAGGGTATCCGTCATCACATCTATGCAGACATTCATGGACGACCCCCTGGCATATAGCGAATCCAGCGGATATATTGAATCCAGAACACTTTTTGCAAAATTTGAATCATCCGAATATGGCGATATCAGATTTGCACTATTATTGAAGGTTATGACCGCAAATTTAGCACCGTCCATCTCATCAACTATGTGCTCGCAGTCTTTCTTCACCGCCGTCAGCCTCTCTGTATCCCCAGCATAATCCTGAGCCAGCATGCTTATGGTGTCATCCACAACGAACAGCACATATGTGTCAAGCTTCCGGACACTTGTCTCCACGTTGCTGCTTGGGACCATGATCCTCAGATTGATGAGAAATATCAGTATGATGGCAGCTATCTGCCTTATATATGCGCTTCTCTTCCGCCTTTTCAGGAACGCCATGCCAACGCACAATATGAGCATAAGCCAGATTGGTATAATTGGATCTATTCTCATAATTCTCTCCTGTAACGTCTTATAATTTGAGCCAGCGGCCAAGTCCTAGCATTCCTGCAAACAGAACCAGCATCAATACAAATGGATATAACAGCTCAGGTGTCTCAACATCCACCATCCTCACCTTGACCAGATTCTTACTCAGCTTTTCTATCGATGATACTATCTCTCCAAATGATCCGGATTCCTCCTCAAGATAGAATTTACCACCGGTCTTCTCCACCGCATTCTTCATGGACTCCTTGTTTTCCGGTGTCATCTCCTTTGTTCCAACTCCATACACCGTGACATTGTTTGAAACACATATATCGGCCGCCTCATCCAGAGTTGCCACCGGTGTTCCCTGTATATCATTGTCAGTGGAGAATATTACCACCTTTGTCCTCTCCTTGTCAGCATCCGAAAAATCAATTGCCGCAGCAGCAAGGCCGTCCCCTATAAGTGAGCTTCCCCTCTGCTCATTTCCGATCAGAGTTCCAGATGATATATATGCCTGATAATATATCCAGTCGTACCCCGATGAAAATGCATCGTCCAGATTCACTTCATTTCTGCTCTTCAGACACTGTGCGATCAGATCAAGCTGATCCTTCACATACTCATAATCATCCGTGAGCGGAGTAAGCAGCACCGGACTTGTGTTAAATATCACGATTCCAAAACGTTCGCCCTGAAGCTCATCAACTGTTTTCTTCAGCTTGTCCAGCAGATTCTCGTTGAGATAATCCACGGATGTTGATATGTCGATACACAGAATGATGTCCCTACAATACTTTTCATCCTGCATACGCCTGCTCGTGTATGGTTTTGCCATGAGCAGGAATGCCGATACGACAACCAGTACGCAGCATATGAGCGTGGCTGTAAGCCCGGTCTTATATAATATTTTTCTTTTCCTGAAATATGCCTCATCTTCCTGGCATATGAGCCCTGCGATCTTTTTCCCTCCGGCATATTCCTTTGTCTTTTTGTATTTCACAAACACAAATACCAGCATAAACAGCGCAATAGCCAGGCCTGCATATAGAACAATATGATATTTTATTGCCATCTCTCAATCAAACTCCTTGTCTTCTCAAGGGAAGCCCTCACATCACCATCGGACTTTCTTGCAAATTCCGGCGCATAATACTCAGCCACAAGATAGTACAGCTCCGGCATGTTTAATCTTTCTATATCATACAGAGTGTAATTCTGAACCCTTATGCCGGTTGCAGCATGAACAAATCCCCTGATACAACGGCTCATACGCTGATATGCACCTCTTACATCAAGTTTTCCCTGATCATACTGTCCCGCAATATCCGCCAGTTCTGACAGATATCTGGTCTTCACTCTACCCATATCCATAGGCGCAGGCTTCACCACCTTCGGCAGCTCCGCCGCCATTTTTCTACGTCTTCTCAGATACCAGCAGACACCAAAGAACAACAGCACTGCGGCTGTTATCACTCCGGTCAGCACGATCGGCCATACCACATACGAAAGCGGCTCCTGCAAATTCACTGAACTTTCCATATCTTATATCTTCTTCCTCTTATCTCCGGGCATCAGCCCATTTAACTACTTTCCAGAGCTCTCAGTCTTGTGCTTGTTGAGCAGCTCTACTATCTTTTCATCCATGCTGTCAGAAGACCTGACCGTCAGGTACGAAATACCAAGTTTCTTAAGCTTGTCGTCACAGGCACTTGAAAGCTCCTGCCTTTTCCTCTCTTCCTTCTTTGCCAGCTTCATGTCCCTGGTAAAAAATTCAGGAATATATGTGTCACCGGATAAGTCATATACATTCTTACCGTTCATCCCGGCATCCTCAACATTTATAAGCAGTATATCATGCAGTACCTTTAACTGCTTTACAGTTGCCTCCGACATATTCAGGATACCTCTGGTGTCCGTCACCACAAGTATGATCATTCTCCTCCTGAAATTCCTCGCAATGAAGCTCAGCGCATCCCCCGTATCCGAGTCATTAGTCATGGTAACGTTCCTGTGGTAACCCGCAAGAATATTTTCGACATTTGCAAAGCCTGTCTTAAACGGATAGTGCTCCACGCCCCTGTCTGAAACATAAGTAGCGCTCACATAATCACCATTGTCACACACCATATATGCCAGGGTTCCTGCCGCCATAAGTGCAACGTCACTCTTCTCCTGAACATCATTGGCATATCCAAGCATACGTTTTCCGGCATCCATCACCAGCATTATATTATGCTTCTTCTCGGCGATATACTGTCTGACCAGAAGCTTCTGGCTCCTGGCAGATGCTTTCCAGTCCATGTCCTTGATATCATCGCCAACGACATACTCCCTGAGCTCATCAAAGTTCATACTCCTGCCCTTATAGATGGAATTGTACGAACCATCGATTATCCTCGACGTTGCCTTGGTAGTATATATGGTCTTATATCCCTTCATATTTCCCTGTATTCTGGATATATATGTCATCTTCATAATTAACTGTCTTCCCCTACGGCGTCTTAACCGAACCTATTATGGCATCTATAATCTTCTCAATCTTCACGTCTTCCGCAACAGCGGCAAATGTAAGCATGATCCTGTGTCTCAGGACTGAATATCTGAGTGCTTTCACATCATCAGGAACACAATATCTTCTCCCATTTATAAGTGCGATCGCCTTTGCTACCTCCATGAACGCAATAGCCGCTCTTGTGCTCGCACCCATGGCAACATACTGTGCAAGCTCAGGTGCAAGTATCTTATCCGTCATTCTGGTTGCCTGAACTATATCAACTATATATTTCTTTATCGCCGGATCTATATAAATCCTCTTGCACAGCTTCTGAAGATACACCACATCGTCAACGCTGGCAACGGACTTCACGTCTGAAAAAACTCCTGCCTCCACTCTGTTGAGTATCTCCATCTCATCCCTTGCGCTTGGATATGTCACAGTCTCCTTGAGAAGGAATCTGTCAAGCTGTGCCTCTGACAGCACATACGTACCCTCAGATTCGATCGGATTCTGGGTCGCTATTACCACGAACACCTCCGGCAGCTTATATGTCTTTCCTCCTATACTGACTTCTCTCTCCTGCATCGCCTCCAGCATGGCACTCTGTGTCTTCGCACTGGACCTGTTTATCTCATCGAGTAGTACAAAGTTCGAATAAACCGGACCTATCTTATCCTCAAATGTATTGGTCGCCATGTTGTACATCTGGGTTCCAATTATGTCGCTCGGTATAAGATCCGGTGTACACTGGATCCTTGAAAATGATCCATTAACCGCCTCTGTCATAACCCTGGCAGCAGTGGTCTTGGCAAGTCCTGGAACGGATTCCAGAAGCACATGACCGTTTGTCATCATTGCAACCAGAAGTGAATATCCCAGATAAGGCTGTCCCACAACCTTACTGTTATAGTAACTCAGCAAATTATTGATTATCTCCGAAGCCTTCTGGACTTCTTCATTTGTTATCTCTCTGTTATCCTGCATAACTACTCTCTTTCCTTTATTTATTATGATGTCTATCTCCCCAGCATCTATGGTATATAGAATATACCTTTACATGTGATTGCACAAGTTAACAAATATAAAGTGACCATGCTATATTTTGTCCATATAAACAAAAAAGTGACCAGGGGGTACCTGGTCACCATAATGAGGGGAGAGAGGATTCAAATAAATGAAAACTCTACTCTCACATATTAACTTATGTTCCATCATAAGTCAACTATTTTTTTCGATAAATATACCTTTTATTTGCAATTTAATCTGCCTACTCCGCATCCGCTACTCTAGTATTCGCATTCACATAACTTGCAGGATTCCTGCGCTTGATGACCCTGAGTACAAATACCAGAAGGACCATCATTGCTATGAATATCGGAAGCATGATAAACCACTTAACATGTAGACGATATGTAATCGGTCCAACTATCGCATATGCCACAAATGACATTATAGCTGCTGTTATCGCATATGGGAGCTGTGTGGCCACATGGTTTACATGGTTACACTGTGCTCCCGCTGATGCCATGATAGTGGTATCTGATATAGGTGAGCAATGATCTCCACATACTGCACCGGCCATACATGCTGATATAGCTATTATCATGAGTTCATTATTCTTGCCCTCAAATACTGCGCACACAATAGGAATAAGTATTCCAAATGTTCCCCATGATGTTCCTGTTGCAAACGCCATGAGACATCCAACTATAAATATAACTGCAGGAAGGAAACTGAACAGACTTCCCGATGCAGATGTCATTGCTGTCTGTACGAAATCCTTTGCACCCATCATATCGGTTGTTCCCTTGAGCGTCCAAGCAAATGTAAGGATCAATATAGCCGGTACCATTGCCTTGAAGCCCTCAGGTATAGCCTCCATACATTTGCCAAAATCCAGGACTCCTCTTATCACATACAGAAGAATTGTAATAAGCAGTCCGAACAAGCTTCCAATTGCAAGTCCAACAGATGCATCACTGTTTGAGAATGCCTCTACAAAGCTTACACCGCTGAAGAATCCACCTGTGTAGATCATTCCTATAATGCAGCAGATAACAAGACATATGATAGGTATTATAAGATCAACTACCTTGCCGTTGCTGTTGACCACATCAGTCTCCTCTGCTGTGACAGTCTTCTTGCCATCTCCCATTGAGAGAAGATCTCCCTTCAGGGCATTGAGCTCATGCTTCTCCATGGAACCAAACTCAACCTTCATAACGATCATTGCGATCATCATCGCAAGTGTGAGGAATGAATAATAGTTATATGGTATGGCCTTTATAAACAGACCAAAGCCATCCTCACCCTTTAC
This sequence comes from Coprococcus sp. OM06-34AC, assembly GCF_003462545.1. NCBI lineage: Bacteria > Bacillati > Bacillota > Clostridia > Lachnospirales > Lachnospiraceae > Coprococcus > Coprococcus sp. OM06-34AC. The sequence continues at coordinate 207,059 of NZ_QTZF01000007.1, forward strand.
AAATCCACTGACGGCCGCAGCCCATGATGATACAGGGGCTATGATACATATAGGTGCCGCTGTTGCATCTATAACATATGCAAACTTCGCCCTTGATATCCTGTGTTTATCAGTTACAGGCTTCATAACGCTACCGACTGTGAGGCAGTTAAAATAGTCATCGATAAATATCAGAACTCCCAGAAGAACTGTGCAGAGCTGCGCGCCCTGTCTGGTCTTGATATGGGTAGCTGCCCAGTCACCAAATGCCTTGGATCCACCTGCCTTGTTCATAAGTGCAACTATGGTTCCAAGAATGACAAGGAATATCAGTATACCTACATTATATGAATCTGAAAGCTGTGCGATCAGTCCATCCTGCAGTACATTCGATATACTGCCCGTAAAACTGAATCCGGAGGCAAACACACTTCCTATTACAATTCCTATAAACAGTGAACTGTAAACCTCCTTCGTTATAAGTGCCAGCGTGATAGCGACAACCGATGGTACAAGTGCCCAGAATGTCGCATATGTCGATGGCGATGGAATCTTATCTACATATATAGACAGAATTCCGAGAACCGCAATAATGAGAATTACCACGGCGATGGCAATAAGATTTTTCTTGCTGCTCTTCATCTTGATCCTCCCTGATCTTTTTTCGTATGCATATTATCTGTGATAATTCATCTGTGAAATAATGTATTATCACGTCATATAAGTAAAGTTATATCACATAAGCATGCCATTTGAATAGTGCAAATGTCTGATTTTTTCCTTTTCAGTCAAAAACAGTCAAAATTTATTATGAATATGTGAATATGACGGAAAACAATCAAATGCTATTGCATAAATAACATTTATGTCATATTATCAGCTTGTAAGCAAGAGATACAAGAACAGCAGAAACATCTTCAGCTTACACTGGAATTTGACAATTTACTATTTTTTGTTTTTACTCCCTTTTTTCGTAGTCAGAAATGACTACACCCCCCAATCCCTTAATTGACGCAGCCGTCAAGCGGCTGCGTCCCTCCCTTAAAGGCGAGTAACCAAAGGTTATGATATATTCAATATCAGCTCACAAAAAATCTTATATAAATAAAAAGAGCAGAAGCATGATCGTCTAATCGTGATTCTGCTCTTTTATTATTATATATCTCTTCTGTATTGCGCAACTTGCCTGTGTGCAACTTGCGCAATATCGTTGCGTTATGTTACATCAGATGATTTTTTACGATTATACATGCAAAAGTAGTCAAAAACAGTCAAAATCGCCAACAAATATGGCATTATAACCTAAATGAGCCAAATGCTATTGCAATCCTGATCCATTTATCATATTATCAACTTGTAAGCAAGAGATACAGAAAAACAACAGAAAGCGTTGACAGCTTACACTGAAATTTGACAATTTACTATTTTTTGTTATTTACTCCCTTTTTTGTAGTCAGAAATGACTACACCCCCCAATCCCTTAATTGGCGCAGCCGTCAAGCGGCTGCGCTCCTCCCTTAAAGAGAGTAAAGCTAATATATAAGTTATACTCAATCGGCTCACAAAAAACTTTATATAAAAAAGAAGCAGAATCATAATCGCCTAATCATGATCCTGCTTCTTTTTTATTCTTCAATAAATCCCTTGAAGTTCTTCTCCACCAATTTTCTGGGCACCATGACCTGATGATCACAGCCAGTACATCTGAGTCTGAAATCCATTCCTACTCTGAGTATCTCCCAGGAATTCGTTCCACAAGGATGCGCCTTCTTCATCTTTATAACCTGTCCAACCTCAAATACCATTCTGATATCTCCTCCTTCGGAATCCTATAAATATACATACTGTACGTTTTGGAGGGCTTTGCCCGCATAAACAAATAAAAGCTGAAACTCATAAAAGTTTCAGCTTTTCATCTAGTGCCCAAAGCTGGAATCGAACCAGCGACACGAGGATTTTCAGTCCTCTGCTCTACCAACTGAGCTATCTGGGCTTACATAAAAGTAGCGGGGACAGGATTTGAACCTATGACCTTCGGGTTATGAGCCCGACGAGCTTCCAGACTGCTCCACCCCGCGGCAAAAAAATAAAATGGGCGGAGATGGATTCGAACCATCGAAGCATTACGCAGCAGATTTACAGTCTGTCCCCTTTGGCCACTCGGGAATCCACCCATTTATTGCTTTTTGGCAACTTCTTGCTTTAAGCAAAAAGCCGATGATCGGACTCGAACCGATAACCTGCTGATTACAAATCAGCTGCTCTGCCAATTGAGCCACATCGGCATATTTAATTGTCAAATGACCCCAACGGGATTTGAACCCGTGTTACCGCCGTGAAAGGGCGATGTCTTAACCGCTTGACCATGGGGCCAGGTTTTCAAAAGCAGCTCCCCGAGTAGGGCTCGAACCTACAACCCCTCGGTTAACAGCCGAGTGCTCTACCATTGAGCTATCGAGGAATATCACCTGGTAAACCACGGCGTCTTTGTCAATGTTAACACATTTGACTTGAAAATGCAAGTGTTTTTTATATTTTTTTAACTTGTACCTTCAGAATTTCACACAGAAAGAGGTATCTTCTAAAGCTTATCTCTTA
>NZ_QTZF01000008.1:0-92298 GCF_003462545.1 Coprococcus sp. OM06-34AC
TGATTTAATAATTTCCAGCTAATCTATGGTTGACTTTTCATAGCTGGTCTCCTTTAATGTGCCCAAGCGTAGAATTGATTACCAAGATTCCATACAATGTCTGGAACAATCCTAGTAAATCCTTCTATAGCAAGGCGTTTTTCTGTTTGAGCAAATGTACCTGAATTTATCGTATTAATTATATTTGCCGCATGGCTTACACCGCCATTATGTCCAAATACGCGTCTACTATGAAGAACTTCATCCATAATCGTAACGGTGATTTTTTGCTTTCTTGGTCTGTTCCTGCTAGGTTTCAACCTTAGCAGCAACTGTAGCTATATCAATTTTGGGCTTTAGCGTTCCAAGTGCTTCACTAAGCCCTTTTGAAGATTGTGTCACAAATTCATTTTAACCATTTTGAAAGGATTTTATAATCTTCTTCAAAACTAACCCTGTCTCAATTATAGCAAGACAGGATTAATCACTCAATTACTTTTTCCAAAAAGTTCCTTGGCTTTCTGCATTTCAATCTTCTCATGCAAGTTGGTGTTATACGACTTCACCTACCCTCACAAATTTACGTTGAATTAATTCTTCCTTTTCTCCCTGTGTACGAATCGAATGATCGAAAGGATCCACCACAAAAGTTTCCGTAATCCTAACTCTATAAGGATTGTTTCTCTTTCCTGACATTTTGGTGATACCCCCTGTGCCGTTCTTTCTTCGATAACTCATATGAATTACCTCCTATTCATAATTAATATTATTTCGCATAAAAAATTTGCGATATCCAATACAATCTGCCTTGCTGTTTATCTGATTTCTAACATTTTTTACATGTCTCACCAAAACAACTCAGACATTTATTCATTTCAGACACTGCAAATAAATTTTGCGATATTAAGAATTCATCAACTGAGTAATCACCTTATACTGAACATAACAACACAGGAACTACCCCCCAACTCACACAGTCTACAGGGTTTGTGACTTGTGTGACTTGTTGCTTGTGACTTGCTTGCGACTTTTACGTGTCTTATGGACATAAAAATAGGGCTATCCAGACCGAATTACCTAGTCTGAATAGCCCAAAAAGTCTAGCTTTTAAGCCTTTTATTTAGAATTTGCCAGCGTTAGCAGCTTCCTCAACAGATGCTGTAAGTCCTTTATTTTCAACGATTTTAGGCGTTAATAGTATGCATATTGTAATAATACACCACTTTTTACCCCATTTTGACGCTATCGTTGACTATCTAGCCATCAATTCATTGACTCGCTTCTGGATCTTTTCCGGGTCGTATCCAGCTTTCTTGAGCTTGGTCTTGCGCTCTTCGCCGTTCCCCCATTTACCGGCAATTACCTCTCGTGCAATCTCGTCGGTAGACTTTACATGAGAAGCCTTTACCTGCTTGTTGACCTCCGCCTGAACTTTCTCATAGTTGTACCCAGCCTTAGTCAACCTTGACTTTCTAACGTCGCCATTCCCCCATTTGCCTGCGAGGACTTCCTTTGCTATCGTTGCAATGGACTTCTTCTTTATGGTAGGCTTAGTCGTTGAAGATGTTGCAGTTTTAACCCCAGCATACTTCTGCCAAGTTGCCTTGGATATGTACGCCTTATTGAGATCAAGATTACCATTATATCCGTTGAGTCGTCCATGGGAAGAGTACTGCCTGATAATGCAATCATAAGAGCCTTCATTCCAAGGAGTCTTCTGGAATCCAGTATCGTTATCATCTGCATACTGAGCTATCCAGAGTGGGTATCCAGCAGACTTAACTCTATTCATCATCGACTTCTGTATATAGATGAAAGGCTTAATTCCAGTTTTACGATATATATAGTTGCACCATGCCTCGCACCACTCCGTATCATCTCTGCCAAATCTAGGATTGTTGTCGGCTTCCCAATCAAGGGCTATGATCCCCTTACCTATGAACTTCTTTATCTTATCTAAGAAGAAATCTGCCTCCTTCTTGACGTCCCCACCATTTGCGTAGTGGTACATACCCAGTAAGCGGCTAAGCTTGAGTGTCTTGTTAGCGTGGTCATTGAAACATCTGTTGAAGTAGTCTGATCCCTCGGTAGCCTTGACTATTATAAAGTCGCAAGCCACCTTAGAGAGATTAATACCATCCTGATGCGCTGATATATCTATTCCATTCATCAAAAATCACTCTCCTTTTTCCAAAAGCGCTTGAACATTTCTATGAGCTTTTCCCAACCGAACATACAAATATAAGCAATAAGAAAAGATGCAAACAGAATAGCTACCGGGTAATACCACATGAGTGCGATATTATAATATGAAAGAACCCCAAATAAAAAGACCTCACATACAATGATGCTCGTGATGAGTACCTGTAGTGAGGTTGGTATCTTTTTAAGGAATCCTAATTCCTTTGTAAACTGTGTGATAACTGTGATCACAGTGCATATAATCGCAACTGCGATAAGTAATAATGAAATTTTCTCCATTTTAATCTACTCCTTTCCGTGATCGTTTGGCGTAATGGGGAGTTTGTCAATCTCATCCATAACCCGCTCGGCAGTACCATTACCGCCAAGTTTTTTATAGGGCTCATATAAATAATTCTTGAGATTGTCATACTCGTCCATTGTTATATATGTAGGTGACCGTTCAAGATAGCTCTTTCCCAAATAAAGTATCCGGTCATGTGCCAAGCCCATCAGCATTTCCGACTGAGCGTCTTTTTTATCTGATTTTTTAAGCAAAAACGCCCATAATCCTGATGATGCCAATACCGCGACGATTATCGACACTATTGTTTGTATCCATATGTTCATATCTTTCTATCCTTTCCGACTTATGCTATTCTGATTGCCTGAATGTAACTGTTAATAGTGCTCAATGCCGCACCACTTGACTGTATTCCCTGAAGGTTGAGTTTTGTTGATGTTTTCAAGTCCGCAATATACGAGCACTGTACACTTGTTACTCCTTTTGTTGTTCCTGCTATATTCATCTGTTGGCTCTCTCTGAAGTAGTCAGTAGATGATGTGGCAAATCGGGCGCCCCTCTGTCCATTAGCGGCACTATTAAACAGTACTGTACCATTAACAACGTATTTTCCTGCTGGCAACGTAACTGATGCACCTGTGTCTGTCCAAGTACCTGAGCTCATGGATTTTGCACCAACGTTTTTTGTTATTACTTCACCTAAAACATTATCATTGTGGTACATTGTGCCATCTTGATCAACTCGAAATGTCTGCTTGCTGTTCTTGTCCTGTATCCAAATAACTGGTTTGCCATCTTCATTACAGAGTATTAACCCTGCTCCACCAGCACCCATACTTAGTCCAATTTTGCTGATTATTCGACTTGCGGTGATTCCCCATCCACCAATAAAACTATCGCCCGCCTTTAATTTACCTATATCGTAATCGAAGGTACTGGACACTAGTTTTTTTGTGGATTCTATTCTCCACCAATCAGCATCTGAATAATCCGCTCTTTCACTTACTATGATTTCTATTGGCGTGAATGAAGTAGGGTCCAAAATAGTGTATGTTCTTATAAGCTGCGTTCCATCGTCACTTGACGCACTTCCCGCAGAGTACAATGTTCCGTCCCGGATGTCCCATCCACCGATTTTCCCGCCAGTAGCAGATAATGCTTTTGTTACTAATCCATCATCATCCCATCTACCGTTTGGCGTTCGTATCTCGCCGGACGAATAATTGGTCATCATCCCACTTATACAATCTCCATTAGAATCTTCGACATAATTTGTACTCTTGATTATGCCCGTTATACTAGACCCATCTGTGATTTTTGTTATTCGCAAATTTGAGATGCTAAGCGTAATATATGTCAATCCTGATGGAACACCATCCGCTTTCGCTATACACATATAAAATTGAAAGTCTTTTACCATTGGCATAGATTCTGGCATAGACAATACCCATGTGTTGCTTGCTATGTTCTCAAATTTAACATATGGCTGCATCGTCGCTGGCTTAGTATATAGGATCTTTGGTGATAGACTAAAGTAAGATTGATTTTTCAATGATTCAGTTTTACCTGTAGATGCTGTATAACCCACTATATCGTAATCGTCCATAGTCAATAAATATTTCATGCCTTGTGGATTTCCTGAATATGCAAAGCTAACCGGAACTTTCAAGTTGTATTCCGGCCTATCACCAACAGGTACCTGAAGATCTCGAATAAATGTTACTTGATAATCTTCTTTTTCATTGCTTTTGGCCGACCACCCTAAACTTGCATATGTATGTTCGCTAAGCTGTGATAAATTTGAAGGGTCTCCCATCAATATTTTAGACACATCAAGCGAACCAGCCTGGATCTTCCCACCATTTATTTGTACCGTACCAGGAACATAAATGTTATTAGCAATACCGTCGGCAGTCTTCTGAGCATTGTTTGCTTTATTCCATGCTGACTTAGCCGCTTCGTAGCTGCTCGACTTCGATACATCTGAGTAACTGAATGTCTTGCCATCGCTCATAATAGTCAGATCAACAAAATATAAGGTATTTGTAGAGCCATCCGTATAAGACGGCTCTGTCGTCTTCCAATTACCCCCAGGATTGATAGTTGTAGGTTTAGCCGGTGCTGTAGCTGTGGATGATTGAAGTAGATAATACCTTGTTACACTCTTGACATCCTTGACATTAAATATGGTTATTTCTGCCTTGGCTTTGATAGTAGCCATAGAAACACCCCCTTACGCTTCAAGCTGACATATGTAAGCCTGAGAGTTGTCCACAGCCTCAGCAGTAACTGGATATGTTGCTGCTGCTTTCAAGAAAGTTGACCCTTTGTACCACTTTAAGGTTCCTAATCCTCCTGGCACAACGCCAGCACTACTAATTCCTGTAATCTCTTTGCCTCCCTGAAATACATGTGCTGTAAGCACGGTAGAACCGATATTATTTTTAAAGATAATACCATTGCTTGATGTGATTGTTACAGTTATTGCGTCTGCTCCTGCATTACCTTGAGGTCCCCGTGGTCCTGTTGCTCCAGTATCCCCCTGTGGTCCTGTTGGACCTGTAGCTCCTTTATCGCCCTTAGCACCTGTTTCACCTTTAATTCTCGCCCATGTATATGAACTGACGGTTGCTGGGTCTGCCTGGTTATAATCAGTACATGTACCGATATACATTCCAACATCTTCACCTGAGTTTGATGTGAATGTCTTGCCGCCATCATTTGAGTACTTTACATGGAAGTATGGGGTCTTGCCGTTTGCCCCCGCTGCACCAGGAGTACCATTTGTACCATCTTTTACTGTCTGGGTATGTGTGCCGTCTTTATCGGTGATGGTTATGGTTGTCACACCATTAGCTTTGGTAACTGATACAGTTGGGGATACCCCCTGAGGACCCTGTGGTCCGGTTGGGCCTGTAGCTCCTTTATCGCCCTTAGCACCTGTAGCTCCTGTCTTTGCTACTGCAAATGAGAACTTCTTGTTGATAGTTACACCGTCAACAACAACTGGGACAGTCGCTTCGCATGCGGTTGTCAGCTTTGCTGTCAGAGTAAACGTGATTGTAACTTTTGGAGTTCCACTGTTGCTTACCTCAGCCGTCACACCTGTTGGACATACGATTGCCTTAGCATCTACTGTAACAACGGAACACATGTTATTACCGCAATATGCTGCTGCATCTGTTGTGCATTTAGAACCGGCCGCAGCTCCCTGCGTGTCCCCAAGAAATGTATACGCCTCGCTTGACAGCACAACGTTATATGCGTCTGACACATCAAGCACTGTAATCTGATCTGCTGCTTTTATTGTTGCCATAGATTATTTTCCTCCTCATTAATCTGTTATTAATTCACACATGAAAGTCACCTTTGTATCTACATCATCCGGTGTGAGTACAAAAGAAAAACCACCATTTTCTATTCGAGAGTCGGTGGATAATATAATTCCATATGTTTCTTCTTCAAGCCTCTGCCATTTCCACTGAATATATGCAGAGCTTCCATAAACCTTGTGTAATTTATCTATGTCTGTTATCCTGTCTTTTCCATGATATATCACCACAGACAAGACTGTTGATACTGCATTATTCTTGAATACCGTTCCTCTTGATGATTCTATTCTCAGGAGTGTGGTTATCTCATCTCTGACATTATTAACATCCTGTTTTATGTCGCTTATAACGTTTTCTATATTCTGCTTGCCAAGGGTGAATTTATCTGCCGATATAGCAAGATGGGATTCCCCCTTATTATCCACATAGAACATTATGAAATTGTCAGAATCACCAACGTTTATCTGACCATCGCTTCCGAGATATGTTCCCCGGGAGATATTACTCATACTCTCCTTTGTGCCAGAGTATAAACCACCATCCACTATGTGCCAGCCGCCTATTGTTGCTCCAAATGCCACAAGATCATCAACAGCTATCTTAGTTGCCGTGATAGACTTGGCTCTGATCACACCGCCATCAAGGCTATTGTAATCCGTCTGCTCTTTCTCTACCGTGTTACCATCGGTATTCAGCTTGTAGTACAGTCCATCTTCTCCTTTGATAACCAGCTTATCTGCTATGACTGTACCGCCCTTGATGCTGTCACCCAGGATAGTTACACCAACCAATGTGCCAGTTATCTGCTGATCGCCAACCACGACATTTTCTATCAAACCGCTTTTCGCAAAGAACTGCTCCAGTGCTGCCTTGCCTATATTTGCAAAATCTATCTGTGCATACTTTATATCAGCCAGTTTTGCATCAAGCTTCCCGGTTTGAAGTTCTTCTATGGTTGCATCATTGGCAGTGAGTTTCTCATGTATGCTGACATTGTCCACTTCAAGTTCCTTGATGCTGGCATTATTAGCTGTAAGTTTTTCATTTATAGTGACATTATCTGCTTCGAGATCTTTTATATCGGCTTCTGTAGCTGTCAACTTATCGGATATCTCTACGTTATCAGCCTTGAGATTCTCTATATCTGCATTTATTGTCTTGAGATCGCCAATACTCGCCTTGTCAGCAACAACTTCAGTAAGTACTTTAACATCATCGCTTCGAGCTGATGGTGAAGATATATTTCCCATTATTGTTGCTGTATGATCCTTAACAAGAACCATTACCCGCTCAAGACTGTGCACATCCGCCATAGATGTAACCGGGGTGAGTATCTCAGAACCATCAAGTCGTACATATGGGGTACCGTTCTGCATCACCACTGTGCCGTACATAGTTGTACCATCCTGTGTTTTTGTATCCTTGGTTGCCTTAACAAATTTAGATACAAGATCCGCCGATAATTGCATGGCTCATCACCCCCATAAACTATTTGTATATATTGCCTTTTCTGTGACAACGCATCCTGTTGTACACTTGATAGACTGACTTATGATTTTTGCTTTCTGATTGAGTATTCCTGCCCTTTCATAATTAAGCAGAACACAATCCCCAACCCGAACTGGATAATACCCATGGGAATAACTCACAGTATATTCTAGTGTAGACAGTGTTTTTAACAACTGCCTTGCATATTCGTCAATCTGTGCTTTTGTTGGGTTCCCTGTAAGCGACGGATTCGTCACTCTGCGAATTATTTCCCGCCCACGATTCACTGTAGATATCGGGCTATTCGGGTCGTTGTTGACCACTCTTGTCTGATATGTGAGATTGTTTCCGGAATACAGTATCTCCACAACATTTGGTATCCCATAAAGGTCCCTGCTGATGGTTATACTTGGTAAAAGTATAGAACTGTTGCTATCGTCGAAAGTAACAACCGGTTGTAATGCCGTAACCTCCTGCACTGGCCTAAAACATATCTGTCCCAGATCGTCAAGTTCGTACTCGTACTTCGCATTACTGCTCAGATCTTTCAGGAACGTTAGCCAGTTGTCGTCCGTATTAGAAACAAAATCCACTTCCAATTTCTTATTGTCTGTGCACTCTATCACCGGCGCCCTCGCATGTGACTTGGTTAGTGAGCACACATTGTCCATTATCGGTTCACCCTTCCGTATGGAAAAGCCAAGTGGAGGCGGATTTTCTTTCAACTCGATAAGAGGTGTATACGCATCTACAGATACGCTTTTTGCCTTACCATCAAACTCTTCTGATGGTGTCTGAACCATATGCGTCCCCAATGGAAACCGTTCACGTATCCCATTTTGAATTGTGACGAGGTATGTCCTTATATAACATTCCCCAATACTCTCTGATAAATCAAAAGACGCCGAGCCAAGTGTATCAGCATCAGCGTCCCTCGATATTGTTGCGCCCATCTTCACGTTCATAAGCCGTTCGGTATCCCGCCATGTCGCAGGATCGACAATGTAGTATTCGTATGTCTGCTGCATTGGTTTTGTCCAATCAGGCATATCACTTACCCCCTTCGACTCGTGTAACACTGAACTGTACCGGTGTAGTTAACTCGCAATGTGTCTGGCTGTAGGATACAGAAATGCTTGCCCAGTAACCTGTACCGGACGGTTCTCTTACATATACGTCGTTAAGCCATCTTGTAAGCTCCCGGATCATCGAAAGCGTATCTTTATCATTGTGCGGTATGACTACATTCCAGTTCGATGTATGCCCTATCTGTGTTCCGTAATAGCTGACAGGATGCTCTCTACCAGCATATTCAAGTAACTCTGTATCTGGATTAAAGCTATCTGAGATGTCAATATTATAAGGAAGTCTGAGCATCTTGCATGTCCATGCAGGTTCCTCCAAAGCATCCCCATCTCCACCCGAAGCATCATATGATCCCCACTGTTCATCCCACTGAATTATTACAGCAGTTTCTCCGACATCTTCTGCTACATCTGCATAACTGACTACCCCCGTGTTCTGATCTATTGCAATTATCCTATAACTTGCCGTGTCAAGAGCCGGATGCTGGTCTGGCACTGAAATACCCATTGTATTTGCTACGCCTGTTTCTATTTCCGTAAAGGTGCCGTCAAACTCTCTTCTGTACACTGATAACAATACATCGACTGCAAGTTCTTCGTTCTCATCAACGCACCATGGACTGATAATTGCCGTGAGTGTTTCTGGGTCGATTACTATTGACGCATCTGGGGATAACTTGTTTTCTTCCCATTCCACAGTCATTTCTATGGTATCTGTCGCAGTAAGCCCAGAATCTAATGCTACAACACAGTTGATCGTATAAGTATGACCACTTTCAAAATCTATGTTGTTAGCACTCAGTGTAATGGCAGTTCTGTTGTCGTCATATTCTACACCGTCCTTGGATGTCTGCGGAGTTCCACTGTAATACTTATTGAATATCACATCCCCTGCATATACCATTTTGAAGTTACCCAAATTATCCATTGTCTGGTATGTATCATTTGATGATATTGTCACGCTCGCACTTATGAGTTTCTGTGTATCAGGCTGAGTTGTACATTCAAGTACTATTGGGAACGATGTGATCTCAGTGATTGGTTCATTATTCTTATTGCTTAACGTAAGTTGTACTGTTGGTTGTGCATACACTTTCACTTCTCTGGTTATTGACCAGTCGCCGTATTCCCCAGTAACACCTGCCGTTCGGATTGACCATTTTATCACTGTGTCTTTCGTATAGTTCTTTGTATCTATAGTATAAACACTGTTTGTATCGCCCTTGCCGATATATTTGTCCAGGTTTATTGTCGGCTGTGATACACCATCGATACTCAAATTAAGCTGCGCATGTGACTGGTCTGACCCATCCTCTGAATTCTGAACCCAATAAAGTAAGATCTTCTCGCCTATACCCAACACAGTCTTATTTGACCATGTTGTTGGGGCAGAAGGTTTTGTTCCCAGAGCAACTGTATATGTTCCCGTCGTCCAGTTTGATGAACCGGCACTATTAGTTACTCTGACTCTGAAATAATACCTTGTTCCTGTTGTAAGCCCTGTTATCTCGGCATGATTTACATTTGCATCAACGGATGTAGAACTTACCGCATTAGAACTGTCAAAGTACTCTTTCTTTTCAGTGTATTCTATTTCATATTTCTCGGCCTGTGTGACCTTGTCCCAGCTTATGTATGCTGATGTTTCTGTAAGAGTTTTTACACTCGTGATCTTTTTTATCTTACCTGGTGCAGACTTTGTATCATATGTCCATTCGCCCCATTCACCGGTTATACTTGTCTTCGAGCTCACTACATTGATGGCTCTGCATCTTACATCATAGCTACAGCCAGCATCCACAGTGATCGTTATTGATGCCTTGGATGCTTTTACCTCTGCTGTAACTATCTTTGCTTTTTTCTTATCTTTGAGTATATAGAATGACACTTTATCACACTTAGAATCTGTGATGTTGTCGATGCTTGCTGTGAGCTTGTACTGGTCTATGGATACCATAGGTGCCCCTAGAGTCTCCGGGTTGTTTACTCCCTCGACGCTTCGTATAACCGATACAGCATCCCCAGTCCAGTAACTCTTAGTTACCTGCTTTGTGGTCTTTCCAGATTTTACATTTTCCTTATACGTTTTAGACACCGGTTTGACCACACATTTCATTCTTATGGCATTACTTGGAGGGGTGTACGTGGCGTTCTTGACTTTGACATCCGATGCACCGCCATCAAACCACACCCCATCTCCACTACTGTAATACCAATGCACACTGTAATGGTCAGTATTTGCAATGGGTATCAGTGCTTTCTTTCCATTATCAGCATTCTTGAGGTGTTTCATAGATACCGTACTATTCAGGTTCTTTGTACCTGATTTATTCTTGCCTAACCTTGCATTGTTACCTTTTATATCGGCAACCTTCCACGTATCATTCTTCACATCTGAACTGACCTTAACACCATTGGTGAACTGCACGATCTCCGACTCGAGATAATCAAAAGATACAACAGAACCCACGAGAACATATTTGGACTTGGTATAAACCTTAGGCTCTGCAAACTCCCATGTAGCAAAATATGTATTATCGGTCCCAGTCTGTTTGGTAACCTTTAGGTTTGTGACTTTCTTACCCATGCTTATGCCCTCCTCTCCACTACAGCTGCTCGTACTAACTGTTCGACAACAGACGCGATATTGCTTCCGTCGTCATAAGTTATTCCGTTCACGTTATATGTATTTCCAGGAGTCTGATTTATTCGCTTCGACAACCTGTCTATAGCTTCAATAACATCAGAATTTCCATTTTGATTATTTCTACGCTCAAGTAGCGCATCCACTGAACCGGATCTAAGTCCTGTGAAAATCTGTGGGTTTTTGTTGAGCATATTATTAATTGCATCCATGCTACTTGTCACATTACCCATATCGACTACAGGTGTGATTGTTGGCTCATAATCAAGATCGAGGTTCAGCGCATCCGATATCATCGACATTACTGTGCCAGCCTTGTCTACGACAGTATTGGACAGATCGCTTACTGACGCATATACCTTGCTACTTCCACGAGCAACACCTATGGCAAGACCTTCTGCAAGATATCTACCTATACGCAGGAATACCTTAGATGGTGAATGCTCATCCAATACTTTCTTGGTAGTAGTCTCTGTATTCTTAGCCATCTGCCTTGCAGCATTGGTGGCTTTGTATGCTCTGTCTCGTATACCTCTGGCAAATCCTTCTACAAGATTCACACCGATATTGTAGTATCGGTTGTTATACTCCGACATTGCATCTGCTCCGTCGCTTGCAACTGTTCCCGCTGCTGATGCTACTTCCCCGGATTTATTACTGATTCCTTTCTTGAACACGATCATCGCCGAACTACCAGCATTCTCCCACTTCTGCTTTCTGCCATTCACTTTATTTATCATATTGTCAATGAATGTCGTTATGACAGAAGAAGCCTTATCTCCAGCATCACCAAATGCACTCACAAAGTTGTCCAGACTTATAGTACCTATATTGTTGAGACTTGCTGTGAACTGTGAAAGTCCGTCCGCATCAAATGTTGTCATCTTTTCTACGAAGGAATATAGAGTACTTATTTCATCTGTCACTGTTCCGAGTTGGTCAGTATCTACACCTGAAATATTAGCTGAATAATTGCTGAGATGCGAACCCCATGTTTCGAGTGCACTTCCAAGAGAATCAAGACAATCGAATGAATCGTCATTCAATCCAGAAATCTGTTTCTGAAGATTTACCATCATCTGTCCAGCATTGTCAGCGGCATTTACTGCATCGTCACTGATTTTTCCGCTTACACTATTAGAGAAATCAACCAACGCATTGCCAAATGATACAATGTTTTCGCCAAATGAGCCTAAGCTGTTATCGCCTTTGAAGTATGCTATAATGCCGCCAGTCGCGGGAACAGCTTCATTCAATGTCACCATCAACTCGCCCATATCTTTTGCTTTGTTAATCGCATCTGGATCCAGCGAACCCTTATCGGTCTTACCAGCAACAATATTACTGAACTCAACAAGAGCACCGCCGAAGTCCTTGAGATTGGCGCCAAATGTACTAAGTTTTTTCTCACCAGTAAAGCACTGCCATACTCCATCTTGCGCCGGGATCTTATCGTTCAATGCAGCCATGATTTCGCCACACTTTGCAGCATTATCTACAGCGTCTTTGTCTATTCCACCATTTTGAACTATGGTGTTTGAGAATGCGACTATAGCATCTCCGAAAGCTGTTATGCCATCGGAGAATACACTCATGTCTTTCTCGCCCATGATCTTCTGTGCCCATCCACCAGAACGCGGTATGGATTTCTGTAATTCTGCCAGCACCTTTCCAGCATTTGCTGCTACGGTCACCGAATCACCGTCTATCTTACCCTTTGTCGCGTTTGAGAATGCTACTACGGCCTTACCATAAGCAGCTAAATCTATGGCAAGCTGATCGTAGTCAACTCCACCACCAAGGAACTTTGTGAGACTGTCCAACAGACTAGCTGCTGTGAGCAACAGAAGTGTCTCTGCCAGCGCCTTGGCACCTTCCATGGCTGTCTTATCCACCTGTGTCATTGTAGTGATAAAAGGCGAGATGTTTGTTGCAAACTCAGATAGCTTCGTACCTATATCTGGCAATACATCAGCAACGCTGGATACAAAGCCACTCACGATACTACCAAAGAACTCACCTATTCCTTCACCTATGGCTGACAATAATGGTATCCCCTTGTCCAGGAAATCCTGTAACTCTGGATACTCACTAGATAGTGCACCAAGCGCTGCTATGAATAAGCCGATCTCTGTAACAATAGCAATCATAGCTGTAGCTCCCGCTATTGCCGCAAGTGCACCTGTTCCAATGAGAGCCAAAGGTATCATAGCCACTGACATTGCCATGAGTAATATAGATAGCGCGGTTGCGGTACCTATTGATGCATTCAGATCATATTTGTTCAGTAACCCAAGTATGACTCCCAGCTCGCCTACAACAAGACCCATCAAGGCCATAGCGCCTACAGCGGTAGTTGGAATCTTTTTTACCAAACTAAGCATTACCATAGATGCCGCCATAGCATTCAGCAATACGCCCAATGCAATAGCACTCTGTATTGACGCCTCTACATGTAGTGCATTCATGGCACCCAATATAAGTGCTAATACTCCAACAACACCAGTCATGGTATATAGATTGTCTGTGACTGTCTTGGATATTCGTCCTGACCTACCCATAATTGCAAATGCTGAGGCAAACGATAAAAGCAATAACGATAATGCTGCCGAACTCTGAATAGCATTATCTGTATTTAGCATAGACATTGCCGCTATTACCCCACCGAGAACCACCACAACGCCCAACATCTGTACCATTGTTCCACGCATCTGTTTGGTATTCTTGCTAAATTTTGTCAGTGCCATCATTGCACCGAACGATATCATAAGTGCAGAAATACATGATGTTGCCACTGCTAACTTACTTGAATCCAGGAATGTAAGTCCGACTACAGCTGCTACCAATACACCAATAGCTACTGTCATAGATATGATGGTGCCCTTTTTCACCTTCTCAGCATACTGTGACACATATATGAGTCCCCCAAATAACGTCTCTAATATAGAAACAACCAGAGTTGCTCTTGGTAACGCATCCGGATCTATCTGAGTAAGTATGAATATTACGCCGGTTATGATAAGTAACGCTCCAGACATCATGAGCAACATAGCTCCTGCTTTTGCTGCATTCTCACCTGCAAATTTTGATACCGCTATAATTGCTGCAAACATTACTTCTATAACGCCGATTATCTTGAGTCCTCGTTTAACTTCTGATTCATCAAGATAACTTATCAATTTTATTACTCCAACAAGGACTCCGATGGCAATACTCATACCAAGTAACATAGCCCCTGCCTTGGAACCATATTCACCTGCTGTTTGTGAAACTATGATTATGGCCTCAAACAAAAGCGTAATCAGGCCTATTACTGCTATTCCGCTAAGCACTTCATCACCATCAAGTTTAGACGCAAGTTTTACAACACCGACCATGATAGCCATTGCCACGCTCATCTTGATAAGCATTTTTCCCGCCTTATCGGCATGCTCTCCTGCAAAGTATGAGACTGCCACCATCTTTATGAAGAACCCCTGCATGAGTTCTATCACTATTACCCCCTGAAGGACCCCCTCTGGGGTAAGCTTGGCCAGTGCCTCTATAGCTTTTGCTATTATTAACAATGATGCGGACATCTTTAACAAAAGACTGCCTGCTTTATCAGTACCTTTTGAAAGGTTCGATACAACCATCAACGCTCCGCAAACTATACCGAGTTTTATAAGTAAGTAACCAAGCGCATCAACAATAGGCCCCATTTTTTCTGGATCGAGACTCTGTAACTTCTTCAACGCTATCGTCGCTAATAACAATGCTGCACACACACCAACAACTGTTAGAGCGCCCTTGGCACCGCCACCGATTTTACCCATCAGTGTTATAGCTGTAGCCAATCCTGCAACAATTGCTGATAAAGCACCAATAGCAGCAATAGATGACCAAAGTTTATTGTCATCTATCTGTGACACAACCCATAAGGATCCAGAAAGCACCGCTACAGCAAGTGCAAGTTCCAACACAGATTTTGCAATAAGGTCTAACTGTTTTGCCTTGAAATATTTCTGTATGCCTTTTCCAAATGTTGTGAAGAACCCTCCTACGCTTTCGAGCAATTCGCCAAAACCTTTAGCAGGTGCTGCGATTGCTTCTACTGCCTTGCTGAATGACGTAACCGCCTTCGTTACATTATTAGTCACATAGAGTAATCCAACGCCGAGACCGACAGCCAAAACTTTTCCGAAGTCAATCCCCTTGAGCGTGTCAAGAATACTACTGCCTATGCTCTTAATAAGTTCCAGTAACTTGGATACTCCATTTTGAATTCCATTGAACCATCCGGTCATGGAGAAATCTCCGATTTTGTAAAACTCTACCGATGGAGAATGTATCCCGAGCACAGATTTAATTCCCGCCAGCATATCTTTTCCTATCTGGATTATTGTACTGACTACTTCTTTTCCACCATTCTTGAGACCGTTTACAAGCCCCTCCAATATGTACTTCGGTATGTTGTCGGCATCTTTAAGCCCCTGTATCCAATCTTTGAAACCGTCTGAAAATTTTCTGAGATACGGTGAAACTTTATCCAGTACCTTACCGAACAATTTACTGAAGTCGGTGGCATCCCGAAGTTTTACAAGGAAGTCTCCGATGTATGCAGTTACTGTCAAGAGATCCAGATTAAAATACTTGAGCAGAACATTTATCACTTTAAGACTTAGTTTTAATCCTCCGCCGACAATGTTGCTGATCATGCTGATTAAAGCGAATAGTCCCTTGAGAGTTCTCCGGAGTTTGTCTGCCTTTTCATCGCTCATAACAAGATGCTGTGAGAACTTATTGACAGTTTCTGTAATACGATATAATGTACTTTCTCCGGACTTATCCGATGTTGTGAACATCTCTGAGTATGCCTGTTTGAATGCTTTGGCAACCTGGGTTGCTCCTTTTACTGCATTCTGGAAAGACTCTATGAGAAGTTCTTTGCCACTTGGTTTGTTCAGACTCGCTATCAGCTCGCTAATCGGAGTACCTGTCTTTTCCGCCTGTGTTGCAAGATCTCGAAGTGTCTTTATCTGGTCTTCGGTAAGTCCCAAAGTTTCCGCTTCTTTATCTGACAGACTTGCCATGGCTTCTGTGAGCTCATCCGCGCTCAACGTACAATCAGACCAGTTATGCCCATTACGCTCCCAAACTTTATTAACCAAAGCCTGTACCTGAGCATAATCGTAGTTGGCTGCGGTGAGCGCCTTTATTCTTTCCTCACCATTACCAAAATCTCCGCGAATAGTTTTCGAGACAACATCGTTGAAGTATTCAACCTTGTTAGTTATGTCCTGTGTAGACTCAGATGCTTTGGATGTGTCATTTGTGAGCCTTTTCAGAGTATCTATTATCAAACTGCCAGATAATTTACCCTTGGCAAAGATATTTGCCAGTGAGCCATACTTCTTCAGCAACGAATCTATGTTTATACCCTGTTCTTTAGCAACCTCTTTGAGCTTTGCTGTGAAGGTATCCTCGGACACGCCAGCTTCGCTTATCTTGTTCATGAGATTATCCCATTTTGAAGTTAACCCACTGAACAGTGTTTTTGGATTGATCTTGCTTACCAAAGTATTGGCGTAATTGATAAGCTTGGCTACGCCTTTAGAGGCACTCTCTACGAACGGAAGTGTTACCTCTTTTATATCATTTATCTTCAGTCGAACAGTGTTAAGTATTCCTACTAATGGGCCGTTCTGTTCTATGAGCGGCTTATAGAAATTTGCACCAATCTTAGCAAGCGCCGACTTAACGTTTGCTAATGCTCCATCAAATGTCTCGTTTGCTTTCTTGGCATGCTCTCCATATTCCTTATCCATAATGTCAGCAAACGTCTGGAAATCTATCTTGCCTTTGGAGACCATGTCACGAACTTCGGCTTCGGTTGTATTAAGATACTTTGCCAATGTAGCGGCAGCGTTCATACCCCTTCCTGAAAGCTGAAGCAACTGATCTCCCATCATTCGTCCCTGGCCAGCAATCTGTGTATATATACGACCGATATCTTCGTATGTACTTCCAGTCATAGCCGCCACACCGGAAATACCTCGTAACGCATGCTGCATACCTTCTCCAGCACGCATACCAGAAGCCGCAAGCTGAGCTGCTACACTTGCCGCTGCATCAAGACTATATGCTGTTCCTGATACACCATAATCGACATCGTCCATTATTGCGGCTACCTGCTTGGCGTCATCCTGTAGCAATCCCATAAGCTTGAAGTTTGCCTGGTCGAGTTTCATGGCTCTGCTGAGACCGCCGCCTGATATAGCCTGTTCAACAAAGTTTTTTGCTTTGGTGACAGATGTCATGACGGTGTTTGTAAGGTTCTGAACAACCTGCATTCCAGCTATACCCATAACTGAGAATCGCTTCCTGAGGTATTCGACATTCGATATGAGACTGTCAAATGATACGCTCTTGGCAGCGCTGTCTATAGCCTGAAAACTTTTCTCAGAACCCCTAAGCTGAAGTTTTTCGTTTAATCTATCCAATGATGTCATGGTTGTTTTGACATTAGTTTCAAAGTTTTTGTTGTCAAATTTCATCTCAACAACTTTTTCGTCGATTGTGTTACTCATCCACTTATCACATCCTTCCATGCATCATTTGCTATTTGGTCAAAAATAGGCCGGATAGCAGGATTGATATAATCTCTTCCTTCTACCCAGCCCCCAGTACCGGTTCCGTGTCCGTATTGCAGTATCACAGCTATCGGAACCCCTTCATTCACGTTTGAATTTAAAAAAGAGATTGTAGCTGTTCCGTTCTGGTTTTCTATCTTGTAATACCATGAGTTGGCAGTTTCTCCTGAGTCCACAGGTGTTGCTGAAGCTAATGCTTCTACCCCAGCTCTGCCATACTTGTTGAGCTTTCCAAGATGTATTCCTTCTTTGGCTCGCTCAAGAAAACTCGTAAGTTTTGAGAAGTCACCTTTCTGCTTAAACTGAATAGCACTCATACAATCCCCCTATCTGGTCACCCCTTCGTGTGCCATTTTCTTTTTCTTTCTGCATTCAGCTTTGCATAGTAATTCAGAGTCTCCGCTTCCGACCGTTTTTTCTGTGGTTTGTTCTCTTCCTCGAATATCTTGAGTAATGTCATTAATCGATTGAGGTGCCATTTCTCGCATTCAATGGGAACACCAAGACTAAACATGCAGAAATATAAATACTCTGATGTTATGAACTTGCTATTATGTTTTTTGGTCGTAATCATTTCATTGAATGTTGTTGCAGTCATGGGGTCATTAATATAAGAAGAGATTTCTTCTATATTTCGCTGAGATAAAGCGAGAAACACTGAATCTTTCACATTTTTTGTAATTGTCATGCATTTGAAATAGTCAAGTATTTCTGTTGCCGAGTGCTGAAGTTTTGGGTCAAGATACGCTTTGTGATGCTTCCCTTCCCATTTTGAAAGTGACACCAAGGAGTGCTCCATCTGTATCGTGGTTTCTGGAATCCACAAAAACTGATTTGTATTCTCATTGAATATTTCGGTTTTCGGTACAGTAATCTGAAGCACTCTGGATCACCTCTCTATTACACGCTTGCTAATACGTTTGCCGTATTATTCATAGCTGTTTTTTTCATTTCCTCTGACACTTTTTTAGGCATGATACCGTTTATAAAGGCCGCCCCTGCCTCATCATTAGTAGCCAGCTCCATAAAAAGCTGATCATACATTGGTGTCGCAATAAAATTAAGATAAAGCGGATTTCCTTTCTCATCTGTCTTACGGAATGACTTACCATCTGGGGCAAGCTCGCCATATGATTTACAGATAACCTCCTTGAACACCTTGATAATCTCGGTGGTGTCCTTTGCATCTACAATCTTCTGAAGAAGCTTATCTAAACCGCCCTTTTCTGAAAGTGCCATCTCCGTAAGCTCTGCTTCGCTTAGGTGGAAGTATTCATCCTGCTTGATCTTGTTTCCTTCATAATCTTCATATTCAAATGTCTTCTTTAACATATTGTTTCCTCCTTAATAAAAAGTCCCCAACACATCTGATCTGACATGCTGGGGGGCTACAAAAATTCATTGTTGCAGACAGAATACTATGCTGCCTGTGCTTCTGTGATGATCTGTGCGATCTCATCTGGAAGTGGGAGTCTCGGATCTGTTGTCGCATCGCCGTAAAGAACCTTCTCGATAGCTGCCATAGCTGCCTCTCCAACATCAACACTTGAGATCTCAAGGTATGCTGTAGACTTACTGCCCGTTACAGCAACTGGTGTTGTTGAAAGCTCGTATGACATTGTCGATGCCTCTGGGCTCTCGTTTGTTGATGAGTGAGTCTTGGATGATGGCTTTGCCACTGCTCCATAGATAATATGGATCTTGTATCCGTATTCATCCTTCTTGGTATCGTTTCCCAGGATTGTCTGGTAAGTCATACCAAATGTCTTTCTGTCCTGCTGACGGATTGTTACACCCTTTGCAATTGTTTTCTTACCATCACAGACATCAAACTCATCTGGTGTGGTATAACACTCAACTGTAGCTCCGAAGTCCTCTGCTGAATACAGTGAAAGATACTTCTGATTATCTGCATAGATCTTAGTCTCTTCTCCGCCTGATGGGTTCTCAGCTACTGAAGAAAGACCATTCCATGCTACTCCATTTGGGTATGCACCAGTTTCATCCTGAAGGTATAATCCACCCTTGGATACGCCTGTCTCATAAAACTTCTGTCCCATTGCATCCCAAACCATTGCTTTATTTGCCATAGTTTTTATCTCCTTTTCTAACAATATAGTGTGAATACGTTGTGATGAAGGTTAGACGCCCGGTAATGCCTGTCATGGGTGCAGTAAGGCACCTCAAGCAGTTTTTCTACCACCGGAATATCTGGATCTTTGGAAATCACAACTATTTCATAGCAATAAAAAACGGAGTAATTTGAGTTGTCAGCTCTTTTACTCCGTATGTTTGTTCTTTGGTATCTAATTGCAGGGTATGACATTTTTAACGTCTCAGGGGGTTCATAATACACGTTCGTACTGCCCAATAACTCAACGAGTAGGGCGTGCAGTTCAAGTCTGCTCATCTTCTGTATACACCTCCCCGATTGTCAAAAGAAGTCTAGGGTACTGAGAAGCATCAATCTTATCGACCTGCCACTTAGTACCCATATACTCTGCATATATAATGTTTGAGCAATTCTCAATGAGGCGTGGATCTGCCAGTATAGACAGGGTGACATCATACTTAATGTTCCTGTTAATACTCTCTCCAGATGACTGTCTTCGATAATAATTATTCATAGCATCACCATAATAATTACGGGCATATATCTTTTCTTCCCAGTACCCGGGTTTAGTCTCAACAGTTTTTGAATACCCTATTTCACCATACCATTTAGCCATTTTGAATTTCTCCTTATCTGATCTACTCGGACTTAACTGTTGCCAGCTTAGCTGTGGTAGATGTAGTTGAATCTGTAGTTACATATGTAACTGTAGCAACATTTTTCTTAATCTCGCATGATACAGGGAGGAAGTGAATGCCGGTAGCATCAACAATAACCATTCCCTTGATGAATGCATCCTGAAGATCTGCTGCACTGATTTTCTCAGTACAGTCTGCATTTGCATATGCAAATGTGTCAGCCGCCTTTGTATAAACCTTTCTAGCAGCTATGTTCTTATCTGTAACATTCATGAAAATATTATCCATGTTTTAACTATCTCCTTTCATCGACTAAGCTACTGGCTCCTCAAGAGCAATAGCTGAATATGGCTTTGTGAGTGATCCTGATATACGAGTCTCAAGCAGGTATAAATACTGGTTGAAGTTGATATCGAAGTCATCGAACTTGGTTACCTCTCCGCCCTTTGTAGCACCGAATGTATAATCTGCCAGATTTACAAAGATGCCAAGGAGCTTATGCTTCTTACCCTCATCATCAACTCTAACAAGGCCGCCAAACTGCTCCACGGTATGGATCTCATTTACGTTGAGTGCTGCGGCAAGGTCTGCCTTTGAGTTGTATATTCTTCTACCATTGCGATCTCTAGCCAGAAGCATTACATTGAGTGCATGTGGGGTGCAGTAGTAATCCGGTGTACCAGATCCCTTAAATTTCTCTCTTGAAAATAGAGCTGCCTCAACTACTGCCTCAGCATAAATATAGCTATCTCCAAAGTTCACAGATGTATCGGTTCCCTGGAGCTTTGCCTTCTCAGCAGCTATATCTATATCCTGCTTGATGCAGTAGAAGTCATCATCATTCCAAATAGACCTAACATGGTCTTCGTGAATCTTGTCTGGGTCACCATCATCTCTACCATCGCCAACAAGTGCTGCAAGTGCAAGTGTCTCGTCAAGAGCATGTCGCATAAGCTTCCACTGATATGAAACTACGTCAAAATCTGTAATATCTACGATATCGTCCCTCTGAAGCTCATCCTTGATATAAACTGTCTGAGGATCAGTTGTTCTACCTACAAGCTTAATCTGGTTTGTAAGTGTCTTATGATCACCCTTCTTCTGGTATCCCTGTGCAAGGGCTCTTTTTCTAGCATCAGCATTTCTGGTTCTGATTCTGCTGATAGGGCTTTTATGAATCTTGCTCATTACTGAGGCAACCCATGTCTGATCCCTCTCAAGAGTATTTGGCTCCCCCTTCTCTACTAACTCGAATTCTGGAAAGAGCTGCTCTACGTCTTCGTTGGTAAAGGCGCCATGAGCGAGTGTGTCCTTATGTGCGGCAACATAATTTTTAAGTGCCTCCCTGAAAGAACCAACACTGGTCTTCTTAGCTTCGCTAATGATTGCTACCTCGTCTGAATGAGTGAGCGCTGTTCCCTCAGACATCTCTGCCTGATCAAATACATTGTGCTTGATTGTTCCCATTTCTCCATCTCCTTCTTTATTATCATTGTTGTCGGCACCAGAAGCTGCCAATCCAACTAAGTAATCGACAACCTTCTTCTGATCATCGTTGAGTGTGTTATAGACATCCTCTACAGTCTTGTCGTCATCAGACTTACCTTCTGACTGCTCTGGTGTCTTTGTGTCCTTGTTATCCTCCACTGTTTTCTCCTTTTCTGTCTTGTCATCTGAGTGATAGAGTACTAAACCTGCAATATCGTAATTTGCAGCGAACGCATCATCTTCTACATCACCGTGTGCTATTGCCCAATCAATGGTTGCCCCTGGATTAGATCCTGCTAGTACCAGACTCAGTTCCCTGATGATTCCGTGAACCACATTAGATCCAGCATGTTTCAACTTGTTCGCGTATATAGACAGAGACCTTACATCTCCATGCTCGACCAGCTCCTTTGCATGCTGTCCTTCCTCGGTATTGTTAAAAACACCATACGCGTACACACCATCATCTCGGTTTTCAAGCACGGCATGTCCTAATACGGCGTTCACTGAATCATGATCATGATTCCAGACAATAGGAACCGTCATGCCATCCTGGTCTTTAAACGCATCTTTCTTTATGATTCGACCATCACTACACAAGAGATCGTTTCGTGTAGCCCAACCACCAAAATCGTATTTATCCATTTTGATATTCTCCTTCCTGTATTTCTTCCGTATAATCCTGTGGGGTATTTTTATTTGGCTGCGCGATATTGCTATTGATAAGCTCATCCGCCTTTGGATCTGATGAAGGCATCATGCCGATGATCTGACGTATTTCGTTTGACGTCATTATTTCGTTTCTGGTAAACTTGTCTGCTATTTCAGCGATACTGCTGACTGGGACTAACTTGAATGGGTCTTTGAAATACGTGATTGACTGCCCCTGTGTTATGGCGGTCTTTGTTAAGAACTTTCGTTTGAACTCATCAGCGATTGCTGATGCAATAGGTTCTATAGTTCTGCTGTTATAGTTCAGCATGGTCTTCTCGTCTGCTGTGCCATCGAGAACACTCTGGGTAATGCCTAACTGTGCATAAAGCTGTTCCTGAAGAGTCTCTATTTGCTTTAAAAGATTGTTTTCAAGAGACCTATTAAGCTGTGTTATCTTTTCGGTGCCATCTGCATAGGCAATTCCATACTTAGATCCTGACAGCTGATCCTCGATTTCCTGACGTCTCTGATTTGCTTCTCTCCTCTTCTGTTCGGTTTTTATGATGTATGGTAACTGGATTATAAGATCAAGTTTTCCAGATGCTGTCTGCTCATCAGTTATGTCCAAAAGGCTTAACTTACGAGCAAGACGCTGATAGACTGAGTTATACTCGTTGATTACCGCGTACATCGGATTTTCTATAATCGCAACGTTACGCTTGGGAAGGATAATGTCCTCTTTTCTACCGGTTCGCTCATTATATAGTCGAATCTTAACTTTATACGGAAACCATTCCGTGATCTTACCGACTCGCATGGATGTGATGTCGTATGAATCGGTATCAGTTGGATCATAGAGTGTGTCCACAGGAACAACTGCCGCAACTCCTTCATCAAACATAGTAAGAACCGTATCTCTTATAAAAGATCGACTTGTCTGATCGATGTTTGCCTCAAGGGTAAGACATGCATTGAGTCCCGTATTCTTTTCGGATTTAAACCGACCATTATCATCCAACTGACAATGTTTGAATCCTATTTGTTCAACGTCTATTGCAATTCGGTTAAATATCGAAGTTATTATTGATCGTTCATTTCCTCGAGTTAATCGCACACGATCAGGTCGTGACGAATAACTGACTCCCGCTGAGTATCCTAATGTTGGATCCTTATTCATAAATGCATTCCAACCATTTTTCACCCTTTCGGGTAATCTATATGTTGCCATTCATATCCTCCTTAATCAAAAGCTTCACGATTAAGCTTGTACGCAACATAGGCATCCATCATAGCCGCCACTGCATCTATCTTCTGCTCATATCGTTTCTTCAATAATTTCCTATTGCCATTTGTGTCTTCGAGAGTTATACAATTACCCATAGCAAATGTCATAAGCTCTTCATCAAACAAAAGAAGCCTGTCCTCAGCCAATTTTTTCAACTCGCCAAGAGGTACAGACTCGGTCTTCGCTCCCTGTATTACTTTTTCTATTCCGAATGGGCCATTTTCACGTTCCCATCTTTCTACAAAATCCCTCGCATTATATGGATCAAAACCGAAAGCTCTTACATCATAAGAACACTGACAAATGTAACTATCCAAGTCATCATATACTTGCATCATGTCTAGTACTGTGCCTGGCATTACCATTAGACTGCCTTCTTTTATAAAAGTTTCGTATTTCTGGCGCATAGCCGCAGGGAGTTTGAATAATGTCTTTTCAGTTATATAGTTCCTGGTTTTTATACCAAAAGCCCCTGTTGATAATGGGAATAAAAATGTGAAAGCACAGAAATCATCACCTTGTGATAGATCTGCACCCATAGAACAAGGCATCTCCCAGAAATCTCTTTTACGATGTGGAAGTGTCTCATCATAGGTAAAGTAATATGTGTATCCTTCCATAGGGATACCAAAACGTTTTGCCAAAATATCATTACGTGTTGCTGGGGCTTTTTCAGCTCTCTCAACATCATCCTGATATGTATCATATGTTACTGTCTTACCAAGATTCGGATTGGCTTTGAGCCACATCTCTGGCTTTGCTACTTCTTCGATGGAGTCGAGTTTATACCACCAGATTGACGTATGT
Organism: Coprococcus sp. OM06-34AC; assembly: GCF_003462545.1. NCBI lineage: Bacteria > Bacillati > Bacillota > Clostridia > Lachnospirales > Lachnospiraceae > Coprococcus > Coprococcus sp. OM06-34AC. Next base: position 24,631 of record NZ_QTZF01000008.1, read on the forward strand.
GGCGCACTATACTCGCCCTTGAGAATCGACATCAATTCCATTTTGATTGTATCACCGCTGCCGTTACGGACTGTTCCCTCTGAGCTAATTGCCACTATGAGATAATCGTTGTTGCTCGTGCTTGCGTCGCCCTGCTCTTTAGCAGCTCCCTGTTCAATAGAACCTATAACGTCTTCACGTACATCACCAGACAACCACTCATCTATAGTTGCCACTTTGATTCTCATTCCCTGAAGAGCATCGATACTCATTGGCCTAATCTCAAGAATCGATCCGGTCAAGAAATTCTGAATACCTTTCTTGGTGCTTGCTAGCTTAACTCTACGAGCTTTTGAACCAGTTGTATTCTGTAATGATCCTTCTGTAAGGAATTTATACAATGGTCCTCTAGCCCTAGCTATTGCAGTTCTGAAAGGTGACATGACCTCTTCAGCCTGAGCCATTCTTGGTGCAACCGTGACCTGATGCGTTGTTGATTTATCGACATTGAGGAAGTAATTCTGGATGCATGATGCATACATAGATTTAGCTGCGCCTCTGGCAACTATGAGATACTGCTTTCGGACAAGTCGTTTCTTTATACGCTTCTTCACATACCTGCCGCCATGATTATCTTTACCTGGAACATATATACTACGCTCGACAAAGTAGTACCAACCAAATATCTGCTCTGCCCAAAGCTTAAAAGTGAACAGCAAGTGTAGATCCTCACCATTGGTGAGTGTCAATTCGTTCTCGCAGTAATGTACAAAACCGTTTATAGCCTGGTCATCATAGTAAACTCCAGGATTAGCTATGAGCGCGTCGATTCGGTTCATTTCCATCTCTATCTCTTTACAGACAGGAATTTTACCGGCTATGACATCATCTCGGAACTGACCATAATAAATAGGCGTCGCGGTGTTCGATAAACTCATGACATCACCTACCCGTTATCGGTCTTCTTATCCTTCTTCTTATCTTTTTCTTTTTCACCGATAATAGGAAGTCGTTCGTCACCTGTTTTTTTAGTATTATAAATCTTAGCAAAGTTATTCCATCCGTTTATACTGTTTGAAGTAACGTCGTTCATCTTCTTACTCCATTTATTAAACGAATCAAGGAATTTCTCCCCACGACCTATCTCTTTTGGGATTAGGGATGAGATATTCCGTTCAAGCACCAACCTACGATATGCAGAATCTAACTCATTAGTCGAGAAAAGATCAGCATGTTTATATAGTTCTTTCGCTGATCTACTTTTAAGAATCTGTTCTTTTTGTTCTTCCACCGACAGCGGTTTGGATTTTGAATCCGTAAGCTGATCATGTTCCTTTGCTAAACGATTGTATTTCTTTGTGTTATCAGCCATTCTGTTTTCCACTGTACGAAGTCTCCTCTTTCCAGCAGTAGTCAAGGTTCCGTCTTTTCTCTGATATCTACGTACTCCCCACTTCATACCAAGAACCCCATGGTGAGCTAATGTGTCAGAAGGGATTATATAATAGCTCATACGATCACCCCCTTATTTGACAGCGACACTAAGTCGCCATTCAAGTTCTGTTATTTGTCTGTTGATGGATTCTGTTATTACCGAACTGGTAGGTGGATCAAAAAGTAGACGCACCTTCAAATAGATGTAGCTTTTAACAGCTTCAAGATTTGTAGAATCTGTTAGATACTCATTCCATGTTGTTGTCTTATCGCTTATGGTAAAACCATTTGGCGGTCCAACACCTATCTGGTTGAGTGAGAAGAATACAGTGTTTATGTGCATTACCACATCCTTATCGAAAGGATCGTAGTCCTCTGGTATACCAAGGAGTTTCTTGACGGATGTTAAGATACTATCGTCCATATATACCTCCTATCTCTTCCACGGGCAAGTGTCATATCTTGATCTGGTAATTGGTTCAGATACAAGTAGACTCCTGTCTCCGTAATGTATTGCCCTATGTGTATTTCCTGTTACCGAAATAAGATACTCTGGGTTAAGCAAAATATCAGTTGCTTCCAGAATGTCTATCTTAGAAATTGGATTCATATGATGTATAAGAATATACTTGTCAATTTCGCGACCTGGCATAGCTAAGTCACACGCATTATCTCGAATAATTACTTTATCCCTAACCCTGCCCCATTCTTTGGATTTGTAGAAGGCTTGATTCAAATATCTATCGAATCCGAATGTGTCTTCCCCCACAATACCAGATAGCTTTAAATATTCAAATCGTTCCTCAAATGTCGGTATGGTGATTAACTCTGAATATGTTCTAATCTTCATCGTAGTCATCACCTACTTCTCCAGAACCAGAGTAATCCATCATAGCTGCGATAGCCTGTTTATAAAGTTCATCCTGCTCTTCTGAACTCTTAATACTATCTATCTTCGCTTGGTTCAGTTTTCCTTCTGATCGTAACTTTTCAAGTTCCAACTGATACTTTGATGTGCCAAGTTTGAGAAAATGACATATCAATGTATCGGAAGCCGTATTATCACGTATTCTTTGTTCGGCAGTATTCATGGCTAAAGATATGATCTGGTTTTCCCTCGCCTCGGGTGTAAGTGCAGGTCTGAAACTTTTAGGCTCTTCTGAGGTAGTTTTCTTGACCTTTGCCATGCTATCACCTGCTTTCAAATATGTTGTTATACACTTAGATGGCATTTGTAAGGACTTATGGGGCCTGTTCACGGATGGTTGGCGAACAAAAAATATGCAAACTTGAAAGGAGTTTTACTATAGGGATTTGTATATAGACGGAGGAGTATCTACGTCCCACCACAGGTTATCCCATAAACCCTTGCAAATATCATCTAAGCTGTTTTTCCAAATATTCCCCCGGGGAATTTTTGAGGAGGCCGGCGATGACAGGAGGGGGTGCTGTTTTAGAGACCCCCCCTATGTCTTTTCACCCTCTATGTTGCGTTATTTATGCTGCATTATCTTCCATTTCCACTTTTTTATAGAGATTGAATGGATCAGAAGTGATTATACTGTCTATTGCACGTTCAACTTCTCGATCATACTCAACCTGTGACATTCCGTCAGAAATGTGGGTAATTCTTCCAAGATAGTTGCACGTGTAATAACCTTTTTCTGTATCAAAGTTATTCCAATCATTAAACTCAGTGATTGGATTAAAAGGATTATCAAAAGTTGTAATAGCAATTCGTTTGCTTGTGTTCTCGTGGGTCTCTGCCATACTACTTCACTCCTTTCAAATACTTTGAAACTGTTGATGTTGAAACACCAAGTTTATTTGCAATTTCCTGCAATGTATAGTTAGATGCAGCAAGAGCTTTGATTCTGCTGACTTTTGCTGAACTGAGTTCAGAAGTCTGTTTTGGCATTGCTCTTTCTCTGAGCTTATCAGCATTTGCATTATTGAGAATACGAACAAGCATGTTATTGGTTATGGCACCAGCCTGAATAGCTTCCCATTCTTTGTCTGTGATGTTAATTTCTCTGTCTCTTCTTGAAGATGCGCCAACATCTACACGACTAGCAACTATAGCCTGCTGAGATGCCTTCTTTATATCGCTAACCTTGAGATCCTTATTGTTTGCTTTCTTTTCGCCAACAATAACACTGGCCTTTCTCTGTGCTGCACGCTCCCTCGGTGCATTGAGTTCGGCAGTATTAAGTTTCTCTTCCAGACTCTTTACCTCTGATGCATACTTCTTCTTAGCCTCTTTTGACATAGCTATATTTTCTATATTTGCATAGTCCAGTCGAGCCTGATTGGCCATAGCCTTCATACTATTAGCATAATCTGCATACAGTAGCTCCATAGGATGTCTAGCCTTGGACACTAATGTATTAGCATCGTCTGTCTCAGCCATCTTAGTACTCTGCTGTTTCTTATAGTCCCTTGCATACTCTATGGTACCCGTCTTATCGGTATAGGTTACTTCCTTGGTCACGGGGTCTATATGTTTAACAGGGGTATACTTCTCTGCTGCTACTGGGTCGTCCTTCTTATACTTGATGGTCTCACCGGATGCGGTCTTAATGCTGACTATACCAGTCTTACTCGTGGATCGCTTAGGGTAATACAGATCCTCAGTGATCTTGTATACGAGTGCGCCTTCTGGCCTACTTGGATCATACCAATCCTTTCCTTTCTGATTGATCTTTGGGGTTCCCTGTCGCTTCGGAACGGACGTTTCACCTTTACTTCTTGAAAGGATTGTAGCAGCACCGCCAGCTCTGACAAAGTTACCATCCTCATCATACTTAGGCTGGTACTCTTTTCTAAGAGCCGAAATATTATTGTCCAGTTCGCTCTGTTTATAATCCAGTTTATGCTTCTCAGCGTCAATAACTACCATTGAATGTCTAACAGCTGCCGCAAGCTGATCTTCCCCAGCTCCTGCGAGGTTCATATCTGTAATAAGATTTGAAATTTTCCCCATCTCTGTCTGAGTATTCTTCATGATCCTATATTCACGGCCATTACGATAGTAGTGCTTCTCTCCTTTACTATCTACTTTGCACTCACCGCCATAAGCAACCTTAGGATCAAATCCCTCAAGTCCCTTCAAAGGCTTTGTGGATGTGATCTTAACTTTTCCGCCAGCATCATGTGTTGGAATGCACATAACGGTATCACCATCAAAGTCTGCTCCAGACAATCTTTCTGCTACTTTGCTGTTAATACCTATGGCATCCTGAACATCACCGCCAAGAAGTTTTTTTGCCTCTTTATGATTGTTGTTTACGGTAAGTATAGGTATCTCAAATGTTCCGCCATGCGGATATCTGATGAGTGCTAGTTTAGTTCCTGTTTCATAGTTGGGGGCATACACTTCTGTGTCCTTCATTGTCGGAAATGGGATAATAACATGATATCTCTGTCCCGGAAGTGCTGCCGCCTGAAGATTAACTGCCGCTGAATCACAACCCTCTGCAAACTTCTGAAGATAGTGTTTTTTTATGACAGGATTCGTAAGCGACATAATCTCGTCATATTCTGCTGCTTTGTCGGCCTTTGCAAGATCTAGCTGCTTCTTTGCCATGGCTACAGACTGCTTGCCGAGAAACTGCGATGGGAGTGCATTTTTCCACTCTGTCCAGTCTCCCTGATCAGCTCTTTTATTTATAAGACCCAGTTTTTCTTCTCCGGTCTTAGCATCTTTGTACCAATACTGTCCGCCCTGATCAGCATCTTTTATAAGCGACCCAAAAGGATTGTCTGGATCACTTTTGATATCTTTAAGGACTTCCATCTTCGGAACATCCTTTGTTTTATTTGTATTAAATATAACATCAACACCATCTGGCATATCGTCAGAATATACTGCCATACCTTTGAGATACTTCTTACCGTCTACCATGATACGAACCTGTGCATATTTGGAATCACCAAGACTAAGATCTTGACATCCTCTACGAAGTTCTATAACACCATCTTTCTCGATACCACCATCTTCATTATACCGAATCATAAGTCGCTTTGAATCGAGACTTTCTGGATATGTAAATTTACGATGGAATGTTTCACCGCCATCTGTTGAAAAATAGTCGGTCAAAGGTTTGACTTTATCCAGATCATATATTTCTGAATGTGGTATATCTGGTTTAGTAAGAACTTTCTGAGTAGTCATCTGGTTTGGATTAGTCGCCTGTGGAAATCTGCCATTATATACATGGTATCCTTCTCTTTCCAGAATGGTTAATGCCTGATTCATCTTCTCCTCAGAAATATGAAGCTCACGCTCAACTCCCTTACCAACATCAACCATACCCTTCTTATCAACCTGCTCTCTCATGAAATCAGCAGCATTCCTAGCCTGTTTCATTCGACTCTCAGAATCTGCATTGAGTAGCGATCTGACTGTGGATTCAGATATACCCATCTGTCTTCCAATCTCTGTAGCGCCAAGGCCATCTTCTTTGAGTGACTTGGCTCTTGATACATCGAGCATTCTTCTCTCATCCTTACAAAGAGACTTCTCAGTTCTATACTGTGTTGTTGTCATGCCAAAGGTATTTCTTATATTATCCGGAGTTTCTTCCCAGCCGTCTTTCTTGAGTGATTCAACTCTACTCAAAAAATCATCGCCATGCTGATATGGGTTTTCTCCGGACCCCCAAGGATATCTGCCAGAACGCCTCGGCATTCCGTAATGCTCAAGAACCTCAGCATCTACAGGTTCTGAACCGCATCCCAAATTTGATTTTATTTCATCTGAAATTGAACTCATGATTTAAGCAGCCTCCTTTTCTAACTTTTCAAGAAGTTTGTCGAGGTGAATTATCTTGTCTATGATCGGAGCAATCTCCTCTGCTGTCGGATTATGAACCAGCACTTCATCCTGCTTGTATAGTCGGAGTTCCATCTCAATGTCGCCAGGAGCAACATGATACTCAAGACAAAATAAAGCAGCATAAACCTCCAGCTGCTCGATATGGTCTTCGATCTTTCCAGACTTACCAGTTTTTAAATCATGAATTCGTAATACATTATTCTTAAAAGATATGGCATCCGCTGTGCCAAAAAATCTCTCAGAATAAAATAAAACAACCTCTGTACTCATCTTGAATCCTATTGCATCATTTACATATGCATTCAGAGTCTTCTTTGTACGAGGTTGTTTAATCCCAAGGTCTATTGTTTCTTTAGCCCATGCATGGAGCCTTGTTCCAATCTGTGCCATTTTCAGGTTTCGATACACCTCAATTGCTTTGGTATCGTCATACCTGAGCCACGAGCTTTTACTCGCCGAGAAAGGCGCGTGAAGGCCTTCCAGTTTCAAATGCTGATTGAAGTTCATCTAAAATTTCCTCCTTGTTCTCTGGGTAAATAAAAGCAGCATACGACATCTTATCCATAAGGTTTACATAGTAATCCTGATTTGGGCGATGACTTGCTCTTTTGCTCTCTTTACCTTCCAGTGCTGCCCATTTGTCCCTATACAAAATAAGCAGGTCTGGTATTCCCTGTCTTTCTGTGGCATCCAGATGTATCACCATACTTCCTGGAAACCGATGTTCGATTTCTTTTTTTAGATCCGCCTTGAATTTTCCTTCAGGTGTCACTAAAACATTCCTCCTTTCATTTTCAGAAAGAAAAATAGAAGCACACATAAATATGGCGCTTCTTACCTCTCTCTCTATAAAAGGGGATGTATTTGCCGCGAGCAAAAATAATAGGGTTTGTGTCTGCTGCACACAAAAAAAAAAGAAGAGCCGTTGTAAATTTAACGACTCTCCAGATTGAGATAGATTATTTTTTACTTGTCTTCTTCGTTGTTATAATTATTAATGTATTTGTTCATTTCCAAAGCATTGTTAAAGACGTCGTTGTCGTAATTACACTGTGCTTTGCACCCTTGAATAAACCCGTCTTTGTGTCCATGGTTATATCCTACAATTCTTGTTATGCTTGCGAATACGCCAGCTAATACACCAGCATATATACCGGTAACAATTTCTGTTTTATTCTCCTTAACGTACTCCTTCGCTGTCCCATACTTTTTCTTAGCTTTCTCTTTAAAATTACTCATAATAAAATCCTCCTTTTGAATCATTAAAAAGTTTCTATCTCGTTATATAAGATGTATTTGTTGTGAATTGTGCAAATACTAACCGATATTTGTTATATTGTCTCACAACTCCTCTGTATTACCATTAAGTACTTTTGTATAATCAATACATAAACTTAACAGAGAGGAGGTGAAACTATATGAGTTTTGATCCAAACGACGAGTGCTTATCGGGACTTGCTAACATACCGACCAACTTACCCGCCGACCAAATAACGCATGCATTAAAGGAACACTGTGACGGAATGGGAAACATAAGTACGTCACTAGAAAATGACTATGCTATCATTTACGAGCAAGGCCGTCAGGATGAAGCATATGAGTCCAAATATTTATATCTTCCCGAGTTTCAAGAAGACATGGACGATAAATCTACTGAAGACAATATAAGCAAAACAATAGATGGAATTGGATATACTATGAATGCTATAACTGGTTTGATGTATATCAGTGTGTTGGTAAAATACCGGCTTATACCTTTTGTAAAAACAAAATATACAAAACTCAGACAAAATAAAAAATGAAATCTGGTCGTATATGAGGGCAAGGAACCCAGTACAGCGTTTTGTATTGGGTCCTTAAATATTATTCCCAAATAAACACTGGTGAGTGCGTAAGTGCTTTTATCATATATTTTTCTGTTTTTGCCTTTATTTCGTCAAACTGATCATCGGTACACTGAAATACTATAGGAGTATCATATTTTCTGTATATTTCATCCCTTAACATTTTGTCTACTAGCTCGCGATGATATAAATATAATGGCGACTGTAACAACGTAGGTCCATACCTTTTAACTACACTAATTGGCATTATCGGGTTATACCATATCTCTGCGTCTATATCACAAGCGCCAGATATTAGTCCTAAAAGTATTCCTATATCATAATCACTTCCTTTTTTATCGCCTTTTTGACATATACACACGTGCCATTTCTTTGTCTCTTTATCCATACATATTCCTCCTAAAAAATAAGAGACCCAGCATATTTCTATGCTGAGCCTCCCGGTTCTTAATATTATTTTATTAACTTGTATTCGGTTATCCTCTTATGCTCATACAGTTCATTTAATCTAGCAAGTATCAATTTCGATCATATGGACATGATGTAATACATTTAGGATAGCATTCTGCACCGCAATGATTCTTGCATATGGCAGGTTTATATGCTATCAGTTTCCTTATCTCTCCACCAAACATATCACCTGGATATGTTTTATAACAATCCCAACATACAAACTTATTCATATACTCATTGTAAAATAATGGTGTTTTACATTTAGGACAAAATATTGGATATTCCTCATCCCTATCAAGATAAGCTTGATTTGTAGTCAGCTCTTCTTCGTCGAATTCCGCCCCACAACATGTACATTCATATTTATCGATTATAGAATTATATTCAAATTCTCCTCTGTCACATTCTGTACAAACCATTCCTACAAGATATTCTTTCATAATCCGAAAACCTCCTTAACTTTTTACTCTTCCGTCTACTAGTTACTAACTATACTGCAATTATACTTTGACGACTGTAAAAACTAAAGAGATTTCATAAGACATTATGACTTTGTAAGGTTCGTTTCCGAGATGATAAATTTTGCTGAAAACAGCCCTCTGCCCGGATGCCCACTTTTATTTCCCATTTATATATATTTATATAATATTTTTTTCATATTAATTTAAGAAAAAAAGTGGGAAAGTGGGCAGAAACCCCGCAAACCCGCATAAATACTAGGTTTTTCGCTGCCCACTTTTGTTTTTAAAAGTGGGCAAAGTGGGCAGAAAAGTGGGCAAATGGCCATTTTTTACAAAATTTTTGGGTCTGCTACCGCCTCAAAAATGGGCAAAACACCCACAAAACCGGGCAGAAGCCCAGATATTTTTGTAAAAGTGGGCAGAGATTTTAGATACTATTTTTGTATTACATCACAAGTTATGGTCATCAATCCGCCGTTTTTTGAGTCATATCCAAAATCTAATTCGTATTTATGCTCAGAATCATAGTACCTAGCAAAGCCACTATTATCATCGATTCCATATGCATCCATACTAGTAAAAACACCACCCTTCAAAGCTGAATCATATTTTTTAAAATCATCAGACGTAGCCGAACTGATCGATGCATAATAACTTGTATCTGAATCCCTATCAATTGATATACTTTTATCTGAAAAAATATCTTTGGCATCTGGCAATATACTAGACATTACAAAGTCACTCTCAGCCTCCGTACCAACACTTTCACTACTTCCTGAACCAGCATTACTACTATCACCACCGCATCCAACAAGTCCAACACACATAGCTCCAACTAATAAACCTATAAATAATCTCTTTTTCATAAAAATCTCCTCATCTGAAAATATAAGACTATTATACTATTCGCCTACGCTATCATCAACCTGCAAATACTCATAATCGTCAGGATCAATCCAGCACCTGACAACCTCGTATCTTCTCAGAAATAGCTTGTCACCGCGCCACAACTGTCTACGTATACTACCTCGTGCTATTCCCAGAAACCTGGCCAAATGCGCTTCACTCATGATCCCAGCACAACTACCATCATTCTGCTGATCATATACAATATAAGCTCTCATCACTGTATGCCCATCCCTACGCAATTTCATCACCACCATTCTTCTCTGCATATAAACACTCTGTCCTAAAGTTACAAAAAGAACAGGCAAGCCCTCGTGAAAGTGTCTTGCACTTACTCATCAAGGCTGTCTTATCCCTATGTAACTGCAAGACCTGCTCCTGTAATTTTTTAATCTCTTCATCTCTCAAAGTCGCTTTTACAGTCTTTTTCCGTATATCCATGTTTTTATCGCCTAACCTTTTCTAATAAAATAAATAAAGCGCCAATGACGTAATCATCAGCGCAAAATCAATTATCACCGCTATTGCCAGCAAAACTGATCTGGCGGTCTCACTCAGTTCTTTCTTCTCCATTTTTATTCTCCTCTTTATCATCATAAGCCATAAAGCATCTCAAATCCCCAATGCAAGAACCACACAAATCATACTCAGCTGTTACGAGACCATCTTTATTCATGATATTTATTCCTCTAGTGATTGAACCACCATTGAGATACCACTTTGCGCTATTTTTCTCATAGAACTTACCACACCTATCACATTTCATTGCCTTTGACATAAATATCATTCCTCCATTTCTATATACTCAAGTGAATCGACTACTTCCTTGCTACAGAACCAGTTTGTCCAAGGGCTCTCAGACCAGTATTTCTGTGAATATATGTCACTGTTCCATTCTTTTACATCTTTAATCACAGTAACTCTGGATATTTTCTCATCGGTATCCTGTTCAAGAGCCTCTACCTCTTTTACTATAGAATCGTGTTTCATCTGATATTCGGTGATTGTTTTGTCAATTGCACAATGACTTATCACTATCATGAATAGTGCAAGGATTACGCCTACACCTGATAGTGTAATAAATACTACACTTATAAGGCACGCCCAATCTATACATTCGTTGTATGTAATTACAGATAACACGATTGATACCACCAAAATCACTGCAAGACTAATTGTCCAAATCATAGTAAAACCTCCTTCAAACTCTTCTAAATATGCTATCGTCTGCTGGCTTGAAATCTTCCTGCCATTCACGACGGATAACCTGAAAACGCCCTAGCTTGTCATATTCTGTTAAAAGACTATTCGTCTTTTCATAAAGCCTATCGCCAAACACGTATATACGATTGAGTGGTAATGAACATACCTCCTTATTCCGGATAATATCATCAAGCATCTGATAATCACCTAAATTTTTTATCGATATATTAAGCCCGTCTATATTACCTAAAGGTGCACGATTAATAATCAACGACGACCATAGCTCAGAAGCATTCGTGTATACGATCACGCGCATTATATTTGGGTATTTATGCTTATAATGATATGCTATTGCGTTCGGCTTAGTATAAGCAAAAGGCTCTCCGCCCGTGATACATAATGTCTCCGTCTCTCTCAGTTCTTCATCCGTGGCATACGGAATACTATTCAGATCATATTGCTTGTTGCAGCAATACTTGCAATCCCTATCACACAGACTAGTAACCATCAAATGCATGATCTTCTTGGTTTTCTCGGTCCGTGGATTCAGATTTGACCTCTTTCTAAGACTAGGGCTCTGTATATTTAATAGACGTTTACCCCTTTCCATCAGTTTTTTTCTAATCCTACTCATCTCTATCCGCTCCTTTATATTTGCTTAAACACTACTTTATGATCTTCGATATAGACTAATGTCGGATCGTCGAACTCTTCATATCTTGTATAACCAATAAATCCGCATGTATTGATATAAGGTGCTAGCCAATCCAAGAATTTTTCAATCTCAGAGTCGTAATTTTTTAAATTAGCTCTAATATTCACCTTCCAAGTTTTTGAAATCATATCGAAGGACATTATGCTATGAGTAAGCCCATCGAAATAATAACTACCGCAGCAGCATACCATTTTCCATCTATCACATCTAAAGAACTCATGTTTTGGTAACACCACCAAGGACGGCAACTCCACATCATCTATGAGAGCATGCAATATACCTACAACATCCATCGATACATCCTGGCATAAATCAAAACATACATTGATTTCTGTATACATTCCCATTATATATTACCTACCTTTCTCGCACTTTCACGCATTCGCCATCGATTATAGGAAATTTCACCTCCCCAGTAACAAACTCCGAATATGGCAGACTCTCAATCCACTTGCAGAACTCTCGCCACTCATCCAGCTTATGATTCTTACGCTGCCTATAGATATTAGCCAATACCTCATAATTCAACATGACATTACGAGTCTGGTTGTAGCTGCTTGGAAGGAGCTGTATCATCTGCCACCAATATTTCATAGCCTTAGTTTCAAGGTATTTTTCTCGGTAATGGTTTAGAGCCTGTATCGTAAAATCTAAAATATCTTCAGCCGAAAAATAAATTTTATCTTGAATGCTTACAGGAAAGAACATATTTGATGTCCTAATATCCCAAGTGTCAGAATAAGCATCTGAACCTTTTGAAATATGTTCATGACTAAAATCACTGCGATCAAACTCCTTCTCCTGAATCTTATGCATGGTACTACAGCTGTTAGCAACAGTTCCTACCTTATAAGTATCAAACTCTTTCCACCAATATAAAGGCGCTGTGATTCTCACATATACAGGAATCATTCGCATATACTTCCTATGCTCTGTACCTGCATCTGAGAGCTTCTGCATGAGAGAGTGGTCGTTGTTGCCAAGATAAAAAGGTATATCATCATTGCAATGTCCATAACGGTCACAATCGTCCTTGCAATTTTTAAAGAAACAATATTCACTATCACTCTTCGCCCATGAATTCATAGGATTCCTCATGCCCTCTATCACAAATTCCATCTGCTCTGGGCTCGCCAGAACCACGTGCTCTAAATTAATCATACTTTTCTCTCCTTTACCGTGCGTATAATATCTTTAAATGTGTCCAGTATGTCCTCTGCTGAAAAGTCGCTGCTGACTATCCTGTCGTCGTAATTCGATGGAAAAATACTAACTCCTAAATGTACCTGATCATTTGGATAAATATGTATGGTCATTGCGCAATTATTTTCTTTTGCCAATCTACACAAGGTTGGTAAACTAATATTTTCCGTTTGCTCAACCATCCTGGGCATTTTTTGCTCAATCCTATCGATCCTATCAGCTATCTTCTCAATACCCTTTAGAAGTTTCTTGTCATACTCATCGTGTGTTGCCATATCTAGTCATCCTCCTCGATCATTTCCTAACATTGATTCCATTCATCTTTAGGAAATTTAATAGTTCTATAAAATTATTATCAGGTTTTCCGTATTCGTGTTCGTCCAACAATATAGCTTTCTTACATTGAGGACAATGCACCCAACGACTAAGTAAGTATCCATTTTCATAATGGATGGAATATATCTGGTCCATGTCAGCCAAAAATATAAATTTGCAATAATTGCACTTACAAAATCGTTTGCATCCACTATTACCTACTTCTATCATTATTCATCCTCTCTACTCACAATTTTAACCTTATGCCCAAGCTTCTCCTCTATCTCCTCAAGGGTCATTTCTTTAATTCCATATTTGACTATGGTATCAATTACTGCATAATCACCTGGTAAATCCACATCACCATAGCCAACATCTATGGAGGCTCCAGCGTTGATATATGACCCCATGGTATATACTGACTTACATTTTATTTCAGGGATACCCTGATCATAAATAGGCAAGGGAACTCTACTTATATACACCTCGTGAACGTTTTCTTGTGCATCTTCAAACTCATATGTTAGGTCTAAAAAATACCTACCATTTTTGCTACAAAGAGTATCTTTTAACAATGCCACGCTCTTTAATCGTTCATTTTTTCTCTCGAACATAACTACATCTCCTCCTAAAAAATAAAAAAGTGGCTCTGTTCTTAATCATTCTTTTTGATTTTTACTAACATGTACTCTGGATTGTTTAAATAATTTTCAAGTTCATTGAATCTTAAACAATCTAATCTCTTAGATCTGAAGACATAATTGTCCGTGCCACTCCTAGTTTTAGATTCTAATAAAGTTAGGAAATATATCTTACTATACTCATCCATCTCCAATGATTTTATTGTTTTTAAACTTTTCTCCAATTGAATAATTGTCATATCTTTATCTCCTCCTAAAAAAAAGAAGAGAATCCTCTTTTAAAGACCCTCTTCTGATTTTAAGTTATCTCTGTGCTACATTTTTCCACTGTTCATTTATAGTTATCATCCTGTCATCTGCACTCATAAATATCAGTGCCATTCTCATGTATTTAGCACTCTGCTTCATACTTTCAATACCACCTCTAGCTACAAGTTCACTAGACCTCTCTATAAAATGATTACTTATTAATTTTCGTAACATAGCCCATCACTCCTTTCACTATAGAGCATGTAAACTACGCGAAAATTTTAGGAAAATATGCAATATTAGTACTCACTTGGGAATAAAATCGTCGTGACACTCCTATCCCACTCGGTAATTATCCATATTTTGCCGTATTTTTCATCTTCATACATCGCCAAAATACGATCATCACCATTTTTTACGGCTTTATCGTTTATTTTTGCATCATCAGGACATAAATTACCCCAGTCGCAAGTCTCATACCGCTTGAATGACACAAGAATAAACTTAATAAAGCCAGGATTGTGCTCCATCTTGGCGGCAACCCCGGCTGTAACTACGACCTGACCAGTCTCAAATTTATCCATTTTTAGCACCTCCCCCATACAAACTTACTAAGTTCTTTGTATTCATTACCATTAGCCAAAAATAAATGCCCACTGCATATCAAATTATACCCTCTTGTTGAATATGAACCGTCTATACTGGTCTTCCTACCACAAATAACACAAGTATACAGATCATCGCCGTCGTATCGTCCTACTCTTCCAGTTTCTTTGAACTGAGCTACATTTGCAGCATTAACTTCTTTGTACTTATCTATAGTTTTTATCATGAATATTCCTCCTCTTATGCCCAATACCAAATATAAACAGTGTATATTGCTTTACCTGTTTTATCGATTACACACGACGAAGTATCTACCTTCTCGATACGTGTGTCAGGATCGGATATATATTTATTAACTGTTGCTTCTACTTCAGCTATGCTACCAGATATAATTTTAAATTTCATACCTACAACTCCTCCTCTATAATAGTGATACTCAGATTCTCGATGACTGTGACTGCACTAACTCCAGTCGGTCTGGTAGCCAACGCCTTTTCAAATCTTTCTCTATATTCTTTGTGATTGAACTGATTCACAATGCAAAAATCGTGCAGCACCTGCATCTTCTCGCTAATAAGAGCCTCTTCCGCAAGACTCCTATGTCTATGCATATCATAATTCTTTCTTTTCTTCTCCTTTGTCTGCATAAAAACTCCTCCTTAAATATGCAAAACCTTGCTACTTCTGTTCTTTTACATTTTCATCTTTCTCATAATATGTAGGCTTATGAGAATCGATGTTGCATGGGTTAGCCAAACAAGGATTGCATGGATCCTTCCAATCTTCTATATCTCGATGCTTACAAGTCTTACAATATTCGTGAAAATATACTTCTTTATAATCTCCGATCATCGCTATTCCTCCTCGTATAACCGTGGTTTACCATCACTATCAAGTAGAACTGTTATTGTATTTGAATATTGTCGGGTTGTATAAAAATACATAACCCTAGTTGTTTTATCGACTAAAACTTCATATTCGCCATATTCAGGCATTTTGCCTGATTCGACAATATTAAACACATTTCCAATGTCTGATTCAGTTGCATCTGCCACATCAATTGTGCTACAGCCAATACAAAACACCAACGATGCAGCGACAATCACACACATTAATATCTTCTTCATTCCTCTGCTCCTAACTGAAACTGAATATGCACCCAATTTATGAGTGTATCCTCAATATGTACCCATTCATCCATCTCTCTCAGGTCACTCATGCTAAACACATATGTAAACCGCTCTCTCCCTCGTCGGAATACAAAACGCTGACCATCTACCAAACTGTCGTAATCCATACGTACCTCTATCCCGTATTTACGACAAAATAAGATTAATTTTCGCATATCACGCCTCCTTTCTCTGCAATCATACAAACCGTTATTTCTAGTACATCTTCATCCGCCGATCCTATACAGCATACCGTCTGATCTAATATCTCATCGGATAGCATCCTCCAATCATATATTTGTGGATTTATTGCTATAATATCGTTACCAGTGTGTTTATCTGAGATTCTTACCCATTTGGTACATGACGATGCCAATTTCAAAAAATCACTTACTGTCATTTCTAATCTCATCCTTTCTGGTGGTTGTCTAGTATCTGTTTTGTTGCTCTTATATTTACCTGTAAGTCCTCGCTTATATGAAGTGACGTGGATGCTGGTAAATTTACCATAAAAGTTTGCATCTCATCTATTGCTGACATGATTGTTCGTTGGTTTATCAAAATCTGTCTTGATATTTCGTCCATGTCATTACCCCCCTTCTAATCAATATAATCATCAAAAATTGTTATGTTAGGAAGATCGCCTGCATCGTCTTCAGCATAGACTATGAACCCATATTTAGTTCCTTCCTGAGCCTGTATCAAACCCATAAGCTGCTCCAGAGAATTAATATCAATGGTCCAGCGATCATCGGGCTTTTCTTTTTGTGTCTCTATAACATTCCCAGTCTGAATATCATGTATGTTCACCGAGTACTTTTTCATTCGTTTCTCCAATACACATCCTGGTATCGGTGGCTCAGCATTATCGGGAATATTATGGTAATAGTCATCACTCACCCTTGAAACTACGAATTTCATAATTAACCTACTCCTTTATTACCTTTTCTTTATGAGCCCCTGTTCCATACCTACGGCAAGAATCACCAAGGCCTGCAATATAACGTAATATGACCTATTACAACCACGTGGTGGGATATAGAATAATTGCCGTCTGTATTTTACGGATTCATACGTTTTTTCTACGAACTGCCTATCCAAATCTGATAGAGGATGTTCCAAATACCCCTCGACAAACTCTACGATAGTCATAAGTGCCATCCTTTCTACAACTTTCTACTCTTCCGTTCCTCATACTCTTCTTTAGATATTTCAGTCCATCTACCCTCTTCGTTACCTTCTGGTTCTCTAAAGAATCTATTGATTTCAATTTTTTCCTGCTGACCATTCTCGGTTTTAATTGCATAAAATACTCCAACAGTATCAAAGTCCCCGTTCTTTTTGTCTGTTAGGAAATCCTCACAATAAACCTTGATCAGATTACCTGGCATATATGGCATCACTATAGGAAACATCTCATCAATGATACGACGACTTAGACCTGTTCTATATGTACTACGTGGATTATTAATATCAACACAACATAATCTGACGCAGTCTGTATATGCGATTGTTTTATCAGGAAATACATGCTTAAATAACGAAGGCATTCGTTTACACTGATATAATTTGGAACTGTCACTGTAAGTCCATGAACATGCATTCCAAATATCATCTGTATCCTCTATAGGTGCCAATGGCTTACCGTCTATGAGTCTGTCTTGTTTTATCCAATCTAACATACTCATTTCTAATCTCCTCCTTGAAAAAAAACAAAAGAGCCTGAACCAAATATCAGTCCAGACCCTCTCGTCTTATTTTTTAAATTTGTTCTTGATACGATTTACCTGTATCTTAGCTTTGTCTTTAAGCTCCGGATGTAAAGTCACAAGTCCAGTAATACCTACTACCGCTGGCACTATGACCTGTCCAATCCAAAGTCTTACTTCTCTAGCTGTTTCTCTCTGTCTGTAATTCATATCGATCACCTCCTCATTATAGAGGTTGTAAATATCGCGAAAATAAAAGAAGAGTCCATGTTTCCAAAGACCCTTCTCTACTGTTAATAGAAATAATTACTTAATATAAATACCTTATACATGTCGTAACAGTATCTAACCACACTATCAACCGGATAACCCGTACGTATCTTTTCTGTTATTTCATCAATGCTATACTCAAATTTTTTACCATCGTTTTCGATGATTATATTGAGTACGTCATCCCTGATTGCACAAAATATACTTCCGATTATTATCGGTTTTAGTGCCTTTTGTACTGCCATACTATATATATATTCATAGTCTGTCATATACTTCACCTCCACTATAGAGGCTGTTTCTTACGCGAATTTAATAAAACTCGTCCTTCTCTTTTAAAATATATACGCATTACATAATCCCTATAAAGTCTGAGTATTATGTTAACTAAATAATTTAAATGCATGTACTCGATAGTATCTACGTCGTAATATTTGTAATACTCTGTAGTGCCATTTGTTATGGTTATTTTTAAAAAGTCATCAAAAAGCTCGCATTTGGCATTCCCAAACACAAAACGTGATAATTCCCTTTCAAGTACATCCTTACAATCGGACCAGTTTTTTACTGAGAAAAAACATCCCCGACGACTTGTCTAATTCATCCATATATCCTCCTATATATGCAACCATCTACTTTCATTGAATTTCTTCTTGTTATTGATAGCTTTGCTGATTGCAATATCAATACTGGCTCTACTCTTCAGATGATAGTAATATAAATCAACAAACTTGGTATTCAGTCTATCAATTCGTCCTGCTGCCTGTTCCATAACCTTGTACGAGTAGTTCTGTGAGTAAAATATAATCGTATTGGTATCAACACAATTCCATCCCTCACACCCAGCCGTATACTGAACCAAATATACCCATCGCTCTGTATGTGGTATCTCCTGATGAGCATGTCCATTCCACTCAGCAAGCTCAAACCTGTCATCATCCCTATATATCTCAAATATACTCTTTAGTATCTCCAGCTCATAATCAAAGTTATAGAATATAATGCATTTAGGGTGTTTTTCATACAGCTCCAACACCTTAGTCTGTCGTGTTTCATCGCTATTTACTACTTTTCTCAGCAAATAACATAGCTCCGACGCATTCTCTATTGGTTTGTTCTCATATATATTCCATCTATCTTTGAATAATGACTTATACAGTTTCATGTCATACTCAGCGAAGACACCTTCATGATGCTGCACCGTAGATCGGTCAAATGGCATATCCACCAGCAGTCTCTCTCTGAGTCGTATAAGCCTACCAGTATTAACATATCTATCAATCTTTGGGAACTTGGAAAACCTTGAATATATAACATGCTCATGGATAAACTCCGTCTTATTTCTGTAAAATCCATTAGCCAAAAATACAGGCAAATAATCCATCCATGTATCTCCAGGTGTGGCGGACAGCAATATCCATTCATTCGATTTTGTTATCTTCAGAAAAGCCTTTACCCAGGTTCCGTAACCAACAACCCTCTGTTCATCAAATATAAAAAAAGCACCCCTAACATCAGAGTGCTTCTTTACATTATTCCAACTATCCACAACTATTTTGTTGCCGTTGGTTTTATTTAGTTTCGGGTTAGTTGACATCATAAATGGGGCCATCTCATCCTCCCATTCATGAGTATCGCGTTTTCTTGCAGTGGTTATAATATATAAATCCTTCGGTCTCTTTTTCACAGGATGATAGCCGGACTTATCAATCCGACCACCACTCTGCTGAAAAAAGTAATATAATCCCGTCCTACTCTTGCCA
The DNA here is from genome assembly GCF_003462545.1 of Coprococcus sp. OM06-34AC. Taxonomy (NCBI): domain Bacteria; kingdom Bacillati; phylum Bacillota; class Clostridia; order Lachnospirales; family Lachnospiraceae; genus Coprococcus; species Coprococcus sp. OM06-34AC. Next base: position 44,388 of record NZ_QTZF01000008.1, read on the forward strand.
GAACCAGTGCCTCCGCATAATATACAGCCATTGTGCATCTTGGCGAGGGCTATCTGCTGGTGAGGACGCAGAAATTCTTTGTCTTTAGTCACCTTCCACTTCATGCCCTCCTTCATCGAGCTTATACTTTATCATAGTTAGAATGAGCTCAACACTAGCCCTTGTCCGCTCATGTAATATCATACGGTCCTTGTGATCGTCGTACCACTTAAATATCTCGGTTAAATCACCAGACCGCCATGAAAATGACCACCAATCGCAAATCATCTCAATAATATATTCGTCTGGCATGTCAAGTGCTATGGTACCCTCCTTTGGGTCGTCATTCACAAAAACCCAATACTGCCAATGATGTGGATTGACGTGAATATGATGAAGCCATGCGCGCCTAAACTCTTCAACTACTGCATAAGATCTGTTCCCACCATAGAAGTACTTGTCATAGGCATCATATTCCTCATCCGAATACTTTGATGTATCATGATTAAGCAGATTTTCTTTCAGGTTGGGATACTTGCTTATTTTGAGCACGTCATCGTAATTATCCAAAAGCCACGTATAAGCTTTCCTAACTGCAACCTTATGCTCTTTAATATATTTGTCATACTCCTTACTCATGCTTGTCACCTCCTTCAACCGGGTGAGTTAGGTTACGTTTAAGGTCTATACCCATCCGCTGTAAAGTCTCTATAAACATGTCCATCTCTGCAAAACTCACAAATCCTAAATATAAAGGTTCGCCATTAGGTGCATCCTTTGCTACAGCACCATCGTTATAGGTGAACTCACAGGTAGCAAGCTGCTTAGTCTCAGCCAAACCGACGCATACGCCCGTTACTGCTGTATCAAGATTGTTCCCAGACATCATAAAGCAAGCGCCTCCCCTCTATATGGAATCTGATCTACGTCTCCTCCTGGAAGGGTAACCGACTGCATCATCATCCCCGTTTCTTCATCAAAATATATATCGTCCAGCTTATGATCCCATTCCTGGAACTGCTCCAGCACATTGTAATTTCTCTGTTTTCTGAGATTGATAAGTTCGTCACTTATAAGACGTCTCCACTTACGTGCAAGAGGCTTTCTACTCTGGGCTAATATGTTATATAACCCAGACTCAGTAACAAAGCTGACCGATCTACTCTGCCCTGCAACTACCATTGGTAGTATCAGCTTTTCATCTGTCTCCACCATACCGAGCATATTCCAAGTATTTCCCGCGCTATAACCAACCATATCTGCTACATCTCTAGCACTGAACAAAGGCTCGTCCAACGACGAATATACGTCTAACTGCCTCTTATCAAAAGTAAGAGTGCCTACCTTATTAGTATTCATGTCACTCCTCCTTACCTGAGCTGTTTACACCCTCTTCCGGCGGAGTCATATATTTACTCATGTCCATGCCCCAAGGGTATTTGCCTGATCTTATACCTTCTTTCTTCTTCTTACAATCTGCTTCAGCTTCTTCTCTCTTCCGCTTATCTGTGACACACTTAGCAACCTTGTTGACCAGTTCTTTCCATTTCTTCCTAGTAAGCCCTGGCCATATTTTACCCTTTTCCTGACATTCATTGATCATACCTGCGATTTCATTCATGACCTCGTCTGAAACAGCCTGATCTGTTATCATGATGTCTTTCTTAGCATCTTTCTTATCCACAATATAATCTGTTACCGGTACATATTTCTTGAATACCTCATAGTAGTTGCCCTTATTACCGAACATCTTCTTGGCAACGGCCATGGCAAAACCTTTCTCAGGATCATAGATTTCACGTTTTCCAGCCCTAACCATGGTTTTGGTTCCGTCCTTCCAAAGTATGACAGTTACTCGATCGCTGAATATAACGTCCTTTATATTTGATCTAATATCACAATTCATAGTTGTTTCCTCCTTTATACATGCAACAGCGTTTCGTTTGTATAATTCTGTAGGTAAGCAATGCTGTCCGAGTATCTCACTGTTCAGGTGGTCTATTTCCATTCTATATACCCCGTTATAGCCAGATAATCCATACAGACCGTTTGCCCTTTTCATAGTTTCTTTTAAATTTGCTATAAAATCCTCTGGGTAATTCACGGATTTTACTCCGTATATGTCATTGAGCAACTTCTTTTTAGCAATGTTTACTTCGTTTTCTGCTCTCCGAAATACCTCTTTCATAAAATAATGCAGATTCGTATAAATTTCTCCACCTGGGGCCATTCGACGAATCATAGAGCCTTCGATAGGAATGTCGTAAAAATAGGCAATATCAAACCTAAAACTTGCCGAGGCATCAGGTCTATATACAAACCTTATATTATATGGTCCAATCCGCACATTGTTGCCCATTCCAACACTATATAGTGTTCTATCAACTGGATTTTTCAGCACCCAATCTGTGGCATCGTTAATGAACGTACTTATATCTCTCGCATATCTTGTCACGACAACAATATTCATAAAAATCTCCTCCTTAAAATATAAAAGAGACCTAGCGTATTGCTACGCTAAGTCTCGTGTGATCTATTCTTATATATTATTTGAATGGCAGTTCATCCTCATCGTCAGGTGCCTCTTCCTCTGCAAAACGCTGAGCAAACCTGTCAATATTCTGCACCACATACATATTCTGTAAATATGCGGCTCTACCACGTTTCTCGTTCTTAGTACCTTCCTGAGTTACCCAATCATATGGACGAATATCAAGATCAACCCTTGCGATGCTGATTCTGTCCAGAATCTCAACCTCATCTTCAGTAAGCTGCCTCCTGTTTTTACCGCTTGTTAAATATATGTTAGGACCAGAACGTCCAAACTTTATCTTCACAGATAGGTGCATTCTTGGTTCGTCCCCCGGATTTATACCATCTTTAATCTTGACATTCCATCCATCTGATGCCAGGGCATCCGCCATTTCTCTTGTCGGGATAACCAGTGCAAAGTTTCTATTACCCTCTGCATTATATGCACTTGGCTTTCCAGAAAAGTTCTTGAACATAATTGTTGCATTGTCTATAAACAATACGCCAGTTTTCTTTTCAATCTTTAATTCCATTGTTTATTCTCCTTTTTGTAAAAAAAAATAAAGAGAGTCTAAGTTTCCTTAGACTCTTCCTGCTTTTACTTATCTTTGTCTTTATTTTTTTCTTTATTTTTTTCAATTCCCATTCTAAAACCACTAATTGCACTTGGTATTCCCATTGGCCATAATATGGTAACAAATAGTGCTCTAAATAAGTACCCCCGTTTCATACCGGTTGCATACTCACCAACCATTTCCAGAGTTCCAAATATAGCCCCTATTACCAAATACATATTCATCAGTATTATCATAGTCATCACCTCCTCATTATAGAGGCTGTAATCTACGCGATACTCTGTTTGAACGGCATATCACCAGTTACCCCCGGTGGAATATACATAAAATCCATAGGCGGATCGGTGCATACATACGGATCATCCGAAGCAAACTGCTCAAAATCACCATACTTAGATATTTCTGATATTGCTGCATCTACCTGTTTTCTGTAGAATGACTTATCTATAGCGTTCTCTTTTCCGATCTGTCTAACCATCTCGGATTCGAGCCATCTGTAACCGGTCGATCCTGATGCCGCATAGTTCTTGCCATTATCCACACGATATAATACACCGCCATTCTCACCAACCAATATAGGAGTAAACTGACCAACCCTTCCTACAAACTGCAAGTTGTGACCCGGCTTAATATCCTCAACAAGTCTCTTAGCCTCTGGTTCAAACATTGTATCTGATATCTTGCCTTTCTTATAGTCACTCTCGAGTTTATCAAGCTGTTTCTCGAGCTCACTCACGTCTGGAAGTTTCTCATTGATATCCAAATATAAAGCTCCCTTGGATACTGAAAATGTCTCACACATATCGTCAAATACTATTGGTTCATGGCTAAACAGAGTCTTGAACACATATGGGACTGCGAACTGCTTACCTGTAGCTGTCCATTCTCCACCATGCTCAGTATTATCACCCGGTACGTATCCATACATCTTCTGACAATCCTCTGGGGACTTGTATTTTGCAATATATACCGCATCATTTACAAGACACATCTTTTCATATGTAGCCTCGTGCTCAAATGTATATCCGTACCTCTTACCAAAGTCCATAACGAACTTGATAATCTCCGGAGTGGCATCTGGTATCTTGATCGAGTCTGTCTTGATATGAGCAACCTTGAATCCACGCTCCATAACTGCATGCTTGAGATCTATCATGAACAGTGCTCCACGCTTTGCCACTATATTATCGACATTTCTATTATCCCTGAATGGATTATCAAAACCTGCGGCTGTCAAGCCATAAACTGAATTGATAGCTGTCTTGAGCGCATTTGCCAAGTCCTTATGACTCAGTTCGCCATTCTTGACTTTCTCAATATATGGTCTGAGCTTACCATCCATCATTTGGTCAACTTCATCCCATGCTTTATGTTTGATACTTACACGACCTTCAACAATATCACGGAATGCTCTGGTATATCTGACGCCGAATAAACATTCTGCAATTATTGTATGCGGATGCATTGAAGCAATATCAAGCAATGCTACGTTGCCATACATGCCAGGAAAACCCTGAGCAAAGCCGCCCTCTTTTGGGTCTTCCCCTCTGTACATTGACTTGCCAAATTCATGTGTATAGCCTGGGAAATATGGAAGCAAGCTATCCTCTTTGAACGGCACTTCTGCATGCGGAGGATTATGCGGTGCTGCCATCATCTCCGGACATGTATCTTTTAAGAATAACAGCACATCCGGCGGAAGCTCTTTCACGGGCTGTGACAAATCCCTATACATAAATTCGCTCTGTGGTTTTCTATTTTTACCAAATATAATTCTTGTAGTCAGAGTATTTGTTGTATCATTGGCTGTCATCTCTGCCAAATCTGCCAGAATCTGCCTTGCCGTCCAGTCTGCCTTCAAGTAATAGAACGCTGCCTCTGTGGATATAACATCGTTATCACAATACTCAGCAACTTTTACCCATAGTTCCTTCGGTACAGGCTTATCCCACTCCAATCCAAGCTCCTGGTGTTTGATCCTCAGTAATAACTTTCTGAGTTCATCACTTATCTTAGATTTTGGGTCGTGAGCAACCTTTGACATCTCTATCTCGAGCTTCTTCAAACTCTTTTTATTGGTAGACGATGCAAAATCATAAATATCAGTGTATGATATGTTATACGCCTCGCCAAAGAATGCGTTATTATCGTGATTTATTATCCTCTGTGATAATCTGTAAAGCTGCTCGTTGTCATACCCCATCATAATTGCAAACAGAATATGATTATCGTATCGTCTACAGTTAAATCCGATCAGCCTATACCCAGTTATCAACTTCTCAATATCTATAGGCTTTGGGTTGATCATACGAACCATCGGATTTCCTTCACCAGCAATCTTCCAGTTCACCAAGCATAAGTTCGGAAATATCTCTATATCATAAAATGCTATAGGTTTCTCCGTGTCCTCAGTATTTTCAGAAGGTTCATCCGACTTGAACTTCATTTCTTTTACCTGCTTAATACAAAAGTCTGCATTATTTGTACTTGACATGGCAAACGCCAGCACAGCGTCGAACATATCACTTACGTCATAATGCAGACCTTGATTATAAGCATCGTCTAATATTTGTCGTATAAAACAAATACTGGGCTTAGTAGCTGGGTGTATCTCTTTATTGAGATTCCTTTTTATCAGCTGTCTAAGCCCTCGCTCGCTCTTTATTTTATCTTTTCCTACCGTGTTTTTCTCCTCCTTCAAAGGTAATCCAGAGTTAATAGTCGCTATAGGAATATCGTTACACTTGGTAAGCATACGTCTTAATGAACTATTACCCGTAAATACCTTTATTTCAATATCCTCATCATAAATACGACTAAGCATTGAAACGTCCCCATCATAAATATAATGAAGATGTATGCCAGCTCCACTCTTACTGAGTTCTGCATATGTAGCAGGCCACTTACTTGCCGCTTCAAGATTTCTCTCGAAGGATTTTTTACCATCATCTCCTTTTTTATCGAAGTCTATACCTATCAGATTAGTTTTGACATCTTGGACTTTCACGTAATGCAGTTTATGAGTATCGAGCTCTTTCAGTTTAGTTTTACACTTATCCCACGATATCGTCGGAGTTTCGTTACTTGACGCATATTGCGCTGGACAATCTGCGAGTTCATCGTCAAGTAAACTATGTTGTTCTTTAAACCTTAACCATGCAGGAATACTCGTTTCAGCAACTTCCGTCTTCTCTGTAGGTTCTTCACGCTCAAAAATATCAGTCCTGAATCCAGTGTAGTAACTTCTTACTCTCGCACCATCGTCAAGTGCTATACGATCGGAATACTCTCTGAAATAGTTCTTGAGTTCTTCTTTGAAACTTCTCTGAGAATATGGATAAGGCACTTTTGCATCATCACAATACAGCTTGTACATCTCCCATGCCTCTTTGAGTGTTGTACTGTCATGTTTTTTGAACACATGATATGCACTCAATATGAAGTTATAGAAATCATTTGACGCTCCCAGCATCGCAACTGGCACATAGTCGTCATATCTTCCTGGATTTTCCAAATATACTTCCTTGCAATGCCAGGCAATAGCCCCAAGCTCAAACTTAACTTTTGCCATCGCCTCTTTGTATTCTTTTTGGCTGAGCTTATCCCCTGATGGAGATACATCTATCAGACGTCTTAACAAACCCGATTTACCATCGGTGATCCTTACTGGTTTGTTTGTACCCATGATAAGAAAACACTTAAAACTGTTTGTATATGTACTTTTGAACTTCTCGTTTACCGTCATCTGCTCATGTGACACCAAACTGTTTATCTTCGTGTTATCCTCAATCCTGGATAAATCGCCGTCATGCTCTATTGCTACAAGCGGATTTGATCTGAATGCCTCCAGTGCAAATACATTCGTAGCAGAACCCAATGCCTTTGAATCAAATACTGAATAATAACCATCAAATAGCATCTGAATAATATTCAAAACTGTTGATTTACCTGTTCCGGCGGCACCATATAACACTACAAATTTCTGAATGGTCTTGCTATCACCAGTTATGATCGAACCAATAGCCCATTCAATCTTGCGACGCTCCTCCTCAGAATATAAAGTAGATAATAGCTTATCCCATGATGAATAGTCGCCCGCCTCAAGAGGATACGGCAGTCGTTTACTTGCATAATCCTCTTTTCTGGCGGCATCATTTGAAAATATAAGTTTTTCATCCAACATATGGAACGAATCTCTGGACTGTTTCTGACAATATTTATGAAACTTATCAATCATTCCAGTATCGGCATCCCACATATACATAGGTTTTGCTAAATCGGTAAATCTGTCTCTATTCTCCTCATAATATGTTTTTATTTCCTGATCTATGAGACGGACAACAACTTCTTCATCAGTCGACCAAAGTTTACGTTCTTCGTCCCATATAGCGTAGAAATCCTGACCGCGAATCATGAGATCCTTACTCTTCTTGATGATGAATTTAGGATATATCTCAACCTCGCCACGTTTGGGCGATCTGGTTGCGATAGTCATAAAATCTAACATACTCACCACCCTCTCTTTTCATTATTTGATTCACGATATACCATCAAGAAACCAACACATCTGTATCCATATTTCCTCACGTCTGAGATCTTCTCGGCAATTTGGAATTATGAATAATCCGCCCTTGCCATCTCGGTCATATTTTCTGTCGAGAAATGTATCTGTTATCTCATGTACGAGTCGAACGTCAAAACATCTATCATGCATTCCCTGTAATCCCAGACTGGATATCATCTGCCAGAACCACTGACCTGTACGATTTCCTATCTGTGGATTATCCATGATCGTCCGCTCACATCTTAATGAAAGTGCAACCATCATTTCTAAGATATTACATGGCTCAGATACCAAGTCTGACATAGACGTATCATAACCGTTAGCAAACATGAATTCCTTGCGAAGATCTATACCATCACTTGCCCTATTCTCATCTCTTGCCATTACTGCATAGAATTCCTTAGAATATAAAAAAGAAAGCAGCTTATTGTAAGAGACTTCTCTACCAAACCGCTTTCCACAGACTATATTACATAGCCATTTGAAATAATCTTCTCGAAACTTATCCTCTAAATACATTAGTCCTCCTCTCCAGAGTTGCACTGAAGTATCTGATAATCCATCTCAAGGCGATCATTTCTTACATACACTACATCTGGCTCCTCTGGATTCTCACCGAAATGATCTATGAATTCTCTGCCGACTGTGTTGGCGATGTCGTCCACATTCACTCCATATGTATCAGTCAGAATATCGTCGCCATACCACATGAGTACTGTGCACTCGTTCTCTGCCTTATTACCATACTCTTCAGGTTCGATGGTATATGGAAGCATACTGTCATCTTTATCTTCCGCCAAATCATCATCTGCTGACTCGGTATCGTATGTATCCACAAGACCACAGTATGTTACGTTCTCCTCAGCTAACTCAACTTCCTCTTTTTTTTTACGCTGAAATACTTCCTTCACAGATGCAATCTCGTCATCTGCTATCTTTCTGTACTTTTCTCTTGCTATAAACCAAGAAGCCACAGCACCTACCGCAACTCCTAATGAAAATACCAATACTTTATTGTTCATATGTGTTCCTCCTACATGAAAACAACCCTCAGCGTCCTATAAACAACTGAGGGTAATCAAATATATCTCTGTACCAATCACCTGACCCGTAAGAGTCAAAACCTCTTCATGCACATACGTAATCTGTAATAGGTCCGTCTACATTGAAGTCTAGCACTACCGCCTTCTCGTACCCATTGACAAACCTACGTGTAGCTGAATTATTGACATCAAATATGCCAAAATCTACGAAATTATCACCATTTGGATTCTTTTCATCATATATCCAACCGACCTCATGACCAATCTTTGTCTGCTGAAATCCCAGCATTTTAAATACATCGTTTAGATATAGATAACCCTGATCTTTGAGTTTATCGTTAGCCCAGTTCTGTTGCTGTCTGAGAAACCATAACGTCTGCTCTGGATCATCATCCCATCCGGTATTCCCGCATTCGTATATCCTTGCATATGGTGATAATGTGTTTGGATCAATGACATCATATTCCTCCGTAACCACTGTCTGAGTACCATCTTCATTCTGCACCACAGTCTCCATGGTATTGTGCTGGATATTGTATCTGAGTTCCTGATCCACTTCTTTTCCGAACTTCTCAACAACTCTGTTTCTATACTCTTTGAATGACTTATTTACAGTCATATAAGCCGTAGCAAGAGCTGCATTTCTCTGTCTGAGGATTCGGTTGGACGTAATCATACTACCGATGGATAAGGCACCAAGTAATATGGATGGCCCATAGAGCTTCGTAAGCTCCCAACCAGTCTGCATATAGATAGTTGTAAGGTCCTTCTTACAGTCCTTCATCGTGTACTCTGTCTCTTCGCCGTCTTCGATAGCCTTGATATCTTCATGAACAGAATCGAGCTTTTTATGGGAATCCTCCATAACGTCGTCAAGTTTTCTTGTAGCCACGCATGCCCATATTGCACTGCCTACCGTACCTACTACTCCAACGATCATACATATCTCCGGGCTATGCTGCCTGGTCTTAAATATAGCTTTATTGGCTGCTACTGCCATCTTTGATAAGAATTTACTCTTCATTTATATCGTCCTCCTTTTTTGTTGTGTTAGCAGCAATCTCACCTCCGAGTGCTGCATAACCGCAAATATCAATATAGTTATCATCCTTATATACGCCACTTGAGTTTCTGGCTACTTTCATAAGGATCATCATATTGGCAACATCTGTGCTGTCGATTGAAGTATTAAGATATGTGCTCCAAAATGCAGCTATGCTTGTAAAGTTATCCTCTGCATTGCCATACGTACCCTGTCGTTCACCATTTATAATGGTTTTTGCCTTATCTAAAATACCATTCTTATCCATGCTTTACCTCCTGAGTGCCTTTGCTCTAGGCAACTTTATGTAATATCCGTCTCTTATGCGGACCACCTCTGCGTCTCTGAGGCTTGTCCATCCATAATCGTTGTATGTATAATCACACGTAACGCCTGCCAGATCATACATATCACCTATCGATACCTGATGATACTCGTCAAGAATATCTTCCATATGTGCCAGTACATCTTCTGCTGATCCACGATGCTCAAATATCAAGTCGTCGTAGTCACTATCAGATCTACTATCCACGTATCTTCGTTCTCTTGACGAATCGCTATATGACCTGTATGACACATAATCCGATCGCAAACTACCCGATTTCTTTGTATGTCCGGTCTCGCCATACAGAATCATGTCAATACCATTGGTAACAATATCCGATATAGCTTTCTTAAATGCCGGGATAAGAACCTCAAAAACAACATACGACTTTACATGCTTCACGTCATCACTAATGATTGCGTCCGTGAGTTTTCGACCCTTGTTCTCTTTTCGTACGACCTTTCCAGAAACAACTTTCTGTACTTCTTTCTTATTCGGTTCTTCAGCTTTTTTCTCTGCCTCGATTCTAGCTCTATGGGAATTACTTGGTAATTTAACTTCAGCCATAGTCTCCTCCTAACTAACCTTTAACAGCTTACCTGGCAATGTTATCTTTGTATTTGCTGTTCGGTTATTATATTTTTTAAACTGGTAACTAAGATTGCTCTTAGCTTTTGCCTCTGATGGAGCCTCAGTCTGCCCTGTCCAGTTGTTGACTATGCACCTATCAAACTCCATCACTGGACCTCTGTATAAATATCTTGCCATAGGCATGCCCTCCTTTATAACAACGCGGTACGTGCTATACCGGGTGAACTGTTTGCTGCTATCGACGATGATATGGACTGATATATCTTGGATATGTTACTCAAATCTGTGTTGTATTTCTCCAAAATATCATCCAGATCATTGTTGAACTTAGTCAGCACAGCCTCTTTGGCTTCCTTGCGTATTTCATTGGAAAGTCTATCCCTGTCTATCTTTGCTACCTCTGTGGCAACCCTTGTCTTTACAGCAGCACTTACATCTGAATATGACTTGTACACCTCATCAGATACCTGTTTGCTGATGTCAGCCTTTATTGCACCTATTGCTTCTTTTGTTGCTGACGTTACCGCCTTGACTGCGGCTTTATCAGCGGCCTTAGCAACCGCCTTATTTACAACAGTTTCAGACAACTCTATCTCAGATGAATCAATTACCTGATCGACAGTCCTATCCAGCTTTCTTGCAAGTTTTCTCATTTTCAGCGTAGACCCAATAGCAAAGCCTGTGCCAATAAGTCCTACTACCACACCCAGCAAACTACCCGCATTTATTTCTATCTTCATGATGTTTCCTCCTAAAAAATATGCAAAATAAAAAGGAGAACACCTTGTAATAAGGCATCCCCCTTGCTTTGACTATGTCGTAAATAACTCTACTTAGCCTTCTTCATGTCGACAACTGTATCTTCGTCCTCGTCGATTTCATCTTCTGGCTCAGGCAGTTTCTCAACCTTGTAACCCTTCTTCTCCAGATTCTTGATCCTCCTCTGAAGTATCTCATTTCTTCTTGATATAGCAAATGCGACTAATCCGCCGACTGCTGCTATTCCAAGTCCAATAACGATTCCTCCAGCTGTAGATCCGCCTTCTGTTGAATCAGTGTTATCATAGTTTGACTCGCTAACCTCGTTTACCTCATTCTCCATCTCTGTGTTCATGATTTCTTCGTTGTTCTCCATAGTTTTATCCTCCTAAAATATAATTTATTTGACTTATAGTCTCATAATATGACTTGTAATTTTCGCGAATTTGCATCAGTGATACATGGAATATTCGTACCTCGGAGCTACACGATAGCCTATTCCAAGACACGGACGACCATCCTTTGCAATATCACCAGTGATATCTAGCTGAATGAGCCCATCTCTACTTACATTCCAGCCAATCTCATCACCGATTGATGTCCTTTCCAACCCAATCTTATCGTAGAAGTCGTTCAAAGATACATAGTCACAACTATTCAGTATCTCATTCAGGTCATTTACTGCTGCGCGAAGTGTTTCTCTGTCAGATTTAAAATATCTTTGAGATATATAATCCAGACAAAGCTGCTCTCCGTCCCCCGCTACGATAACCTGTGTATTTGGTGCTGGTGCTTTCTCGATTTTATCTTTAACAACTGCCTTTGCTATCTCTTTCTCTTTTTCCTCACCAATAGTCTCGATCACCTTGTTCTTATACTCATGCAATGCTGCTTCAGACATAGAGTATGCTGTAGCTATAGCTGCATTCCGCTTAGCATTCACATTGTTGGCACATATAATACATACCACTGATGTGGTGAACGATATAGCTGTTGGAATGTAGCACTTCCACGTTGCCTGTACGATTTCTTTCTTTGTGAGCTCCACTTCTACAGGAATATCTTCGACCTCTTCCTCCATGAGCTCGTTTATCTTAGCCTCTTTTACCTCTTCGACTTTCTTATTTGCAGCTATTGTGCCTTTGATAGCAAATATAACTGCACCTGCTGCTGATGTAATACCCAAGCCTATCAGTATTGCAGGGCTATTTTTTCCAGCTTTGTTAGCCATTTTATTCATGACTTTCGTAAATTTATTCATCGCAATTCTCCTTCTCGATTCTATTCATGGCTTCGTTTACCTTAGCCTCGACCATTTCCTCGGTCTGCTTCTCCTGCACATGATCTGACAACATGGATATGCCAAAACTTAACACTGGTACAACCATGCCTAATATTTTTAACCATTTGTTATTCTTCATTAGCTAATCCTCCTTATTCTTCAGCAAAAGATGGTAACATGTCACCATATGGTTCGGATACATACGATGCATCTCGCCACTCCTCTAACGCATCTTCATCTGGTCCGTATAAATAATCCAACATATATACAGGCTCGCCGTCTTTTTTCTCTTTTGTTTTTGTATGAGCCATATCAATCCAATACATACCACTGTCGATACTCCAACCGATGTCATTCCCATTCGGGACTGGCGGAAGTCCTAGAAACTCTAGCCATTCGTTAAATACCACGTACCCGCGTAATACATAATTTCGATTTATATGGTATTCAGCGTCCATAAGTTCTCGTTCATACATGTCAAAGTACCGTCCGGTAACAGGCTCACAAAAATGAAATATCTTGTCAGGTGTTGTATTATTGATTTGGTGATAATCGTAATATTTTCTCGAAATATCGCTCATTATCTCCTTATCAACATCTTCGCCATATCTCTTTACAACTTCCCCACGATACTGCGCTAAGGTTTCCCTTACCATTGTGTATGCCGCCATAAGCTGTGCCTGTCTCTGATGGCTAATGACATTTGAACCAATGATACAAGCAATAGTAGATGCTGCAATAACACCTGTTGGAACATATACTGGCGTAACAATAACTATTTTCTCCTTGACCGTCAGCGGTTCGCCTTTCCGAAGCTCTTCTTTCTTCAGCTTTCTCATGGCTTTGGGTGTTTCTTTTGCCGCAAATATACCTGTCGCAATAACACCAACCGCGCCTAATAGTGTTAATATCGTGGGTGAGTGTTTTCGCACAAATATCTTTGCACATGGTACTAATCCTTTCATATAGATTCCTCCTTTAAAAATGTATTTATAAAAAATAAAAGACCCAATGCATTAAGCACTGAGTCCCCTATAATTATCTTCTTCTGTTTATCAGTTTGACAATTAACCAGATAATAAATCCTATACATACAATCACATCGCTGAATACCAATATGAATACACTACCACCTACACTGACGGCAATCACTGTAACTGCTATTAAAATCAATGCGATCATTAGTAACAGTAATATTAAAAACATAATTGTCACCTCCTTCATTATAGAGGCCGTAAAACTCGCGAATCCAAAAATAAAAGTGAGAAATCTATGATTCCATAGACCTCCCACCTTTGTTCTAATGATTCCGCCATACATCTTCTCTAGCGAAAAACATCGGTATTGCTATAGCTGTCAAGAATACTGAACCTGTTCCATCTCCAGTAGCTAATATTGCTATAAGACCTACTAGTAACATGCACAATGCAAATATCTTATTACGCCATGTCCGCTGTAAGTTCATAACTATACGCTCCCATAATGTCAGTTTTCGTTCTTTTGCTAAAGTCCTCATCTGTCATTCCTCCTTAAAATATATGTTCATAAAGGGGGATGTAATTTTCGCGAATTATGTAAGATCCATATAAAAACGTTTATAGTATGTCATTGTCTTGGTAGTTATATGAATGTATACCCTGGCACAGGGTGCAATGCCAATATACGATTCATACCCAAAATAATTAGTCAGCATAACCATGTCTCGAATAGTTACTCTTGAATCGCCCCGCAACTTACTTTTCGCAGTAGATAAATCTACTTGCCAGATATCAGCTAGTTGTTGATATGTTAAATGCAATTTTTCCTTCATATCGAGCAGTACATCTATAAGTTTTTCTGTTTCTGTATTCATTTCAAATATCCCTCCTATCAAAACAGGTCTCCCATCTTGCTCTTGGTAATGGCTTCATCCGTAATGCATGCATGATTTGCCTTACCGTCACTGTGGGATAATGTCCATCACTACGCAATCCGGCACGGACATCAAAAAATTGCTTAAATCCTTCTGCAAGATATATGCTATCTACCAACCACGGATCTATCTCGCCCCACCAAGTTCGCTTTGTATCAGGATCGTATCTTTGCTGGATGACTGCCAATCCCAGATTCTCTATCAAATATAAAGTACACTGGTCATATACTGGATGATCACAAGCATATATAACCCCATACATAGATGTATAGTGCCTTGGCTTTTCATAGTGATATCTCATGTTTTTCAAACTCCTTATTGAAATCGAGACCGTCCTTATATCGCGTAACCATGTCCAGAGCATTACTGGTGGTAATATATATCATTCGAGGTTTTATCTTTTCTGGCACATGCTCAGACAACTTACGTAATGTTTCTTTTAATTCTTTGCTTATATTCATTATGTTTTCCTCCTAAAATAAAAAGAAAGAGCCCTTGCTAAGAGCCCTCTCTCATTTTGGTTCTGTCCTAATTACTTTCTTTTAAAACTTGTAATTTCACGCCACGCAGCTTTTCCTGATTCAGTTGAAGGTATGTTTCCCTCCGTTTCGAATTTGACGTTTGTTATGACCCCCCAGATCAAAAGCCCAGTATTAGCCAGTATTCCAAGTCCTGTCAGAGCATGTCCGACCCATCTACTGTGCTTTTCAGATTTATCTGATTCAGCTTTAAGTGCAAGCTCAGCTTCACTCTTAGCTCTATCAGCCTCAATCTTCTCAAGCTCAATGTATTTGTCGGTAAGCTCTCCAATTCCTCGAACTGCTGGATTGTAGTCTTCTGAATTCATATCGATATCATTCAAAGCGTCAATCTCTTCCAGAATCTCACCTTTCAACTTCTCCTTAACTTCCTGCATAGTAAAATCCTCCTTAAAATATAATTTTCCTACATTACCATAATAGAGTCTGTTATTTGCGCGAATCGTCCCTGAGCAAAATGATACGTTTCTTGTCCAATAAAAGTTTATTTGTTGGGATCATAACATGTACTGAATATCGTTCTGGCTCATTCTCTGGGTCTGTCTGTTCCATTGAAAAACGCCCATATACACTCTTCCTGTCGCGTATATAATCTACAATACAAGTTACTACAATAGTTCCAAAGACTATTGCCACACAATCCAACCACCACATACTATTTCCTCCTTCCTTGGGTTATATAAATATAACTTGTTTCTCCGTCACCTGCGTACGGAAAAAGAAAAGTGTAAGAATCGAACTTACAACCTACAGTGGATAAACCTCTGTTGCTCTGCCAATTGAGCTAACTTTTCATTATAGGAGTTGTGATTTTCGCGAAAATAAAAAGAGGACTCCATGTGGAATCCTCGTCTTTTCTACTTACTATAAATCTTCTCTTCAAGTCCTGCTACCGTTCCCTGTAATTCTATCAATGTGTCTGTAAGTAACTCGATTAATTCGTCCTGAGCTTTAACCTTAGTCTCCAACTCGCTTACTTTCCCAATTAACTCGCCTACTTCGCATTTTAACTTGATATAATTATTCTCGTCCATAATAGTTTCCTCCTTAAATGAAAGTTTATTGTTTCATTATAGGAGTTGTTATTTTAGCGAAACTACTTTAAAACTATAATTTTTCTAACTTTCTTCTCACCGTCAAAGTATTCTACTACCATAGTTCTATCCATTATAATCACCCCTTCCATTCAATATGTAAGGCAATTATAATACCGAATAAATATAAAACAAGACTTGACAACAGAAAAAAACAAAGGAGTTGCTGTAAAAATCCTTAGCAACTCCCGCTTTCCAACTAATACCTAGTACTAAAAAAGTATTTCATATGTATGACTATCGTTGTCATAATACACAAGCATTTCAAAATCATACTCGTCAAAAAAGATCTCAACCTCCAAAGAATTTTTACATATTTTTGTGAGCTTTGTAGTTGTTTTCCCATCCGGGTCAACAACCGTTATCCCCCAATTATGTGTGTTCTTTATAAAGTTCACATCAAAAATTTGAATTTCTTCAATGTCTGGTATATTTAACCCAAGACTTACATACCTATTCTCCTCTGATACCAAAATAGTTGACACGTTAGTTTTTACTTTCATAACTAATCCTCCTTCGTTTTTATCGAACCTAATGGTTTCATTATAGGAGTTGTTATTTTCGCGTCTTATTTAGTATCCAGAAGAACTTTCTGTATCTATCATAATACGTATCTTTTGAACAAGGGATGTCCATACGGGTAACCAACGTATTGTACGACACCCCCTCTGTCACGCCATGCAAAATGTAATCAGCAAGTTCCTCATCCGCTTGCTCAGCTGCATCTCTTATAAGGTCCATACGTTCTGAGAAAAACGCTTTTGCCTCAGCACACTTCGCTGTCGGATCACCATGCATATACGTTCTACCTATACTTGCAAGTGCATCAGGTCGCTGACTCAATCCGTCTAATGAAATATAAGCACTGTGCCATATTGGATACTGTAAACAAAAATGCTTGAGTTCATAGTATCTGTGCTTCTCAATCCAATACTTACTATTTTGTGAAATATTAGCTCTTATTGTTGTACTCATATCTTTCGTTCCCCCTTCCAAACATATCCTGTCTCTTCATACAATTTCTTTGGAGAAATATAGAAGTTGATACGTCCATGACTTATCCTTAGATCATCCAGTTCTGTTACAACTTTTCCATCTCGAGTCGCTATCCCTATTGGTAGCCACCCTTTGATAATCCCAGCACGAACCCAAGTAGCATCTTTATGATATACTTTGGCTGCCACAGCTACCGGGACCGATCCAGCTATGAATTCAATTATCTTTTCTTCTGTACCATCCATCTGAGTACCTCCTTTCACCCACAATTCTAGGCTACCAAATACCAGTTTGTTAAACGGACTCAAGTGGTAAAATTTTCCAGCTATTTATCTTTTCCAAAATCTTTCTTCCATTCCTTGATGGTCGTCTCTGTTGGATAGTCCTCAAACCCTAAAGTGTCCGGCGTGATCAGTCCTTCGACTACTCCATTGATAATCTCCGCCTCATATTGTTTGAAAGGAAAAATATCTTCGGTAATACTTCTGTGCACTTTGCCACAAACCCTACACTTGTAGCGCTTTATGTCTATATATCTGCTTTTATGTCCCCGCAACCGTACTATACGCTTGATTTTATCGTAATATCGTAGTTCTCCCCCACATTCTGGACAAAATTTTGCTCCGTCAAGAATCATAAAATACCCCATTTTTCTAATCTAGGATACGAAATGGAACCCTAAATTTCGGCAATTGTACTAATTGTAAGATCGTACATCTTAGTATATGCTAACACCCACAATCTTACTCAGAGAGGAGAAATAAAAATGCTTATAAAGTGTCCTGAATGCGAACTACAAGTGAGTGATAAGGCAATGAATTGTCCACATTGCGGATATCCCATAACAAGCAGTACTCCTGTTAGGAAAACTTCAAAAAAGAAACACCCGAAACTGCCAAATGGTTTTGGACAGATCTCGGAATTGAGTGACTCAAGACTTAGAAATAAATATAGAGTAATGGTTACCGTAGGACGGGATACTGTAACTATGAGATATAAGACAAAAATACTAGGCTATTACCCAACATATAACAAAGCCTATGCTGCCTTGGTGGAATATAATAAAAATCCGTATGATCTGGATAATGATATTACCGTTGCTGAATTATATGAAAAATGGTCCACTCAGTATTTTGAAGAATTAAAAAGTCCATCGAGTGAACGTACAATAAAAGCCGCTTGGAATTATTGTTCATCTATCTATAATATGAAAGCTCGAAATGTACGTGCAAGACATATTAAGGGATGTATGACCGATGGTATATACGAATATCGCGGTCAGATAAGGCATGCCTCCCCCGAAACCCAAAGTCGAATTAAATCCATGTTTAATCTGATGTTTGACTATGCATTGGAATATGAGATTGCAGATAGAAATTATGCCAGAACCTTCAATATTCCTGATGATGTACAAAAGGCAAAAACAAAACAAACCTCTGGGCATATACCATTTACCCAGGCAGAAATGGATAAACTCTGGGACAACTTATATAAGGTGCCGTACATTGATATAGTCATAATTCAATGTTATTCAGGATGGCGTCCTCAAGAATTAGGGTTAATTAAACTTGAAAATGTAGATCTTGAAAATGGATACATGATTGGCGGCATGAAAACTGAAGCTGGTGAAAATAGAACAGTTCCAATTCATTCAAAAATAAAAGAACTTGTCGCAGCAAGATATAACCAAGCTAAAGATATGGGGAGCGAATATTTGTTAAATTGTACAGACACCGTAACGCATAGGTATTCTTGGAAATTAACATATGATAAATATAGGCATCGTTTTGACAAGATTCGTGATCAGTTAGAACTTAATCCAGATCACAGAGCGCATGACCCAAGAAAACATTTTGTAACTATGGCTAAAAAAGCTGAAGTAGATCAATACGCGATCAAGTACATTGTAGGGCATAAGATAGATGACATAACAGAGCGTGTATACACACAAAGAGAACCTGAGTGGTTGAAAAGCGAAATAGAAAAAATAAAATAGGATGCGATTTTGCTGTACGAATAATGTTGTAGGAACAGTGTAGGAATATTGTACGAATAGACTACTATTTTGTACTTTTTATTCCTACACCATACCATTAAAAAGCCTTATTTTAAGCCAAATATTAGAACTTACCAGCGTTAGCAGCTTCCTCAACACTAACAGCTACAGCAACTGTAGCACCAACCATAGGGTTGTTACCCATTCCGATAAGTCCCATCATCTCTACGTGTGCAGGAACTGATGATGAACCAGCGAACTGTGCATCACTGTGCATACGTCCGAGAGTATCTGTCATACCGTATGAAGCAGGACCTGCTGCCATGTTATCTGGGTGAAGTGTACGTCCTGTACCACCGCCTGATGCTACTGAGAAGTACTTCTTACCCTGCTCGATACACTCCTTCTTGTATGTACCTGCAACTGGATGCTGGAAACGTGTAGGGTTTGTTGAGTTACCTGTGATAGATACACCAACGTTCTCCTTGTGCATGATAGCAACACCTTCCTGAACATCGTCAGCGCCGTAGCACTTAACTGTTGCACGGATACCATCTGAATATGCCTTCTCGTATACTACATTGAGCTCAGCCTTCTTGTAGTCATACTTTGTCTCAACATATGTAAATCCATTGATTCTTGAGATGATCTGAGCTGCATCCTTACCAAGACCGTTAAGGATAACTCTAAGAGGTTTTTTACGAACCTTGTTAGCCTTCTCAGCGATACCGATAGCACCCTCAGCTGCTGCAAATGACTCATGACCTGCTAAGAAACAGAAGCACTCTGTCTCCTCCTCAAGTAACATCTTACCAAGGTTACCATGTCCAAGACCAACCTTACGATGATCTGCAACAGAGCCTGGTATACAGAATGCCTGAAGACCCTCGCCGATAGCTGCTGCTGCGTCTGCTGCCTTTCTGCATCCCTTCTTGATTGCGATTGCTGCACCTACTGTATATGCCCAGCAAGCATTCTCAAAACAAATTGGCTGAATACCCTTTACCTGATTGTAAACGTCAAGTCCAGCGTCCTTTGTGATCTTCTCAGCTTCTTCGATTGAGCTGATTCCATAGCTGTTAAGTACAGCGTTTATCTGGTCTATTCTTCTTTCATATGATTCAAATAATGCCATTGTCTCGTTCTCCTTTCCTCTATTTCCGACTACTCTTTACGTGGATCGATGATCTTAACAGCGCCCTGCTCTGGCTTAACACGTCCGTATGAACCTGAAGCCTTCTCCCAAGCTGTGTTAGGGTCATCACCCTTCTTGATAAAGTCAGTCATCTTTCCAAGAGAAACGAACTGATATCCGATAACTTCGTCATCTGCATCAAGTGCTATTCCTGTTACATAGCCCTCTGCCATCTCAAGGTAACGAACACCCTTAGCCTTTGTTGCATACATTGTACCAACCTGTGAACGAAGACCCTTTCCAAGATCCTCAAGTCCGGCACCAACTGCAAGTCCGTCATCTGAGAATGCACTCTGTGTACGTCCGTATACGATCTGAAGGAATAACTCTCTCATTGCTGTATTGATAGCATCGCACACAAGGTCAGTGTTGAGAGCCTCAAGGATTGTCTTACCCTGAAGAATCTCAGCTGCCATAGCTGCTGAATGTGTCATACCTGAACATCCAATAGTCTCGACAAGAGCCTCCTCGATAACACCCTCTTTTACGTTAAGTGAAAGCTTGCAGGCACCCTGCTGTGGTGCACACCAGCCTACACCATGTGTAAAACCAGAGATGTCTTTGATTTCCTTTGAGTAAACCCACTTTCCTTCTTCTGGGATAGGAGCTGGCTCATGCTTTGCACCCTTTGCTACAGGGCACATGTTTTCAACTTCCTTAGTGTAAATCATTGTGAAACTCCTTTCAAAATATGAATTCTTAAAAGCGGTTCCGAATTCTCTAATTCAAACCATCAGTGGTATTTTCTCACAAAACAGTTATGAAGTCCATAGCTTATTGAAAATTTTTGTCGCATTTGCGTGTACTTTATCAAGTACAGCGCGCCTTATTGAGAAAGTTTTTAACAAGGCACAGTTGTCAGGGTTCATATGTCCGCTTATATCATTTGACCGTAACCATATTCACTTGAACATATGTATTTATCTGATATACAATACTTCTGTCAGAGCACATTCAACCCAGACATGCGCCGCTTCAGACGCTGCTCAGATACATGATATAAAAAATAAAAACGGAGGTTTTCAACATGAGATTTATAGATATGCACCTTCACACCACCGCTTCCGACGGCTCCTGCACCCCATCAGAGGTGTGCCAGCTTGCCATTGACAGGAATCTTGCAGCGATCGCCATAACCGACCACGACACAGTGGACGGCGTAGCAGATGCAATCACATATGCAGATAACTGGAACAGCACTCTTCCTCCGATCCAGAACAGTGATTCCACCAACTGCTCTGGCTTTTCTGACAGCAGTGACCATCATATCGAGGTAGTTCCCGGCATAGAGATGTCCGCCATCTACAACGGTGTGGAAATCCACATTCTGGGCTTCTATATGGACTACAAGAACCCTGAGCTCATCTCCCGTCTTGCCGCCATCAAACAGGCCAGATACGACCGAAACGAGCAGATGTGTGAGAGATTCCGCGCCGACGGAATAGACATGACCATGGAGAAGCTGCAGCATGGCAATCCTGATACTGTCGTCACAAGAGCTCATTTTGCCAGAATTCTCATAGCCGAAGGCGTATGCAGGGACATGAACCAGGCGTTCAAAAAGTATCTGGGCAAGAAATGCAAATATTACATTCCAACACCAGACACACCGGCCGCCGATGCCATAAGACTCATAAGAACCTACGGCAAGGCTGCCTTCATCGCCCATCCCCTCATATACGGATTTGGATATAAACAGATAGAGGACATGCTTGAAGAACTGAAGCCATATGGCCTTTCAGGGCTTGAGGTCTACCACTCTTCCAACAATGCCTATGAATCCGGAAGGCTTAGGGAGATCGCCAGAAAACACGGGCTCCTCATATCAGGAGGTTCCGACTTCCACGGCGCAGCCAAACCCGACATATCCGTGGGAACCGGAAGGGGCGGCCTTCGGATCACGGAAGCTGTATTTCAGGATATAAAAAAAGCGGTCACTGTATAATGACCGCTTTTTTATTTACTCTGATGATACCTTTATTATATCTTTGACTTCTTATCCTTATCATCATCTGTGACTGTTGATGATCCCTGCTTCTCAAGCTCTGCAACAGCGCTCTTGTGCATCGGTATACGACAGTTCTTGTTGTTACCAAACTCTACGATGATAGTTGAATCATCAACCACATCAAGGATGGTTCCGTAGAAACCACTGGTTGTCATGATATTATCACCAGGCTCCATCTGTGAAAGCATCTGGTCTGTCTTGGCCTTCTGCTTCTTCTGTGGTCTGATCATCATGAAGTAAATGATTGCAGCAAATATGGCAATATATACAACAATAAACATAACTGATGAACCGCCACTGGCCTGTGTTCCTGTTGACGATGATAAAATTGTTGAAAGTGAATTCATTCTCTGGTCTCCTTTTTGATTACTCTTCTCCACCAGCAAGGCTCTCAAGCATCGATTTCTTATATGACTGATATCTTCCTTCTTCTATAGCCTCTCTGATGTCTTTCATCATATTATTATAAAAATACAAATTATGCAAGACGCAAAATCTCATACCGAGCATTTCATTTGCCTTGAGCAGGTGTCTGATGTACGCTCTGCTATAGTGCTGGCATGCAGGGCATCCGCAGCCCTCCTCTATAGGTCTGTCGTCTGTCTCAAATCTCGCATTCTTGAGATTCATCTTGCCATGCTTCGTGTACACATGGGCGTGTCGTCCATTTCTGGATGGATATACGCAATCGAAGAAATCAACACCTCTGTCGACCGCCTCAAGTATATTTGCAGGGGTTCCAACACCCATGAGGTATGTCGGTCTGTCCTCAGGCAGATACGGAACGGTCACATCGAGTATGTGGTACATCTGCTCTGCTGTCTCTCCTACTGCAAGTCCTCCTATGGCATATCCCGGAAGATCAAGCTCGCTGATTCTCTTGGCGTGATCTATTCTGATATCCTCGTATATGGCACCCTGATTGATTCCAAACAATAGCTGATTCTTGTTGATCGTATCCGGCAGACTGTTAAGTCTCTCCATCTCATTCTTACATCTGACAAGCCATCTGGCTGTTCTCGCAACAGAATTCTCCACGTACTGTCTGTCAGCCAGTGCAGGGGCACACTCGTCAAATGCCATGGCTATTGTAGATGCCAGATTCGACTGTATCTGCATGCTCTCCTCAGGTCCCATGAATATCTTGCGTCCATCGACATGGGAATTGAAGGTTACGCCCTCCTCCTTGATCTTCCTGAGTCCCGCCAGGGAGAATACCTGGAATCCGCCTGAATCAGTGAGTATCGGTCTGTCCCAGTACATAAACTTATGTAAACCGCCCATCTGCTTGACTATCTTATCCCCAGGTCTCACATGGAGATGATATGTATTTGACAGCTCGATCTGACATCCTATGTCCTTGAGATCCGTTGTTGCCACAGCTCCCTTTATGGCTGCCGCCGTTCCAACATTCATGAACAGAGGTGTCTGCACTGTTCCGTGAACAGTCTGAAATTCAGCTCTCTTTGCCCTTCCATCCTTACAAAGTATTTTGTACATTGTTATGTAAACCTTTCTTTTTCATTCTTCCGAATCTTACGCTATACTTTAGCGTACTCTTTATAATGCACCATTTAAAGTATATTTGCAAGCAAATTTACAATCCACAGGCATTTACCGCCGAACTTGACCACATACCGGATGAATACGAGGACTTCCGATACAATGCAGGCAGATTACAATTTTGACAGCCACATATCTTACATACAAAACGGCACCTGTAATTTCACTTACAGGTGCCGTTATATCAATCTATAGGCTTTCAGTTCTGTTAGCTCCGTGCTAAATCACCACTGAATTATCTGACTTATCACTGCTTCTCCTTCAGCGTAGCTGTAGCAGTCTGCTTCTCGTAGTTACCATTGTTGTTTCTGTAGTATACGATAGTTACCTTATCGCCAGGATTGCAGGCCACGATCTTGTCGTGGAATGTCTCCATATCTGCTATGTCCTCACCGTCAAGGCTGCAAATGATATCTCCTGACTGGAGTCCACACTCCTCTGCTGCTGAACCCTGCTCAACTGATGAGATATATACACCCTCAGGCATGTTCAGGAGCTGTGCGTACTGGCTTGTGATGGTCTGGGCAGATATACCGAGGTAAGCCTGTCCTGATGTTGTTCCATCATTTGACACATTCTTGCCTGCTATCAGGTCATTGATTATATCCTGTACATCTGATATAGGAAGTGCATAGCCCATACCCTCAACGCTTGTATCTGAATACTTGGCTGTGTTGATACCGATCAGCTCGCCCTGCATGTTGACAAGGGCACCACCACTGTTACCAGGGTTGATGGCTGCATCTGTCTGGAGTACCTTTACTGTCTCATCTGAAGCACTTATCTCTCTGTTAAGTGCACTTATATATCCAACTGTAACTGACTGTCCATATCCAAGTGCATTTCCGATTGCCACACAAGGATCACCTACTGTAAGATCATCCGATGAACCTACCTGAATCTCCTTTATCTCATTCAAAGTGTCATCTGATATGTCCGAAAGCTTGACTGTGACAACTGCTATATCATTGTTCTCAACGTATCCCTTTACCGTTGCCTCTGCACTCTTATCATCGACAAATGTAACTGACAGTGACTTAGCATTCTGTACCACATGATAATTAGTTGCAAGATACAGGTACTGGTCATCCTTGCCGATGATGATACCTGAACCGGCTCCTGTTGACTCCTGCTGATATGAATTGAACCAGTAATCATATGTTGTTACGTATGTTCCTGTGATCGATACGATGGAAGGCATAACCTTCTTGGCAACCGTTGACACATCGTACACTGTACTTGTCGTGTCTGATGATGCCTGCTTGAGCTGTGGTGCATTGTTCTCTGTTGAACCCTCAGCACTCTGCTCTGTTGTGGTCTGCGAATCTTTGCCGAGAAGCTTATCCGATCCATATCTGACCCCCTGGAATACAACGCCTGCCACAAGTCCGAATACAACAGCCGCTGCAACCACACTTGCTGCCTTCTTGCCAAATCCGCTCTTCCTGTTCTTTGGCTTCTTATCTTTTGCCTTCTTCTGTCTCATATTGTTATCTGAAGGCTTTCCTGTTCCCATATTGTTCATTGGATTGCCTGCCTGATTCTGATACCCCTGATTCATTCTCTGGCTGTCATACCATGCTTCCATGCCATTTACATTTCTCTGAAAACCTGAATATGAAGCGTTCTGAGCTGAACCCTGCGCACCGGCCGTCTGACTGTTCTGTGCTGAGCCATGTACACCGGCTGTCTGATTGTTCTGCGCTGACTGTGCGCCCTGAACATTCTGTGTCTGCTGTGAAGCATTTGTTGAAGGTCTGTCAAATCTTGAATCTCCACTGTTGTTCATATAGCTGTAATGATACAGACCATCCTGCTGTGGTGCCTGACCACTATTTCCATTCATCTGGTTCTTGTTTTCCTGTTCCATCTCTATCATCCTTTCGCATCTTTATTATCTTAATTCCTGTAATCGGTACCTTTCTCTTTCTTACAGTTGTTACTATACGCAGTAAATGTGTCATATTTGTGTCTTTATTGTTTTAATTCTGTGCACAAATGTTATATACTAGTCAGGTACGATCTCAAATAATCTCAAATAACCCTTATGGAGGATAATATATGTTTAGAGTATGGGGAAAACTTATAAAAGATAACCACCTCATGAAGGATACCGTGATATGCATATCCGACTACGAGATGACGCGTACCCACAAGGTATACAAGGCCCTTGAGGATATGTGCTACGAGTTTGACCTGGCAAAGCCGGTGTGGCTTAAGAAGAATAAGGATGAGTTTATCCACCACGCCAGAACCAGATTCACAGCGGATAACTTTGTGGAGGATATAGATTTTGACTACCTTGATTTTCAGGTAATAGAGGAGGAATACTAGATGTTTTCTGTCTCTTCAGTGAGCAAAAGCTACGGCAAAAATAAAATTCTGACATATGTGTCACTGTCCGTATCCCCGGGTGAATGCATCGCCCTGCTGGGAATCAACGGATCGGGTAAATCCACCCTGCTGGGAATACTATCCGGAAACATAAAGCCAGACTCAGGGTACTTCGGTTTCGACTGTCAGGCAAATGCTGCTCTGCTCCCACAGGACAATCCACTCATACCGGAACTCACAGCCATTGACAACATCAGACTG
Organism: Coprococcus sp. OM06-34AC; assembly: GCF_003462545.1. NCBI lineage: Bacteria > Bacillati > Bacillota > Clostridia > Lachnospirales > Lachnospiraceae > Coprococcus > Coprococcus sp. OM06-34AC. The sequence continues at coordinate 70,978 of NZ_QTZF01000008.1, forward strand.
TGGCACCCCGGAAGCAGGAAAACAATCATGAACTCCCACAATATGAGCATATGTCAGTCTCTCGGTGTGGATTCATTTCTGGACAAACGTGTCTCAAAGCTCTCCGGTGGAATGAAGAAGAGGCTAAGCCTTGCCATCACGATGATGTCTGACCCGGATCTGCTTCTTCTCGATGAACCTCTGGCCTCGCTTGATCTTCTATGCAAGAACGGGATACTGAGCTATCTCCAGAATTACATATCACATGGAGGAAGTGTCATCATCGCCACACATGAGACATCTGCGCTGGATATATGCAACAAGATATACACACTGAAAAATGGACACATCCAACTGGCCATAGACAGAAATATCTCACCCGGATACACCTCACCTGAAACCTACATCAATCTGATCAGATCATAGCTTTATCTAAAGGAGTTTTATGTTTTACCGACTTATACGAACTGATTTGAAAAGAATAGCTCATTATGGAATATACATGGTAGTCGCAGCATTTGTCATGATGACGGTTTTCCTGTGTCTTGCGTTAAACGCGAACTCTTTTATCTACTCTGATGACCGCTCCGAACCACTTTCAATCGGAATCGTGATGAGTGCAGATTCAAAATTCGCACAGATGGCATACAACACGATATCTGATATGGACAGCTATCGCTCATCATGTGTATTCACAGAATTTTCAGACAAGGATACAGCCCTTTCAAGGCTCTCTGACGGAGACCTGTTCGCTGTGATCTACGTCCCTGACAATATCATAAGCGACATCATGGACGGAACGAACACACCTGTCGAGGTATACTATTCTGACAACCAGTCCATCGATACATTTGTGCTGAATGACCTCTTCCGCTCCACCTCCTCCATGCTCGGCATATCCCAGGCGGCCATATATTCGGTTCAGGCGATAGGAAGGAACATGGAGCTTCCCGAGGATATTCAGGACACGCTCAGCAACGATGTAAATGCCATGTTCATGACGAATGTTCTTGACAGGACTGCCAACTTCACCGTCGACAAGATAAATGCAACCAGAGCAGCAAATACCACCGACTTCTACATAAGTGCGGCGGTCCTTCTCATGATGATGCTGTGCAGCGTTGTTTTCTTCCCATTCCTGCTCGACCTCCCAGCCTCTTACATAACAAAGCTCAGGTCACAGGGAATTGGCAAAGTCAGACGCAATGTCAGCAATTTCATATCCATGTTCATATGGCTGTATATCCTTTATATAACTGTATACATGGCTCTCGCCCTGGCATCACTGTTTATCGATGAATTGCATGTAAATATCCACATGAGCGGGATACTGTTCGGAATCGTCATAGCTACATGTGTCGCGGTATATACGCTGCTAATAAGTCTGGTTCCCGCAGGGATACACGGCTGCACACTGCTTCTCACTGTGGTCACTGTCATACTGGCCTATGTGAGCGGCTTATTCATACCGGAAGCCATGCTTCCAAACTTTGCAAAGGATATATGCCATGGATCGCTGCTCAATAAGCTTGTGCAGACACTGTGCATATATTTATCATAAATTTACGGAGATACATCTATGAACCATATAAGACAGATAAACTTACTTATAAAGAGAATACTGTGCCGTCCCGCCATGATCGTCGTTCTGCTGGTCATCCCCGCTGTGCTGATCGCTGTGAGCCTTCTGCCAGCCAGAAAGCAAAGCACCGAGATCGTGTCCGGCGTGTATATTGAAAGTTCTGACGAACACACGGATGCTTTCCTGTCGTATCTCACATCGACATCCACGGGATTTACCTTCAGGCACTATGAATCCCTGAAAGACATGAAGGATGATGTAGCATCCGGCAGGATCGACTCCGCGTACATGGTTCCTGATGGTTTCAGTGAATCAATGATCCACTCTGACGGGAAGCGCCACATAACCGTGTATACAACCGATGGAAGCTCATTCCAGTCTGTGTCCGAAGAATCCGTGTATGCCGCCCTCCTGTATGCATATGCGGCAGACATGTCTGTATGTATGCTCCAGGATCGTTATCTGGCAAATGTCCCATACGACGAGACCCAGGTGTCAGAATACATCAGTGATAGATTTAAGGGATATATCGAAAATGAGGACATTTTCACCATCGAGAGCGGACTCACCGGAAAATACACGGCATCAACAGATATTGCGCCAAACAATTTTCCTGTGGAAATATTGGTTTACATAACTTTGTTCGTATGTTCTCTCCTGGGACTTCAGAACTATCTCCGGGATCTGGACTGTGGGGCTTACTCTATCCTCTCCTCCAGAAAAAAAGCCGGATTCTGTGTAAAAAATATAGCAGCGGGAATTATTCCCGCTGCCATTATCAGCTTTATATCCTTGATCATATATTCCGGCACCAATGGCTGTCTCAATGTCCTGCTGCATATCGCCGCAGTGTCAGTCATCAGCCTTGCTGCTGCACTCATATTCAGAGTGATATTCAGGCGCTATAAGATATTTACTATAGCTCTGCCATTCATCATCATCTGTACTCTTCTCCTGAGTCTTCTATCAATGCTCTCGCAGATGTAGACTCTGTGATCTGCTTTACCAGACATCCATAGCTGTCAGCCGGCACCGCCACATTGAAGCACACATCTGCAGTGTAATCCGTACTGTCTATCAGTGCATCACTGTTGCTGAGAAGATATTGTACCTTACCCGAATCGTTGTAGTTCGTGGTTATCTTCACCAGCTTCATAAGCTGCATCTTATGTATACCCGCATCAGACAGTGCAAGCTTGGCTGCCTCGGTGTATGCTCTCACAAGACCACCTGTTCCGAGCAGTGTTCCACCAAAATACCTTGTGACCACTATACATATATTAACCACCGCATTCCCCGTGATAACCTCCAGGATGGGTTTTCCAGCCGTTCCCTGCGGTTCTCCGTCATCAGAGAATCTTAGCAATGTATTCTCGCTGCCTATGGCAAATGCATAGCAGTTGTGCCGTGCATCATAGTGCTGCTTCCTGATCTTCTCGACAAAGGCATATGCCTCTTCCTCCGAGGACACAGGGACTGCATAGCCGATGAATCGTGATTTCTTCTCGACTATCTCGTCCTGCCCCTCCTGTAATATCGTGTTGTATGTCTCTATCATCGCTTCTCCGAATTGCTGGTGAGCAGCTTGCCCAGCTCATCCATAAATGTATTCACATCCTTGAACTCTCTGTACACTGATGCAAATCTTACATAGGCTACCTGATCAAGATCCTTGATCTTATCCATGACTATCTCACCTATGGTCGTGCTCTCTATCTCTCTCACTTCCATGTTGAAGATGGTGTTCTCTATGTCATCTATGCACTTTGTGACTGCTTCCGCTGAAACCGGACGCTTATGGCATGACTTTATGACACCTGACTCTATCTTGGAACGGTCATAAGTCTCTCTGTTCTTGTCCTTCTTGATGACTATGAGAGGTATGGTCTCCACCTTCTCATATGTGGTAAATCTCTTACCACAGGCGTCACACTGTCTTCTTCTTCTGATCGCACTTCCATCCTCCGCTGGTCTGGAATCGATAACCTTTGTATCATCTGCTGAGCAAAATGGGCATCTCATATAATTTTCTCCTTACGATATTATAGTGCAGACGCATTAGAGGCGCTCCGCGCGGCGTCCGCGTCATCGCAAGAAATCTCCCACCTTCGGAGGGACCTTCTTACGATATTATCTTTACTGGGCACTTGGCCTTACATGCACCACAATTTGTACACTTCTCCGGATCTATGTGAGCAAGGTTTCTGTCTATCGTGATGGCTCCAGCCTCACAGTTCCTTGCACACAGTGTACATCCGATACATCCTGCGCTGCAGGCTGCCTTGACCTGAAGACCCTTGTCATGGGAATTACATCTGACAAGTCTCTCTGCATCATATGGAACCAGCTCTATCAAGTGTCTCGGGCATTCTGTGACACATTTGCCGCATGCCTTACACTTCTCCTTATTAATTACCGCAATTCCATCTATAATGTCAATAGCCCCGAACTCACATACTGCCTTACATGAGCCATAACCTGTACATCCATATGTACATGCCTTAGGACCGCTGTTTGGATTGTTCTGTGCCAGCTTACAGTCCCTTGGTCCAACATACTCGTATACATCCTTCGCCTTCTCGCAGTCTCCTGCACACTTGACAAATGCCACATACCTTGTATTTTCAGCGTTTTCCACGCCCATGACCTCACTGATCTTCGCTGCCACTGCCTCGCCTCCAACAGGACACGCTGATGGCGGCATCTCACCTTTGGCGATGGCCGCTGCCAGTCCGTCACATCCCGGATAACCACATCCACCGCAGTTATTTCCCGGAAGGAGCTCTCTTACTGCTATTTCTTTCTCATCTACTTCTACCTTAAATTTCTCTCCTGCGACCCCCAGAAGGATACCTATCACAATACCTACGCCTGCGACGACTGCCACAGCTATCAATATTCCTGTCATATCCGCACCCTCCTTATATCAATCCTGAGAAACCGAAGAACGCGATCGCCATAAGACCTGATGTGATGAGAACTATAGGGGTTCCCTTGAACGCCTCAGGTATAGGGCTGTGCTCAAGTCTCTCTCTGATTCCTGCAAGTATCACTATGGCTATAGTAAATCCGACTGCAGAGCCACATCCGTTGATGGTACTCTCAAGTATACCGTAACCGCTCTGTACATTTGAGAGAGCGATACCAAGCACGGCACAGTTGGTCGTGATCAGTGGAAGGTAAACTCCAAGTGATTCATACAATGACTTGACCTTCTTCTTGAGGAACATCTCAACAAACTGTACAAGTGCTGCGATCACAAGGATGAACACTATGGTGTTGAGGTACTCAAGTCCGAATCTTCTCAGTATGCCGTAATACACAACGCTGGTGACAAATGAAGCTATGGTCATGACGAACACAACCGCTGCTCCCATTCCGGTTGCTGTGTTGACACTCTTGGACACTCCAAGGAAAGGACACAGTCCGAGGAACTGGCTGAGGATAACATTATTTACAAGTGCCGCTCCGATGGCTAACAATAAAATATTCATTATCTCTTACCTCCCTTTCCTTTTTTCTTCTTTATATGAGCCATTGTCTCCTTGAGCTTTATGTCGGAATCTGCTGGCTCGTTCTCTGCAGAGTGTTCTGGCTGCTCTGCTTCCGTCGGCTGATCCGTTGATGGCTGCTCTGCTGCCACTTTATCTGCTACTTCCTGTTCTGCTGCTGGCTGCTCTGTTGACTTCTCATTCTGGAGATTGTCCTGACTGTCTGACTGAGTCTCTGTAACAGTCTGCTGCTCCTCATCTGGCGTCTTTTCCTGCTGAACTTCCTCAGCATGCTCCTTAAGCATCTTTCCTGTCGCATTCGGAACAAGCTTTATGTCGGCGAGGACTGACTCTCTGGTCGGTGCATATGGGCTGAGTCTTGGCTCATCCTTCTTCGCCTCATCTGGCTTGTCAGCCTCTGGCGCTGTATTCTTTGCTGCATCCTTATCTGCCGCTGCAGGTGTCTCTTCCTGCTTCTTAACCTGTTTTGCATCCGCTGAAGGTTTCGCCGGAGCCTCTGCTGCCTTTACAGGAGCCGGAGTCTCTGAAACCAGCTTGCCACAACATGCTGCATTGATACAGCCTGCACATGAGTCCGGTCTGCATGCTGCCGGGATCTCCTCTCCATTTGCCAGTGCCTCAGCTGCCTTCTTTGCATTTCTCTTGTTGATAAATGCTATGATGAATGCAAGCACGAAGAATGCACCAGGTGCAAGTACGAATATTGTTATAGGTGTGTACAGGCTGAGTGCATTGCCTATACCCTTTATAATTCCCGATGAGTTCTGAAGTAAGTTGCCATCTCCAAGTATCTGGAATCCAAATACACAGCCCTTTCCGACAAGCTCTCTGAACATTCCTATAAGTGTAAGGCCAACTGTAAATCCAAGGCCCATTCCAAGTCCATCAAATATAGATGGAAGTACCTTGTTCTTGGAAGCATATGCCTCGGCACGACCAAGGATGATACAGTTTACAACTATAAGTGGTATATACAGTCCAAGGCTGCTGTTGAGTGATGGCAGGTACGCCTGCAGCAGAAACTGTATGATAGTAACAAACGAAGCTATGATAACTATAAATGATGGTATTCTGACCTTATCAGGTATAACCTTTCTGAGTGCTGAGATCATGAAGTTGCTGAGCACCAGGATACATGTGGTCGTAAGTCCCATTCCTGCGCCATTGATGGCTGATGATGTAACCGCAAGTGTCGGACACATTCCAAGCATCTGTACGAAGGTCGGGTTCTCTTTCACAATACCATTATATAAACGCTCTGTACATTTTCCCATTACTTGTCACCTCCGTTCGACGCTGCAGATGAATCAGCAGCATCGCCATTTATGGACTTCACATACTCAAGTCCCGCATTCACCGCATTGGTAACCGCATTTGTTGTGATGGTAGCTCCTGACAGGGCATCTATCTCCTCGTCCACTGTGGCACCTGACTTGGTGTACTGGAACTTATCGACCTTCTTGCCTGCGAACTGTGACTTGAAGCTGTCTGTGTCAGCCTCCATACCAAGTCCTGCAGTCTCTGAGAGTGACAGGAATGAAATTCCATTTGTCGTTCCATCCGCTCTGACTCCCATGGCAAGCTGAAGGTCTCCACTATACGCCTCATGTGATGTGACAGTCACAACATATCCAAGTGCTGAACCATCGCTGCCCTTTGCTTCCACGATCTCATCTATATCTGCGTTATATCCGGCATCTGACAGGATCTTTGCAGCCGCATCGGCATCAAAGTCAGCATAGCTGTCAAACGAATCCGCATCATCGAATACCGCCTTATATGCCTCTTCCTTTGCTTTCTGCTCTGTAACTGCTATAGGATCCTTTGTGATCTTATATACATAAGCCAGTGCAAATCCTGCTATGACTGTGATTATCATGATTGCTATAGTTGCTATAACAATCGACTTTGTATCCATCTTGGACTTTGTTCCGGCTGTGTCACCCTGGGCTGCAAGCTCTGCGCCCTCTCCGAAGCTCTTCGGCTGTGTCCATCTCTCAATGAGTGGCACAAGCAGGTTGGAGAATATGATCGCATATGATACGCCCTCTGCTGATCCTCCGTATATTCTGAAACAGAATGTGAGTATACCAAGTATCACACCGAACAAGGCCTTACCCGCAGGTGTGATTGGTGATGTAACATAGTCAGTTGCCATAAAGAATGCTCCAAGCATCAGACCACCACCGCACAGGTGTGCTGCGAGGAATGTAAGATCAAAACCTCTACCCGATGCAACCGCATATATCATAATGAGCACCGCAAATGTTCCTATATATGTAAATGGAATAACCGGCTTTATAACTCTTCTGATCAGAAGATAAGCCGCACCAACAAGTAAACATACAACTGATGTCTCACCTATGGTTCCCGGTATATTTCCAAGAAACATATTGAGTACATTGACATTTGCCAGATCCCCTGTGTTCTTGAGCACTGCAAGAGGTGTAGCAGTTGTCACACCATCATACGAGAATGATGTCATTCTTCCTGCAAATGATATGAGAAGGAAACATCTTGCGCCCAGCGCTGGATTCATGAAGTTGAATCCCAGTCCTCCAAAGAGCTGTTTAACTATTATAATGGCAAATGCACTTCCGAGTATCGCCATCCACACCGGTACATCCGGTGAGAGGTTCAGTGCAAGAAGAAGTCCTGTTACAACTGCACTGAGATCGCTTATGGTTACTTTTCTGTTCATCATCTTCTGGTACAGCCACTCAAACAGCACGCATGAGACCACGCATGTGAGTATAAGTATCATAGCGTTCAGCTCGAAGTTGATGATTCCAAATACGGTTGCCGGAAGCAAAGCAATGATCACATCCAGCATAATGCTCTGTGTACTTCGTTTATCTCTGACATGTGGAGATGACGAAATCTTAAATGTATTATCCAATGTGTACACCTCCTACTTCTTTTTATTCGCAATGATGGATTTTCTTGTTCCCGCAATGGTCTGTGTCAGATGTCTCTTCGCCGGACACACATACGAACAGCATCCACACTCACAACACTCCATTCCGTTGTGAGCCAGGAATCCCTCTGTATCCCCATGCTCAGCCAGTGAAGCAAGCATCGAAGGAACAATACGTCCCGGACACACATCAACACAGCGTCCGCATCTGATACAGTTGCTCGGTTCAAGGTCTGCCACCTCGTCATGTGTCATACACAGCAGTGCCGACACTCCCTTGGTTGCAGGAACATCCAATGAGAAAAGTGCCTTTCCCATCATAGGACCGCCTGAGATCACCTTCTCAGGAACCACACCATCCTTAAATCCACCCGCAGCCTCTATAAGCTCCTGACAGTTTGTTCCTATCCTCACCATAAGATTGCATGGATTCTCTATGGCATCACCTGTTATGGTGACTATCCTTGTGTAGAGTGGTCTTCCCTCTATAACTGCCTCATATATGGACACGATGGTATCAACATTGTGAACTATACATCCAGCATCCGCTGGAAGCATCTTGGAGTTGACATATCTTCCAGTGTTAGCATATATGAGCTGACGCTCGGCACCCTGAGGGTACTTGGTCTTCATCACATGGACTTCGATCTTGTCATTGTCCTTTACCTTATCCCTGAGAAGTTCTATTGCCTCAGGCTTATTATCCTCTATGGCGATGATTCCCTTTGCATGATCAAACAGATTGATACATATCTCAAGTCCCAGTATCAGCTTGTCCGGTTCCTCCATCATCCTTCTGTAATCCGAAGTAAGATATGGCTCACACTCTGCGCCATTTACTATTATGTAGTCGATCGCATCCTCGTTCTTCGGGGACAGCTTGACATTTGCAGGGAAACCGGCGCCGCCCATTCCTACTATTCCGGCCTCCTTGATAATCTCCTTCACATCCTCTCTATACAGAGTGGACAGATCTTTTACATTTGCTGCAAAGTCGATCTCCTCAAACAGGCCATCATTCTCTACAACTATTGATTCAACCTTTGATCCACCAGGCACATATCTCGGCTCGATCGCCTTGACCTTTCCCGATATGGATGAATGTATATTCGCTGACACGAAGCCACTGGTCTCCGCAATCTTCTGACCAACCAGGACTCTGTCGCCCTTCTTCACTATAGGTGTGGCCGGTGCCCCTATATGCTGACTCAGCGGGTACACGCAGTCACCTTTTGGAAGGTATTCTCTGACAGGCTTTTCCATTGACAATTCTTTGCCTTCATATGGATGAATTCCGCCCAGAAATGTTAACAAACCCATGTTCTACCTCTTTTCCTTATATATTTTTATTAAAAAAAATCTCCCTATATAATAACGCTTTAAGCCCTCAAAAACAACCTAAATGGGGATATATTATCATTTTAAAATATGGAAATTCTTCTGCTTATCCGCATAAAAAACGATCACATATAAGATATAGACACTTATGTCTTTTCTGTATCTTACATGTGATCATTTATAAATTCATTCGGATATCATTCTAATATTCTATGGACGGAAGCTTTCTGACAAGCACAGCCCCCGCCAGGCCTATGCACACACCGGCTATAGTTCCCGATATGCACAGCACCGGCATATACAACATGATATTGCCACTCTTCATGAGAAGTGCTGCCATTGCTATTTGCCCTGCGTTGTGGCTCACTCCGCCTAGTATGCTCGTTCCAAGGAGACCAAACAGATCCTTTTTCCTGCAAAGCGTCATGACCAGAAGTGACAACACCGCTCCCGCCATGCTGTATACCATAACCGTCATATTGCCAAACAACAGCGATGACAGCACCACTCTCACCAGTGACACTATCCACGCATCTGATATCCTCAGCCTGTACATGACAACTATGGTGACCATATTTGCAAGTCCCAGCTTGATTCCCGGAACAGCTATATTCACCGGGATCATGGATTCAAGATAGGAAAATACCATGGCTATGGCCACGAACATACCTGTGTATGTGATCCTTTTTGTACTCCAGCCATGCATTCTATCCACCGCCGTCTCTGAACTTTTCTGATCATTTTTATCTCTACTGCACATCTATATCTCTTTCCCCGCCACCTTGTATCTCTATGACAAGCTTGTGTGGAAGACATGTTATCGTCTCTCCTCTCCTGCTCTTCCAGCCCATATCCACGCACACCTTATCCGGACAGTCCGCATCACTGACACGGATCTTCCCAGATTCAACCACAACAGTGTTGCTGCCCCTGTCCGTGTTAAACTCATAGGTATCGTCGACTGTCATGTCTATGGTCTGCACCAGTTTGTCATCTATATACACATCCGCGGTATTGCCCGTCGGAAGCACAAGCCGCATGACAAGCCAGCATATAATTCCCGCTACTAAAAGGACTACACACAATATCAGATCTTTTTTTCTAAACCATCCTGCCATATCTTCACATCACTCTGCCAATTTATAGTCTTCTGCCATTATGGTGAATCGGTCCTTCAGGCCTTCACTGACATACACATTCTTATCCTCATCTATGATGACGGCCTCCGCACCATACTCCTGAATGGTCTTCATAGCCTTATCCTTATCCATCAGCATACACAGTGTGGACAAGGCGTCACTGGTCAGTCCGTTATCACACACTACCGTGGCCGCTATAGTGCCATTCCATGCCGGATATCCTGTCCGGGGATCAAGTATGTGGTGGTATCTCCTGCCATCCTGCTCAAAATACTTTTCATAATCTCCCGATGTGGATACAAATGCCGTCTCCCCATCGCCAAACCTTATGACACCCATGGTCGTTCCCTCTCCAGCTCTCGGATCCTTGACACCGACCTTCCAGGCTGTACCATCAGGCTTGCTTCCGTATACGACTATACTTCCGCCCAGGGCCACACATGCACCGACCGCATCAGTACCCTTGAGATACTCTGCTGCCATGTCACAGCCATATCCCTTGCCGACTGCTCCCAGATCAAGCATCATACCAGGCTCTGATATCCTTAACGTATCGCCATCCACACTTACCTTTGACACATCCACCAGCCTCAGTGCACTGTCTATATCCGCCTGTGATGGAATCTCTGTCCTGCCATCTTCTATCCCCCACACATCCGCCAAAGGCCGTATGGTGATATCCAGCAGATCGTCATGAGCCCTCGATATGTCAAGCGTCTGCTTCAGCACACCCGCAAGCTCGCTGCTCACCGTGATATCCTCATCAGGCTTATATGTGTTGTTCACCCTGTATATCTCAGAGTCCGCTGAGCGCCATGACAGCACATCCTTGTCCAGGCTGTCTATGAGCTTCAGCATCCCGTCTATATTCTCACTGCCATGGCTTCCATACACTGTAAATGACGCAGCCGTTCCCATGGTGATCGTGTTCCTTGTATATTCACTTTCACCTGACCGTCTCACGCCTGATATGATGACCATAGCAATCACAGCCACCATGACAACCACTACGGCTGCTATCCTGTACCATTTCTTCATGGTCTGCCTACCTCTGTGTTATTTCAGATATTCATCGTGAACCTGTTCTCTCAGCGAATATCTGAAGGATTTCTCGTACTCCACATTCTCATTGATACTGTGATTTACTTCCTCAAAGAAGCTCTGGTTGATGATATCCATGGAGTAGAATATAGGGTAGTTGCTGTTCTTCTCCCACATCATAACCCCACCATCCACGGATTCCTTTCCATACTCCTCCTCGTAGCGTTTCTTGCAGTCTCCACTGCACAGATATACATGACACAAACCATTGAGCGTCTTTTTCAGCATATCCGTTCTAAGTATATATCCATCACAGTCTATCGCCCAGTCCGGTATCACATCAGGCTTCACTATTACTATGATTGGCATATGTCTGTCAGGGCTCTCAACAATCGCATTCAGCTTGTCGTAACTGATCTCTTCAGGGCTTGAGCCCTCCTCCATGACTATTCCAGCGTCAACAAAGCCCACCTGATTAAACATATCCTTCATGAACTTCGGTCTGCTGTATCTTCTCTCCTTGACATTGATGGTCTCACATATGTTCTCCACATTTACATCATACATATCCCCGGCACTCACCATATCTACTGTCACATGCCATATAACACCCGCCTCGGAATTGCTTATGTGCTGGAAATCCATATGAAACTCATTGATCTCATATGTTATATATACCTTATATCCTATGGTGGAATAATCCACACTAGTGAGCTCCTCCGGCATCTGTGGGAACACCATACTGATGTGCTCCCTAACCCATTTGTATATAATATCACACGCCTTGTCATACCCTGCTGATGGTATTCCAACCCTGTGGCTGTACACAACATTTGGAACCATTGGCTTTATCTCAGTCTTCACCTCTGGTCTGACCGCTGGAACGAACTGCTCCTTGTCAAGCAGCCTTGATATATACTCGTTGTGGACTATCTCCTTGTTGATCAGATAAATAACTCTGTCAGGAGTCAGCTCCTTGTGATACTTCTTGTTGAGCAGTATCTCAACCAGTTCGCGCTTGCTCACAGTGTGGAACTGCGCCACGATATCCGGATTGTTGTCCAGATATTCCCTGAGCTCAGGCTTAAGCGGATCCTGCGTGATCCTGAGCCTGTATTTGCTTCTTATGGCATTCTCCCAGTTCTTCTCCTTGTACTGTGAGTCGTGAATACTGTTGAAAATCTGCATGATAGACCAGTCGCACAGCTCCAGATTGGCTATGATACTGTTCATAACTCTGGACAGATCCTCATGTCCAGTCCACAGATCGGTCTCCTTGGAATCAGAACCCAGCTTATACTTATATCTCATCTCATGCTCTATCTCATGCCAACCCTCGAAGAGCACCGTCCTGAGCTGTACCTCAAATGTCTGGTCAAATGGCTTGTTCCACACACTTGCAGGTATGTTTCGCAGATATTTGCTCGGTATCCTGAACACACCGTTACATTTCTGTGCCTCAAATTTGTTCTCCTCATTCTTCGTCTTGGACCAATTGTCCAGAAGAAACGTCTCCTCAAGTATCTTCTCACATATATCCATGTCCTCCAGATAGAACAGGTTGATTCGTATACCTATGATATCCTGAATCTTTCTTCCACCTTCCTGCATGGAGTATTTACCAGTCTCCAGCTTGTGCAGAAGTGACGATTCTGACTTGATTCTCGATGTACTGTTAAAATATATTCCCGCATTGTTCAGCTTCGTGACAAGAGTGTTGAGCAGACTCATCTTCACATTGTTGATCTCCTCTATCTCCTGTTCCTGAAGAAGCTTCTCGTCACTATTATAGTCATAGATGCTATAATCCATTCCATCATTCCTTTTCTGTAATTATATATCAATCCGCCCTGCGGCGTCTTTCCTATATCCACGCATATCTTTATCTAGTATATCACAATAATTGTGTATTTTGCTTAAAATAAAATGAACATTTTATAAAAAACAGTGCAATTCCACCCTTATAGTATAAAATCCACTCCATTTTCTTGCGAAAGTAAAGGCTTGTATATATAATTAAAAGGCTAGAACACAAATGAGAGGTTAAATTATGATTTTAGACTGTCAGAACATCTGCAAAGCATTTGGCACAGATGTTATATTGGACAATATTTCTTTTCATCTTGAGGAAAAGGAGAAAATGGCTATAGTCGGCATAAACGGCGCCGGCAAGACCACTCTTCTCAAGATAATAATGGGTGAGGAAAGTGCTGACTCCGGTCAGGTCATAGTGTCAAAGGACAGGACCATCGGCTATCTGTCCCAGTATCAGGAGAGCAATTACAACACTACTGTCCGCGGTGTCATGATGGATGCACTAAAGCCTATCCTTGAGCTTCAGGACAGGATGCACGAACTGGAACACACCATGGCTGAACAGACCGGTGAGGAGCTCGAGAGATCTCTGGAGCTCTACAACCGCTACACCCACGAATTCGAATATAAGAACGGCTATAGCTGTGAGAGCGAGGCAAATGGAGTTCTCAAAGGACTAGGTTTCTCCAAGGAGGATTATGACCGCCACACGGACTCTCTGTCCGGTGGCCAGAGGACAAGACTTGCACTCGGCAGACTACTCATGGTGAAGCCGGATATCATCATCCTTGATGAGCCGACAAACCATCTGGACATGGAATCCATCTCATGGCTTGAGGGCTTCCTGTCATCCTACCAGGGAAGCGTCATCATCGTCTCCCACGACCGTTATTTCCTCGACAAGATCGTGACCAAGATAGTCGAGCTCGACAATGGCCACAGCCAGGTATACAATGGCAACTACACCTACTTCGCACAAAAGCGTGCAGAGATCCGTGAGAACATGATGAAGGCATATCTCAACCAGCAACAGGAGATCAAGCATCAGGAAGAGGTCATCACGAAGCTCAAGCAGTTCAATCGTGAGAAGTCCATCAAGCGTGCAGAGAGCCGTGAGAAGATGCTCTCACGTATAGAACGTCTCGATAAACCAACCGAGGTTGCATCCGAGATGAGGATTACTCTTGAGCCTAACGTACTTAGCGGCGAGGATGTTCTTACGATCGAAGGACTCTCCAAATCATTTGGCGACAATAATCTGTTCTCAGGAATAGATATGGATATCAAACGTGGCGAACACGTCGCCCTGATAGGTGGAAATGGAACCGGAAAGACAACCATACTGAAGATGATCAACAGGCTTGTATCCAAAGATGCCGGAGCTATCATACTTGGATCACGCGTCAAGATCGGTTACTACGATCAGGAACATCAGGTACTCACGATGTCCAACACCATATTCGACGAGATAAGCGACGCCTACCCTGATCTGTCCAACACCAGAATCCGTAATGTCCTTGCGGCATTCCTCTTCACAGGTGAGGACGTGTTCAAGAGGATACAGGATCTGTCAGGTGGCGAGCGTGGACGTGTGTCCCTTGCCAAACTGATGCTCTCTTCCGCCAACTTTCTTATTCTGGATGAGCCGACGAACCACTTGGATATCACATCAAAAGAGATCCTGGAGAATGCCATAAGGAACTACACCGGCACTGTCCTGTATGTATCTCACGACAGATACTTCATCAACCAGACGGCCACAAGGATCATCGAGTTAAGGGACAAACAGCTCACAAGCTATATAGGCAATTACGATTACTACGAGACCCACCGAACGTATTCCACAGATTCAGGAAGTCCATTCACTCCAATAAGCGGAGTCTCTGACGCACCGGCCCAGACCCCTCCCGCTGTCTCACAGGCCAAGCTCTCATGGCAGGAAAGCAAAGCTGAAGCGGCAAGGCAGCGCAAGAAGGCAAATGACCTGAAGAAGCTTGAGGCATCCATCGAGGAACTTGAGAACAGGATCGCAGAGATCGATGAACAGTTTCTTCTTCCTGAGAACGCCACAAATGTCGGTCTGCTGAACGACCTCACAAAGCAGAGGAACGAAGCCGACACAGAACTCAACGAGCTCTACACAAAATGGGAGGAACTGTCCGAGGAGGACTGATGGCGGGATCGCTCATGTCAAACCTGCAGGCTTAACTATATCAACAAATACAAAAAACACCATATACGACTACAGCAAAGAGGATCCATATAAGGTATCCACTCACCGTATTCATATATGGTGTTTTCTTTGTTATCATGCACAGTTCCCTGTACATTTATGTCAATCTCTCTACATTCTAATGTCTCACATGAATTATCTTCATGGCATACTGTCCCGACAGATCATATGCAGAATTGCTTATATAGACCTGATCGCTGCTGCCCATTCCACCCTGAATGATCCAGTATTCAGGCATATTTCCGCTGTTAGAACCCCAGTCATGCACATATGCCTCACATGCCGAAGCCGGAACTCCAAGCTTTCTCAGATACTGCTTAAGTGCAGTCGCTGAAGAGAACTTTCCAAAATAGATTCCGACATGGGTCGGCTCTCCATTCGTATAGTAGACAACTATATCACCAGGCAGGAGCGCATCGTATGAGAAGTCCTCCCTGTCCGCTGTGAGCTCGTAATCCGTCGCCTCACCCCAGCTTCCATTCTGCGCCAGAATCGCCTTGGCGATGACCTTGCGGAGTGCCCAGTCTGAGCATATATTTGATGAACTGATCACGAATCCGCCATTTGCAAAGTCAGTGTACTTGACTGACATATCACTTCCCGGAGTGCTGCTGCCTGCGTATCTAAGCGCATTTGCCACAAATACATTGCAGTAGATTCCTGTCTTGCCCAGATATTCATTGACAACCCTCTTCATCCATTCATCAAAATCCCAGCTTATCGAATCTGTCTTGAAGCATCTTCCCCAACTGTCAAATTCATACTCCACATCACCCACTACTATCTTCGTGAGTTTACTGCAGCGTCCATTTGCATCGCTGAAATAATACACCTTCTTGTTGTTGATCTTGGCGTTCTTAAGACCCTCAGACTTGTCGTTGAGCAGCTTGCCACTTCTGTACTCGGAATATCCTGTACTCTCGTCATAATACACATATTCAGTTACAGTTCCCTCATCGCCTACATAAGCCGCACTGTAATCACTAATCGTCTGCCAGCCCTTTGTTCTGACAGCCTTACCTGTTTTACCAAAGTAACTGCAGTTGTCCTGCAGTCTCACCACAGAATTCTTCTTTACTATCCATCTGTTATTCGAGAATACTCTGTACGTGTCTGCATATCCCGATACAGTATGTGTCGATCTGTAATATATCGCATCAGATATTCCCGTGCTGTCCGTGTGGAGCACAACATGTCCAAATGAAGGTATCCACGCATTCACCGCAGCCGTCCAGCCGCCCTCGCTCGCCACCTTCTGACATCTGTATCTTATGCCGTCCACCTGTACAAAATAGGTTGCCTCTCCGTTTCTTATGTAATACTTCTTATCCCTTGAGATCTCATACCACTTCGTGACGTTGCTCTTCGCACCGTTCACAAAGTAATAATATCTTCTGTTTACCTCGTATACACCGGTTGCCGTACTGGTCCATTTCCCCGACGAATACTGGTACAGTCTTCCCGACTGCATCCGCCTTACTGCCTTGCCGTCCACCGCAAAATAATACACGCAGTTTCCTGATGTGATCCAGGTCGATCTCACCGCAGCGCCGTCACTTCCAAAGTAATAATAGTCTTCTCCAAACTGCTTCACCACGTTCTTGACCGGAATACCCGCTTCGTAGTAGTACACTCTGGAATTTTCTGTTCTGAGTCCCTTGTACGCATTTCCATTCTTGTCAAACAGGACTTTTATATTATTTACCATGACCGCCTTATTCTTGACGGTGATCCTGACTGTTCCATTATAGCTGTAGAAATAATTGCCGTGATAAGCGCTCACAACATGCCCATCAAAAAGCTGGATATACTTCACATCATTTCCAGACATGCTTCCGGATATATCCGCGTCAACAAGCTCCCCTGCCGGTGAACTGCTGCCATATTTGTACCAGCCATCCCCCACAACAGCCTTGCCACTCACAAAGTAATCACAGTACCCGGATCTTGTGAACAGTCCTGTCGCCGGACTGCCCTCGGTATAATACACTCCATTGTAATATCCTGTCAGAGCTACAGAATAGTCCCTGGCAAATGTAAACTTTTTGAGCTCTATGGTATTGCCGCTCTTAACACTCATGTTGACATATCTGCTTGAAGAATTATAATTCGCTGACTTCAGCATCTCAAAGCTGGTGTCTGTGTAGCTTCCGTTATACTGCACATTTGCATCGCTGTCATCCGCTGCGACAAGATAAAACTTGGAGTTATATCTTATCAGTGCATATGTGATAAGCGTATCACTGTCCTCACCTGAACCAATGAAGTAACTCTCGCCCTCCGCAAAGCTGAGTCTGAACATGCCATCGGTGGAGTTCGTAAACACATACGTACTGCTGTTCATCTTAAGTGCTGTTTTCTCCACCACGCTGGTAGGCGTCGCCACCCCCGGAGCCTCCGTATCCGCATATACAGATGCAGCCACATCCCCTGCAGTCTCCGCTTTGGCCGTCATGTTCCCCACACACGCCATCTCCGTCAGCAGAACAAATGCCACAGCGATGAGCAGAGCAAGAAATCTTACGTTATTCGACTTATACAATCCCTTCCTTATTGTCCTCAACATACTTCCTCCTGAGTATTTATTATGTATCTATAGTACACGATTTTGGCTGCATGTGAAATACAATATCTGATATTTTTCCGATATCTTCTCCACAAATTTCTTCGCCCCCGCCATATTTCTGTCATCAAGATTGACAAATGGATCATCCATTATGAGCATCGGCTTTTCATCCTGATACATGCTGTCCACTATTGCAACTCTTACACACACTCCGAGGATATCCGCCAGTCCCGAGCTCAAGGTCTGAGAATCCCTGTACATTCCCTGCTCTCTGTACCTGATTGTCATATCCGGGGCCGCCTGTACATTTCCTGCATGCTCTCCTGTAACGCACTCATAATACCTGTCAAATGCCTCCATGACTGGCACCGAATGTCCCACTGCAAATGTATCCCTGGCCTCCCCCAGCAGCTCGTACGCCTTTACGTTGAGCTCGTATCTGTGCAGATCGTCTTCCAAAGCCTTTTTCTTATCCGCCAACGATGCCTTCACAGCAGATATCTCCTGTCTTCGAAGCTTGAGCTCCGCCAGTTCCCTGGCATACTCGCCAAGTCTCATGTTTTCTGCCATATAGACCGACATCTCCTCATCCATATCGGATTCGTCATCGGCTGTATATATATCATCTGATCCGTCCGATCTGGTATCATCAACGGCATCCCCCGGCTCTTCCACCTTATTCTTCCTGTGCCTGATCTTTTCATTTATCCCGCGTATAATGTAGTAGATTCCGAGTACACAAAACATACCTGCACATACAACAAATATAATCATAGCCATATCGTCAGGTTCTTCTATTCCAAGCATAAATTTCCACATTCCCAGAGATAGAAGTGCTGCGATCAACGCACAAAATCCTGTCATGATATATTTACTGTCACGCTGTCGTCCCATCCGGTTCTGATTCTGCATTTCTATCTCACGGATATTTTTATTCAGCTCATTTATACTTCTGTCTATTCCATCAAGCTCCCTGACCTGCTCACGCATCCCATCAAGCTCATATTTTCTCCTGTACAGTTCCCCCGTCCGCTTGGTTGGCGACTGCCTGTTTATAACATTCTTCAGTATCTGTCTGGCATTCTCATAATTGCTTATATCATCCGTGCTGTCAGCGATATTACCAAGCTTAGCACTTATCCCATCCGTCGCCCAGGTCCGGCAGTCATCCTGCCCTATGTACATACTTCTCACAAATGACGCAGAATCCACATGAAACAGCTCCTCCCCAAGCTTATCCGTGAACATTCCTGTCACAGCATGAGTCGCCTCGTCGTATATCACGCATTTGTCATCGCTCTTCTTCGCGCCAAATGTCCTCTGAACCCTGTAGTTTCTGCCCCTACTCTCAAATACCAGTTCTCCGCCATAGGCAGCCCCCGACCACGGGCGATATCTTTTTCTTTCATTCTCAATGTCATTTCTCTTCGTCTCACCGTCGAAGCCATACAGCATGACCCGGATAAAAGCAGCAAGAGTCGACTTGCCCCAGCCATTATCCTGGACAAATGTATTTATCCCATCCTCGAACTGGACTTCCATGTTATTCAATTTGCCAAATCCATCTATATAACAAGATATCAATCTCATACTTAAAATATCTCCTCGCCCGCAAGAGCCCTGAGTCCTGTTTGGATCACATATGCCTTGTCATTTTCACTCATATCCTGCCCCATGACCTTCCTCACGAATTCGCCCTTGAGGGACGCATCATTCATATACCTCGTGTAATCCACCTGAAAATCCGTGTGATCCAAGATCTCCATATAGTAGAACGAATCCTGAAACTGCTTAGTCAGATAATCCGTGTTTATCTCGCTCTCAACATTTACCGCGCCTGTGAGGGATACCCTCACCATGTCCCTGGACTCATCTTCCATTGTCCCCGGCAGTTCCTGATACAGTCTGTCAGCGATCATGTCCGCCGCATCAGAGCTTGACTCTGCCCCTGTCACGTCCACTTCCACATCGAACAGCCTTCTATAGGCAAATGACACAAATTCGGTCTCAACCGTATGTCTCCTCTCATCCACATCAAGCACCATAAAGCCGTGCTCACCACACTCGTCAAAGCCCCTGCCCTCCAGACATCCCGGATAGCAGTAGAATCCCCTGTGATCAAGGCTTTCCAGCTTTCTTCCGTGCACATGTCCCAGAGCCAGATAATCTATGCCTCTTCCCCTGAGTTTCTTCAGGCATACATCATTCATGTTGCGAGCCCTGCCATATTCCTGCTCCTGGCCGTGGAGTGTGACAATATTTATATCGTTCTCATCCAATTCGAGTTCATCATATATGCTGTTGCAGTTTTCGTCATTCAGCACAGCGCCCGCGATCACTATATGTGATCCCTTAAGCTGATACTGCGTCCACTCATCTCCGAATAAATACAGATTCTCTGGGAGTCTCCGCCCCGCAAATAAGCTTTCATCCGGGTCATGATTTCCCCTCAGATAGAACACATCTATGTCAGCATACTTCGCTATCTCCCCCAGAACAACATTTATCGTCGTGGCAGACACTGTCTCTGAATCAAAGAGATCCCCCGCTATTATTACCGCCTGCACGTCATTCTCTGCAGCATACCCGAATATTTTCCTGAATGTGTTAAGTATCTCATTTCTTCTGCCTCTGGCTCTTTCTCTTCCAAGATGTGCACTCAGGGCTGAATCAAGATGGATATCCGCACAGTGTATTATTCTCATAGTTCCTCAACCTCAGTCATCTCTATTCTTTTTCTATATTAACATAATACGAAAAAATTTGCTCATAAAGAATAAAGTCCACGGCATATGCCGCGGACCCTGTCTACATCATATCATATACCTCCTGTCTGATACACATGTGTTTTCTCCCTGTATTCAACAGTAGAAAACTGTCTCTTAAGTTCATACATGAAGTATATTGCTCCTTGATTTTCGTTCCGTAATTATTACGGATTTCGTTTTTTCACAAACAAAAAACGCCAGAAGCCTTGGTTTTACAAGGTTTCTGACGCCTGTCTAGCAGGGGATGAGAGAATCGAACTCCCACCAAAAGTTTTGGAGACTCCTATCATACCATTTGACCAATCCCCTATATACAGAAAAAATTTAACACCTGCTGCAGCGTTAAATTTTCCCGGTACGTTTTATTCTGTACCTTCAGAATTTCACACAGAAAGAGGTATCTTCTAAAGCTTATCTCCTAGAAACCTCTA
>NZ_QTZF01000008.1:92308-94926 GCF_003462545.1 Coprococcus sp. OM06-34AC
AAAGCTTATCTCCTAGAAACCTCTAAGGATAAGTCCTCGACCTATTAGTACTTCTCAGCTGAGTGCGTTACCACACTTACACCTGAAGCCTATCAACCTTGTAGTCTTCAAGGGGTCTTACTCCGAAGATGGGATATCTTATCTTGAGGGGGGCTTCACGCTTAGATGCCTTCAGCGTTTATCCCTGCCAAACTTGGCTACTCTGCCATGCCTTTGGTAAAACAACAGATACACCAGAGGTTTGTCCATCCCGGTCCTCTCGTACTAAGGACAGCTCCTCTCAAATATCCTACGCCCACGCCGGATAGGGACCGAACTGTCTCACGACGTTCTGAACCCAGCTCGCGTACCGCTTTAATGGGCGAACAGCCCAACCCTTGGAACCTGCTACAGCTCCAGGATGCGATGAGCCGACATCGAGGTGCCAAACCACTCCGTCGATGTGAACTCTTGGGAGTGATAAGCCTGTTATCCCCAGGGTAGCTTTTATCCGTTGAGCGATGGCAATCCCACTTTATACCACCGGATCACTAAGTCCTACTTTCGTATCTGCTCCACCCGTCGGTGTCGCAGTCAAGCTCCCTTCTGCCTTTGCACTCTTCGAACGGTTTCCAACCGTTCTGAGGGAACCTTTGAGCGCCTCCGATACTCTTTCGGAGGCGACCGCCCCAGTCAAACTCCCCGTCAGACATTGTCCCCCAGCCGGGTTACGGCTGCAGGTTAGAAACCCAGTACTGTAAGGGTGGTATCCCAAGGTTGGCTCCATGGCAACTGGCGTCACCATTTCCTAGCCTCCCACCTATCCTGTACAGACAGTACCGAATCCCAGTATCAAACTGGAGTAAAGCTCCATGGGGTCTTTCCGTCCTGGCGCAGGTAACCAGCATCTTCACTGGTATTTCAATTTCACCGGGTGTGTTGTTGAGACAGTGCCCAAATCATTACGCCTTTCGTGCGGGTCGGAACTTACCCGACAAGGAATTTCGCTACCTTAGGACCGTTATAGTTACGGCCGCCGTTTACTGGGGCTTAAATTCAAAGCTTCGATTGCTCTAACCTCTCCTCTTAACCTTCCAGCACCGGGCAGGCGTCAGCCCATATACCTCACCTTTCGGTTTTGCATAGACCTGTGTTTTTGCTAAACAGTTGCTTGGGCCATTTCTCTGCGGCCACATCTCTGTGGCACTCCTTCTCCCGAAGTTACGGAGTCATTTTGCCGAGTTCCTTAACAACACTTCTCCCGCCGGCCTTAGGATTCTCTCCTCATCCACCTGTGTCGGTTTACGGTACGGGTACTTATGAAACAATAGCGGCTTTTCTTGGCAGCTGGCTCACACGCTTCTCTACTAATGTTCGATCCACATAACGCTTTACATTTTTCATGCGGTTTTGCCTGCATGACTGCTATACGCTTGTACCGGCTTTTCCATTTCCGGCTCGTGCTCTCCTTCTGCGTCCCCACAGTTCTGTCCATAAGCAGTACAGGAATTTCAACCTGTTATCCATCGACTACGGCTCTCGCCCTCGCCTTAGGCCCCGACTTACCCAGGGAAGATCAGCTTTACCCTGGAAACCTTAGATATTCGGCCTTTAAGATTCTCACTTAAATCTCGCTACTCATTCCGGCATTCTCTCTTCTTAACTCTCCACTGCTCCTTACAGTACAGCTTCGTCGACTTAAGAATGCTCCTCTACCATCCTTTCGGATCCACAGCTTCGGTGTCGTGTTTTAGCCCCGGACATTTTCGGCGCAGGACCTCTCGACTAGTGAGCTATTACGCACTCTTTGAATGTATGGCTGCTTCTGAGCCAACATCCTAGTTGTCTTCGAAATCCCACATCCTTTACCACTTAACACGCACTTTGGGACCTTAGCTGGTGGTCTGGGCTCTTTCCCTTTTGACTACCCAACTTATCTCGTGCAGTCTGACTCCCGTACATCATCTACGCGGCATTCGGAGTTTGATAATCTTCGGTAAGCTTTGACGCCCCCTAGGATATTCAGTGCTCTACCTCCGCAAGACTAATACGAGGCTAGCCCTAAAGCTATTTCGAGGAGAACCAGCTATCTCCGGGTTCGATTGGAATTTCTCCCCTACCCACACCTCATCGCCACCCTTTTCAACGGATGTGCGTTCGGTCCTCCATCGCCTTTTACGGCGACTTCAACCTGGACATGGGTAGATCACCCGGTTTCGGGTCTTCTTGTACTGACTTATGCGTGCTATTAACACTTGCTTTCACTTCGGCTCCGCACCTTAAGTGCTTAACCTTGCCGGTACAAGAAACTCGCCGGACCGTTCTACAAAAAGTACGCGGTCCTACCTTAACGTAGTTCCACAGCTTGTAAACACAGGGTTTCAGGTTCTCTTTCACTCCCCTCCCGGGGTCCTTTTCACCTTTCCTTCACAGTACTATGCGCTATCGGTCACTGAGTAGTATTTAGCCTTGGAGGGTGGTCCCTCCGCCTTCCCACAAGGTTTCTCGTGTCTCGTGGTACTCCGGATTCTGCTAGGCGTGTTTTCAATTTCGCATACGAGGCTTTCACTCTCTTTGGCGGGACTTCCCAGACCCTTCTGCTATCAATCACACTGCCATGTTGCAGTCCATACCCCGGA
>NZ_QTZF01000009.1:0-54873 GCF_003462545.1 Coprococcus sp. OM06-34AC
TTCAAGGTTCTTTGTGTTCTCGCCTCTCAGCGACAACTTCTATATGTTATCACGTCCGAAGTTCTTTGTCAACAACTTTTTTATCTTTTTTCAAGACCTTTTCGGCTGCTGATGTCTGACCTCTTCGGCGACAACTTCTAAAGATTACCACACCGAAGTGTGTATGTCAACAACTTTTTTCATTTTCTTTGTCATCATATTCCAGTGACAGAAGAAGAAAATCGATGTTAACTTATGCCGGTCACAACCAGCAAGTGAAACTATACTAAATATCTCCCAATATGTCAATAACTATTTTCAAAAAAATGTTTTTATCGTACAGATATGTGAGAGCCTTGCTGTCGTGTACCATTTCCAGCATCTGCGAAGCCACTGAGAATGCTGACAAAAACGTTATGAGAACCATTGCGATCCATATACACAACACAGCCTGTGCAACGCCAAAAACAAGTCCGCCTGCTTTGTCCAGTCCACCGACCACGGGGATACCCGACAGAACATGCGATAACGCAAGAGCTATCAGCACGAGCAGCAGCACCACAAATATGGTTAACAGATATGACAGTCCGTTCATGACCATATCTGTGAGATAATCCACAACATATGCCACATAGTCTCCGATTGCCTTTCCATTTATCTTGTCTCCGCCGTTACTGCGTATGTAGTTCTTCACGATCTCCGGCAGTTCTGTATGTTCTAGATAATCTTCTTTCTCATAGACAGATACACTTTCACTGATATCTTCCACTCCTATGCTCTGCTCTACCTTCTGCCTCACGGTGTCTCTGAGTGGTGTATGCTGACAGAGGAACTGGTTTACATACGGATTCAGCACATTTGTCAGGATCACCGCTCCTACTATGCCCACTGCACTTACCGCACTTTTGATGAGACCTCTCCTGTATCCGATAAGGGCGCACAGAAGAATAACCGCCACAGACGCAAGCAACATCAGATTCATATGCGCTTCTCCTTTCTCTTACATGCCCTTGAGGGCAATAGTCTGCGTCTCATTTTCAAATATGACCACATACTCCTCCTCGTTTGAGTCCGGCACAACATTTACAAGATTCTTGGTGAATGAATAATTAAATTTCATACTTCCATTAAACCTGATTATACTGCAGTCCATATCTCCCGTGACTATTATCTCCTCTTCAGTTGCATATATTTTGTCAAATGCATTGTCGTAGTCCACTTCAGCCTTCAGCGCACCCTTGTTGTCATATATATATATTTTGTATTTCGCCTTTGAGGCAGAATCCGAGACAGCAATATAACCCACGCAGGAAGAATTATAGAATACGCCCTGCATCTCCCTGGATCTGAGATCTATAACAGCTCTCTCCTCCGGTTTCTCCGTCATAGTGTATGTTCTTATATCTTTATTACCAAAGCATGCAATATTGTCATTATCTGTAAATTTCACGATAGGATACAGTGCATCATCCACTGTATAGCTTCCCATCATACGATCAGCATTCTCATTCTGTCCAACCGAGCTAAAATTGTACATGGCTATCACAGACTGTACCTTTGTGCCCTGTATCTTCATATAACTTGTGACCAGCTTCTGTCCATCGTTCGATATGTCTATATCCATAGGGTATCCACTTTTATCTATCGTGGTCTTGAGCTCATAGATCGTGTTGCTGTCCTTATCGTATCCATTGATATAATTGCAGTCTTCTCCCACAAGTACAAGGGTGTACACTCCCTGCTCTGCAATATCAACATTTGAGATGTCGTAAGCGAGAGTCTGACGGCTGACTTCGCCGTCAACATTAAACACATACACATCTTTACCGTTCATATCCGCAACTATCGCGTAGTTTCCGCACACCTCTGCGTGTGGCATCTTCATCGCATAGCTCACATCCCACTTTGTCACGCCTTTTT
Source organism: Coprococcus sp. OM06-34AC (assembly GCF_003462545.1). Lineage (NCBI taxonomy): Bacteria > Bacillati > Bacillota > Clostridia > Lachnospirales > Lachnospiraceae > Coprococcus > Coprococcus sp. OM06-34AC. Next base: position 1,900 of record NZ_QTZF01000009.1, read on the forward strand.
CATCTATGTAAGATGCACCGTCCTTGGTCACCTTCAGCACATTTCCCGCAAACACCGTGTAATCTGCTATATTGTCACCTGATGTTTTCGTCGCTGACACCACATCATACTGAGTGTATGTCTTTATCGCATTATATCTCAAAAGTGCAGTGACAAGTCCTAGCACAACCACAATTGCTGCGATAGCGAGGAGCATTTTGCCTTTTTTGCCCATGGTACGTTTTACTTCAATGACATTATCCCTGCCATTTGCAAGGCTTTCCTCGTCCATATCATCTTCTGTCTGATTCTGAACTTCCTGTTTTTCATCGTCTCTGCCCGCAGCAATTTCCTTATCCGCAGTTTTTTTATTTTTTGTTAAAAATTTCATATCCGTATTCCTTCTGTTCTTTATTCACTATAAAAAAACATGGTAATTATAGCATTTTTAATCTGTATAGGGAATAACCAATTTCTGGCCCTCATATATAGGTTCATCTATCTTCAGGCCATTTACCGCCGCTATACTCTCTGCGCCATCCTGCGTTCCGTACATCTTTATCGATATACTCACAAGAGTGTCCCCCGGTTCAACCACATAGATGCTCTCCGTATCCTCCGGCACAGAAGGTATCTCTGATGTTACAGCTTCATCTGAAACACTGTCCGAAGTGTATTCCGAGCCATACGAAGTTGCCTCCACCGAAGCACTTGTATTCTCCGTGCCTTGCGCCGCTGATATATCCTGCGATCCATTTGCTTTCTGTGCCATCTCTGTATCCTGCACCCCTGCCGCATTCTGAGTTGCCTCCGTGTTCTGTGATCCCGGCGTATTTTTTTGTGTATAGGCATCTCCGGATGCAGCTCCTCCCACTGTTTTCTCAGCACCGGCCATGGTGTCTGCACTGTTCATGAACACCTGAACCTCACCGGAATGTTTTGCCTTTGTCAGCCTGTCCGTTATCTGCCCCACTGTATCCGGGGATATGTACCACAATGCGCCAAATGACACCGCACATACCGCAACAAAGCACGCCGCGGTTGTACCCCAGCTCCTCTTCTTCCGGTTCTCCGTCTGTTTCCCCCTCTCTCTGAAGTTTTCAACGACCGTCTTATCCTTTATTACCACACTGTCTGTCGCAGATTCCGCAGTCTCACGCTTTCTGCTGATTATGTAGTTCTGCATTTTCTCATTTCTCACATAATATATATAGTATCCCTTTTCCCTCATAAGGGTCCCGTGATCGTAATAATAAAATGCCTCCTCACACTCCAGTGCATCCATAAGGAACAGGATCTTTCCCTCACCCGGGAAATTATCGCGGTGCAGCCTTTTCATCTGATCGTTTATCTCTGCAGAGAAACCCATTCTGGACAGGAACCATCCCACGATCGACAGGTCATCGAAGTATTTGTTTATCTCCGCATATATCCCGCTCCACTCGCTGTCACCAAATTTTATCATGGATATGTCAAATTCAAGATTCTGTGCATCCACTGCGCCGCTGACAAATATCACCTTTGTGCCATTTTCATCATATACTTTTCCGAGAAGTATGGCTCCACGGCAGTTCATATTGCCCGGCGATGCAATTCTCCTCAGATATGTCATGACATAGTCTTCTACATATATCTTGTAATTTCCCGGGGCATTTCCCACCTGTCGTATATTCTTGGGCAGCTCATATTTCACCCTGTCGCTTGACCTCATCATCTCATTTGCTTCATCATATACTATCTCTATCATTCACCCGACCTCCTATACTCTTAAGCATCAGCCCTTACAGCTCCGCCAACGATGCATGAATAATACCATGTTGACAAGACGCTTTTTTAGGAAATCATGTCATTTGATGTGTGTAACTGCGCCCTATATTCCAGCCTATTACGACCTATATCTACAGGATCACGTAAATGAGCGCTTTATGAATCTATTGTGTAAACTTTGATAATCTTGGAAATACTCTATACTATAAAACACAGGCAGGGTATTGATATGATAAAAAAGAAGCAGCGACAAACAGAATATTTTAATCCAAATGACATTCTTGCCTGCCGTGCGCTTTCAACCAGAATATCGGATTTTCTGGCAGACAGCGGGCAGCCTTCTGACAGCACCGTGGTTTTATGCATAGGAACCGACCGCGCTACCGGTGATGCTCTCGGCCCTCTGACAGGCAGCTTTCTGACAGAGCACAACTGTCCTTTCAAAGTGTACGGAACGTTAAAAGCTCCGGTCCACGCCCTCAATCTGCGCGATACCATACACCATATATACGACCTTTTTGTCTCCCCCGCCATCATCGCCGTCGACGCATCCCTTGGACGTCCTTCAGATGTAGGTATGATCACGCTCTCTAACGCCCCCCTGTACCCCGGAATCGGTGTAAATAAAAAACTCCCGGCGATAGGAGATATCTCCATCACCGGGATTGTAAATCTGTCTGGAAAGCCAGGTATGAGTCTTCTTCAGAGCACCAGGCTGTATACCGTCAGCAATATGGCACGCTTCATCTCTGACGCCATACTGTCATCATCGACACACTGACTAGCTCTCTCCCTTATAAACCTCTATGGCGCCTGACACTGTGCTTGCCGTGCCCTCCTCCATGATCGATATAAGATCAGAGAGTTTCTCTTCTGTGAGCAGATCTTTGCCAAGGAATGTGACATAGCTGTCAGTCAGATGGCTCTGCATATCAGCAAGCTGTGACTCCATGGCATTGATCTTTTCCTCGATCTGCTTCAGATCCGCCTTAAGTGCATCGATCTTCGGCTGCCGTCTTCCTGTTATCTCATCAGTTATAACCTGTTTTGTATCATTTTCAAATACTTTTATCGCCTCAAGCTTGCGATTGCTTATATCCTCGCGCTCCGCCTCAAGCTCGCTGAGCTTTTCATCATATTTGCCAAGATTATATACACTCTCATCCTTGTCTCTTGTTATCGAGTTTCTGATGATCCTTATCTGCTTGTTGTTGGCGCGGACCTTGTTTCTTATCCGCCTGCCCTCATTGACGATCTCAAGATTCTTTACCTTGGCAAGATTGAACACTATGAAATATATGATAAATTCTGCTATGACGATCGCCTGACTGATCACCACATACGTCAAAGTGTGAACTCCGGTCTGGTATATGGTGTATGAAAGCGCCACGCATACAATCGCCGGTATACATCCGCAGAACAGGAGTATAAGCAGTATAAGCTTAAACACGTCGCCTGCTCCGCACGGAGCGAACATACAGTAGAAGAAGCCCGTATTGCAGAAGCCCGATACATTGTTCTGCTTAAACAGCTCCTTTGCCTTGAGTCTGAGCTGTCTGTTGCTCTCGTTCAGAGAGGCCGTCTCGCTCTCTATTCGGTTGCCCATACGCTCCGTCTTCTTCTTATCCTTTTTCGACTGAAGCTGCCTTATCTTGGCTCCGTTCGCCGAAAGCTGCTGGTCGTATCCATCCTCTATCTCATTCTTTCTGTTTTTCAAGGTTGAACTGATCTCATCAGAAAGGCCCTTTTCCTCCTGTGAGATACTCCTGCTGGTCTTTCTCTGTGCCGTTCTCGCCTGTTCAAGGTTGTCCTGCACATCATCGATAGCCACCACCAGCTCCCTTGCCTTTATAAGATATTCCTGATTCTCCTGGAAAACATTCTCCGATCCCATACAGTCCTCCTTATGTCTCTTATAATAGTGCATATCAAGTTTATAATATCAAATCGCCTACTAATTAACAACATAATTTTGCAATTTCTGACATATCTGACACATTTCGGATTATATTCTGAAAATACTTTCTTATCATGCACCCGGTCACTATTATTTCACAGTAATTTAATTGAACTCATACTGATTATATTTTATAATTATTACATATGGGCGATAAGCAATATTCATGGTATTTATCATTTACAGAATGGGGCTGTAAAATTACAAATTATATATGACAAGGAGAAGCGGCATGAACATTTTATTTTTTCTTACACCTAAGAGCGATGTAGCATATATTGAGGACAGTTTTTCACTCAGACAGATACTTGAGAAGATGGAGATACACAGATATTCTGCAATACCGATACTATCCAACACCGGTGAATATGTCGGCACCATAACGGAGGGCGACATTCTCTGGTACTGCAAGCGCAATTCGATGAACGCGCTCAAAACCTCAGAGAGCATCTTCCTCAATGATATTCCAAAGAAATTCGAGTACGCCTCCGTATCCATCAGTTCCAACATGGAGGATCTCATAGCCAGAGCCATGGTCCAGAATTTTGTTCCGGTGGTTGACGATCAGAACAAGTTCATCGGCATAGTTACACGAAAGGATATCATCGGTTACTGCTATAAGAAACTTAAGACCAGCGAATCATAAAAAACACCCGGATATGTAAGCATTTCGCCTGCACATCCGGGTATTTTAATGTAATTCAATATATCTTAATCCCTAATTTAATATCTAATTGAGATCTCCCGTTCTGTTGACGGCGCTCACGAGTGCATGTACAGATGCGTCTATGATATCGTTCTTTATTCCTGCACCCCATGTAACCTTACCATCGACAGTCTCGACTCCGACATAGGCAACTGCCTGTGAGTTTGAGCCAGTCTGGAGTGAATGCTCCTCGTAGCATACGACCTTGAACTGTATGTTAAAGTGCTTCTTTATAGCGTTGCTCACGGCATCCAAACGTCCATTTCCCTTGCCGTGGTAAACCTTCTTCACACCGTTCTTCAGAATAGTTATCTCTGTGGATATTCCATCTCCCTGTACGAAGTGATTCTCAAGCATCTTGATAGGGCCATCTATATTGACATATGTATTCTGGAATATATCCAATACTTCCTTTGGACTGAGCTCCTTGTGCTCCTTATCTGACACATCCTTTACTGTGTAGCCCAGATCCTCTCTGAACTTTGCAGGAAGGTCAAAGCCGTACTTTGTCTGGAGGATGAATCCAATTCCACCCTTTCCTGACTGGCTGTTTATTCTAATAACATCGCCATCATACTTTCTTCCGATATCCTCAGGGTTAAGCGGCAGATATGGACAGGTCCACATTCCGTCACCTTGCTCTTTTCTGAACTTCATTCCCTTGGCAATGGCATCCTGATGTGAGCCTGAGAATGCGGCAAATACAAGCTTTCCTGTATATGGTGAACGCTCGTAAACCTTCATTCCTGTAACTCTCTCATACATCTCTGTGAGTGATGGTATATCGCTGAGATCTATCTCAGGGTCAACTCCATGGGTGAACATGTTCATGCAGAGTGTGATCACGTCCACATTTCCTGTTCTCTCACCATTTCCAAATAATGTTCCCTCTATTCTGTCTGCGCCGGCAAGGATACCAAGCTCTGCATCTGCCACTCCACAGCCTCTGTCATTGTGAGGATGAAGTGACAGGATAATATTCTCCCTGTCGTGGAGGTTCTTGCTCATATACTCTATCTGGCTTGCGTAAACATGTGGAAGTGACATCTCGACTGTTGCAGGGAGGTTGATTATAACCTTTCTGTCCGGTGTCGGCTTCCATACATCGATAACTGCGTTGCAGACCTCAAGTGCATAGTCAACCTCTGTTCCGGTGAAGCTCTCCGGTGAATACTCAAAACGATATGGAACGCCGTACTCATCAGCCATCTTGTTGAGCAGCTCTGCTCCATCCACTGCTATCTTAAGTATCTCTTCCTTTGACTTTCTGAACACCTGCTGTCTCTGGGCAAATGATGTTGAATTGTACAGATGTACGATCACGTTCTTTGCACCCTCTATAGCCTTAAATGTCTTCTCTATAATATGTGGTCTTGCCTGTGTAAGTACCTGTATCGTGACATCATCAGGTATGAGATCCTGCTCTATAAGTGTTCGGCAGAACTCGTACTCAGTCTCGGACGCTGCAGGAAATCCGATCTCTATCTCCTTGAAACCGATCCTGACAAGCTCCTTGAAAAATTCCAGCTTCTCATCAAGGCTCATAGGTACGATCAGGGCCTGATTACCGTCTCTCAGATCCACGCTGCACCAGATAGGTGCTTTGTCAATATACTCCTTGTTTACCCAGTCTGTGCACTGTACCGGCGGCATGTAATAGCCACGCTTGTAATTCTGATAATTCTTCATTGATATAACCTCCTACTTAAGCAAAAAAAAACTCACATCTCCTAATCACTATAGAGACGTAAGTTACGCGGTACCACTCTATTTCATACAATAATGTATGCTCTCATCGCAGATACAGATGAACGATATACTTACCGCCGTCTTATACCCTCCTGCTGTAACGGTCAGGCTCCGTCCCTTCCTACTTCACACGATCATCTGACGTGCCATTCAGCGGGCTGCTCCAAGGCGAGTTCAAACCCTATCGATCACCGCCTCACACCAACCGGCGGTTCTCTGAACATCTCCAGAATTCTACTGCTCCTCTTCATCGCATTATCTAGGCTGACTCTAACACATACAAGTGTCAGATGTCAACCCCTTTTCGCTATAATCCTATATATATTAACAGTTCTACCAGACAATAAATCTCTTGTTCTTGAGAGATCTTCCGCCTGCTGTAAGCATCAGTATACCCACTACAAGACCAGTAACTATCGTTATAACCCCAAGTGCTATGTTGAGTGCTCCAACCTGCTTCATAGTCTTATATGCTTTCTCCATACTCATATGCTCCTTTCTATAAGCCTTTATCAATTCTCAGATATGGTAAGTATATCATGTGATATTGCTTCTTACAACTTAAAACTTGAATTAGTTTATTTTACTTTGCACCCCGCCCGTGATAAAATAACTGTGTTTCGGATCATTATATTTGTATACAAAAAGGAGTATCAATATGCCAGCAATAACAAATGACTGGGCTGAATATCTTAAGCCTGAATATAAGAAACCTTACTATAAAAAGCTGTTTGATTTTGTGGGGCAGGCATACGCAACGGAAACTGTCTACCCACCAGCCGATGATATATTCAACGCATTTCACACAACGCCGTTATCCCATGTAAAATGTGTGATAATCGGTCAGGATCCATATCATGAGCCGGGGCAGGCACACGGTCTGAGTTTCAGTGTGAAACCAGGTGTCACCATACCACCATCGCTCGTCAACATATATCAGGAGCTTCACGATGATCTGGGATGTAAGATCCCCAATAACGGATATCTTGAGAAGTGGGCCGACCAGGGAGTCCTCATGCTCAATGCCGTGCTGACCGTTCAGGCTCACAGAGCCGGTTCCCATCAGGGAAAGGGCTGGGAACATTTTACCGATGCAGCGATCAGGATCCTGAACGAGCAAGACAGACCTATCGTGTTCATCCTGTGGGGTGCATACGCCCAGAAGAAGGCCGCATTCCTGAACAACCCACACCACCTGATCCTGAAGTCCGCACACCCAAGTCCACTGTCTGTATACAGGGGCTTCTGGGGAAGCAAGCCGTTCAGCAAGACCAACGATTTCCTGGTTGCAAACGGAGTCGAGCCTATCGACTGGCAGATCGAGGACATTTGATTTTGGAGGACTATACACATGGAGATTTATATTGTAAGACACGGTGAGACCGTATGGAATAAAAAGAAGTTGCTTCAGGGCCGGACTGACATTGAGCTCAGCGACAAAGGACGAGAGCTCGCCAGGATCACAGGAGAAAATCTGAGAGACACACACTTTGATATGGTGTTTTCCAGTCCGCTTAAGAGGGCTTACGAGACAGCCAGCCTCATTGTCGGCGGCAGGGACATTCCAATTGTGAAGAATGACCTCATAAAGGAAATGTGCTTTGGTGACTGGGAAGGGCAGAATATGTCAGAACTTCTGGCAGACGGAGGTCAGGATTTTCAGTATTTCTTCAAGCATCCTGAGCTCTATCACCCGGTTGGAAACGGTGAATCATTTGAGGAACTCTGCCAGCGGGCGGCCAGATTCATGACTGAGTATGTGGAGCCACTCTCCTCAAAATATTCAAGGATCATGATCGTTGCCCACGGTGCGATAAACAAAGCAATGATGATGCATGTGAAAAAGCATCCGCTCGAGGAGTTCTGGTCAGGCGGGCTGCAGCAGAACTGCAACGTGATAATGCTTGACTACTCAGACAACGTATATACGATCATCGACGAGACAAAAATTTTCTATTAGACAGTATAATAAAAACAAAGAGCGCTGTCCCGGCTTCATCCATGATACAACCTATCATGAATGTTTCAGGTTCAGTGCTCTCTGCACTTCCAGTATCTGCTCTTCTATCTTATCTGCGAGCATATATATCTGTTCATTATATCTTCCGTCTATTCTCCGCATAGCCTCGGGAAGGGGATTGAGAATGTCTGTATACGACTGCTTTATCTTCTTCTGTATCCACCTCACATCAGGCATATAAACTATCGTTCTGAGATTGTGAAGCCTGTCCGCCAGCTTCACGATCACCGTCTGGTACGAACCCTGGGAAAATAACCTCCTGGCATATACGGAAAACGGTTCCCCCTGTATCCTAGTCAGAAGTCTCACCTGTTCGCGTATGTCCGTACCAAATGCACTCTCTATATCGTCAAGTGTACATTCTGTATCTTCAACCGTGTCGTGAAGGAGTGCAGTTATGAGGATATCCTCGTCGGTTATCCCGCACTCTTCTCTCAGGATATTGTATACGCCAAGTATATGCTCATCATAATAAGGCTTCATACCGCCATTTCCCCGGCGCATCTGCCCTTCATGAAATGCTTTTGCCATATCCATAGCCTGCTGTATGCGTTCTGAAACCTGTACATCCGGTCCAACCATATCATCAACGCCTTTTCCCAGTGTCATGTCAGCCATCTTCTTATCCCTTTCAGTACATCCCAAACTACACAAAGTATAACATAGCAGCCTTGAATAATCTATCCATTTTTTATATACTTAACAAATGTGCTTCTATTAAATTTTACATTTACAATGAAATATTTTTTACTTTGCACATCACACTTTACAAAAGGAGTATATACATGGACATAATCAAGAAAATTGCTCAGGAGATAGGCTGTCGTGACAGCCAGGTTGAAGCAGCGGTAAAACTCATCGACGAGGGCAACACAATTCCATTCATCGCCAGATATAGAAAGGAAGCCACCGGCTCCCTCAACGACGAACAGCTTCGTCTTCTTCACGAAAGACTTGTATACCTTAGAAATCTCGAGGACAAAAAGGCTCAGGTCATCGCAAGTATAGAGGAGCAGGGAAAACTTACAGATCAGCTCAGGGCGGACATTGAGAAGGCCGAGACCATGGTTCTGGTCGACGATCTCTACAGACCATACAGGCCTAAGCGAAAGACAAGGGCAACCATCGCCAAGGACAAAGGGCTGGAGGGGCTTGCAAACATCATCATGCTGCAGATGACAAGAACTCCGATAGTCAAGGAAGCTGAAGCTTATGTGTCTGAGGAGAAGGGCGTTGCAGACACCAGCGAAGCCATCGCAGGCGCAATGGACATAATCGCTGAAAATATATCTGACACCGCCGATTACAGGACTCACATAAGAGACCTCACCACCAGACACGGTGTGCTGAGAACAACAGCAAAGGACCCGGAGGCTGAATCCGTATACGAGATGTACTACGACTTCTCCACCCCTGTATCCAAGATGACCGGATACAGAACCCTCGCCGTTAACCGCGGTGAAAAGGAAAAGTTCATCACAGTAAAGATCGAGGCACCGGTCAACGACATAATATCATATCTGAAAAAACAGATCATCGTCAGAGACAATCCTGAGACCGAACAGATACTTTCAGACGCGATCGCAGACAGCTACGACAGGCTCATAGCCCCTGCCATCGAGAGGGAGATCAGAAACGCCCTCACAGAGACCGCTGAGGACGGTGCCATCAAGGTATTTGCATCGAATCTGCAGCAGCTCCTCATGCAGCCTCCTATCGCAGGACAGACCGTGCTCGGCTGGGATCCGGCGTTCAGAACCGGCTGTAAGCTCGCAGTTGTGGATCCGACCGGAAAGGTTCTCGACACCGTTGTCATATTCCCAACGGCACCTCAGAAGAAGGTTGCAGAGGCTAAAAATACTGTGAATGCTCTTATAAAGAAGTACGGCATAACTCTCATATCCGTGGGAAATGGTACGGCATCCAGAGAGTCAGAGATGGTGATCGCCGAGCTCATCAGTGAACTTGACACACCTGTACAGTACGTGATAACCAACGAGGCAGGAGCTTCTGTCTACTCCGCCAGCAAGCTTGCAACCGAGGAATTCCCTCATTTTGATGTTGGTCAGAGAAGTGCGGCTTCCATCGCCAGAAGAGTACAGGATCCTCTGGCAGAGCTGGTCAAGATCGATCCAAAAGCTATCGGAGTCGGTCAGTATCAGCACGATATGAACCAGAAGAAGCTGACAGAAGCCTTGGACGCAGTTGTTGAGGATTCTGTAAATAAAGTCGGCGTCGACCTCAATACCGCTTCTGCCCCACTCATGGAGCACATTTCCGGAATAAACAAGACGCTGGCCAAGAATATCGTGGATTACAGAGAGGCAAATGGACGCTTCAAAACCAGAAAGGAACTCCTCAAGGTTGCCAAGCTCGGACCTAAGGCATTTGAACAGTGCGCAGGTTTCATGAGGATAAGCGGCGGCTCAAATCCTCTGGATGCCACATCTGTACATCCTGAGAGTTACGATATAGCCACTGCCCTGCTGAGCCACATCGGCTACACAACCGATGACATTGCATCCGGCAGGCTCAAGGATCTTTCAAAAGCCGCCGGCAACATCAAAAAGCTAGCTGAGGAGCTGGGAACAGGAACGATAACTCTCAACGACATCATAAAGGAGCTTGAAAAGCCTGCCCGTGATCCCCGTGACGAGATGCCAAAGCCGATCCTCAGAGGAGATGTCCTTGAGATGAAGGATCTGACAGAGGGAATGATACTCAAGGGAACCGTCAGAAACGTGATCGACTTCGGTGCATTTGTGGATATAGGTGTTCATCAGGACGGACTTGTCCACATCTCAGAGATGTCCGACAAATTCATAAAGCACCCTCTTGACGTGGTGAGCGTCGGCGACATTGTCCAGGTAAAGGTCATCGGCATAGACCTCGCCAAGAAACGCATACAGCTCTCCATGAAGGGTATTTAACACACGACAAAATACAGTAACATATTTAAGCCTCCAGCATAGTTTATACAGAGAAAACTTATGTATGGAGGCTTTTATAGTGGAACAAAACAGAAACTGCTGCCGTAACGGCCAGAATCGATGCTACTATAACCAGGGAACCTCTGTTAAATACACCGCCTCATCCGGCTCCAAGCCACGCTCCTGCGACTCCGGCACTGCCACTTCAGTGAGAACCGACAGGCCGCTCGGAATGGCTTATATCCCTGAACAGCTCTTTGAAAATCTGTACGATGCAAAATGCGGACTGATGGAGGGCACCATGTTCAAGGATCTCAATCTGATATTCTGCGGGGTAAGGGGGAAATAGCCATGAATAAAATGAACAAAAAACAGCTTCTGCGCTTTATCACAGAGGTCTCTTTTGCACTTGACGATATTGCGCTCTATCTCGACCTTCATCCCGACTGCACCAAGGCACTTTCGAGCTATGACAACTATCAGAGCATGCGCACCCAGGCTATAAATGATTACGTGAACATGTATGGGCCGCTGAACAAATATCAGGTCACTGACAACAACTATTTCAACTGGGTCAATGACCCTTGGCCATGGGAAGGAGAGTGTAACTGCTAATGTGGGTTTATGAGAAAAGATTACAATTTCCTATAAATATAAAGGAAACCAACGCAAAGCTGGCTCAGGACATAATCAGTCAATACGGCGGTCCGGACGGTGAAATGAGTGCCTCGATGAGATACCTGTCGCAGAGATATTCCATGCCTGACAAGAAGGTCAAGGCGGCTCTGACCGACATCGGAACCGAGGAACTTGCCCATCTCGAGATGGTTGCGACCATCATTTACCAGCTCACAAGGGATCTGAGCATCGAGGAGATCAAGGCATCGGGCTTTGACAAATATTATATCGACCACACCATCGGCATCTGGCCCCAGGCGGCAGGAGGAATTCCATTTAACGCCTGCGAATTCCAGTGCAAGGGCGACGCGATAACAGATCTTTTTGAGGATATGGCCGCTGAGCAGAAAGCCAGGTCGACCTACGACAACATTCTCAGACTGTGCAAGGATCACCCGGACGTATATGAGCCTATCAAATTCCTGCGCGAGAGGGAGGTCGTGCACTTCCAGAGATTTGGCGAATGCCTTGAGGCTGTAAAAGATACCCTCGATCACAAGAATTTCTATGCATTCAACCCTTCATTTGACACCAAGGCACCTTGTTTAAAGAATAATTGAAAATTAGAAATATCGGTGGTAAAATGATGTCACTTTTAACAAGAGAAGAGGCGGTGTTATGTCAGAAAAACAGATCAACCACTCACAGAGATTCGGAATCATACTGGTTCTGTCATGCGGAATCATGTGGGGCATAAGCGGAGTCCTTGGACAATACGTGTTCCAGTCGTCAGATGTAAATGCCACACAGCTTTCCATAATCAGACAGTTTATATCCGGTGTCGTACTGCTTGTCATCGCCGCCGTAAAGGGAGATAAAAGGGCTTTGACCATATGGTCAAAGCCTAAAAGTGTCATATCTATGCTGTTCTTTGCACTCTCAGGTGTCATGGGCGTGCAGTTCACATACTTCGCTTCCATCGAACATTCCAACGCCGCAACCGGCACAGTGATCCAGTTCACATACATAATCATGCTGCTGTTGTACACAACAATATTCATGCACAAGAGACCTCATATATATGAAGCCGCCTCAGTCGTATGTGCATTTGCAGGTATCTTTCTGATCGCCACACACGGCAGCCTGAATTCCCTTGCCATATCCAGGCCGGCGCTCATATGGGGACTCACCTCAGCGGTATGTTTCACTATATACTGCCTTTATCCTCAGAAGCTCTACAATGAATATGGTCTGGTAAATATCATAGGCTGGTCATCACTCATAGCCTCCATTTTCCTTGCGCTGGTCACGAAAACATTCTCACTGCCTCACATGGATGGAAGGATAATTGCAGCCTCACTTGCGGTAGCCATTGTGGGCTCCCTCATCCCATTTACAATATACGGTCTCGGCATCAGCATCCTCGGAAGCGTGAAGGCGAGTCTTTTTGTCACAGTCGAGCCCGTGTCAAGTGCCCTGCTGACGTGGATCTTTCTGGGAACCCAGTTCACCCGTATGGATCTGATCGGTTTTCTCCTGATTCTTGGATCCATACAGGTTGTTGCCATAATGACATTTCACAATGAAAAACACATAGTAAAAGCTGAACAGACCCATCTGTCATGATGAAAGTCCATCCAGTTCATCTATCGCACATCTCATAACCCGGATCTCCTGAAGCTTTTCATCAAGAAGCTTCTCCCGGTGTGTGAGTTTTTCGTATATATCTCTTCTTCGTCCGTCAAGGCTTTGCAGCCCGGTTCTGCGGCTGTGTATCTCATCCCGCTGTGCACAGAGCTTATCAAGTTCCGCCCTGCTTTCCTCAAGCTCCGCTGTCAATCTCTTTCTTCCACTCTTCTTCCTGAGTCCCCAGTATTTTGACAACGCATATCCAATATAGTATGCAAGTCCCGCAGCTCCGACAGCAAAGAGCATCGCATACACAAGTCGTCCGTCCGGGAGAATATTATCACCCCGTGCGACCAATGCATACATTATAACTATCGACAATATTCCAAGTACCATGAGCGGTACAAGTGCTGTTCTTACTCCAGTCCTTATCCAGCTTCGTCTGTACTCCTTAGGAAGCTCCTCCAGATGACGTCTGAGCGTCGTAATCTCAAGTTCGCTTTTCCGCTCCTGTGCCCATACCGAGTTAAGCTCACCCAGAACATCAGAGCTGACCTCGTAGTCATTTTGCAGGCTCATATATTCCCTGACCGCAGCGTCCGCCTCGTATGTCTGACATTTCATCCTGAGTATCTGTCTGACCTGTCTCAGTGTATCGTGATAAAGCTCCCTGCCCATTTTTCTGCCCGATCTTGCATACAGCCCCGACACCTCTATCATCATGTCGACCGCAAGTTTTATTCCGTCTCTGCTTTCAAGATCGGCAACATTCAGTTTATCGAGCAATCGGCCAAATTCTGTATTTTTGTTGGCTCTGGCGTATTCACTGTAGTCGGATCGTTCAAATCTCTCACCTTCCACCGCCAGGATTCTGTAATCCTTCAGCATGGATGATATATCGAAGTTCTTCTCACAGCCCGCCATACGGTTCAGGCATATGGAATATATATTGTCACGTCCCTCAAGCTCCAGGATACCCAGAATGGCCTCCGTCAGAGCACCGTCCCTTGTATCGTTATCCACCGGATAATCAATTCTTTTATATTCTCTGACCGCAGCAGGCACAAACTTAGTCGAAACCACTCCGTCAGACATTTCCCCATAGATATATCCATGTGCGCCTGTTGACTCTCTCGACACAGCCTCCGGACTTCCAGAATAATAAGCCTTGCCCGGAATCTTCATCTGATACTTCTGGCGGCCGCCAAACGCAATGTAATTAAATCCACTGGCACGCAGCCTGTTCCAGTCAACCGGCATCCGTCTCCGGTCACCCCCACATGCGATCAGCACATTACATACCGCTTCATCCTGCGGTTCTGCATCATCCACCACCCTGGCATCCATCTTCCTGTCAAAATAGCTCACGCCGTATATATCAACGTCCTTGTCCGGAAAATGAATATGATCCAGTGCCATGGTCGCCTGCTCATCCCTGACCGCTGTGTACCCCATATCTCCAGTCTGTTTGTCTCCAATCTGTCTTATTCCAGGGCTTCCGATCACACACACACGGGATTTGAAACCATAGTCAAGAAGCGGCGCATCACTTCCCAGATTATCCTGAAATCCAGCAGCATATATGACCACTGTATGCTTTAAGCTTCCAAATATCTCATCAAGCCATACAAGCTCTTCCTCAGATGGCTGATGGTCAAACAGATTGCCTGCAACCAGAAGAAAATCCACGTCAAGCTCCCCGGCACGTGCCACCACAGCCTCAAATGTCATGTATATTTCGTTTTTCCTCTCGCCGCTCCATACACACTCCCTGTCAGGCAGCGCGCCGAGCAGCACATCGGATATATGTATAAACGTTATCTTTTTCATCAATCTGTATATTCCAATCCCAAGCATGAAAATGCATTATAATCCGTATTTGTTATGTGTGAGCATGACGCACGCCCCACATTTACATACTCTTTTATAATTATATTAGTATATGTCGATACACGCAAGTGCAACGACATAATGTATGTCGTGCACAGGTGCGACAGCCTTCACGCATCAGTGTGCTTCATTATTTCATGTCATCTGACCCTAAAACGTTCATTTCAACAGCCAGAGCATTATTTTGCCAAGTTTAATTTGTTTTTAGCTTGTTTTTCTCAATTGACTTTTAGATATGGCTTGCTTATAATATGTTAATGTAGTTTTTTGAAGTATTAATGGAGGATATAATTATGGCAGTCAAGTATGTGTTTGTCACTGGTGGTGTTGTATCTGGACTCGGTAAGGGTATTACTGCTGCTTCTCTTGGACGTCTTCTCAAGATGAGAGGATATAAAGTCACAAGCCAGAAGTTCGACCCTTATATCAATATTGATCCGGGAACAATGAACCCTATCCAGCACGGCGAAGTTTTTGTCACTGACGACGGCGCCGAAACAGATCTGGATCTCGGTCACTATGAGCGTTTTATAGACGAAAGTCTCAACAAGAATTCTAATGTAACAACCGGAAAGGTATACTGGAGCATCCTTCAGAAGGAGCGCCATGGTGATTTCGGAGGACACACAGTACAGGTAGTGCCACATATCACCAATGAGATAAAAGACAGATTCTACAGAAATCCCGATGCAAAGGATACTGAGGTAGCGATAATCGAGATCGGCGGAACCGTTGGAGATATCGAAAGCCAGCCATTCCTTGAGGCTATCAGACAGTTCCAGCATGAGGTCGGTCCTAAGAACTGCATCATGATCCATGTAACTCTTATCCCTTATCTGAAGGCTTCAGGTGAGATCAAGACCAAGCCTACCCAGGCGAGCGTTAAGAATCTTCAGGGAATGGGTATTCAGCCCGATATCCTCGTATGTCGTTCCGATCTTCCTCTTGATCAGGGCATCAAGGATAAGATCGCACTGTTCTGTAACGTGCCGAGCAGAAACGTTATACAGAATCTTGACGTGGATGTTCTGTATGAGGTTCCACTTGCCATGGAGAAGGAGCACCTTGCCGATGTAGTATGTGAGTGCCTGGATATGGAATGTCCTCCACCTGCAGAACAGGCATGGCTCGAGTGGACAAGCATGATAGATGCATGGAAGCATCCTGAGAAGAATGTAAGAGTTGCTCTGGTCGGAAAGTACGTATCACTTCACGATGCCTATATCTCAGTAGTTGAGGCATTGAAGCATGCCGGCGTTGCCAACAAGGCAGAGGTTGAGATCAAGTGGGTCGACTCCGAGCTTGTAACAGAGGAGAATGTCGCTGAGATCCTCGGCGATATAGACGGAATCCTTGTTCCGGGCGGCTTTGGCGACAGAGGTATAGAGGGAATGATCACTTCTATCAATTACGCCAGAACACACAAGGTTCCTTACCTTGGACTGTGTCTCGGAATGCAGCTCACGATAGTTGAATTTGCAAGAAATGTACTTGGATATTCAGACGCCCACAGCTCTGAGTTCAATCCAAACTCATTCCACCAGGTAATCCACATCATGCCAAACCAGCACGATGTAACCGATCTTGGCGGTACCCTCAGACTTGGTTCATATCCTTGTGTGCTTGCAAAGGATTCAAAGTCATACCAGTTATACGGTACAGAATATATCCACGAGCGTCACAGACACAGATACGAGGTCAACAATGACTATCGTCAGGCTCTGACTGACAACGGAATGGAGCTTGTCGGACTGTCACCTGACGGACATATCGTCGAGATGATCGAGATTCCTGAGCATCCTTGGTTCATCGGAACACAGGCACATCCGGAATTCAAATCAAGACCAAACAAGCCACATCCTCTTTTCAAAGGATTTGTAGCAGCTGCACTTGAGCATATGGATAAATAATATATAGAGACAGGGAGTATATCAACTGCTGATATACTCCCTGTTTTTCTGTTTATTATGTTTTATAGCAGGTCTGTAAATGACCTTCCGGATCACTCCACCACGTCAAGAAGTTCCGCAAATGTATGGATCTCCGCATCCTTATCCTTCACACTGCCAAACCCGTATGCCGCGTGAATGAACTTTATCCCGGCAAATCTGGCACTGTCGCAGTCGCCCTGGATGTCGCCGACATATGCAGCATCCTCTATTCCATTCTTCTCCATGAGTATCTTTATACTCTCGCCCTTTGATACCTTTGTATCTCCCCAGCAGAGTATATCCTTAAAATACTTTCCAAACCCGTAATAATCAAGAAATGCCTCTATATATCCACTCTGGCAGTTGCTGACTATAAACAGCCTGTGTGATCCCGAAAGCTTCGCAATGGTATCCTCTACACCATCGTACAGAACGCCACCATGTTCACGGAGATACTCGTTCTCATAGTCTCCGCAGGCATCTATAAGCTGAGTCATTCTGTCCTCCGAATACGCTCCGAACAGCTTGTCGGCAATGGCATCCATAGGCATACCCATAACAGATTTGATATCGGCCTCTGTCACCTTCATGTCCACATCAGCCTGTCTTTCGAGGACTTCACTCCAGGACGCAGCCACATTTGCCGCGCTGTCCCACAGAGTTCCATCCATGTCAAATATAAGTGATTCTACCTTCATATTCTACCTCTCGTATATTCTATTCAAGTATATGGTCAACACCCTGTTTGATGATGGTCACAACGTGCTCATCGGCCAGGGAATATATTATATTCTTGCCCTCTCTTCTGCTTTTTATCAATTTGGCCTGCTTCAGCACCCTGAGCTGGTGTGAAATAGCCGATGCATTCATCTCCAGACGCTCTGCGATGTCTCCGACACTCAGTTCCTGCTTAAGCAGGGCGAACATGATGGATATACGTGTCGCATCGCCAAACACCTTGAACAGGTCTGCCAGATCTGCGAGATCCGACTGTTCCAGTTCATAACTGTCAAAAAAAATATTTTTATCTTCTGCCATATCTATGGTCCTTTCTGCTCCCAAACAAGCAACTCACGTGTTCCATTTGAACAAGTATTCATATGTAAATTTACTACACTTACTTTTTTGTGTCAAGTCACCTGAATCTCATGAATATTTCAAATGATAACTGCACACAATTACATCATACTGAAACGCCGCATTTGGCGCGATCATATTGGAGGTCAAAAATGAAAACATTAAATTGCATATGTCTCACACTGACCATAATCGGTGCTATCGTATGGGGCATTATAGGACTGTTCAGCTACAACATAGTGGACGGCATCTTCGGTGCCGGAACTGCATTTTCCAGAATAATCTATACTCTGGTGGGCGTTGCCGGACTGTATGCCATCTCCTTCTACTGGTTACTCAACAGGGATTAACGGCATTAATATGCAAATGCCCGCACCTATAAAAGTGCAGGCATTGTATTACATATCATAAAACAAATTCTGTTATTATCATAAATCCTATGCATACGCACAGTGCCAGAACAAGCGGCACAGATATGATCCTCGGTCTCTTGACCTCAGCGTTCCTGTTTCTTCTGAACATCGCCAGCATATCCATATGCCTTCCATTCAGGTACGCCAACAACACTATCATCGCCGCAGCCGCACACAATCCCATAAATGCAAATGGAATATATATCAATATCGTCTGCTTGAGCTGATCTGCTGCTATTCCCTCAGAAGCCTGTTTCTCCACCATCTGCTTGAGCACGCTGACATGTGATGCTATATAGCTGATGATGACGGATATCTCATTAAAGCAGAAATGGGCATACATGGTCGTAAATATACTTCCTGTCGCCTCGGCAAGAAATCCCAGCATCATTCCCAGAACCATCGCATATGCCATCTGATTGAAATTCATGTGCATGGCTCCGAACATTATTCCTCCTATGATTATAGCCGCCAGTCTGCTGCCATATCTGTAGCTTCCCATTATGACGCCTCTGTAGGCAAGCTCCTCCACGATTCCCGGAGTGACCGCCATGAGAAGTGTTGACACCCACAGCTTATGATTCGACACAAGACCTGTTGCAAGCTCGGTAGTGGCACTCTCCACCCACAGAAGACTTATGGCATTTATGAGTGTCATAAGAGGCTCAAGAGCCACGACGAATGCCGGAACGATGATTATCGCCAGCCAGTGCGTCTTTTTCAGTCTGAGCGTTTCGCGCAGATCACATTTGCTTATAAGAATATATATGATCGTCGGCACGAATATCATGCTCTGGCTCAGGATCAGATTCTGAACCATGGTTATATGTGAGCCGATATTCGTCTTCCACAGTATCATAACAACACACAGATACACACATATCAGCGACAGGAAAAACCATGACGCTCCGTGTACCTTTCTCTGAACATTGTCCTGTCTCATACGCTTACTCTACTGTAGCGATGGCTTCTATCTCTATAAGCACATCCTTAGGGAGTCTTGCAACCTCCACGCATGAACGTGCAGGGAAATCGCTTGTGAAGAAGTCCTTGTAAATATCATTTATCTTGCCAAAATCATTCATATCCTTGATAAATACTGTTGTCTTCACTACCTTATCCATAGATGAGCCTGATGCCTCTATGAGATTCTTGAGATTGCCGATCGCCTGTCTTGCCTGTACAGTGACATCTCCCTCAACCAGTGTATTTGTCTCAGGATCGATAGGTATAACTCCTGATGTAAAAAGCATTCCATTCACGAGAACCGCCTGTGAATATGGTCCTATTGCCGCTGGTGCCTTTGGTGTACTTATTATTGTCTTCATGTTTTGTTCCTCCTGTTTTTTACTATTATATATGATGAACTATTACTCCTCATCCATCTCGCTCAGCTCCGCCATGAGAGCCTTTCTGTTGTTGCGCCTTCCGCCATTGCTTCTGGTGAATTTCACAGTGCCTTTTCTGTCTGGCACGGGCTCCGGTGACCGTCTGGATACCGGCTTCTTCGTCTCAGGCTTTGCACGCTTCACAACATCGGCTTTGGTTGTTCCTTTTTTCGCAAGCTCTGCCCGCTCTTCCTCGGACAGTATCTCAATGTTCTTCTCTGTGATCCTTATCTTACCGTCCTTGAGGAGCTTGCCAACCGCCGTCTTAAATGCTCTCTTGCTTATTCCAAATTCCTTCTCTATCACCTTTGAATCTGCCTTGTCATTGAACGGGAGCACTCCATTATATGAATCGATGATATTCAATATCATCTCTGCATTCTCCCTGATCTGCATCTTTATCGGCTTCTGCATGGTGAGGTTCAGCTTGCCGTCTTCCCTGACTGACGCAACCCTGCCCTCAACGTGGTCGCCGGCATATATGGCACTGTGTATCTCCTTCTTCGGGATAAGTGCTGAATATTTGTTGTCCACAGCGACAAATGCACCATACTCGGAGCTGTACTCTATAACTATTCCCGATATAGCATCTCCCTGCTTATATGGGGAATTGCTGCTCAGATACTCATAAACCTTCATGGACACACACAGTCTGTCCGATTTGTCAGTGTACATTCTGACCAGATATTCATGGTTCTCTCTCACCGGGCCAACCTGCTCCTTAAACGGAAGCAGAATATCCTTTTCAAGTCCCCAGTCCATGAATGCACCGATCTTGGTAGTTCCCACACACCTGAGAACAGCCATCTTACCCATAGTTATATATGGAACATTCACAGTTGCAATGAGTCTGTCGTCAGAATCCCTGTATATGAACACGTTGATGTGCTCGCCTGTCTTTATGCCATTCGGAACCTGCTTTCTCGGAAGAAGCACCTCACTGTCAGAATCCGCACATCCAAGATACACACCAAATTCCTTTTCTCTCTTTACTATAAGATCATTCCATTCGCCTATCTTTATCATCGTCATACCGTCCTCTTAATTTTTTCTGTCGACACAGTATATCATATATCCTTACTGCTCCGTTCAAACTGGACAACACACCTTGTCCTGTCCTCTTCATCTGCCAGGATTATCTGAACATATCTGTCGTCAATAAACCTCTTTACTACTATAACATCATCTTTCACATATTGCATCTTATATTCCGCTCTGACTGCAATAATATCCGCAACATCATCCACGTATTCCTGGGCAAGAGCAATATACGCTTCATTATTCATATGATTGTTGGAGTCTATCTGATAAGACATGACCTTTCTGGTATCTATAGTCTCCGCATCGCCCAGCAGTTTTACCTTGCGCGGCGCATACTCCATGTCTATGGCAGGCTCCATCGGATATGCGTCTGACACCTCTTTGTCTATCTTGACAGGTCTCAGCCTCTCGGTGTCCATATAGCTCCAAATGGATGCCGCCTTAACTATGCGTTCTCCATTCTCGTCCAGTATATCTATATTTCTGAATCCCAGAGATGCCTTGAAATCATATGCCCACGTCCTGACCTTGATCTTCTCTCCCATCGCAGGATATCTGACCACCTCTATCTGCCAGGAAACCAGGAACCATGCTCTGTGGTGTCCTGCCAGATAATCCAGCCCTATGCCGACCTCCTCCGACTGCAGTATAGCACAGTCCTGGAAATAGTTCGCTATGGTCGCCATGTTGGATATCTTATTTCCACCAGTCTCACTATACCTGACTATCGCTTCATATGAATACATTACGCCACCTCCATGATGCTCATTTTACTATAATTTTATACCCTATTTAGAGGGCTATCGCAAGCTGAAAAATTTTTTGAAATTTTTTTAAAAAAGTGCTTGCATTATTCTGAGCTTTAGTATATACTACCATTTGTTGAGGCAATGGGCTATCGCCAAATGGTAAGGCACTGGACTCTGACTCCAGCATTTTCAAGGTTCGAATCCTTGTAGCCCAGCTATTAAGACTTGAGATTTATCTCAAGTCTTTTTTATTTCATAAACCGCTTCATATAATGATACTTACAGTGGGCAGTCCGCTTCACAGCACATAAAAAAGACATGTCGTTAGGCTCCGACATGTCTTTCGTGTATTACTATCTGTGAAAAATTTCATTGGCGTAACAAAAATGTAACACATTTTTAAAACATTATCAATAGGTTTTCGCGTATTTTTTCTAAAAATTCAATTTCAATCCAAGCAATTTTCGCGCATTATTCTCAAATATATTGTTTTTGTCCACATCTTCCAGATCAAGGGCCTCTATGTCCGCACATGACTGTTCCTGATCAGACCATGGGCTGTCCGTTCCGAACAGGATCTTGTCAGACCCGTGAGCTGCCACTATCTTCTTAAACATGTCACCATCAAGAAGCTGCCATCTGTGCGATGCCCCCTCCCGCCAGTCTATCTGTCCATAGGAAAATGCCGTGTCAAAATACACATCTCTTCCGCAAAGTCTGTTCAGCACGTCATCCCACATCTGCCATCCACCCATATGGGCAAGCACAAGCTTGTCAGGCCCAACCTCATCCAGCACCTCCTCCGCCATTGCAGGAGTGCAGTGAGTCACATCAGGAAGTCCTATGTCTGTTCCCGCATGTGTCACCACGATAAGCCCAAGCTCTGTGGCATAGCTGATTATCCTTTTATATCTTATATCGTTGAAAAAAGCCCCCTGGTAGTCAGGATGGATCTTTATCCCCTTCAGACCTTTGTCGCATATATCCCTGAGTATCTCTTTGTAATTGTCATTGTCGGGATGTATCCCTCCAAACGACCACACATGTGTCTCTGAAAAGCGCTCATTCTCCTCAACTGCGAATTCATTTATATGCTTATATTGTTTCGGAGACGTTGCCACCGGAAGTACCACAGACACATCCACATGTCTGCTCCTCATGTCATTCTCCAGTCCGTCAAGTGTGCCATCCGAATGTGCCCTTGTACCGGATCTGCTCTCCAGAAGCCCTACCGTCTTGGCTGCTATCCTGTCGGGATACGTGTGTGTGTGAAAATCTATTATCATAAATATTCCTCCTGTACATTTATACTGCGTAAGCGCAGAACACCTCTGCTGCGGCCATGCTGTTCACGTTCTCCATATCCACAGTTGAAAAACATCGGATTTTGAGGTATCTTTATCAAAGATATTTCCACGAAGGAGAAAACATGAGCAAACGAAAAAAGAAAATGACGCTGAAACAGATGCGTTCCCTCGTCGTCTTTTTGGTCGCCATAAACATCATACTATTATTGTGCATACTTGTCATGGGATTTTTTCTGGCAAAGGCACAGATCACCAAGGGGAAAGGACAGACTGTCATGCTCCAGAAGGCCAACGACACATACACGGTGTGTGTGGATGCTGGTCATGGAGGAAGCGATGTAGGCGCTGTGGGACTTGACGGAAGCTACGAGAAGGACGACAATCTCCGTCTTGCGCAGGAGGTTGCCAAAGCCCTGAAAAAGAGCGGCGTCAACGTCATAATGACCAGATCCGACGACAGCGACACACAGCTCGGCTCCCGTTCAAAGATAGCAAACAAGGCCAAGGCTGATATCTTCGTTTCGCTACACCGCAATTCAACAGCCAACCCAAACACCACAAAGGGCATTGAGATATGGATACACAGCTCAGGATCTGAGCGCAGTTATGCGGCCGCAGATGACATTCTGAGCAATCTCGAGGAAGTTGGTATAACCGCCAACCGAGGGGTGCGAATCGGAACCCAGGGAGACAGCGATGATGACTATGCGGTCATCAGAGACACCGATATGACAAGCATGATCGTTGAGATGGGCTTCATGACCAACCAGGACGATCTGGACTATTTCAATGAAAATCTTGAGAACTACGCCAAGGCAATATCCAACGGTGTGGTTCAGTGGCTGAACGATTATGTCCAGTAACGCCGGACATATCATAACATTTGAATAATTCCATAAAAAAATAACACATTGAGCACAGCCCAATGTGTTATTTTTTATTCACTTATAACTGTTCTGTTTCTTCCTGATTCCTTCGCCTTATAGAGTGCTGAATCCGCTCTGTTGAACCATGCCTTGGAACTCTCTCCCTTGGTGTACTCAGCGACACCACAGCTACAGGTTATTCCATCCTTGTTCATAAAGTGGAAATAGTAGCATCTGAACTCTGTTCTTATGTCCTCAACAACATTCATGACCTTGGACAGTTCCACATCATGGAACAGTATCACGAACTCCTCACCGCCGTATCTGAAGGCAAGTCCCATATCCTTCGACTTCTCCTTCATCATCTTACACAGCGCCTTGATAACTATATCTCCATTGCTGTGGCCATATGTATCGTTGACTTCCTTGAAATGATCTATATCAAATATGGTGACATAGGACTTCGCCCCAGTCTGCTCCACATTCTCGATCTCCTTATCAAGGCTCTCCTCAAATGATCTTCTGTTGTACAGACCTGTCATCGGATCAACCATAAGCTCACTCATCAGTGTTACCTGTCTGTTGTAGCTTCCGGCAATCGATTCCATAAGTGCCTTCGTGTGCTTGTTGACGACCATAACCATCGCACACATAACAGATACTACCAGTATGTATATGAGCAGTGCTCCAACCCAGTTCATCTGTGTGGCAAGCTCACCGACATTCAAATGTAATCTCACAACATTGATGACCATGAGTGCAAGCACCGCAACTCCCGACCATACCGTCAGCTCCTGATCTGCAAATAACGCCGTGGCAATTATGGTGACACACGGAATAAGTATAAGCGGGTATATGGTGCAATATGTAAATGCTATAACACCGACACATACATATATCATACCTGTCACGACATAATTCTTGTGCTTTATGTCCGCCTCATCGTGCTTCATATAAAAATAGCAAATTGTGATCGCTATAGCCTGTACTATCATCGGCAGCACGATATACTTTACTATATATGCGCCTGCTCCTATGCTCTTATCTACTCTGTATACTCCAAATAATATCCATGAAATAACAAAAGAAATACTGCATATAACTATCATCATACGCCATACCAGCATATGCCATCTTGCGTCAATCTCATCCTTGTTAATATCATTCATGTGTACGCACCCCGCAAACCATCATATGTGTTGATTTTACCATATGAGGGTCCTTTTTTCCACCATTAATCAACAAAAGACGGACTTTTTTTATGCCAAAATCCGTCTTTTGTACTAAAAATCGTCAAATTACTTAAGGTTGTAGCCAACCTCAAATGCCTCAAGATTCTTCTCCACTGTCTTAGGTGGAACTGTGTTCTTGATAACCTCAACCCATGCATCATGTGAGAAATCCATGTGCTGTGCTGCGATTCCTATGATGACTGTGTTGAATACCTTGTTGTTGCCAAGCTTCTTTGCCTCGTCCATGGCATCAACTGAGATAACCTTGTACTTGCCGCTGAGCTCCTCGATGATTCCATCAGGATACTGTGCTACGCCTGTAACTACAGTGATAGGATCTATTCTCTGGTCATTTACGATGATAACTCCATCCTTCTTCAGGAAGTGTGCATATCTGAGTGCCTCAAGTCTCTCAAATGCTATGAGGACATCTGCACATCCCTCTTCCACGATAGGCTCATTTACCTTCTCACCATATCTTACATATGTAACAACACTTCCACCTCTCTGGCTCATTCCGTGAACCTCTGAGAGCTTTACATCATAACCTGCTGCCGTGGTGATTCCACCGAGTATACGGCTTGTGAGAAGTGTTCCCTGTCCGCCTACGCCGACGATCATAATATTCTTTGTCTCCATGATTAGAACTCCTCCCTTTCTATAGCATCGAACTTACAACGCTTCATGCACAGTCCACAGCCTGTACAGAGTGTGTCATCTATACGGATGGTTCCATCCTCCTGCCTGATAACTGCAGGGCATCCAGGCTTTAAGCACATACCGCACTTCTTGCACTTCTCAGGTATTGCCTTGCATCTTCCTGTTATCTTAGTCGTCTTCAAGAGTACACAAGGTGACTTTGTGATGATGACTGATACCTCATCCTTTGCTGTCTCCTCCTTGATGAGCTTCTTAAGACCTTCTATATCAAATGCATTTATCTCATGGACGTTCTGGATTCCCAGTGCCTTGCAGAGATTGTAAATATCAATGGCATATGTAGGATCTCCCATCAGTGTCTTACCTGTTGCGGCGTGATCCTGATGTCCTGTCATACCTGTTGTCGAGTTGTCAAGTATGATGACTGTTCCTGTGCTCTGGTTGTATACCATGTTCATGAGTGAGTTCACACCTGTGTGAAGGAATGTTGAATCACCTATGACCGCTACCCAGTTCTTGATATAATCCTTGCCCTTTGCCTTCTCCATTCCATGAAGGGTAGAGATGGATGAACCCATGCAGACTGTTGTGTCAATAACACTGAGCGGTGCGACAGCTCCGAGTGTGTAACATCCGATATCTCCTGCAGCGTGGATCTTCAGCTCTGAGAGGACTGAGAATACGCTTCTGTGTGGACATCCTGGACAGAGGATAGGTGGTCTAGCTGGAACCTGAGCAGCCTCGACTGTCTCTACCTTCTCGCCGAGAAGCTTCTCTCTGAGCATATTTGCGCTGTACTCACCCTGAACTGTAAGCAGCTCCTTGCCGACTGCATCTATTCCCCATGATCTGACCTGAGTCTCGATATGTGGCTCAAGCTCCTCGATGACATACACCTTGTCTACCTGTGCACAGAAGTCCTCGATCATCTTTCTTGGGAGTGGATTTACCATGCCAAGCTTTAAGACTGATGCGTTTGGCATAGCCTCTCTGACATACTGGTAAGGGATACCGCTGGTGATGACACCCACACTCTTGTCTCTCATCTCAACTCTGTTGATCGGCATGTCAGCTCCGTCTGCTGCCATGTCCTTGAGTCTCTGCTCTACAAATACATGACGTGGTATAGCGTTACCAGGCATCATGACATATTTCTTTATATTTCTCTCATATGGCTTGTCAGGAATCTCCTGTCTGTCACAGAGCTCTACAACGCCCTGTGAGTGTGAGAGTCTTGTGGTTGTACGGAGCATTACAGGAGTATCATACTTCTCACTCAGCTCAAATGCATACTTTGTGAAATCCTTTGCCTCCTGGCTGTCTGATGGCTCAACAACTGGGATCATGGCTGTTCTTGCTACAAGTCTTGAATCCTGCTCATTCTGTGATGAGTACATTCCAGGATCATCTGCTGCAACAAGTACCATACCTCCGTTCACACCTGTGTATGCTGCGGTGAACAGCGGATCTGATGCCACGTTCACACCTACATGTTTCATCGACACTATTGATCTCACTCCCGCAAATGATGCACCGATCGCTACCTCTGTGGCTACCTTCTCATTTGGTGACCACTCTGAGTAGATATCTCCTTTGTACTGCACCATGTTCTCACTGATCTCTGTACTTGGTGTTCCAGGATATGCCGCTGATACCTTGACACCCGCTTCATAACAGCCTCTGGCGATGGCTGCGTTACCAAGCATAATCTTTTTTTCGCCCATGAATCTTACCCTTCCTGTCTATATTGATATTCTTGTTTTTATTTTTTCGTCTTAATTGACACTCTAATTTGTTATTATACAAGAATTATCAATAAAATAAAAGAGTTTTATACAATGTGATTACAAAGTGTGATTACAAAGCCATATCGAACAGCTCCTCTTATCGACATTTTTCCTAGTCAGTTATATTCTGCGTCTGACGTACCATGTCTGCAAAGCCCTGCCACTGCATATCGATAATATCGCCACTGCCGGCTGAACTGTCCACCTTACCGCCAACAAGAGCCATAACCATATCAAAATCTGCAGAACCCACATACTCACTGTTTTTGAGGATCATACCATAGGCCGCCACGGCACTTGCCGCACTCATGTCAACGGACATTTCGCTGCTGTAGCTGTCAGTCTTCACCACACGGCTCACAAGACTGCTCTTATCCCCATCCGGCTCCTTGTATCTTACGTTCACTGTCGCAAGCTCACCGGTATAGTCCTCTGCGCTATCAGACTTATCCTTAACGTCTTGTGATGCAGTCTCCGATGTATTTGCCTGATTGGAATCCTGTCCGTATTTGTGCTCGGCTGCAGGCACATCGAAGTCTGATCCCGCAGGCACTATCTCATAGAGCACCGTCACCATATGTCCTGCGCCTATCTCGCCGCCGTCCACAGCGTCATTTGCAAAGTCCGCATCCGCAAGGGCGCAGTTCTCATAACCTATCTGCCTGTAACCCTTGACATTTGCCGGATTGACCTCTATCTGAAACTTCACATCCTTGGCAACGGTGTTCAGAGTTCCGCCCATCTCGTCCACCAGCACCTTCTTTGCCTCATACGCAGAATCTATAAACGCATAGCTTCCATCACCATTATCAGCAAGAGCCTCAAGCTTGTTGTCCTTCAAATTGTCCGTTCCAAACCCAAGCACGCTGAGAAAAATGTTGTTTTCCTTCTTCTCCTCGGTTATCAGATCCACAAGGTCGCTCTCACTGGTAAGCCCCACGTTCAGATCCCCGTCCGTTGCAAGTATGACACGGTTGTTGCCTCCCTCTATAAAGTTCTTCTCCGCCAGCTCGTAAGCTGTGATGATGGCATCTCCGCCGTTGGTACAGCCCTCGGCTGTCATACTTGAAAGCGCCTCATTTATCGTGTACTGCTCTGAGCCGGATGTGCCCGAGAGCACCACCGTATCCTCACCCGCATATGTGACTATGCTCACCTTGTCGTTCTCATCCAGATTCTCCGCCAGCATGGCAAATGACTGCTGCACGAGTGGGAGTTTGTTATCTTCATACATGGATCCCGAGGTGTCGATCAGGAACACCAGATTTGAAGGCTTCTTGTCTCCAAAATCTATTTCATCCGTGTTGATTCCAACCATCATGAGCTTTGTGGCCTTATTCCACGGGCAGTCCGAATATTCTGTGTATATGGAGAACTTCTCTCCATCCTCAGGCTTCCTTCTGTAGTCATAGGTAAAATAGTTCAGCATCTCTTCTATTCTCACCGCTCCGTCCGGTGGGAGACAGCCTGACTCTATATACGACCTGACGTTGCTGTATGATGCCGTATCCCTGTCCGCCGCAAATGTGGAGAGAGGTCTGTCCGATGTGGATACAAATCCATTCTCCGCCACGCTGTCATACTCTCTCGTATCGTAGGCGATCTCTGTATACATAGAATTTGAAGTATCTGTCACCATCGCTGTATCTCCATCGACTGTTGCCACATCACAAGCTTCCTCCGCATACATAACATCATTCGACGTACTGTTGAATATTCCACTCAAGCCATTGTCCTGCAACGACTTCTTTTTTTGCTTACTTTCTTTTTCCCTGTACTTTTCTGCGATCCCTGTTATCTCTGTCTTATCCCCATTTTGTTTTTCAAGGCGCATTCCCCTGCCATCTACTGCATCATCGTTACCACAGCCCGTAAGACCTCCTACCATCATAACCCCTACCATAACTGCGCATATGGATCTTGCAAATATTTTTGAATTATATTTCATCATAAAAAATCCCTCCGTAATATGAATTTCAAGCTACCGGTCAAGCTTTATATTCTATATACGAAGGGATTATTATTTTTTATGGTAATTTCTGTATTTTTTAATTTTTGATTTGTTTGTGCTATTCTGCCCTCTCAAATCTGTACCAGTTGCCCTCAACCTTCACTACAAGGCTGCCATCATCACACACAATGTAGGCTGAGTTTCTGGATGGGTTCATGTCAAAGTTGACCTCGCCGTCATTTGCCGGCACGCCATCGGTGTAGCTCTCAGCGTAGGCCGCTTTGCTCTCATCCACGCTGTCAGCATCGACCATGTCGTATGTGTCCCTGTAGAGCACACCATCCAACATGATCATGGGGATATAGTCAGCACTATTCACAGAATTCTGAGCATCAGTATTTCTCTGTACATCATAACTCGCCGTGGCGTTTTCTGCCATTTCAGCAGCATCGCTTTGAATATCGTCTGCCGCAGCCGCGTCACTTTCTTGTGCATAATAACTTTCATTCGAAGTCACCTTCACACTGTTGTCCTGCGCTGTCTTATCGCTTGCCCTCTTACGGCTGTTCCTTAACGGTCCGGCTACGATCAGCACACACACCACTGCCGCTGCCACAAGACCGGAAACGATCTGGATGGTTCTTCTGTTCCTGTCTTTACGGTCTTTCTTGACTCCAAACTTCTTATCTCCAGATTTCTTATCCTGCACCCGATGCGCATCCACCGCATCAAGTCCTGCCTCTATTTTTCCCCAGAGATCAGGTGCATCCATATTCTCTATATATTTGTCAGCTATTTCCTTTTCCAGTTCATCTTCATGTCTGTTCATAGTCTGCACCTCCTAAGTCTCTTAATCGCACTGTTGTAAAGCCACGTGACTGTTCCCATCGGCTTGCCAACTATCTCTGATATCTCTCTGAAGGTAAATCCTCCAGCCACCTTCATATCAACTATCTCCCGCTCATCAGGCTTAAGCGACTCCATGGCCACCTTCAGTGACACGCTGTTCACAACCTGTTCCTCCATGCTGCCACTCTGCCCAGTCTCCGGTATCTCATCCACCAGAGCCTCACGGTCTATCTTCCTGATCCTGTCCACCGCCATATTCCGGGCGATCGTGACCAACCATTTCTTATGTCCATTTCCCGGCTTATAGCTTCCCGCAATGCTATACAGCTTGATGAAGAATTCCGATGTCACATCCTCAGCCTCCTCGCGCTGTCCTATGGTGTCGTACACCACAGCATATATGAGCTTCAGATACGCATCATATATGTGCCGCAGGCTATCCCTGTCGCCCGCCGCCATCGCAGACATGCACTGTTCAAATTCTCTGTCTGTCATAGCTCCCTCCTCATGATAATATACGTTATATCAACTGATTTTTATGGAATGTCATTTAACTTTTTAATCTTTTCCGCCTATTTACAACATCATATCTTCCGCATGGCGGCAAATCCCATCACGTAATTTTTCCTGCCACCGGCCGTGTCAAATGGCCATACCATATGGCGGCTGTCAACCAGCTCCACGTCGTAGTTCATATGAAGCGACATATCCTTCATGAGCTGTGCCACACCTTCTATGTGCTCCACCGACTTCATCGTCTCCACATCCCGCCTGTCAAATGCATTTGCAAGCTTCTCTGCGCATGTCTGATCCTCACATGCAGCGACCTCATATCCATATATGAGGACATCCTTTGTCATATGGTACATGTAGTCATTGAGTCTCTCCACCGCCGCCTCGTTCAGCCCCGAGATGGCACTGCTTATGAGTCTAAGATCCTCGTCATGATAATTGTCCCTGTAGTGGTAAAGCAATGCCGCAAATCTGGAATTGAGCTGGCTGTGAAGCCCGACCGCCACACTGTAATCAAATATATCAAGATACCTGTCGGTGTCATTTACTATATCCCCAGGTTCCGTTCTGCCAATATATTTACCGGAATTGGCAGTCGCTATGCCTGTCAGGAACTCAAGTATATGCTCGGTGTCCTCACAGTCCTCAAGCATCGCCTCATACAAGCGGTACTGGTCATCGTCTACATGCCAGAATGGAATATCCGCTATTATATAATCCTGTTCCTTCAGCCCATATTCCCTGACTGCCGAAAGCACAGCTTCCCTGTCTCTGTCTATGAGCACCAGCCTGTAATTATCTGCCAATCTTCCTATATCTATATCGCCGGCCGGCCCTATTCCCCACAGTGCAAGCACAGGCTTTGAATTCGCTGCATCTGCATCCTGCCCGGATTCTTTTTTTACCCGGCAGTTATTTTCTATATATTCCGTCACCTCACGTCTGTACTGTTCCCATCCCACATAGGAATCCGGTATACGCTCCATGGCGATCATCTCATCAAAATAGCTCATTGTCTTCTCCTGACTCTGTGAACTGACAAACAAAGCAAAAGGATTATGCCTGTCAGTATTTATTGATCATTCACAGGTATTTTATAAAATTTTATTTTTAAGCACAAGTGGAATGTAGTATAATACACATAGTTGTGCAACAGGACACACCATTCCAGTTTTTTTACATTTTGGAGGAGTTATGGAATCAATACAGACAAACGCTCTGAACAGCAAATACATCAATTCACTCCTGCGCCCGGAGGAAAATCCTTTCATGCAGGAGATGCAGAGTTTTGAGGAGATCATGATGATGTATTCATGTGCCATCAGAGAGGTGAAGACAAAATTTGAAGTGCTGAACGATGATTTCAGCGTAAGATATAAGAGAAATCCTATAGAATTCATACAGTCAAGGATCAAAAAGCCTGTCAGCATTGCCAAAAAGCTTGCAAGCAAGGGCTGTCCGGTTACATGTGCAAGTATACTGAACAATCTGGATGACGTCGCCGGAATAAGAGTCATCTGCCCATTCATCGATGACATATACATGGTGGCAGAAAAGCTCATAAGTCAGGACGACATCACCCTGATCGAGGCAAAAGACTACATATCGCATCCAAAGCCAAATGGCTACCGCAGTCTGCATGTCATAGTCGAGATTCCTGTGTTCTTCGCAGACCACACAAGGAATATGCGTGTGGAGGTACAGATCAGAACAATCGCGATGGACTTCTGGGCGAGCCTAGATCACCAGCTCAGATATAAGAAGGATATCCCGAACGTAGACATGATATCCGCAAGACTTAAGAAATGCGCAGATGTGATATCCGCAACAGACCTTGAGATGCAGTCCATCAAGAACAGCATATATGGTCAGAGGTATATTCCTGAACTTAAGAGAGAATCACCTGAAGAATAACTACAGTTATTTATTACTGATATTTTTCAACCTCAGGTTGAATGAAAAAATTGAAATATTTGCAACTTTTTATTTGACATTTGCTCAAACCTGTTGTAATATAACTGATGTTGTTAATCAACATGTGTGCATAGCTCAGCTGGATAGAGCACTTGGCTACGGACCAAGGTGTCGGGGGTTCGAATCCTCTTGCGCACGTGACAGAAGCTGTCTGAATTATTTCAGACAGCTTTTTTGTTTCATCAAAACTACTTTATAACAGCCAAATATTATTCATAAAAAAAGCCAGGGGTGCGGCTATAAGCTTTATTTACATAAAGTGCTACTCCCTGCTCCCCAGATATTCTTCCACCTTCTCCGGCGTATCCAGTCTCAGCCGTACAATAGTCATCATGATCATGTATCGCAGGACTTCCTTTAATATCTCTTCGTCAAACTGCGACTTCATATTTTCCGGATACGCATGTACGAGAAAATGCACATTGTAGGCATCGCCCTGTCTTGAGATAAATGCACTCACATAGAGGCCATTCATGACCGCTGTTATGATGTCGTCATCCGTGATCTGTATATTTATCTTATACATCTTTGATATAAACTTTACCGTCTTGTCTTCTTTTACGAGAAAACGCCTGTCTGTAATCTCTCCTATGGAAAAGTTCTGTTTATGGAGTGTTATCGCCTGCAGGAATTCTGATTCCCTGTCATTCTCAATTATATAATCATATATATCATTCGGTGTGTATGCCATATTGTTCAAGTTATCCTTTCATCTATTTGTCTATATGCTAAGCGCTTTTGTCTATCACTCGTCCGGAGTCGTCACGTCACACTGCCCATCGTAAGTCCGATCACAAATACCACAAATGCACCAATCGTAAGCACATACCACTCGATAACACGGACTGTAAGTTCCCAGTCAGACGGCTCAACATCATACAGGTTTCTCACCCTGGGCCACATGGCCAATCTGAAAAGTTCATCTGGAAACAGCATACTTACGACCGCAATGATGCATATAATGATTCCGAATATATATAATACTATATTTCCTCTGTTTGTAGTCTGCGGACCAGTAATAAACTTCACTATTTCATAAATATCCGGCGGATTTGCATAATAATCTCCTAAAACCACATCAAACTCGTTGGTCATCGTGCCGTCCGCATTGTATACCATGTATCCATCTTTTGAGACAGCGCCTCTAAAAAACACCTTATCACCCGCCATGATCTTTACTCCGATATAATCATCAGATGATAACATGCCGTTCTCCGTCCCTGCCGGTATGGCAGAATAATCCTCCATCCAGCTATATGGTCCATATGTTACGTCTCTATACCCATCTCCTGTAAATCGATGATAACACTTAAATTCTATGCTCTGGTCATCATATACTATGATACTTGTATGTCCATCTGTATATGTCACATTTCCCTGTTCTTCTTTTCGGGTCAGAAAGTCACCCCTGAATTCTATTCCCTTTATGGACATTATAATCGGATAAATTATGGAAAATGCTATGATCATTGCCACTATAATGCTCATCAGAACCTTTTGCGTCCTGGATAAATTCTTTATTCTCTCCATATACATTTCCCCCTTCGATCAGGAATTTTCTGTTATCTCCACGAGCTACGAAACATACTCTGCAGATTTCAAATACATATCGACTGCCTATATTATCCTCCCATGCTATCCGCAGCCCCTGACTACTGCCCGCGCGCGCCTAGAACAGATCCAGCGTATTGTCAAGATATATCTCTTCTCTTACCCTCAGCTGGTACTCTGGCTTTGTCATATAGTATAGCAGAAATTCCAGCACTATGGCACTTCCAAGACCTCTTCCCTCTATCTTGAAATTGGAAAATCCCATCGGCAGGCAAATGTTCCTTATATCATCTATACCTATAAATCCCGGATTCTCCATCGCTTTTGAGAAACGATAGCCACCTGCTGCGTTCGGCGATGTACAGCGGTGAATTGATTTCTCACCGAGAGCCATACGGCTCACATCCTCATAGCAGGCTTTCCTGTCCTGACAGGAGAACCAACAGCATTCGTTGCACAGGAATTCCACCTTGTCTTTCTGCTTTTGCGTAAGCGCCCCCAGCCTGTCAAATGATTTGTTCAGCCGGAAATCCGGCACAACATATCGGAATTCATCCCGGTCAAGCTCTGCCGAAAACTGGTCAAAGTCCGTAATGACCTTTGTTGTAGATGAAACCATATACAGCCCCGGATAATTCTCCCGAAGATAGTCGAGCAACAGATCCGAATGGACTATGACACCGTTTTGAATATCCCCCTTCTCAAACGCTCTGCACAAATCATTACACCGTTTATCCGCAAGATTTTCCGGTCTTAACAATGAGTTGCTGAAGGTCAGCCTCGCCGATATTCCATACTCACTCATAAGCTCCAGCACATCTCTGGCACCGCTGTCACCATATCCCACTCTGCCACCGCCCCAGAGGCAGTCACCCGGTGCGCCATACACCGAGCCGATATCACACCAGTCGTAAAAATATTCCCTGTGCTCACGGTATAGTGGCAGGAATACCTTGTACAGCTCGTAGAATTCAAAAAGTCCGGGCAGATGGTAATGTGCCTTGTATTCTGTTTTGTTATTACCTGTCTCTGGCTTTGATCTGCCAGACAATGGCTCATTCCCCATAGTGTTCATTTTCCTGTTTTTCTTTCAGTTCTCATATGTTATCTTAATTTCCGCATACTGTCTACAATTATATAAAAGTTCTTCATCTGTTGCAAACCATGTTTAGGATATTGTATATTTGAAAGAGTCATCGACCACCCAAAGATCAAAAAGAGGAAGAATGTCGATGCGGAGCTGGATAAGTTTCTGTAGGCAATACAAACAAACTGCAACGGAGGTTATTATTTATTATGGGGAATACATTCAGGGAAGTTAAGTGTTTCAAATGCGGACACATTTTTATGTGGCAGAAAGATGGTATAGAATATCAGTCTGAATATCGTCTGGAAAGCACCAGCGAACTGCTGGGAATTGCGGCATGTCCTAAATGCGGAACGGATATGTTGGTAATTCCGCATGTTCTTGAGGGAATCTCTAAAGATTCAAATGGAATTGTGGAATCAGGGATACGGGGAATATAAAGACAAAAACAACCGGGTATGTTTCTTCCTGAACATGCCCGGTTATTTTTTATATGGGAATATCCTACTCATCTGGATTCACGATGGCGCCTATCTTAAACTCTCTGCCGTCCTTTTGCCACTGTCTGTACTCCGCTGTAGCGGCAAAGAGTACATCTCCCGATGAGTTGATTGCCGTCTCAAGTGAATCCTGGACCACTCCGATGATCATTCCGACAGCAACAGCCTGCATGGATATATCCTGTGGGATTCCAAACAGCGAGCACGCCATAGGAATAAGCAACAGCGAACCTCCCGCAACACCTGAGGCACCGCACGCGCCAAGGGTTGCCATAAGACTGAGCATGAGTGCTGTCGGAACGTCAACCGACACTCCCATGGTATTTGCAACGGAAAGCGCCATTATAGTTATAGTGATGGCGGCACCATCCATATTGATGGTCGCGCCAAGCGGTATGGATACCGAATACACATCCGGGTCAAGTCCAAGTCTTTTGCAAAGTGACATGTTCACTGGGATATTTGCCGCAGAACTTCTGGTGAAGAACGCCGTCAC
Source organism: Coprococcus sp. OM06-34AC (assembly GCF_003462545.1). Classification (NCBI taxonomy): domain Bacteria; kingdom Bacillati; phylum Bacillota; class Clostridia; order Lachnospirales; family Lachnospiraceae; genus Coprococcus; species Coprococcus sp. OM06-34AC. The sequence goes on from NZ_QTZF01000009.1 coordinate 38,517, forward strand.
ACCTGACTCTCTGAGGCATCTCCACGCAAGTGGATATGCATTTCTCCTTAAGACGATAGTCGCAAGGAGCGGATCTACGATCAATGCAACCATAAGCATGGCGCCCACAAGCACAAGCAACAATCTGCCATATTCCTTGAATATCGACAATCCACTCTCCGATACTGTCGTGAACACAAGTCCCATGATTCCAAATGGTGCGCACCCGATGATCCACCTCACGACGGTTGATACCGCATCCGATATGGATACAAGTGCAGATTTTATAGACTTGCTTGTCCGTCGCATGGCAAGTCCAAACAAAAGTGCCCATGCAAGTATGCAGAGATAATTTGCGTTGAGTATCGCATTTACGGGATTATCGGTGATGTTGAGCAAAAGATTCTGGAGGACCTCCATGATTCCCGATGGGACGACATCCGCCTGATATGATTCAAGGTCCAGTGTCATGGTTACAGGAAAAATAAAACTTGCGCTCACCGCCACTATCGCTGCGCACAGCGTGCTGAGCATATACATGATCGTCACCATACGGAACTGCTGGCCATTTCCCTTTCCTGCATTTGCAATTGAGCTGATGACAAGGGCAAACACCAGTATCGGCGCAATTGCCTTGAGCGCCCTGACGAACATGGTTCCGATCAGGCCTATTCCCGTTGCCCCCGGCACCAGAAGTCCCAGCACCGCACCGATCACTATTCCAACCAATATCTTCGCGATCAGCGACACCCTATTCCACATCTCTACAATCTTTTTCATGAATCTAACTCCTAACTATATCTATATTTCTGCTTTTTAACATACATTTTCTTTAGCATTCTTCTTTCTCAGAAGAAGTATCCTCACGAGCAAAAGCACTGGGAATATAACTCCCGCAAGGATTCCGCGTTTCTTAATAGTATCATATATCGATCAGGCTTGTATATAACAGATTTCATAACACAAAAAGCGGCGAACAGATTCTTGCTTCTGTTCGCCGCCACTTCACTTTTATAATACTCTATTTTATGACCATACTTCCTCTGCTATCTCCTTAACGAGCTTGAGCTTTGCCCACTGCTCTTCCTCTGTCAGCTTGTTTCCGATCTCACAAGATGCAAATCCACACTGAGGGCTCAGGCATAATCTGTCAAGTGGTACATACTTTGCAGCCTCATGGATCCTTGCAATGACCTTCTCCTTATCCTCAAGAACCGGAGATTTCGTTGTGATAAGTCCGAGCACGACCTTCTTGTTCTCTGAAACCTTTGCAAGAGGTGCAAATCCGCCCGATCTCTCATCGTCATACTCAAGGAACAGCGCATCTACATTCTCATTTGCAAATACATAATCTGCAACTGTGTCATAAGGACCGCTTGTGAAGAATGTTGAGTGGTAATTTCCTCTGCAGATATGTGAAGTGATGACCATATCCTCCGGCTTTCCTTCAAGGGCAAGATTGTTCACTGCAAGCAGCTCCTTCTTGACATCCTCAAGTGATATTCCAAGCGACCTATATCTCTGCTTTGCTGCATCCCCCACTATGGCTCCCCATGTACAATCGTCAAGCTGCAGGTTTCGGCATCCAGCATCATAGAACTGCTTAATAACATCCTGATAAGCCTTTCCGATATCCTGGATAAGCTCCTCATTTGTAGGATAGAACTTCCTTGTGTTTGCAATATTGTCAGGTACTATCATCTGCTGGAATGTCTGTGCAGGAGCCGGTATCGTATACTTTGCAACTGTATTCTCATCCTCGAACTGCTTTAAGAACTTGAAATATTCAACAAATGGATGAGCCTTTGCCTTTATCTTACCTACAAGATACGTATCATCAAGAACCGCAAGCTCTGCATCGAATTTCACACCATTTCCAGTGTTCTCATGGGCAACTCCATCAAGTCCCCACATAAAGTCAAGATGCCAGAATGTTCTTCTGAACTCGCCATCTGTGATCGCATGGAATCCAAGTTCCTTCTGCTTTGCAACGACCTTGGTAATCTCCTCATTAACAACTTTGTCGAACTCCTCCTTGGTGATCTTTCCGTCCCTGTATGCTGCCTTCGCATCCTTGAGTGCCTGTGGTCTCAGAAAGCTTCCTACAAAATCGTATCTGAAAGGTGTCTGTAATTTGCTCATATGTCTTTATCCTCCGTAGTGTTTTCTCGTTTTCTTAACTTGAGGATATTCTAGCAGGATAGGCTGTCCATGGAAAATACTATTATTTTGAGACTCGTCATAGTTTTAAGCTATGGGTATCTATAAATCCTTTAACTCCACTGCGAGTTATACAGATCCGCATAGAATCCATTCTGCGCCATGAGCTCGTCATGGTTACCTTGCTCTATGATGTCACCGTCCTTCATAACAAGGATTATGTCTGCATTCTTGATGGTTGACAGTCTGTGGGCTATGACAAAGCTTGTCCTGCCCTTCATCAGATTGTCCATGGCTCTCTGAATCCTGTGTTCTGTTCTCGTATCGACTGACGATGTAGCCTCATCGAGGATCAGGACCGGATTGTCAGCAAGAATTGCCCTTGCGATAGTTAAGAGCTGTTTCTGTCCCTGGGAGATATTTGTTATCTCCTCATTGAGCTCCATGTTGTATCCACCCGGAAGTGCCGAGATAAATCTATGTGCATGAGCTGCCTTTGCCGCTGCGATGACTTCCTCATCCGTGGCATCCAGTCTTCCGTATCTGATATTCTCCATGATAGTGCCCTTGAACAGCCATGTATCCTGAAGCACCATGCCAAATACATCCCTGAGCTCACGTCTGTTGAAGTTCTTAATATTGTGTCCGTCCAGTAGTATAGCACCGCCATTCACGTCGTAGAATCTCATGAGCAGCTTGACCATGGTGGTCTTACCCGCTCCGGTAGGTCCGACTATAGCTACCTGCTGTCCCGGTTTTACATGGGCTGAGAAATCCTTGATGATGATCTGATCCGGGTTGTATCCGAACTTTACATGCTCAAATGTTACCTCACCCTTGATTCCCTCTGTGGATACAGGATTCTCTACTATCTGCTCCTCTTCTTTCTCTTCAAGAAGTTCAAATACTCGCTCAGCGGCTGCTGCCATCTGCTGCATCATATTTGTGACCTGGGCAACCTGCTGAACTGGCTGTGTGAGGTTCTTCACGTACTGTATAAATGCCTGGATATCACCTATCTGGATAGTTCCTCTGATCGCAAGAGCCGCACCTGATATGGCAACTGCCACATAGCCCAGATTACCGACAAACATCATAATAGGCTGCATCAATCCTGAGAAGAACTGTGACTTCCATGCTGACTTGTACAGAGTCTCATTTGTCTCATGGAACTCTCTTCTAACGTCGTTCTCCTTATTGAACGCTTTTATGACATTGTGTCCGCCATACACCTCTTCAACCTGCCCGTTTATGTGTCCCACGTATTCCTGCTGCTGCTTGAAGAATCTCTGGGATTTCTTGATGACAAACATCATGAGCATGATACTTATCGGAAGTATCAGCACTGATATAAGTGTCATAAGCGGGCTGATCGTGAGCATCATCACAATTACACCGATGACCGTACTAACCGATGTGATGAGCTGTGTGATACTCTGGTTCAGACCATTTCCCATGGTATCTATATCATTTGTAATCCTTGAAAGTACCTCGCCATAGGTTCTGCTCTCAAAGTAACTCATCGGCATCCTGTTGATCTTCTCGGACACCTCACGTCTCATCCTGTAGCACACCTTCTGTGTGATACCGGTCATGATGAAGCCCTGTACAAAGCTAAATGCCACACTCAGCACATACAGGCCAAGACAGAACAGCAATATCTTACCGATATACGTGAAATCAATTCCGCCGTTGCCTGTTATCTTGTTCATGATTCCCTCGGACAGGACTGTTGTCGCCTTGCCGAGTACCTTCGGACATACTACGTTGAATACCGTACTTCCAATTGCAAATATAGCAACGACAACAACCGCGGCCTTGTACTTGCCTATATATCTGAATAACTTTCCTATCGTTCCCTTAAAGTCCTTGGCTTTATCGCCGCCCATCATAGGACCGTGGCCTCTTCTAGGACCTCTGAAACTTCTCTGATTATTTGTCTGATTCTGTTCTGACATGTCCTACACCTGCCTTTCTGAGTCAGTTCCAAGACTGGCCGCTATCTCCGATGGAGAAAGCTGTGACTCGGCTATCTGCCTGTACTCCTCACAGGTCTGCATGAGTTCCTTGTGAGTTCCCTTGCCGACTATCGTACCCTCGTCAAGCACAAGTATCTGATCTGCTGAGAGTATAGTGCTTACACGCTGTGCAACGATAAATACCGTGCTGTCATTTATGTGCTCGCCAAGTGCCTTTCTGACTGCCACATCCGTCTTGAAATCAAGCGCCGAAAAGCTGTCGTCAAATATCAGGATCTTCGGCTTTCTTGCTATGGCTCTGGCTATAGCAAGACGCTGTTTCTGACCACCGGACACATTTCCACCGCCCTGAGCAACCGCACTGTCGTAACCATGCTCCTTCTCCTCTATGAAGTCGGATGCCTGGGAAATCTCAGCTGCAAGCTTGACATCTTCATCAGATGCATCCGGTGCACCGAATCTTATATTGGACGCAATCGTTCCCGAGAACAGAATTCCCTTCTGCGGAACAAAACCGATATTCTGTCTCACGCTCTCCATAGTGAGGTCTCTTATATCCTGTCCGTCTATCGTTATCGAACCCTCCGTAACATCATAGAATCTCGGGAGGAGCTGAACCAGTGTACTCTTACCACAACCGGTACTTCCTATGATCGCCGTAGTCTGTCCAGGCTTGGCCTCAAATGAGATATTCTCAAGTACATTCTCATCTGCGCCCGGATATGCAAATGCGACATTGTCATACTTTACGACACCCCTTGGTGCTTCAAGCTTCTTTGCCCCGGCTGCGTCCTGAACTGTCACTTCAGTGTTTATGATCTCCTGTATTCTGTCTGCTGCCACGCTGGCACGAGGGAGCATGACTGACATCATGCTGAGCATAAGGAACGACATGATAATAAGCATTGTGTATGTAATAAATGCAGTCATTGATCCTACCTGAAGGACACCCGCATCAATCTTGTGGGCTGCCACCCACTCTATAAGTATGCTTATTGCATACATGATGAACATGAGTATAGGCATTGCAAATGTCATGACTCTGTTGACGAACAAGGTGTTCTTCGTCAGGTCTTTATTTGCCTCATCGAATCTCTCTTCCTCCCGTTCCTCTCTGCCAAATGCCCTGATAACCGGGATACCTGTAAGTATCTCTCTTGACACAAGGTTTACTCTGTCCACCAGTGTCTGCATAACTTTAAACTTTGGCATGGCAATGACCATAAGCGTTCCCATGAGGATCACAACTGCTGCTATACCGATGAATATTACCCAGCCCATTCCGGCTCCGTTCTCAACAACCTTGACGATTCCTCCAATAGAAAGTATCGGTGCATATAGAACCATTCTGAGCATCATAACTGTAACCATCTGTATCTGCTGGACATCATTTGTAGATCTCGTTATAAGAGATGCAGTTGAGAACTTGTTGATCTCAGCATCCGAAAATGCGATAACCTTGTTGAACACCTTCTCTCTGAGTCCGCAGGCAACGCTTGCCGCAACCCTTGACGCCACAAGTCCTATGAGAACCGCAGCTGCTGCCATGAGAAGTGACATTCCAAGCATCTTCACCGCTGCCCACTTCAGATATGACATCTGTCCTGCCTTATAATCGTAGCCAAAGCTGTCGTAGCATATTCTTGTACATGCTATGGCTGTGGATTCCATATAATCCTCACCCATGCTGTCGAGCATGCCATCAACCACAGGCTTCATCTGTTCACCGATCTGCGCCCACATCTCCTCCGGCATCTCGTCAAGGGTGATTCCCATCTTGTCGAGTCCTGCCTTGATCTCGTTGTCCTCGTCAGAGTTCACCATCTGATATGGATAGTAATACATCATAAGCCCCTTCATACAGGCACTATCCACTTCGTCTATGTGTTCCTCGCCATCTTCTGTCAGGTAATAATAACCATCCGAACCATCTTTATAATATTTCTCCCATACGGCTTTCTCATCGTCATCCATAAATCCGCCTATCACGTTGTAGGCTTTCTCTGGGATCTGTTTCGGACTGCAGTTCTCTATACCGTAGTTCTGTATACCGGTATCTATGAGCTTTGAGGTGTAGTCCGGAAGTGACAGATCACAGTATGCCTGCAGAACAAGAAGAAGGGCTATGATAATGACCGACTTCCAATATGGCTTCAGATTTCTGAATATCTGCATGTCATTTCCTCCTTGAACAATTATTAATCAGATGAATGTATCCCCCTCTAGTCTTTCTATGTGCACAACATAACATCACCTGTACCGGATCGCTCCCGCTCATTTCGGCCTACAGCGGTACTAAGGTGCCACTTACATGCCACCTAAGGACCGGTGGCCTCAAATGTCCTGTACAGGTGCTGTTATGTTGTACACGTTAATATACATTATGCAGGGATACATTCATCTGATATCTACGCTTTCTTCTGACGGAGAAAATGCCATGCTTTAGCTGACGTTGTTTTCCCCTTTACATTTTCAAGCGTATTCTTTCTTTAATTAAATATCTTTGAAAGTTTATCATTGCATATATTCTCAGTCAATTAAATATCTATAAAGATTTAATAATTTTTATGACAAAAACACAATAAAAATCTGATTATCCGCTAAAACACAGTATCTATCAGCATTTTCAAGGAAACAAACACATCAATTTACTACTTATTTACTACCATTGAATGAGCCTTGATACGCAAGTTTTCCTAGATATGCAAAGATATGGTACAGCACATCAGTATTGAAACAAGAAAAATTGAATAACTCATAGACTATGGAACGCCTAAAATGACGTTCCTTTTCTATTTTCAGCCGTTCATTATGGACGGTTATTTTATTACCAAAAATGAAAGGAGCATTAGATTTATGAAAAAGATGTTAAAACGATTGTGTACGGGCTTCTTAGCTCTTGCAACTGTCGTTACTGCTTTGCCGACTACACCCGTTCATGCAGAAAGTAAGCAATACTGGACGGAGTCAAAAGAGCGTGTCGGTATCGTTGAAAAAGTAATGAATGACGGTTCGATTGGTTCTACCTTTAATGAGGGACATTTGACCGTTGAGGGCGAGGACGCTTACTGTATCGACATTAACACAGACTTTAAGAATGGCTACAAGACCAGAGCTGACGCAAGCACCCGTATGAGTGCCGACCAGATAAGCGACGTTGCCTTATCTATCGAATATGTAAAACAGTACACAGACAGCCACAACGGAATAAGCAAAAACCACGCCTACCTTTTAAGACAGCTTGTTGTCTGGCAGAGATTAAGCGTACATCTTGGCTGGCAATGCGATAACGTGCGAGCTTCTTATGATGAAATTCCAAAGGCAACGCAGGACGAAGTTTTCGCTGGTGCAAAAGCCTTTGTCAAAGAGAATAAAGGACGCTATGAATGTGGCGGTTATATCTACTCTGGCGAGGGGCAGGAATTGGGACAATTCTGGGCGAAACTCAATGTTGGAAATGCGAAACTTCAAAAGACTTCCAGTAATACCAGCATTACAGACGGTAACGGGAATTACTCTATCGCTGGTGCGACATACGGTGTCTTTGCTGATAAGGACTGCACGAAACAGCTTGCCACCCTTACGACTGATGAAAACGGAAATACAGATGTCGTAGAGGTAACGGCTGACACAGTCTATATCAAGGAATTATCCGCACCAGCAGGATATAAGGTTGATACAAATATATATTCCTTAAAGGTTGAAGCTGGAAAGACAGCGACCTTGAACGTATCAGATACACCAAAGGTAACAGACACTTTGATTGAACTCTTCAAGATTGATATGGAAACACAGAAAGACAATCCGCAGGGGAACGCTTCTTTAGCAGGTGCGGAATTTACATGGAAGTATTATACTGGCTTCTACAATAAAGACAATCTCCCTGCCGAAGCTACAAGAACATGGGTTACAAAGACAATCGCCGAAACAGACAGCGACGGTACAATCCACTATGTTACAAAATTAGCGGACGCATACAAGGTATCTGGCGACAGTTTCTATATGCAGGACGGCAAAGCCGTTCTTCCACTTGGAACACTAACCGTAGAAGAAACAAAAGCTCCAAACGGTTACTTGCTGGACGGTGCATATATGCAGGCTGGCGATAAGTCCGAACAGATTAAGGGCTTATATGTAACACAGATTACCGAGGACGGCGACCTTGCCGTATTGACTGGAAGTAACCAGTTTTCTGTATCAGACAAGGTTATCCGTGGCGGTGTGAAAATTCAGAAACGAGATTTAGAAACGGGCGATACAAAACCACAAGGAAGTGCCACTTTGAAAGATACTGCCTTTGACATCATTTCCTTAAATGATAATGCGGTACTGGTTGAGGGCAAGCTATACAAGAAAAATGAAGTGGTAAAGACAATCCATACAGACATTGAGGGTGTCGCTTCTACGTCTGCTGACCTTTTACCTTATGGAAAATTCCGTATCGTTGAGAGTGAAGCTCCAAACGGATATTTGACAGACGGTGCAAAACCGATTGATTTTGCAATCACAGAGAATGGAAAAATCGTTGATTTAACCGACGAAGCCCATTCTATCTACAATCAGATTAAGCGTGGAGATATTGAGGGCGTAAAAATCGGAGCAGGCACACACAAGCGTCTTGCTGATGTTCCCTTTAGGATCACAAGCAAGACAACGGGCGAAAGTCATGTTGTGGTAACTGATGATAACGGGCAATTCTCCACTTCTTCTGACTGGGCTTCTCATAAGCATAATACCAACGCAGGAAAGACCAGCGAGGACGGTGTATGGTTTGGAACTTCTAAACCAGACGACAGCAAAGGGGCGTTGCCTTATGATACCTACATCATTGAAGAAATGCGTTGCGATAGTAACAAAGGCTTTGAGCTTATCCCACCTTTTGAAATCGTGGTATCAAGAAATAACCTTGTGATTGATTTAGGTACTTTGACTGATGAATACGAAAAAGAAATCTCTATCCATACCACAGCGACCAGTAAGGACGGCGAAAAGACAATCCTTGCAGGAAAAGAGGTAACAATCGTTGATACCGTCAAATTAGACGGACTTACAAAAGGCACAAAATATCAGCTCAAAGGCTGGCAGATGTTAAAGGAAGAAAACACCGAGCTTCTTATCAATGGAAAGCGTGTAGAAAATGACTATACCTTTATCGCTGATGATGAAGCTATGAAAGTGGAAATTACTTATACATTCAATGCGTCCGAGCTTGGCGGTAAAAATCTGGTAACATTCGAGGAATTATACGATTTGAGCAATCCAGAAGAACCCGTAAAAGTTGCGGAACATAAAGACATTGAGGACGACGGACAGACGGTACTTATCACAGAGCGTATCATCAAAATTCATACGACTGCTACCGATAAGGACGGCAACAAAGAGCTTGAAGCTGGAAAAGAGGTAACAATCATTGATACCATAACCTTAGAGGGCTTAGAAGTCGGCACACAGTACAAACTTGTAGGCTGGCAGATGTTGAAAGAAGAAAATGCAGAGCTTCTTATCAATGGAAAACGTGTGGAAAGTGATTACACCTTTACCGCAGACAGCGAAACTATGAAAGCGGAAGTTGCCTTTACCTTTGACGCTACTTCTCTTGACGGCAAACAGCTTGTAACTTTTGAAGAATTGTACGATTTAAGCAATCCAGACGAGCCGAAGAAAGTTACCGAGCATAAAGACATTGACAACGAGGGACAGACGATTACCTTTAAGGAAAAACCCGAAGTCCCAGAAGAACCAGAGAAACCCAAAACACCACAGACACCAGATACACCGCATAAAACAGACAGTCCAAAAACGGGCGATAACACGAACCTTTACGGACTGCTTGCATTATTACTAACTTCTGGTGCTGGACTGGCAGGTATCTTCTTCTGCAAACGCCGTAAAATGAAGAAATCATAAGGCGGTAACGATATGAGAAAAGAAAAATCACGTTCTCCGCCGATACCGTGTCGGCAGACTTCCGCTTATTCTGGCTTGTCTGCTACTTACCTGCAAGAACACGGATAGTCAAGGGTGCGTAAGCATTTATTTTACCCTTTACTATCTGGGGACTTGCTGGTACTTCCCTAACCGCCAGAATAAGAAATCACTATCAAAAACTTATCAAATATAGAAAGAAACGAGGTAAAACAATATGGAAATGAAATATGTCGTGCCAGATATGGCACAGTCTTTTGGAACACTTGAATTTGCAGGCGAAAGCGAGCCTATCTTTGAAAGAGATAAAAATAACCGCAGGGTCTTAGCCAGACGAAGCTACAACCTTTATTCTGATGTGCAGAAAGGCGAAAATGTTGTCGTGGAAATTCCCGTGCAGGCTGGCGAAAAGCATTTCAAGTATGAACAGAAAGTAAAACTTGTCAATCCGAAATTATACGGCAGAGGTTACGCAATTGGGGATATGGGACATACCGATTATGTGTTACTTGCTGATGATATTGTAGCAGTTGAAGAAAAGTAAAGGAGTGAAAATATTATGAGATTATCAAACGGTTTTGTTATTGACAAAGAGAAAACATTTGGAGAATTAAAATTTACAGCAGTGCGTGATGTATTCTTGCAGAATGAGGACGGGACACCGAGTACCCAGCTTAAAAAGCGTATCTATGATTTGAAGTGCAGTCTGCATGGTGGAATTATCCCCGTGTCTGTACCGCCAGAAGTACCAGTAAGGGAATTTCCGTACAATGCAGTTGTGGAGCTTGTCAATCCAGTAGCCGATACGGTATCACGAAAAACCTATACGGGTGCAGATGTGGACTGGTATGTAAAGGCAGAGGATATTGTGTTGAAGAATAAAGGCAATCAGAACGCAGGCAATCCACAGAACCATGTACCGCAAGGACAGATGAAAAAATAAATGTGAGCCCATATTTTTCTTGTAACTTATATATAGAACCGATATAATTAGTTGAAAAGTTCTGTTTTAAGCCATGTAAAACTATTTTGACAAGGGAAAATGGCAATGTCAAAGGCTTTTGACAGACAAAATAGCTATATTCATATACAATAAAGGAGAAGATTCAAGATGGATATTGGATTACAAATCAAAAAATTTAGGGAACAACAAAAAATTTCTCAAGAAGAACTGGCTCTTAAAATATTTGTTTCAAGACAAACAATTTCTAACTGGGAAACAAATAAAAGTTGTCCAGATGTTAAAAGTTTAATTACTTTATCTAATATCTTCAATGTGTCTTTAGATAATTTTATAAAAGAAGATATAAAGGAGATGAGGGAGATTGTAGAAAAAGCAACTATTAAAAAGTTTAATGTGATAAGTGTAGTTTTCCTAATTGAATTGATAGTCGTAGCCATAAGTGCCTATCCTTTATTTAGTATTAAGGGAAATATAGGAATTATTATTTGGTTATGCTTGTTTGCAATAACGCTCTATACGGCAAGTAAGATTGAAAAATTCAAAAAGAGCCATGACATTCAAACCTATAAAGAAATTTTGGCATTTATTGACGGAAAGCAATTAACGCATGATGAAACACAACAAGAAATAGGAAAAAGAAATTATCAAAAAATCATATTTGCATTCATTGCAGGTGTAATCGCACTTATTATATGTTTTGTTGTAATTTTTATTTGCCAGCATTTAACAAATTAAAAGGGAGGAGAAATCATGGAATTTTGGCTTATTATGATTGGCTTTATAGTTATGGGCGGAAGTTGTTCATTAGCAGGTACTTGGTGGGATAGAAAAAATAAAAAAGATAAAAAAGAAGAAAAGAAACAATAAAATTTACACTTTATTGTTGATTAAGCAGTTAGTCTTAGGATTGACTGCTTTTTTCATACCTAGAAAGGATTGATTTATGCGTATGATTTGGAACAAAGGACACCGTATCAGAGCCAGCGACAAGCACCTTGTCTACCACTTTTCCATAGGGACGCTTCTGTTTGTATTCATGGCGGTTCTTCTGCTACTGAACATCAAACAGCTCATGCGTACCGACTGGGAACATTTCAGCTTGTTAGAAAACGGCTTGACGCTTTCCCCTTACAACTTCATAACTGTGCTGATAGCGACTGGTGTTTGTGCATTGGTCGCTTTTCTGTATTACCGCTTCTGTTACGACAGTTTCAAGAAGCTATTGCACCGTCAAAAGCTGGCACGAATGATACTGGAAAATAAGTGGTATGAAGCCGATACCGTACAAGACAGCGGTTTTTTTACTGACCTGCAAAGCAGATCAAGGGAAAAAATCGTCTGGTTTCCAAAGATTTATTATCAAATGGAAAAGGGATTGCTCCATATCCGCTGTGAAATCACGTTAGGAAAATATCAAGACCAGCTTTTACGGTTAGAGGATAAATTGGAAAGTGGCTTGTATTGCGAGCTGACCGACAAGACCTTACATGACGGCTATATTGAATACACCCTGCTTTATGACATGATAGCAAACCGCATTACCATTGATGAAGTATGGGCAGAAAACGGCTGTCTTAGGCTGATGAAAAATCTTGTGTGGGAATATGACGCACTCCCTCACGCTTTGATTGCTGGTGGGACTGGTGGCGGTAAAACTTATTTTCTGCTGACGCTCATTGAAGCCTTACTGCATACCAACGCTGTCCTTTATATCTTAGACCCAAAGAACAGCGACCTTAGGGGACATCTTTATCTATACGTCGGCTGACGAAGAAAAAGGTGTCCTTTTAGAGTTAAAGGGGCGTGGTTGCCGACAGTTTGAAAGTTACCTGCTGGCACAACAAAGAAGTTGGTATGACTTTCTCATGGACGCACTCATAGACGGTGGCGTGATGAAGCGTATCGACCTTACACGCCTTTGATACCAGACCGCCCGTACAGAGAAATGAGGTGGAGTGATGAAAGAAAGGATAAAAGGTGTGTTCACAAAAAAGAAGATTTTCCACTTTCTCAAAATGGCTCTGTTCGTGGTGGCACTCTCCCTTATCCTGCTTTCACTTTTGGGGACGGTGGCTCATGCGACGGGGCTTGTAGACGATACCATAAACGCAGAAAATCTTTATTCAAAATATCCCCTTTCCAACTACCAGCTTGATTTTTTCGTCGATAATAGCTGGTCGTGGCTTCCGTGGAACTGGCTCGACGGTATCGGAAAATCGGTACAATACGGGCTGTACTGCATTACCAACTTTGTCTGGACTATCAGTTTGTATTTGAGTAATGCAACGGGCTATGTGGTGCAGGAAGCCTATAAGCTGGACTTGTGCTTGTGCTAGAGCCTTAATCAATGAACCGAAACTGATTTTAGCTGATGAACCGACGGGAGCTTTGGACTCAAAAGCTTCCAGATTATTACTGGAAACAATGTCTGAAATCAACAAGAAAATGCAGGCTACTATTTTAATGGTAACACATGACCCGTTTAGTGCGTCTTTCTGTGAACGTATTTTGTTCTTGAAAGACGGTAAAATATTCAATGAAATTTTCAGAGGGGAAAAAAGCAGAAAAGATTTCTTCAATGAAATACTGGATATATTAACCTTGCTCGGAGGTGAAGTGGGAAATGTTAGGTAAGTTAGCGTATAGAAATACAAAAAGAAATATTAAAGATTATTTGATTTATCTGATAACCGTTACTGCATCCTTTTCTCTTATATTTGCTTTTAATTTGGTGGCAAATTCTGATGAAATTGTAAAGTTATGTTCCAGTATGGATGCATTTAAGAATTCATTGTTCGCTGTAAATATTCTTATTATTTTTGTGATATGCTTTTTGATCAACTATACAACGAAATTTATGTTTGAAAAAAGAAGTAAAGAATTAGGAACATATATGCTTCTTGGCATTAAGAAAAAAGAAATTGCCCACTTAGTTGTAATTGAAAATATACTGTTGGGAATTTTAGCATTTGTATTAGCTATTCCTATTGGCTTTTTATTCAGCCAGTTTGTGTCGTTAGTAATTGTAAACTTACTGGGTATTCCAAAAACTCTCTTTATTTCTTTGAATTTCGTTTCTATTGGACTATTGATAATTTATTTTTTAACTATTTATGTTTTGGTTTTGCTTAATCTATTAAGAAGAATAAGTAAAATGACGATACGTGATTTTCTTTATTTTGACAAACAAAATGAAAAGAAAATGTTCCGTGACAGTAAAAAAAGAAATGTCATTTTTGTTTTAAGTATTATTCTTGGTGCGATTTCTCTTTTTCTCTGGAATTCACGTTGTACTATGGATAATTTTAATAAGCAAGAAACACTTACTTATTTGATGGTAAGCGTAATCATGTTGATTATCAGCATTTATGGTATATCTACAACTTGTGCAGATATGTTCTTGACTGTTATCTTAAAATTTTGTATAATAGGAATTGAAGTTAAATTAGATGCTAAAAATTTGTAATTAAGAAGGAGGGATTCGTCATGTTGGTATTCCAAATGCGTAATGTAGATAAAACATCTACTGTTTTGAAACAGACTAAAAACAGTGATTACGCAGATAAATAAATACGTTAGATTAATTCCTACCAGTGACTAATCTTATGACTTTTTAAACAGATAACTAAAATTACAAACAAATCGTTTAACTTCTGTATTTATTTACAGATGTAATCACTTCAGGAGTGATTACATGAACAAAAATATAAAATATTCTCAAAACTTTTTAACGAGTGAAAAAGTACTCAACCAAATAATAAAACAATTGAATTTAAAAGAAACCGATACCGTTTACGAAATTGGAACAGGTAAAGGGCATTTAACGACGAAACTGGCTAAAATAAGTAAACAGGTAACGTCTATTGAATTAGACAGTCATCTATTCAACTTATCGTCAGAAAAATTAAAACTGAATACTCGTGTCACTTTAATTCACCAAGATATTCTACAGTTTCAATTCCCTAACAAACAGAGGTATAAAATTGTTGGGAATATTCCTTACCATTTAAGCACACAAATTATTAAAAAAGTGGTTTTTGAAAGCCGTGCGTCTGACATCTATCTGATTGTTGAAGAAGGATTCTACAAGCGTACCTTGGATATTCACCGAACACTAGGGTTGCTCTTGCACACTCAAGTCTCGATTCAGCAATTGCTTAAGCTGCCAGCGGAATGCTTTCATCCTAAACCAAAAGTAAACAGTGTCTTAATAAAACTTACCCGCCATACCACAGATGTTCCAGATAAATATTGGAAGCTATATACGTACTTTGTTTCAAAATGGGTCAATCGAGAATATCGTCAACTGTTTACTGAAAATCAGTTTCATCAAGCAATGAAACACGCCAAAGTAAACAATTTAAGTACCATTACTTATGAGCAAGTATTGTCTATTTTTAATAGTTATCTATTATTTAACGGGAGGAAATAATTCTATGAGTCGCTTTTTTAAATTTGGAAAGTTACACGTTACTAAAGGGAATGGAGATAAATTATTAGATATACTACTGACAGCTTCCAAGAAGCTAAAGAGGTCCCTAGCGCCTACGGGGAATTTGTATCGATAAGGGGTACAAATTCCCACTAAGCGCTCGGGACCCCTTGCAGGAAAATGTCCTAAGTGTGGCAACAATATTGTATTAAAAAAATCGTTTTATGGTTGTTCAAATTATCCTGAATGTAAGTTTACTTTAGCTGAACATTTTAGAAAGAAAAAACTAACCAAAACGAATGTAAAAGAATTACTGGAGGGAAAAGAAACCCTGGTAAAAGGAATCAAAAACAAAGAGAAAAAGCCCTACAATGCCGTTGTAAAAATTGGGGAAAAGGGATATATTGATTTTATCTCTTTTTCAAAATAAACATAAAAGCCCTTTAAAGAGGGCTTTTATATATTAATCACAAATCACTTATCACAAATCACAAGTGATTAATCACAAATCACTTGTGATTTGTGATTCTTAATGATACAATATTACTATGTTTTAGCTTTAAAGGCTCGTACAGACTATATGTTTTGTGCGGGCTTTTTTCATACCCGAAAAAATTTAAAAAATTTTTCAAAAGAGGTCATTAAATCACACCTAGCTGTCCTTATATGGTGCGGAAAGAGGGATAAACACTTTTCAAATCATAAAGGAAAGGAGGTGAGATTGATGAAACCGTCTGACTTCCAGAAAACAGTTCAATGTCGTTTTGAAAGTTGTTTAAAGAAAGTTGTCCGTAGTGTCGTGAAAGATTATTACAAGGAATTAAACCGTCGTAAGAATAAAGAAATATCTTTCAGCGAATTGCCAGATATAATGGATTGGTAGAAAGTAAAAAAGGACGACCAACAAAGGAACCGAGA